>JAWAFD010000001.1:0-156808 GCA_038890745.1 Candidatus Anstonellales archaeon
TATTGTTGGAGGAGGATATCCAAAAACCATCATCTGAATTATTATTTGCCACATTATCAAAAATTAGCGTATCGTTTGCGCTGCTTGATAAAACAAATCCATAATACGTATTATTGTACGCTGCATTCCCAAATATTTTATTATACGGTGAAATGATATGAAAACCCCATAGAGAATTGTTATACGCTGTATTATTTGATATATTATTGAAACTTGAATACACATAGAAGCCAGAGTTAGCGTTGCTATGGGCGGTGTTATTATACACGAAGTTGTTAGTGGAGTTCGTGAAAAGCCAAAAGCCATTGTCGTTTTTATAAGCAGTGTTATTAAATACGCTATTGCCATGAGAGTTCTCTGCAATGCGGAATCCGCCATTCGGGTTATTATACGCAATGTTATTATAAATAGTATTATTTTCTGACTCTGAAAGATAAAAGCCAACCCAAGAGTTATTGTACGCCGTGCTATTCGCAATAATGCTTTTTGAACTTAAACGAAGGTGAATACCATCTTGTGTGTTATTATGTGCAGTTAGATTCAGAATAACAGTTTCATTCGAAGCGTAGACATAAACACCGTACGTGTAGTTCGATATGCTCGGGCAATTTTTAATAGTTACGTTAAGTAGGGAGCCGTTTAGTAGAACGCCGTACGTATCCCCAGAAGTTCCATTATTAGTTATGTTATAGCCATTGCAGTCGTAGAGCACGTTTGAGGCCGCTATCTTTACACAAGCAACTCCAGAAAGCGGAGACGCGTTATTAGGCGCGCCAACATAGTTCTGTGTTTGGATGTATGCCCCAGGAGAAGTTATTACCGGACAGTTCTCAGCTCCTTGGAGCATTCCATATATACTTGCAGGATTCATGTTTGAAAGAGAAAGACGATTGTTGGTTGTATCGGGAGTGTTATTTAGCATCGTCCAACCAGAGGAATTGTATTTCCAGAGTTCGAACATGCTCTCATAATAACCAGTAAGTTCAGAATCTAACCATGTCCAACTAATGGAGTCTATGGAAACCTCTCCGCCTCCCGGGTAGATCTCTACAAATTTTTGAGCAAAACTAATTCGGTCGGTTGGCAAAGAGGTGGAGTTTTGAGTCCAATTTATTATGTATGCTTCTTCCTGTGTTGGGCTGCCAAATGAATCTATTATATCTAAAGAGGTATAGTTTTCAAAATTGCCTAAAGGATTGTCTACTGTTAGGTTTTTAATGTAGATATTGTAAATGTTAAAATCATCAGAACTTACTAGCATATCTTGTGTATTGTTATAAACATGATTGTCTGTTAAGTTGGTGTTATTTGATACATAAACTGTTATACCATAATAGCTTTCGTGTACAGTATTTTCCAGAACCGTAACATTATTGCTATTGTGTAAGAATATTCCATCTTCGCTGCAATTGCGAGCAGTGTTATTTTTAATTAAGACCAAAGTATTGCTAGATGAATAAATGCATTTTTGATTTGCGTCTTCTACTCTATTATTTGTGACATTATTACCTAGTGAATAGGGATCTAACCGTATACCGGTTCTATCATTTGAATACACAAAATTTTCTGAGATTAGAGAATAGTTTGAATCAGAAATTAAGATACAATCTGATGCAAGCGAGCAGTTGTTTTGGGTTATGTTATTTAAATTACTTTTTACAAAGTTTACTCCAACTGTGTTATTTTTAACCATGTTTGCCTCTATTTTATTATTCGTTGAATATTCCAATTTTAAACCTGTATTTGTGTTATTTTCGAATGTATTGTTTCTTATTGTATTGTTGTGAGAATCGTTCAGATAAAGCCCTATATTAGAGTTGGCAAAAATTTGATTTTCTATAATCGTATTGTTATAGGACGGGTCCATGAACATGCCATATTGCGATTTGAATAAGGTATTATTTTTAAACAGCGAGTTATTCGTATTGAGTACATGAATGCTTGAGGAGAAATTTCCTATAATGCAATCTATTATAGAGAAATTGGTTGTATTTTGTACGAGTATTCCATATCCTGAGGAATTACCTTTTATTGAGAAACCAGAGCAGTTTATCTGGACGTTGCTTTCTTTTACAGTAAAACATGTCCCGTTTGAGTATAAATTAGATGTCATCGTGCACGATTCATTTATAATTTCTCCGCATCTGAATGTCTTCGTCACGCCAACACATCCTTGTGTCAAAATACTAACATTCCTTGTTTCTGTCCAGTTCTGGTTTTCTGCTAAATCTACGGCGGTTGCGTTGAAATAGTAGAGCCCATCCGCAAGATTTGTGAAATTCACAAAGAATGGTGAGGTTGAGGAATATGTTTCGTTCAAAAGTCCTCCTGTTGAGTTGTAGAGGAATATTCCTATGACATTAAGGTTTGTATCATTTGCGCTTACATTTACAAGTATATAATTGCGGTAAACGGTTGTTCCGGAAGTTTCTGTTGGGGGCTCAAACCATATGGATGGTTTAGTGTTGTCTATCGTGAAGTTTCCGAACAGCGTGTAGCTGTTGCTCAAACCCTCAGGGGTTTCGTTTTCAAAAACAAGAATTTCCATGGAATATACCCCATCTTCGTAAAGAGTACTATCCCAATCGTACTGAGTAGAGGAGGAGTTTCCATAATTGGAGACTATTGTTGCATTGTAGGTAAGGTCTGGGTTAAGTAGAGTGATATTAAACTGTAAACTGTCATTGTTGTAGTCATAAACATTGCTCCAAGTGATATGGTAGGTTCCGCTTACAAACTCTCCTGGGAATGGGGTAAGTAGGTACGGTTTTGAAGGGGGATAGTTATGATAAACTATTGTGAAGTTTGTTTTTTCTGTATTATTCATTCTTCCTAAATTATCCATTACAATTATTGTTACATTGTAAAGCCCGAGCAGGTCTGTATTCTCAAACATTCCAAAAGTAAAGTTGCTATCATTAACAACAAAGTTATCCCAGCTTACATTTATGCTGCCCCATCCTGGATACGTAGATTCTGCTTCCATTGTAACATAAACTGCACGCGCGAAATCAAGTTCTGTTGAATTCTCTTCCATCCACTCTCCACCAGTATTGTTCCATGTGTAGAATGTAAAGTTATTGCCGACACGTTTTATTCTCATCTTTCCATAAGTATCATCTGTCTCTCTGGTTGCAATATAATCTGAGACGGTTCCATCATCCACAAATACCTCATAATTTCTTCCCCAACCTGTCCAGTTTGAAAGAGATATGAAAGCAATTTTTGATGCTTCTGCTGATGTTGGAATCTCTGTTATCTGGAAGTTTAATGCGATGTCTGTTCCTTCATACCCTTCTATATTGAAATCTACTTGAATGTCAAAATCTCCATCTATTGCTTTCTTTGAAATGAGAGAGCAAAGGGTATCGGCCTCTGGGGTTCCATCCCCGGAAATTCCTGTAAATGCTTTATCTGGAATTGTGGTATCAATATCAACGATGCAGTTCTGCGAAGGACCGATAGTTTCCTCATCTGTCCAGCTTATTCCTAATGAATCCACGCTGAAATCATCGCTCTGCTGTCCTTTTTCAAGAGTTAGATTTTCCATCGTTCCGTTTGGGTACGTTATTTCTGCAATTGAATAGTTTATGCCATCAGGGTCGGTTGCATTTATGGAAATTGAAACAGGCATGGACTGTGGGTAATCTTCTCCATGAGGAGCATTTATTATTACAATTGGAACATCGTTGTTTATATAGAAGATTCCGGTCAGAGTGTAACTATTGCTGAGATGCTCGGCTGTTTCATTCTCAAAAACAACAATACGCAGAGAGTAGTAGCCATCTGCATGTGCAGTTGTGTCCCATTCATAGCTTGTTGTTGTTATGTTTCCATAGTTAGATACTAAGGTTGTGTTGTAGGAGTAATCTGAATTAAGAAGGGTTATGTTGAACCATACGCTATCCCCTTCCTCATCATAAACCGTGCTCCATGTAATATTATAAACTCCGTATATTTTTGAGCCGATAGATGGAGTGAGAATGAATGGGGTTGAGGGCGGGTCGTTCACTTGAATTATTGTAAAGTTTGTTTTTTCTGAATTGTTAAGCGAGCCGATGTTATCGCGAACATAGAAAGTTACATTGTAAAGGCCAATGGTATGTGTATTGTTGAACAAGCCAAAAGTGTAATTGTTGCTCCATACGCTGAAATTATCCAAACTAACATTTATGCTACCCCATCCAGGAGAAACGGATTCTGCTTCAAATGTTACAAAAACCGCCCTGCTGAGATTAAATTCATTCTGGGAAACATTTTCTTCGGTCCAATCGTTCGCAGTGTTGTTCCATGTGTAGAATGTAAAGTTATTGCCAACCCGTTTAATTCTCATCTTTCCATAAGTGTCGTTTGTTTCTCTAGATAGAATGTAATCTGAAAAAGTTCCATCGCTTGCATATATCTCATAAAGATGACCAAACCCAGTCCAGTTTGAAACCGCAATAAATATCATTTTTGTAGCGTTTGCAGAACCAGGCATCTCTGTAATCTGGAAGTTGAATGCGGTATCTGGCTCTAATGAGCCAAGAATCTCAAATGAAATGTTTATGTCAAAATCTCCATCTATTGCTTTCTTTGAGATTACTGAGCATAGGGTATCAGTTTGCGGAGAGCCATCCCCGCTCAAAGAGATAAACAACTTATCTGGAATCGTTGCATCAATATCTGCGTTGCATGTCTGCCCGGGACCAATAGAAACATTCTCAATAAACCAGTTTGTATCCATCGTATTTACGTTAAAATTATCGCTTTCCAAACCCGCCCCTAATGTAATGTTTTCCATAGTTCCATTAGGAAGAGTTACTTCTGCAATAGAAGAGTTTATTCCTTCAGGGTCGGTTGCGTTTATGGAAATAGAAACTAACGAGTGTTGGTCGTATTCTTCTCCAAGAGGGGCGATTACGATAACTATTGGTGGGCTTCCATAACTAAGCGTTCTCGTTTCGCTAACATTCCAATTCCCAGAATAATCTGCCGCCCAAACCTTATATGTATATGTTCCTACTGCAAGGTCTGTCTTGTTTTTGTACCAGTTCGTGCTGTTCGTATAGTTCATGGATTCATTTGTTCCGTTCCATTCAAGAAGAGCCTGCGCAACTCCAATATTGTCTGTAATTGAAGTGTTTATCAGGGTGTAGTTAACAGTTATTGTGCTATCGTTAGCTGGCGTTGGGGGGGTGAAAACTATGGATGGCGGAACTCTATCCTGCTTAAACGCAACACTATACGCCTCATAAGTAGAAACTGTTGTATCCGCTGTTATTGCAGCATCACCGTAGTTATATATTGTTGGTGCAGAGGAGTTTATGTAAAAAGAGCCAATATCAAAATTTGAATTTAATCTTATTCCAAGGTCTCTTACTGTTTTTGTTGCATCTGGCTGTCTGTAAAGGGTCAGCCAAGCACCGGTGCCTGCGAATGTAGAAACCGTCTGGGTTGCGCCAGCGCACTGTGGAGTGCATAAACGATAACTCAGTGTTGTTCCAGCACCATCAGTATCCCATACCAAATATCCCTGGCTTCCTTTATAATCCCATTCAAAATCAACGCATCTTGCAACTCCTGTGTCAAGCCCAGTATCAATAGCTATAGTCGTTGCCCAAACAGAGCCATTCCAGTAAGCCGTACCCAATCTGCTTCCGCTATCCACAAAAACTCCTTGTAAATCATCGCTCGCAGGGTCTGCCTTAAGGTTTGCCCAGAGAACATCTTGGTTACCTGACGTTATATCAAAAGTTATGGTTGCAGACCAAGCAGCACCATTCCAATACCTAGTATTTACATTTCCAACCGTTCCGTCTCCACCTATAGCCATGCCTTTACTCCCATCAGCAGCATACCTAACTGCAAGTGCTTCGTACCCTCCTGTTGCTGTTGCAGCCCCAGAAATTTCAATTTGGTTTCCCCACTTATTTCCATCCCATACCCATGCGTTTATGTGATTATTACTAGAATCAAAACCAACAACTATAAGTTCATCTTTTTGTGGGTTTCTATCCATTCTTATCCATGTATACTGAATATCTGTTGCATGTCCTGTATCATCTATGTACTGTTCTGTTATTCCGGTAAAGTTTGTGGTGTTTGCAGGAAGAACCTTATACGCAAGATCACGGTTAGTTGCAGCATCCACAATCCCATATACAACAATAGCATCCCCGCTTACTGTTTCAAACTCAACATCAAACCTTCTTGATGAAGTTGCTGGAGCGGTTGTCCAAACCCTGCCAATATCTGGGGTGTACTGCCAACTGAGGGGATTTGTGCAGTTCTCCATGCACACAAAGGCATCTAAATATCCATCATCGCTTTGGGTTATCAAAACTTTTTTGCTTGAAATCGGAGACCACTTTATGATTGCATAGCGAATTGGAGAGCCAACAGCCTGCAGCTCTATCTCATTACTCCAGTTTCCATTTCCAGTAGAGTTCCAAAACCTAATCTTGGGAGAGTATACTCCATATACGCCTGTATTAGAACGGTAGGCTATTATTCCATCAAGCTCTGGTGGGGTGCTTGAAAGGGTATAGCCACTAAATCCATAAACTTCAACTTCAGAACTTTTAGCATCGCAAGAGATAACAGCTCCTAGATAGCTTGTGCCATTTGCAAGAACATCCTCCTTTGTAACTGGAAAACCTGGTTTTGTCAAAATTAATGGTGGGCAGGATGGAGAAGACAGGATCAGCCTTGATGTTGTATTAAATTCTGGAACAGAGCCGTTTACAGCAACAAAATCAGGGTAGAGAAGAATACTTCTTAAACTATCCGCGCGGATTTCATTGGCAGAAGAAATTTTAAGGAAGTTAACCAAACCTACCGTTCTGTTATACCCAAATGTAAGATTAAGAAAATCGTTCGCACCTCCGCTGGCAGCTTGATAGAAATAAGCGCTTGTATTTAGTATTGTTGTGTTCTCAATGCGCAGGTACCGACAATCATTTAATAACTGAAACTCATAGTAACTACCATTTGTTGAATTCATAAATACGTTGTTTGTAAGGTTTGTGTACCATGTGTAGTTTAGAGCAAGGCATAAAATCTGATTTGAGTGGAATGTATTACCAATGAAACTGGCATAATCAATTTCGTGTCCCCACATTCCATAAGTATTATTGTATATTGTGTTGTTCTCAAAAATTCCTCCAAGTCCATCCACAGAGTAAATTCCAAAACTATTGTTCCATAAAATATTGTTATAAATTTTTGGGGAATTTGCTGTTGAATAGGTAGAAAAGAATGGGTAGATACCAACCTGGAATCCAGAAATGTTGCAGTTTCTTATGGTTACATTCTGGCCATTGTTTATGAGGATTCCAAAATCCCCAGCCCCTCCGTCTCCATGTATCCAGTTTCCTTGGCAGTCAACAGTAACATTGCTTCCGGTAATTGTTAAGCATGTAGAATCGTTTGTTATGTTTCTTGCAAGGTAGTAAACAGCATTCGAATTAGATATTGTTCCGCACTCCCTCATCGGCACTGCATTAATGCTAAGCGTGAGCATATCAACATACCACGTGCCCAAAAGAAATGTGGCCATCCTACATCTGTAGGTTTGGTTTGTTTTGTTTATCCGAGCAACATCTGAGACATTGCACGTATATATACTATCTGTTGCTGGAGGAGTTAACCCTAAACCCTGGCATACAGTATACCATGTGCTATCTGTATAATTGAAGTAATCAAAGTATAGATCGAATGTTAATCCTGCGCCAGTTCTTTTAATCTCGCAATCAACCTGAGCATAATCTATGGCATCGGATTGGCTCAGGCCAGTTGAGAATGTAGCATTGACCCAGTATGTTGAGGTGCTGCTCTGCGCATACTGATCATCTGATGAGCTCACATTTGAAGTAACATCATAACCATTGCTATCATAAGCAATATCCGGCCCGCGCTCAACAAAAGCAGGGTCGTTTTCATCTATTCTTACAACATACTCCTTACCAAGAGTTAAAAACTGAACAAATTCCCACTCTCCATTGCATACCTCGTTTTCAAAATCCCAATCCTTGCATTTGAACAAACGGGTTCCATGCGCTTTTGCAAAAACAAGGGTTTCTTTTGCAGTTATTGGATTTACTGCAAAACCATTCTCAATTTTTCTGAATCTTATTTCCCCATCAGTAATTATTCCTTCAACATGCTCATCCTCAAGCTTTATTTTTATCTTTTCTTTTATCTTCTCTGCTTTTTTTACTTTTGTTTTTTCTATTTTCCAGTTCTTTGCTTCATCAAATTCTTTTTTGGCTTCTTCATCCCTCGCCAATACCGATCCTACCTCTACTGCTAGAGGAAAAGAATCAAAAAATGTTATTTTTTCATGTTCCTTATCGTTGATTTTTTCATTTTCCGGCTCAGTTGAAGCAAGGACTGAAACTGGCTGGACATTTTCAAGAACAATTATTGTCTCGTTTGCGGTATAGTTAGCAGTTATATTTTGAGTAAGGTTTTGAAAGCTTGAGTTTATTATTATCCCTCTCTTTTCTCCCCATGTGCTATTTCCATTCACATCTACTGCGAGGCAGTTCCAAGAATAATTGCCGGCCGGCATTTCAACATTCCAGGATGCAGATGCATTTTTTCCTGAAACCGTTGTTTTATTTATTACGAAGAACTGCTCGCTATCATTTATTATGTAAAGCGAAATGCTCTCTAATCCAACATCGCTTATCGCAGAGCAAACAAATTCTATAGAACATGGCGCACATGTATCGTTATAATAGTTATCTGGTGGGCGGTCAAGAACAACTAAAAACTGGGCCGGCTCCTCAACTTCCATGTATTCAAATTCTATGCCCAAGTCATACTGATCATCATCATAATTTATAATTTTAAACAGAACCTCATCCATATAAGCAAGGTTGAGATAGTCATCAACATCTATAAATTCAGAAGTATTTGTTTGATTGCCCGTATCACCGGTTTCGTTGAAAAGCTCATCCACATTTACATAGTTATCCGGTTCTGCACCAGAATCGCTCATATTATTAAAATACTGGTCGACGCTTGTATATTCCTGTTCAGGAACATCAAAATATGAAAATGGAATCAACTGCTCAATAATCCCAGATGGTTCATAATCATCATAATTTATTATTTCGCTAAGAACAGCATTAATTTCTGCAAATGGGTCCTCTGTATTTTCATGAATTAAAAATGCGAGTGGCACAAACAAAACTAGCGAAAGCAATGCAAAAACCCAAACCCTCATGCAACTGGATTTCAGAAAAGAGGTTTAAATACTTTTCTCATTCTTAATCTCAACTAGCCGGGGTGGCAGAGTGGCGATGCGGCCGGCTGCAGTCCGAACCCAGGGGGAGTTCCCCTAGGTTTGAGGTTCCTCCGTAACCCCCTTCGCTTTGGTGGGACGGCGGTTGGGCACCTAACCTGTGCCCTTATGATTGCAGCTTTGCTCCAGGTTCCATTTTATTTGGAAACCGGCATAGAGGGGTTCGATTCCCTTCCCCGGCTTATCCAAACAGGGCGGAAGTAACTTCTGGGCGGAAGTTTTATTAGATTTAGGTTTTTAGAATACTAAACAATCTCTTAGAAAGGGTGATTAAAGGAATTGGCCGGAAGTAACTTCTGGGCGGAAGTTTTATATACCTTTCTTTTCCATATACATACATGCTCTTTGACCCAAAACCAAAAGACAGGGTAAGCGACCTTTTTAACTACAAAGAAGAGTTGAGGGCTCTCCTTTCTGGTATGGGGAGTAAAAAAATAATCATCATAAAAGGTGTAAGAAGAATCGGAAAAACCTCTCTTCTTAAAGTTGCGATGAATGAAACAAAGCTTCCATGTGTGTACATGGACGGAAGGTTTTATTCAAACAGAAAAGAGTTCATGAATGGATTAAAAGACGCCCTCCTTCAGCTTCATTCAAAAGCTTCCATAAGAGGAAAAATAGGGAAAATTCTTCCAAAAAAATTGGAGCTATATGGAATAAGGATAGGGTTGGCTTCCGAGGATCTAATAGAGCTCTCGAAGAAAGTAGATAGAGAGATAGAAAAAGGGGTGTTGATAGTAGATGAAGCCCAGAAACTTAAAAGATTTGGTGGGGATGAAATCTTTGCGGCACTTTATGATGCCACGAAAAACATAAATTTTGTATTCTCTGGTTCAGAGATAGGGTTGATAGAAGAATTTATAGGTTCTTCTGCCGGTTCTTTATACGGAAGAGCCGTGGAAACAATAGAATTAAGGCGCCTTCAAAGAGAACAATCGCTTGAATTTTTGAGAAGAGGATTTTTGGAGAATAAAAAGGAGTGGAAAGAAGAGGAGATTGAAGAAGCAGTAGATGAATTAGACGGAATAATAGGATGGTTGACGCTATATGGGTATTTCAGACTTTCGAATACACACAAAACTGCTCTAAAAAGAATAAATGAAGAAGCAATAAAAATAGCAAAAGATGAACTAGAAGCATTTCTTAGAAACAAGCAAGAAGCGGGAAAAAGATATCTTATGATCTTAAAAGCAATCGCTGAAGCACCGCGCTCTTGGAGCGATATAAGAATGGTTATTGAAATTGAAGAGAAAAAAAGGATAAGCGAAGGCAGGATATTTGAGTACCTAAAAAATCTTATGGCGTATAGTTTGGTAGAAAAACGGGAGGGAACGTATAGAATATCGGATCCTGTTTTACAAACGGCAATTAAAAAAATGGGCCGGAAGTAACTTCTGGGCGGTCATATGTTTAAGCATGTGATTTTTGATTTGGATAATACGATTGTGGCTCTGAATGTAGAGTGGGATAGTGCAAGAAAAGAGGTTATTGAGTACATAAAACAGATTGGGGTTAGGATTGAAAGCGAGGAGCATTTTTCTCTTTGGGAGATGCCATTCAGAGTTCCGCAATTCAGGAAGCATAAAAAAGAAATAGACAAAATTTTTGAGAAGTGGGAAAGAAAAGCGATAGAGGAAGGAAAGCCACAAAAAATAGGATACGCTGTGGAGCTGATAGAAAAAATAAATGGAAAGGTTATGGGGATCGTCTCTAATAATACGCATTCAACAATAGAACTGATATTGGGGAATATTGGGATTAGGGATAAGTTTAAGTATGTAATCGGGAGGGATGACACTTTTGAAATAAAGCCACTTCCAGGAATTGTTGAGATGGCCATAAAGAAAAGTGGTGTGCCGAAAGAGGAGAGTTTGTTTGTTGGGGATAGTAGATGGGATTTTATTGCAGGAAGCAGTGCAGGTGTTCCGGTATTCATAATGAGGAACGAGGAGGATGCAAAAACTTTAGAATATATTTTAAATCTAACTCTATAAAAATAATAAACAATAGCCCCGTCGTCTAGTGGTCAAGGATAGGAGGCTCTGGACCTCTTGACAGCGGTTCGAAGAGCCCTTTTTCCTGGCGGAAAGGGGTTTGGAAATCCGCTCGGGGCTATTTTTTAAAAATATTTACGCAAATAAACACTAGTATGGACGCAAAGGAAGTATACAAATTACATATGGGAAATGTAAACTACCGGTTCTTCGGTTCAGGCATAGCCCACTATTCAAAATTCTTAGGTATAAAGGTAGAAGAGGTTATTAGGGAACGGATGCATAAAAAAGAAAGAGTTAGTATTTTGGATATAGGAACCGGAAACGGATTGTTCTTGAAAGAAATTGAAGAGAGATTCAAGAAAGTCGATGCTTATGGGATTACATTGAAGATGGATGGAAAACCAAAATCTAAAAAAATAATCATCTCTAATTGCGGAGAATGTATCCCATTCAAAGAGGGATGTTTTGACTTTGTTTTTTCTGTTATGACAGCTGTGTACATTCCTGACATTACGAACTTGCTATTGGAAACAAGGAGGGTTATCAGCAATGATGGAACGGCATACATCCACTTGGGAGGTATATGTGATAGTAGAGTAAAAATTCAAAGCGGAAGTAATAGCGAGTATGTAAACATTGACCTTTTTCTTAGCATGTGCAATATAGGATGTATTAGAACATTACAGCGTATTGTTTCTACCGTTTACCGGCAGGACATAACAATATGCATATATAAAAATACAATGATACCGGAGCTTAGACACCTTGAGTCTAAATTTGAGGGTTACGATTGGAGCAACTATTTTATACCAACCGGTAGATATTTATAAGAATGAGCCCGCAAAAACCATACATGGATTGGAAAAAATTCAAAGAGGAGAAACTTTCTGAATTGAAAAAAGCGAAAGCAAACGGCGAAGTGGATAAAGAAATTCTTGATTTGGTGCGCGCGATAAATAAAAAACAGAATTATGTTACAAGTTCAAGCTGCGCTGGAAGGATTCTTCTTTTGGAGGGAACGGTGAAGGGGTATGCGAAGCATTATGCAAAATGGCACTCTTTACCGGCAAAAAAAGAAATTGAAAATGCCGTGAAAGCATACAGAGGAAAGAAAATTCTCTGGTTAAGGGTGGAGCCTTTCATTCTGCATGTTTTTGCAAAGGACCTAGATTCTGCAATGGATTTTATGAAGAGAGCGAAAAATGCGGGGGTGAAGAGGGGTGGAATTCAATATTCGAAAAATTTTTATTTTATTGAAATACAAGGAACGGCTGGATTGAACATGCCTATAAATGTATGCAAATGCGATTTTGGGAAGGTGTATGGGATAATAAAAAGAATGCTTGTGGAAAATGAGCTCAGGAGAGGAATACTTAAAAAAGAGATGGCAAAAAAATAGCTTATGCATGAAATCCGCTCGCCGATTGTTGCTGTTCTTGGCCATGTTGACCATGGAAAGACCAGCATTCTTGATGCCATAAGGGGTTCAAGGGTTGCCGCAAAGGAAGCGGGCGGGATTACGCAGATGATAGGTGCAAGCTATGTTTCAAAGCAGGATATTGAAAATCTAAGCAGTGGGCTTGCTGAAAAACTAAAAATAAAGCTTGTCGTTCCGGGGCTACTTTTCATAGACACACCCGGCCATGAGGCATTCACGAATTTGAGGGATAGGGGAGGAAGCATAGCCGATATTGCAATACTTGTTGTGGATGTGAATGAAGGGTTCATGCCCCAAACAATTGAGAGCATAAACATTTTGAAGAGGTACAAAACGCCCTTTGTTATCGCTGCAAACAAGATAGATATTTTGAGCGGGTGGAACAAGCAGAATACAAAAAGCTTTCTTGAAAGCCTTGGAAAACAGAGAGAAGATGTGAAACTAAAACTTGATGAAAAGATATACTCTATTGTTGCAAAATTAGGAGGGTATGGGTTTAACAGCGAAAGGTTTGATAGGGTTGGCGATTTTTCTAAGGAGGTTGCAATAATTCCAATATCCGCAAAAACACATGAGGGGCTTGCAGAACTTCTTCTTCTCGTTGCAGGCCTGAGCCAAAAGTACCTCGAAAAGGAATTGTACATAAACAGGGATGAACCAGCAAAGGGAAGCATAATTGAGGTTAAGGAAGAGAAGGGGATGGGAACAACAATAGATGCAATAATATATGATGGTGTTTTGAAAACTGGCGATGAATTTTACTTTTTAACCAATAAGGGAGTGAAGAAAACAAAGATAAGAGCACTGCTATTACCGAATGTACGGGGCGGGGAGAAGTACACGCAGGTTGAAAAGATCGTTGCGGCTGCTGGGGTGAAAATAATCGCGCCAGAGCTTGATGGCGCCATCCCTGGGTCGCCATTTGCGGTTGTGGGTGCATCAAGCGAGGAGGAGATGAAAAAACAGCTTACTAGCATTGTTTTTGAAAAATCAGAAGTTGGGGTATATGTTAAGACAGATTCTTTGGGCAGCGCGGAGGCTTTGATAGCATTACTAAAGGAACATAACATACCGATTGCGAAAGTAAATATTGGTAGTGTAAGCAAGGAAGATGTTTTGTTTTCAAAAAGCATATCTGAGAAAAATAAATACCTTGGTGTGATTTTGGCATTCAACACAAGAACGCCGAGGGATGTTTTAAGGTTTGCTGAGGATGAAAAGGTAAGGATTATTGAGAACAATATAATATACAGGCTTGTTGAAAATTATGAGAGCTGGGTTGAGGAAGAGAAAGAGAAGGAGAAACGGGAGATGTTCTTAAAGCTTGGCTACCCTGCAAGAATAAAATTTTTGCCCGGATGCTGCTTCCGGCTTTCAAAACCTGCTGTTTTTGGGGTTGAGATTTTGGATGGAAAAATAAAACCAGGAGCAAAGATTATGGATAAGGAAGGAAATGTCTTGGGGGAGATAAAAGGGGTGCAGGAGAAAAAGGAGGTGCTGAATGAAGCGTGTAAGGGAATGCAGGTCGCGATAAGCGTTGATGAAATTGTAGTAAATAAAGACATTTGCGAAGGGGATATTCTTTACACTTATCTAACACAGGAAGAGATAGAAATGTGGAAGGAGAGGGAAGAGTTGCTTACTGATGATGCAAAATTCGCTTTGGAAGAAATAAAAAAAATAATTTTGAAAAAAAGAATAGAAAAGAAATAGACTAGGGTTTTTCTATTTCAAAGTTATCGTTGGTTGGGTCTACTGCCGGATCGTCTATTTGCAAATCAGAGTCACTTATACCCAAATCAATTCCGGTTGTTTTTTCCTCTGTCTCGCTTTTCTCCTTTGTTCCGATTTCTTTCGTGCTCGCTTTTACGCAACCTGCAAAGATAAGGAGAAGGGAAATCACAAAAGCGAGAATGAGTTTCATTCTTCTTTCCCTCCTTCCTTAACCCCACCTTTTATCTCATCCACTAGCTCTCTTATTTCATCGCTTGCTTCTAGTATGTATGCTCTTGCTTCCCTAAATTCTTCAGGGGTATAGTACTCATCCTCTCCTATGGTTACTGCTTTCTCAAGAAGCTCTCTTATTTCACCCACCCTCTCTTCATATCCATCTGTTTTTTCAAGAATTCTGTCCAAGAAGAGCGATAATCTTTCTTTATGGTATTTTGCCCAGAGGTAGAGATGATGCTCCCAGCGGGTTTTTCTTTCCTCAAGTAGAGCGGTGGTATCCTTATTTTTCAGTATTTTTTCCATATCGTCTGTGTTTTCCTTTGCTTCATCCAAAATCTTCTCAAGCTTGGTTGTATCATACCCTTTTTCGCGCATATTTTTTGCAACCTCCTCCCCAGCATCTATCCAGTATCTGTTAAGCTTTATCTCTGCGCTTATCCTGTTCCTTGTCGCTTTTACATGGCAGTTCACAAACTCTTTATGAGCAGAATCAAAATCTTCTTTAATCTGCGCCATTAATTCAGATTTATTTTCACCTGAGTTTTTGATTGCCTCAATCCTGGCATCGTGTATCGTCTGAACAGCTTCTCGGAAATAACCTTTTGTTTTTGCAACAGCCTCGCCGAATGCCTCAAGGTTGTTCTCATCCGCTGCCTGCTGGACCTCTTCCATGCTTAACTGAAGGTTGGCTATTATCTCATCATAGCTCTCTCCTGTGTAACCCTCCGAATACTCAAGCATTGTTACAAGAAAATCAACCCTGCATTCAAGCTGCGCCGCGTGCATCTCCATTACCGCCTGCCTCAGATCCATTCCAAATGTTTCGTTGCCTTCTGCCGCTACCAAACCAACCGCAGCAAAGAGCAACAAACACATCACAAAAAACTTTTTCATATTCTCACCGGTTTCTGGTTGAATTGAGCCATTTAAAAAGAAACTTATTTGAAAGCTTTCGAAAGCTTTAGGTCCCTTGTCTGCTCCTAATAATATAGGGGGGTAGAAGCGTGAGGGGGTCTGAGAATAAGTTAAAGTACCCCCTGGTCTAATGCGGCCGCCGGGATTTCCACCAGACAAACCTCATAGGGGCTTCGCCCCTCGCGGTTTTTCCTTGATTTCCTCCCCCCTTCCCTCAAAAACATTGTTCAAAATGAGGGGGTTAAGGAGGATACCTAGAACCTAGGGGGAAACTTCCCCCTGGGTTTGGTTTCGGACCCGGGTCTCGACCGTGGCAGGGTCGTGTCCTACCACTAGACTACGGCCGCTTGATTTTTCTTTTTCTCCCAAAACATATAAAAACTTTAAACCTTTAAAATCCAAACCCAAAAAGGAGTGTGAAAGGTATGAACGAGAATAAAAAAACCGGTTCTCTATTGCCAAAGCCTGTGAATGAAGGTGATGAGCTAGATGTAGAGATTGTGAGCAAAGGAAAGAAGGACGGAGATGGAATAGCTAAGACAAAAGAAGGTTTTGTAATTATAGTAGAGGGAGGAAACGAAGTAGGAAAAAAGTATCATGTAAAAATAACTAGAGTAGGGCTTACTGTTGCTTGGGCTAAAATTACAAACTGAGCACCTCACCAAATTTTGGTGCAACAGCCTTTATCCCTTCTTTTTCTTCTATTTCTTTCGCAAAATTTTCCGGCGCATCCCCATGCACGCAAACAACCAACTCCGGATTAATGCTTCTTATCATTTTGTAAAGGTCCTCCCTTCCAGCATGAGCAGAGAAATCCAGATACTCAGCAGGTAAACCTACATCTAATTCGTATTCATCCACTTTTATTTTTCCATAATTTAAAAGTCTCCATCCATTCGTCCCCTCAACGCTATATCCTGTAAATATTATTTTTGAATTTGGGAGGAGGCTCTTCAGATAGCCAAGGGCGGGACCTCCTTCAAGCATCCCTGCTGTTGCAACTATTATTGATGGGTGCTTGGTTGCCTTCCCCCTCTCCCTAGCGCTTGCCACCATGTTCACGCTTTCTATTGATTTTTCAAAACCAGGAAAATCCTTTATGTATCCAGGATATTTCAGATATACTTTATTTACACTCGTCCCCATCCCATCAACATAAACAGGAATTTCTTTTTCGTATTTTCTTATTATCCTTATAATTTCCTGCGTCCTTCCAACTGCGAATGCGGGAAGAAGAACGTTTCCCCCATTTTCTATTGTTTCCCATATTTCCTGCATCAGCTGTTTTTCTAGCTCCTTCCTATTCGGATGCTCTCTATCATAATAGGTCGATTCAATAATCAAAACATCCGCATCCTCAGGTATCTTCGCCCCTTTGTGAAGCTCTGTTTCCTCTATTTTGAAATCACCAGTATAAAGCACGCTTTTTCCTTTGCTTTCTACCCTTAACATCGTAGCACCAGCAAGATGGCCTGCATCCATTATTTTTATTGAAAACTCCCCAACCCTTAAAATCTGCCCGTGTATTGCTGGTATCCAGTAGTTTTTTGCCTTTTCTATTGAGGTCTTTTTGTAAGGAAAATCATGGCCCTTTAATTTCGCAAGCTTCAAACTATCATTCCACAAAATTTCTGCAATATCTACTGTTGGTGGTGTTGCATACCACCTTACTTTTCCTTCATCAAACAACCTTGGGAGATAGCCAGAATGGTCAAGATGCGCATGTGTTATGAACACCCCATCCGGAATTCTCGGCAGAGGCGCTGGGTATGCCGGCTTCTCCTCTTTTGTGAACACCTTTACCCCATAGTCAAATAGAAGGGTTGTTTCCTCTCCTTCAAGAAAGAATGCACTTCTTCCTACTTCTCCTGCAGCTCCCAAAGAATATAATTTCATGCTATCTATTTTTCATTACTGTTTATAATTGTTTGGTGTACCTCGATCCAACCCGTAAATGTAGCTATACCAAAACCAAATAAACATCCTCCTAAATAATAAAATCCTTCACATACGGTTTTCCTCGCATCCCTTGGGTATACAATCCTTACATCCTTTCTCATTCCCCGACTCATGTAATCTTCAAGAAGGGCCGGGTCTTTCATGAGCGCGAGCCACATCGCTCTTTCCAAATCATCTCCTCTCTTAGTGTAAATAGTGTATGCTTTTTCAACAGTCCTTATTCCTATCTTTCCATCCCCAACCGCATCTTCTATAAGTATCCTTCGCGCAACAGAATCTTGATTAAGCTGATTTTTTGCAGTAGAAAGTGGTTCTGTTGCGTTAACATGTGTTGCGAACAGTACTGTAGTTAGTAAAGGACTTAAATGTTTTTTCATGTTGTAATTTATGGATTGTTAGTTTTTTAAACCTTTGGGTTGAATTTCTTCTGTGATAGTATGGTTGGGACAGAGATAGAGGCTCTTCTTAAGGAAAAACGACTTTTCAAACCACCAGAAAAAATTGTTGAGGAAAGCAATGTAAAGAAATGGATGGATAAGTATGGAATAAAAACTTATGAAGAATTGCTTGAGAAAAGCCAGAATCTGGAATGGTTCTGGGGGGAGGTTGCAAAGGAATTTGTAGAATGGTACGAGGAGCCGAAAAAGATTCTCGAATGGGACCCTCCGTATTCAAAATGGTTTGTTGGTGCAAAATACAACATTGTTCATGATGCGCTGGATAAACAGGTTAAACTAAACCCTGACAAAGTTGCTTATATTTTTGAGGGTGAGCCGGGCGATGTACGCAGAATAACCTACAGGGAACTTTACAGAGAAGTAAACAAACTTGCGAATGCTCTCAAAAAAATGGGCGTGAAAAAAGGAGACCGTGTTTCCATCTATCTCCCCATGATCCCTGAACTTCCTATTGCGATGCTTGCGTGCGCAAAAATAGGTGCGGTCCATTCTGTTGTTTTCTCTGGTTTCAGCTCCGGTGCTCTCAGGGATAGAGTAAACGACTGTGAGGCAAAGGTTCTGATTACATGCGATGGATTTTGGAGGAGAGGAAAGATTGTTCCCTTAAAGCATCAGGCAGAGGAAACGCTTAAGGAAACGCCAACAGTTGAAAAGGTTATTGTTTACAAGCGCGCAGGGCTTGAGATTCCATGGAAAGAGGGCAGGGACGTATGGTGGCATGATATTGTTGAAAATGAAAGCGAGGAATGCGAGACAGAAAAAATGGATGCAAACGACATTCTCTACATCCTTTATACCTCCGGAACAACAGGAAAACCAAAAGGTGTAATGCACAGGCATGGAGGGTATGCTGTTGGCATCGCTCTTACTCTTCATTGGATATTTGACATAAAACCTGATGATATATGGTGGTGCACTGCTGATATTGGATGGGTAACAGGCCATAGCTATGTTGTTTATGCTCCTCTTATGCTCGGCGCAACCTCTCTACTCTATGAAGGTTCCCCTGATTATCCAGAGCCAGATAGGTTTTGGGCGATTGTAGAGAAACACCGGGTAACTGTTTTCTACACCTCCCCAACAGCAATAAGAATGTTCATGAAGTTTGGGGAAAGTTGGGTGAAGAAGCACGACCTCTCCTCCCTTCGCCTCCTAGGAACGGTGGGCGAGCCGATAAATCCAGAGGTTTGGATATGGTATTATGAACATATCGGAAATGGAAAATGCCCGATTATGGATACATGGTGGCAGACAGAAACAGGAGGATTTTGCATCTCCCCCCTTCCAATCACAGACCTGAAACCGGGTTCAGCAGTAAAACCTCTTCCGGGGTTCTCTGCTGCTGTGTTTGATGAAGAAGGAAAACCTACCCAGCCAAATGTAGGTGGAAATCTTGTTCTTCTCAAACCATGGCCATCCATGCTTTTAGGCCTTTACAAAAACCCGCAAAAATATCAAGAAACATACTGGTCAAAATACCCAAAAGTTTATCTAACCGGTGATGTTGCGAAGGTAGATGAAGATGGGTACTTTTGGATAATGGGAAGAGCAGACGATGTTCTGAAGGTTGCAGGGCATAGATTAAGCAACGCAGAGCTTGAATCAACCCTTGTCTGCCATCCTGCTGTTGTTGAAGCTGGTGTAGTTGGGAAGCCGCATGAGATAAAAGGGGAAAGCATAGTTGCATTTGTTGTATTGAAAAAAGGAGTACAGGAATCAGAAGAACTTAGGAATGAGTTAAAGGAATTTGTTGCAAAAGAAATAGGAAAGATAGCAAGGCCTGATGAAATATACTTTGTTGATGACCTTCCAAAAACACGCTCAGGAAAAATAATGCGAAGAGTGATAAGAAACAAAATAACCGGCCAGCCTGTTGGAGACCTTTCTACGCTCATGAACCCAGAGGCAGTTGAGCAGCTTGACAAAGCAAGATGACTAAACCTCCTTTCCATCCAAAAATTTTCTAATTTTTATTTTTCCTTCTTTATCAATCTCTAAAATAATAAAACTCTCATGCCCTCCCTCGCTGCTTCCACCCCATACCCCGGTTGCGCTTCCTGGATTTACAAACAAGACTCCTTTATACTCTTTCACTTCCAGGTTGTGCGTATGCCCATGCACTAAAACATCAACATCCATTCCCTTTGCAATCCTGAACAGCTGCTCATAATCCCCTCTTGGGTGAACCTCTGTTCCATGCACCAAACCTATCCTCACTCCATACGCCTCGACCATCTCCTTTTTCGGAAACTCCGCACTATCCATATTTCCTTTAACGCATTTGACTGGGGCGATTTGAGATAGAAATTGAATTGGTATCATGGACGTTGTATCCCCGGTACATAGAATAAGGTCTGGTTTTTCCTTTATGATAACCTTTCTTATCCATATAGGTATATCCCCTGCCCTTTCTGGGATGTGAAAATCACCTATACATAATATTTTCATTCAGCACCGCCCAATATTTTTATAATATTCTTTCTTCCTTTCTTTATTCTTCTAACCAATCCAAGTGCTTCAAGCTCCCCAACTACTAAGCTTGTTTTGCTCTCCGTCCATCTCAAAATTTCTCTCATCTCTTTCTGCTCCATCCTACCCTCATTTTCTTTAAGTATTTTAAGAACCATTCTTCCATCTTCATCAATTTCTTTCTTTTCTACTTTTTCCTCTCCTCCCCCTTCTTCACTCAACACATGACCAATAATAAATACCAAGATGCCAATTATGATAAGTGCCATGTAGCATAAAAACTCGCTTCTTTTTTCCGGCATCTCGAACACATCAATTCCTCCGGGTTCTGAGACTGTATCAAACTCACTAGGATAGAAAAGGATAAGGTCATATTTTGTGTCTTCGCTGATGACTGCCTCCTCCCTGCAATATAGAGTTATTTTTCCATTTTCTATATGATATGCTTGTATCGTATAATTCCCCGGCGGCAGTTCGATAGAATAATTATTGCTCGCAACAAATTTTGCAGAGCCTGGCCCGTTTATTTCAATAACAACATTTTCCAGGTTTTCAAAATTGTTTGCAGAGTATATCTCTCCATAAAGCGTATATGCTGAAACAACGCAGAATGCAACAATCAAAAAAACAAATTTTTTCATCCTCTCTTCCCTATGCAGGGGAAGGGATTTTCGAACCTTTTCCGCTGAAGCGCTTTTTGTCAGCAAAAAGGGCTCTTCGAACCCTCGAACCCACTAAGGGACTGGCTCCTGAAGCCAGCGCCTTTGACCACTTGGCGACCCCTGCAGCAAAATATTTTTCACGCAACCTTTCAAAAACCTTTCGAAAGACCAGGGGGTACTTTAACTTTTTCTCAGACCCCCTGATGCGGTGAAACAACCCGAAGGGCTTCGGTGCGACCCAACCCACCTAAACTTCTGGGTCGCACTTGTTTCGCCGCATCACCTGCCTCTTCCACTAGCCAAGGGGGGACTTAAGCATATTCTTATTCCCCCCTCACGCTTCTACCCCCCTATCTTATTAGGAGCAAAGGGATTAGAAAAAGATGGGGGGTAGTAGAGTAAGGGGGTCTGCGATAAGCAATAGTACCCCCTAGTCTTCTGCCTCTTCCACTAGCCAAGGGGGGGCTTAAGCATATTCTTATTCCCCCCTCACGCTTCTACCCCCCTATCTTATTAGGAGCAAAAATTAGGGGGTATTACCCCCTGAGGGAAGAAAGTTTAGAAATGCGAAAAGGGGCTTTGGGGATGTTATCCCCAAATGAGTTTAAGAATAGCGAAGGGGGGCGAGGCGGAATAAGCGCCAGGGGGGTATTACCCCCCGGGGCTTATTTGGTTAGAATTTTTTTCTTACTTTTGGCCCTTCGGGGGTATCAAGAATCTCGTACCCGCTTTCATTCAAAATTTTTCTTATTCTATCAGAAAGCTCAAATTGTTTTGCTTTTCTTAGCTCCTCCCTTATTGAAAGAACCGCATTCAGAAGTGGCTCTTCAGCCCCTTCACTTCCTTTCTCTTCTATCTCAATCCCAAGAATAAAGAATACATCATTATAGAATTGCTTTGCAATCTTCAGCGCAGAATAGTCCATTTCCTTTCCTGCTATGTGTCTATTCACTTCGCTTATAAAATCGAAGAAGGAAGCAACTGCCTTTGCGGTGTCGAAATCATTATCCATAGCCTCAAAAAACATGTTTTTTAGTTCATACATTTTCCTTCTGAATTCCGGATCCGGTCTGTTTGGTTTTTTGCTTTTTTCTGCCTCACTTAGTAGAACGAATCCTTCCTCTATTCTTCTCAGCGCAGCCGAAGCACTTTCAACATGCTTTTCTGAGTAGTCTATCGGACTGGAGTATTTTGTCATCACGAATAGAAGGCGGATTGCTTGAGGGCTATGCTTCGATAGCGCATCTTTTAGGGTTATAAAATTTCCTAAACTTTTGCTCATCTTCACTCCATTAACAGTAAGGAAGCCTGTATGAAGCCAGTATTTTACAAACTGAACCTTGAACGCGGCCTCGCTCTGTGCAATCTCATTCTCATGATGGGGGAATATAAGGTCCTTTGCACCACCATGGATATCGATCGTTCTGTTTTCTGTATACTTCATACTCATTGCAGAGCATTCTATATGCCAGCCGGGTCTTCCGTACCCCCATGGGCTATCAAAACCAATGGGCTCTTCCCCTTTTTTTGTTTTTTTCCAAAGCGCAAAATCAACTGGGTTTTTCTTTGTTGGGTCTGGCTCTATCCGATGCTCTTTTTCTATCTCTTTTATTTTCTGTCCCGAGAGTTTTCCGTATTTCTTGAATTTCGCAACATTAAAATAAACGCCTGTTTCAGTCTCGTAAGCATATCCATTCCTTATTATTTTCTTTATTATTTCGATTATTTCAGGGATATGCTCGGAAACTGCAGGGTAGAAATCAGCACGGAGGATGTTTAGGGAATCAAAAAGAGAAAGGGCTTCGGAGTGGAAATGTTTAGAAAGCTCAAGAGGGCTTTTGTTTGTTTCCTTCGCACGGTTTATTATTTTGTCCTCAACATCCGTAATGTTCTGGATATGGAGGACATCGTACCCTTTGTACAGAAGATAGCGTTTGATTACATCAAAAGAAACATAGGTACGCGCATGGCCTAGGTGGGTATGGTCATATGGAGTAAGGCCGCACACATACATAACAATCTTTTTACTGTGCGTGGGTGAGAAATCCTCAACTTTTTTTGTAAGCGTGTTGTATACTCTCATCTTTTCATCCCAAACAAAAACCTTAGTATCCTTATGGTTTCGTACATAAACCTTAATAAAAGCTCCACAGCTATCATGAAAATTGCTATTTTGGGCGCCGAGCTCATTACTGCAAAAAAAGCCTTCTCTATGTCTACCGGAGCAGAAAGAAGAATGGATGGATCAAGCAGGATGGTAGCAAGAAATACAAGCGGGATGAGTTTTCCAACCTCCATGGAAACCTCTTCATTTATGTACGCAAGTATGCGCGTTGTGGATACAAGAAGGGCAGAAACGAGGATGGCATAATTTATATCATGCTCCCTTGTAAGAAAAACTATCATCACCGCTATGAAGAATGCCCAGAGAAAAACGTAGAGCGGGGTGAGCACTAGGGTTTTGATGAGAAATGAAAGCTCAGATATTGTTTTTTTCACAATTGCCAAGATTCCCCTCTCTGATTCTGTTTCATTAAACACAGAAATATCCCTTCTTGCAAGTTTTTTGTAGAAGAAAAAGATGAGATACGCATAGAACGCAAGGCTAACCGCAGAAACTAAGAAATATGCAAATTCAGAAGAAAGGAGAACCGAATTTATGTAGCTTAGATCCATATCAGCACCTACATGAAATCCGAGATTCCGGTTTGCTTTATCTTTTCATCTTCAAAAACATTTTTAATCTCTTTCCCAAGGAGAACGAGCCTCTGTTTTAAGTAGTTCGGGAGCTGGAATCCATCAACAAGCTTCATGGATACATCGAAATATTTCTCTATTCCTCCCTGATGAATAGTAAGCGTTAGATTGCCTCCGCATTTGAGGCACTTTCCCACGAGCGGAACGCGCCGGTATTTTTCATTGCAATTTACACACCTAAAATCCTGTCTTGAGAACTTGCGCAGATTCCCGTACAAATCTGGAATGAAATGGCTTAGAACAAGCCGCTCCATCGCATCTTTTATATCAACTGCCCGTATTTTTTTCATGAGCGAAACCTCTGCCTGGACCTTTTCAGGCACAGAGCTCAATTTTACGTACGTTGTCCTCAGAACACCTTTATCTATAAATGAAGTTGGATGGGTGAATGGAATCTGAGAATATTGCTCTGGTTTTCCCAGCCGGTCTTTGATGCGAGGGAGGGAAACCTCATACGGCATTTTCATTTCCATGGCAGATTTATAGAATTCTAGTGGATAGGATTCGACCGTTTCCATCTCATGAACCTCATCATCAACCTCTCTTGGGTCCAAAAAAACAGTAAGGACAAGAGGGGAATCCATCGTCCCTCCTCTTTTGTCGCTTAAAAAGTATTTTGAGAAGTTTATAAGGGCATCTAGTAGAAGCATAACTGCATCTTCATCACCATCCGCGTTCCTTCTCTTAGCGGTATGGAAGTATGGATGCGCATACCCAACATTCGCTTTTGTAAACCCTATCACCCTTGCGAGTACCCCGGCGCTTGTATGCGGGCTCAATCCAACAACAAGATGGCCAACTAAGTCCTCCTTATTTTTCAAATTATAGAAAGCCTCCATTTCATATAGATTTACGAGCATATCATCTATGAATTTTGAAATTCTAAAAAGATACTCTGCCGCTGGTTCTGAGAGCAAAATATCCTGAGGCTTGAGTGGGATGAGCTGATCCTCATTTTCTATGGGATTGCCGAGATAATCCCGCGTGTATCCAAGCTGTTTTATTTTCTGAACACTAACACCTATCTCTCTAGGGGTGAAGTGGGTAAGGGGGAGGTCCGTTGCATCAAACCTTGCCGTTCCATCCCGGTAGACATAAACAGAATGCTTCGCCCGGAGAAACCCCTTCTCAAGCCGCTCTGGAATTTTGTATGAGCTCATGAGACCCTTTACCCCCTTTATCTCAAAGGGCATGAACCCGACTATTTTTTTTGTATTTTCCATAAGCTTCACTAGGTCTATGGGGATGCGATCTGTTTTTTTTCCACCTTTCTCTTCAACAACAGCCTTTCCTCCGCAGAGATGGCATTTTGTATAGAAAGTAAGCTGTCTGCATTTTGTGCATCTGAGAACGGCAACTTCTATATTTATGTTTTTTACACCCTCCCTTTCTTTAAGCATCGTATATATTCTAGATATGCTCCTTGTTTTGTCAGAACCGGTTGGAAAAAGAACATTCGGGGAGCCATCCATCTCCCTCTCATCTGCCTTCTCAGGCCTGCCCATTCTTGCACCTATAAAAGTCCCTCCTTTGTCCCGAATCTCAACCCCGCATGCAGCAGAAAGAATTCTCGTCACATCCTCCTCCTCAACGCTCACATTTTTGAAATTGGACAGAGTAAAAAGAAGGGCAACAGCAGTATCATTTTCAATCAAAACCTTTCCATCCCTAAGCTTATGCTCTGCACCTATTCTTTCCAAAAATCTTTTTTCAGGACCATTTTCAACAACAAAAACACCATTTTCAAACTTTCCGGAATTTATCCAGGTTGCGAGGGCAGTGAGCTCTTCTTTGTTTAAATCTGTCCAGTAGAAAAGATAATCTGGGTGAAGGGGGAGGGAATGTTTTTTTGAGAATTCTATTGCCTCTTTTGCCGAAGAAAATTTTTTTGGCTCAACCCCCTTTGCCTTTACTTCTTCCACCCACCATTCCTCGCAGTATCCTGGCGGGAGAAGAGGGGTGTTTGATTTCAGAAAATCCCCAAATGGACAGAGGATATCGCCAAGAAAAAGAATTTCTCTGACTTCATCCTTTATTTTTTCTGCCTCCTGTATTGTTCTTACCTTAACAACATCTCCATTATCAAGAAGAACTATTGGGGGCTCTATGTTCTCGTTTGCAGCAACAACGCATCCCTTCCCCGGTCTTTCAAGCTTAAGCTGGGTCCCGTATGCGATGAAACCATCAAGAAGAACCATCGCAGCAGGGTGGATATTTTTTGCCATTATCCCGTTCGTCCTGCTTCTTCCATATCTTAATCTAAACCCACCTTTGGCCATTGGGTAGGAAAAAACAGGCCTTCCTGCCACAAGCCCATCTAAATAATCTGGATTTGGCTTAATCTCTATTTTTTTCTCCCCGGTTTTTATTTTTATTATTTTCTCAAGCCATGTCCATTCGATCCCAAGCTTTTTTGTGTATTTCAAAACCTTTGCAGCCTTTTGCGCTATACCCTCGCATATCACGAGCGGAACACCGCCCCTTATTTTATTTGTCTCGACCCGCTCCAAATCCCTATTTACAGAAACCTCAACATCCTCGGTTGTTGGTTCGCCATCTATACAAACCGGGCAGTTTTCCACTATTATTCTTATGTGCTCTTCTGGTGGTTTGTATTGAAGATGAGCAACAGCAGCTTCATAGGTATTGATTTCTTCAACATACCGGTCAACTTCTTTTTGAAGAGGTCTGTAGTCACCAATCCCTGCTTCTCTTCTCGCTAAATCAGCAAGCACAACGCTTAGTGCTGCAACCGTTCCACCTGCGCTTCTTATAGGCCCAGCAAAATATATGGCAACATACTTACTACCATCCGGGTTTTGCTTTATTTTTATTTTTGCGATTCCTTCTGTCGGTGCAACAAGAACTCCTTCTGTAAGGAGGGCAACCCCTACCCTCACTGCCTTCTCTATCCTTTCCTCAATGCTTCTTGAAGGAACGATCTTTCCTCTCGCAATCTCCTTCGCAAGCTCAAACGCTATATCCTCCCTGCTCTTTCCTTCCTTTTCCCTTCTCCGTATCTCATCGGCAATCTCTATCCCAAGGATACCCTCAACCCTCGCAGCAACATCCTTTGCTACCGTTATCTCAACCTCCTCTGTTGGGTCAAATCCCTTTGCCCTTGCTTTTGAGGCTACGGAGTATGCTTTTTCAAGCTCTGCCCTGAGCGAATCAAAGTATTTTTTTGTTTCCTCATCTGCAACTATTTCCATACTATCACACGAATTTTAGTGTTGAAAGCTTTCCGGTTTTCAGATTGTATACTGGCACCTCACCAGGGGTCGGAACATGGCCTTGCTTTATCTGATATTCTGTCTGCGCTTGGAACGTTCCTGAGTTTATGAGAAGGGTCCCGCGGTATTCCATGTATCCGTTTTTGTGAACATGGCCTATGTGCATGACATCGGGCACCTCATCGATTACCATATAATCAACCTCTTCTGGTATGATTGGGTTTTCACCATAGAAAGGGGAGAGATGCCTTCTTATGAGGTATTCCTTCATTACCTCTTCTGGCTTTGTGTAGCTGAGTTTGGGGATGTTTGCTATGAATGAATCTAAGGATGTGCCATGATAAATAATGTGGGAAACCCCATCTATGAAAACCCTCGCAGGACTTCCAACCTTGATCACATCGCTTTTTATCAAGTCATTTTCTATAGCCGGCATGGGCTCCCCTCTTCTCACAGCATCATGATTTCCTGGGATTATGATTACAGATATATACTCCGGGAGCATGCCTACAAAATCATCGAACATCTCATACTGCTTTTCAATATCCTTAACCACCAGCTCCTTCTCTTGATTTGGGTAGATGCCTATCCCATCAACAATATCACCAGCAACAACCAAGTATTTTATTTTTCCAGCCCTTTTGTCTTTTTTTATGTAATTTAAAAATTTTTCAAACGAACCCGCGAGGAACTTGTTGCTTCCGAAATGGATATCGGAAACATACGCAACCTCCAAATCCCTTTCGCTCTTATTCCTGTTCCTCTGCAGAGGAACATCAGGCCATTCAAAATCATCAGCAATAAGAAGAGGATGGAGAACCTTTCCATAGAACGCAATTATGTCATCTTTCACAATTCTTTTTGCATTCTCAAAAATTTTTTCATTATTTTTTGGTATAACAACTTTGTATACTCCAGTCAGGTCTTCCACTATTACCAGAAGGTTTCCTTTTGCGGTTGTGCTTTTTTTGTAAACCATCCCTATAATTTTAACCTTCTCCTGATTCCTGTCTTTTAGCTCTGCTATCTCCATCTCAGCATACCCGGTCTTGCTCTCAAAAAAAAGCCGGCGCATTTTTTTATATCTGTTCCTAAAATACTCTATGAAATTCTCTACTTTGCCAGTAGTCCTGCTCTTCCCAGTAATGTCTTTTTTATAATCTATTGAAATTTCAGGGGAATATTCTTTTGCCTCCGGTGCTTTTTCTCCTCTTTTTACTATTACCTCCTCTTTTTTCTCTGCCTCTTTTTCCTTTTCTCTCTTCTCTTTTTCTTTTATTATTCCCTCGACATCTTCTTTTGTGATGAGCGGTTTGTTCAGCGATAGTACTGCATGTATGAGCTCATGCTTTCCTTTCAGAATCTCCTCTGCATCCAAAGTAATCCTTATTCCTTTCTCTGAGAGTTCCTTTATCATCCTTTTATACCCTCTAGTGCAGATAGGATTGCCCAAATTTGGGTTCTGGCATGAGCGGGTAGGTTGACATCCTCGCTTACTTCTTGGATTATGTATATCGCTGCGCTTATGCGAACCTTAAGTTCCTCTGTCCCTCCGAGACGAACCTTTGCCTCCTCCAGTGCTCTTCTGACATTTCTCGGCACAGAAAAATCCTCCAGAAGGCTGTTGATCATCTCTATAATCTCTGCAACCTCTTTCTCCATCTCACCACCCCACTTTACCAAAAAATATGCTGGCAGTCTATTTTGTGCGCAAGTATTTTTATAGGTTTTCAGACCGCGACCAGATTTATAGTAGCGGGGGGTGGATTTGAACCACCGACCTCCGGGTCTCCCACCCCTCATTTGTGAGGGATTTTGAAGGCATCCGTGCCCAAACCTCCTAAAAACATTAGGGGGTTGAAGCTAGGGGGACTGCCTACTACTCTTAGGCTCCCCCTGGCTTATGAGCCCGGCGGGAACTCCAAACTCCCCTACCCCGCTGCAGATTAGTTGCGAAGTAGAATAAAGTTAAGAAGTATTTTTAAATGTGCTATCTGCCCGCTATGACCAAACCAAAAAACTCCACCAAGGCTTTTCCTCGCTTATTACCTTTCCATCTGTGGCATCTATTCTATATTTTATTTCCATCTGCACTGGGAGGACAAAGAATAGATTTCCAGTTGAAACTGCGGTAACCTCATATGCCGGAGATTTTCCATCATCAACAACAGATATACTTTTTATCTCTGCCTTCGCTGGAATCGCCTCAACCGCAACTGATGGAGGAATCTTTATCTCTTTGCCGCTTTGTGTTGAAACCAGCGCCTGCTCTCTATATTCTAAATCTGTTCTTACCTCTGCTTGTGTGGAAGCATCTGAAACATAAACCCTATTCTGTTCGTTCACTGTGACCATATTCGTACTTGTGGATTGGACCTGCGCGTTGCTTGGCATTCCTTTCCCATCGCCCATTACAATTTCTTCGCCTTTTTCATTCACAAGACCGAGGGATGGTTGACTTTCGCTTACATTAACTACGGTTATTTTTTCTCCGGTTTTTACAATAACCTGGTGGGAGCCGCTTCCTCCGCCCACATCAACCACTGCTGCTGAAAGCAAACCAAAAATAAACAATCCAAACAATATTGCTCTCATGGATAAAACTATGAGTGGAAGAGAATAAAAAAGTAACTATTTATTTTGCTTTTTTATAAACCAGTCCTTTAATTCTTTCAGCAAAACCATCTTCTTGATAGATTGTAAAATTTGAAAACCCTCTTTCATTCATGCGGTTGTATAGACCAGCAACCCTAGTCGCATAGTTTCCTGTTTTAACTGAGGATTTTGTTGTTATGTTAAGTTCATTGGCAACATCTTTCATTAAGGAGCCAAGAGTAAAATTTCCGCTTGCGAGCACATTCAGCGCGCTCTCAAATGCATTCAAGGTTGAGGAAGGGGCGTTGTGCATTGCAGCCACAACAAAGGCAGTAAATTTTCTCTGCTCTTCCTCAGATGAAGAGTTCCAAACAGTTTGCAATGTTTTGTATTTTGAAAATATTCTGGTGTTGAAAAGGGCCAGATTCTCATACGCAAGAAGAATCGCAACCACTGCCTGCTCCTCATAAGTATCGCAGTTCTTAAAAATTGGAATTTTAAATGATGGGTATTGCTGTTTTATTAAATCATGCGTTCCGGGAAGGGTTTGAAAAACACCCATGCTCCCAAGTTTGTCGCTCGAACGTATTTTTGTGAGATCAGAAGTGAAGAGAACGTAAGCAATGTCTATCATCCCATCAACATCTGTTTTTATTGGGATGAGTTCTTCGATAACTATCGCCGCAAGCATAAGCTTATCCAGTCGCTTTGAGAGAGGATTTCCTATTTTTAGCGTACCTTTTTTAATATGGGCCTGAACAGTCTCGCAAGCAGAGGAAAGGCCAGCAAAGAATGTGGATAAGGAACAATTTTTATTGTATCCAGCGTACCATGGAAGGTTTCCTGTTATCCTACCAAGGTCACGCCACCCATCTTTTGTTTTTTCAATTCTATCGATTATAACATGGTTGGGTTTATCAAATTTGAAAGCGATAATTCGCGTTCCTGTTTCAGTAGTATGCCATCCGTTTGTTTCTGGGTGGTTTTTCTTGAACTCTTCGGGGCTTATGGTTTTTTTCTGCGAAGGCATAGAGGGTATAGAACAAATAACAATTTAAACACTTTCTAAAAAAGAGGGATTATGAGTATTCATTTCGGAACAAATGGAATAAGGGGGAACTTTGAAGAGCTAACCCCTGAGCTTGCGTTGAAATTGGGGAAGGGAATAGGAAGATATTTGGGGAAAAAGATTGGGGTTGGAAGGGATGGAAGAAAAACCGGCCTCTGTTTGAAAAACGCGCTCATTTCTGGCTTGCTGAGCGTTGGGTGCAACGTGATAGATTTTGATATCGTCCCTTCTCCTACGGCAGAGTTTATGATCAAGGAGCTTGGTTTGGATGGGGTTGCGGTTGTTACGGCAAGCCATAACCCTCCTGAATGGAATGCTATAAAAGTTACCGATAGAAAAATGATTGCGGTTAGCCGGGAGAGGGGAGGAAAAATAGAGAAAATTATGGAGAAAGCAAAGAATGTAAAATGGACCGAGGTTGGAGAGTATAGAAAGGAAGAAAACACGGTAAGGATGCATATTGAAAAGATAAAAAATTTTATTGACTGCGAAGCGATCGCGAGGAAAAATCCATTTTTTATTCTTGATTGCGGAAATGGGACTGCTTCTTTAATGGTTGAATTGTTTAAAGAGATCGGAGTGAAAGTAGTAAGCATAAACGATTTTATTGATTGGAGGTTTCCGGGTAGGGAATCAGAACCAACAGAGGAACATCTTAAGGATTTGAAAAGGGCTGTTGTTGAGCTAAAGGCAGATGGGGGGATCGCATGGGATGGAGATGGGGATAGGGTCGTTTTTATAGATGAGAAAGGAAGTTTTGTAAGCGGGGATAAGGTTGTCGGACTATCTGTTCTGAAATCCGCTATGGACGGAAAAAAAGGAAAATTCGTAACAACCGTTGCAACGAGCAGGGTTGCGAGCGATACTGCAAAGAAATATGGGTATACTGTTGTTTACACTAAGGTTGGAGCACCTTATCTGAGCGAAGAGGCTGTAAAAGGGGCTGCGATTGCTGGTGAAGAGGTCGGTGGGGTTATCTGGCCTGAACTAAGTTTGGCAAAGGATGGGTTCACAACTGCGGCTAAAATAATTGAGCTTATTGTAAAGGACGGAAGAAAATTCAGCGAGATTGTTGAGGAAGAATTGCCAAAGTATTATTTTGTGAAAACAAAAATTCCGTGTAAAGATGAGAAGAAGAAAGGGGTTATGGAGAGGATAAAAAAAGAGATGAAAAAAGAGTATGGAAAGATCATAACTATCGATGGGGTCAGGGCGGATTATGATGGGGGATGGGTGATAGTAAGGGCAAGCGGGACAGAACCAATAATAAGGATATTTTCCGAAAATAGAGAAGAGAAGAAAGCAAAAGAGGTAATGGAGTATTGGATGGAGAGGGTTAGAAAAGTATAAGTCTATATCTTATGAATAATCGCAACTGCTTCCTTTATCTTATCAGTAATCTTATCTGCAGTATCTCTCAGTAAGAGCCAACTATTCATTATTTCCATGTGTGTTACGCCGGTTAGTCTTTCCACGGTCCCTACTATGTCTGGACCAGGTTCTGATTTCAATCTTACTGAGCCAAGGAAGAAGGCTGTCAGTTTTTTATTTTTCTTTGTTATATTTGTTTTGATGGAACGAAGCGAATTCAACAATGTTTGTGTAATATTTTTAAACTCGGTAAGTTTGTTTTCTCCATATTTACTTCGATCCCCGTATGCAAGCTCTTTGAACATAGATGTAAAGGCCTCTAATTGATTCAGAACATCGTTTGCCCTTTCTCTTGCCGGGATAGGAACATTGCGCTTTGTCATTTTTTCAATGAGATCTTTCCACCTGGATTGTAAGGTCCGCAGCTGTTTGCTAATCTCCTCCTTCTTACTACTACCATGCTTAATTCTTCTCATCATGTCACCTAAATCTTTTATTTTATGTTTTGTTATTATGTGTGAAAAAGTTTATAAATGTTTTTTATAGTTTTTTATCTTCAAATCTAACTCCTTTGCCTCCTCAAAACTCGCTCTAACGAAATCCTTTGTCTGTTTTTTCTCGTATGCATAAGCAAGAGAGGAAGAAACGTTTATTCGGTGTATGGATGGGTTTGGTTTTATTGCTTTCATAACGGTTTCCAGATCTCCTCCCTGCGCACCTATCCCAGGAATGAGCATAGGGACTTTGGCTTTTGTTTTTTCGCATACTTTCAGAATGTCTTCGCTTGTTGCACCAACAACTATTCCTGTTTTCCATTCCATAGCTTTCTCAACTACCTTCTCATACACCCGACCACCGGTTTTTAACTCAAGCATCTGAAAATCCTCTGCCCCTTTGTTGCTTGTTCTCGCAAGAAGATAAACAAAACCTTTCTGCAAAAACGGCTGAACAGAATCAAAACCCATGTAAGGGCTTACGGTAACTGCGTGAGCCTGCCAGAATTCAAAAACCTCTTTTGCATACGCCTCGCTTGTCTTTCCAATATCCCCTCTTTTTGCATCCAAAATTATGAATAACTCATCCCTGTATCTTTCAATAAGGTGCTCAAGGGCAAAAAGCCCTTCAAACCCGTACTGCGCAAAAAATGCATAGTTTGGCTTTATGGTTCGTATGAGGTTTTCTTCCTTGAGCTTATCTATTATTGGGTAGAAAAAATTTTCTATTCTATCCTCTATTGTTCCTTCAATAGGAATCTTTTCTATAACAGGGTCTATGCCAAAACAGAGAAGCGAGGTTTTTCCATCTTCTTCAAGCTTTGATAATGTCTTTTGCAAATTTTTCAACCTCCTTTGCTCCATCAAAATTCTTTGCAAAGGAATAAAAGCGTTTAAGGTTTGGTCTTAAAGAAAGTGCTTTTTCTATTGCAAAATCAAGAACGTTCTCATCAAGCCAGCGCGGGTTTACCAAAACCCCCAACCCAAGCCGCTCAACGCCTTGTGCGTTTTCAACCCTTTCGGTATAATTCTCCAAAGGCGCAACAACCATCGGCTTTTTCATTAAAACGCATTCCATTATGCTCGTATGCCCGCCATGTAGTATGCAAAACTCGCTGTGGAGCATGTAGTCTCGAATATCTTTCACAAAATTTATATTGCGCATTCTTTCTTTCCTGCTTCCTTTTATAAAATAATTATACTTTGATTTTTTCAGAACATGGAGAATATTTGTAGAGGTATCCGAACCACCTGAAACAACCGCCCCAAAACCTTTCTTTGTTTTTTTTGTTTTTTTTGGTTTTACGGTTGGTCCAACAAACCTTATGGGTATGTTTGTGTCAAGCCTTTTCGCCGGAGAGATGTTAAACGGAGGGGGAAAATCAACTATGGCTATCCCATCAACTGAGGAGAAAATCTGCGTGAATAGTTTTTCTGTTATTTTTCTAACAAAAAACCCTGAAAAAAAGGTCGAGGGGTCTATTTGGTTAAGCACGACAAGTGTTTTTATTCCCATCATCTTCCCCATCGCAATTCCAAGAGGGGTGGAATCCACTATTACAACATCACTATCTTTTAGGGCCGAGATAGAAGTGGCAAGAATTTTTGGGTTTATTGCCTTAGCGCTTTTCACTATTGTCTTTACCCAATCTACCCCCTCTTCATCTACCTCTAGATTATATGGTTCTGGAATTTTTCTAACCTCCACTCCATAAGAGGAGAGAAACCTAGCCCCTGTTCCATAGCTTATTACCTCCCTTTTCTTGAACCTTTGGATTATTGGGAGCATTCTGGATGCATGGCCATACCCAATCCCTTCAACAAAAAAGGTTGCTTTCATGCCTTACTCCCATATTCTTTAAAGTATTCCAAGAATGCGGAATATATTTTGTCGTCAACGTGTATTTTTCCATCAATCTTTCTGTTGTGGAGATAGTCAAAAATCTCTGTTATTTTTGCAACAGAATATACCGGCATACCGAATTCCTTTTCAAATTCCTTTATCGCGTTTTCCCTTTCTCCTTTTTCTTCCCTGTCAACTGCGATCACTATCCCAAGAATGTTAACGCCGGCTGTCCTCTTCAGTTTGTTTATGCTCTCAACCTTCGTGCCACCGGTTGTGAAAACATCATCAACCATTACGATCTTCTGGCCATCGCGAGGTCCATCACCTATAAAAACCCCCTTATCCCCGTATTCCTTCTCCTGCTTCCTGTCAAAAAGCCATGTCTTGTTTATTTTGAAATGCTTTGCAAGCGCAACGGAAACTGAAACAGCAAGGGGAATTCCCTTGTACGCCGGCCCGTATATTGTATCAAATTCAGGAAATTTTTCTTTTATCACCCGCGCATACGCCTTCGCCAGTTCGTACGTGCCCTCCCCATCAGCAATCACACCTGTGCTTATGAAATATGGGCTTTTCCTTCCGCTTTTTAAAGTAAACTCACCGAATTTAATTGCTCCTCTTCTTACGAGGAGCTCAACAAACCTCTTATCCATAAGCTCACCTAAAAATTTTTGTGAAAACGAATATTAAAATACCTCCTATTAGCGCGGTTGTGAATTGAAGAATACCCATCGCTTCCAAAAACATTTCTGGAAGCTGAATTGTATTATGGAGAATGAATGCTGAGGTGAATAGGAATGAGGATTTGAGAAGCGCACCTACTAATAATGAGAGGAAGTAGTTTTTGTTTAGTTTTGCGTGCAGATATTTTATTGAGAAAAGAAGGAGCGCGTTTCCTATCCATATAAAAGGAATTAGATAAGCAAGGAAGATTGTTAAAGGACCAAAAAGCAGACCCCTTGAGAATGCAGCGATGCTTGGGAGAAGAATGACCGGTAGTATATTTTTTCCTTTGAAACGAAGCGCTGCAAAAATTATGAATGAGTTTACAAGCGCGCCTGTGAGAAGCTGCGGGTGAGGGATGAAAAAAGGGATTGCAAAGGAGAGGAGAGACACAACGCAAAGCTCCAGGAATTCGTAATTTTCTTTAAGCACATACTTTCTCTCATAACTTAGATTTGAGAGGAAAGAATAGATGTCTTTCATAAAAAAAATAAAATCAAAAGGGGTTAAAAAGGTTTCTTATGTAACTATAGTTACAATTCATACTTCTCTTTTATAATCGTTACTGCCTGCTCTATTTCTTCAATAGTCCTTCCAGCAGTATCCCTTACAGAATCCCACCAGCCGATTGTTTTCTGTCTAAACATTATTTTTTTCAGAACCCATAATTCAAACCTACTCCACCAGTTTTTACTATACTCCTCCTCAATTTTATAAACTTGTTTTTCTGCATTCGCTTTAGTTGAGTGCAGTAGTTTCCAAAGCATTTCAGCAAAACTTATGAACTCATCCAACTTATCTTTTCCGAATTTGCTGCGATCTCCGTATGCTAGTTTTTGGAACATGTATGCAAACGCAGCAACCATGGGCCCGAGTTCTCCTTCTTTCCCTTCTTTTATCCGCTCTACCCGATAGCCATTCTCCAGTTTTCTCTCCTTTTCTCCCAGAAGCTCCATCCATTTAAATGCCAATTTGTTCAACCGTTTGATAGTATACTCTTCAAGACCGCCGTGATTAAAATACCCCTTGGCCGTGGATTTAAGCCTCTCTCCAAATCCAACTTTTCTCATATAAAATCACCTCTATATGTTTTATTTTATGTTTTATTGTTATGTGTGAAAAGGTTTATAAATATAGATGTTAGCAAACTTTTAAAAAACAGTTGAGAAAAAAACACATGGCAAAAATTTACTTTGATATTGACGATACGCTTTTTCCAAGCACCGAATTTGCAGAACTTGCCAGAAAGAACGGGGTTAGGGCAATGGTTGAAATGGGGCTTGATGAGGATCCGGAGAAACTCTACTCCATGCTCATGGAGATTGTTGAAAGAATGGGTCCAAACTACACAAAGCATTTTGACGAACTTTGCAGGGAATTGGGGATAAAAAAGCCGGCAAAGTATATTGCCGCGGCTGTTGCTGCCTACCATGACACAAAAACCGCTATCATGCCTTTCCCCGAGGTTCCTTCTGTTCTTCTAAAATTAAGGGAATCTGGGCATGAGCTTTATGTCGCGAGCGAGGGGGAGGAGAAGAAACAATGGGACAAGCTTATAAGGCTGGGTTTGCAGTGGTTTTTTCATGGTGTTTTTGTAACAAAAAGGAAGAGCGCCCATTTCTTCAAAACCCTCCAGCGCGGTGTTGTTGTTGGAGACCATCCCATAAGGGATATCGAGTATGCAAAAACAGCTGGCCACATTGCTGTAAGGGTCCTGAGAGGAAAACACGCGAAAGAAGAAAGCAGAGCGGATTATGAAATAAAAAACCTGAAAGAACTATTAAGCATTAAAAACATTTTGATTTAAAGATAAGTCAGGTTTGGTGGTTGAATGAAAAATATTTTAATTGTGTTTGGAATTGTTGGGTTGTTTTTGATCCTTTCTGGATGTGTTGGTGGATGCGAGAGCGACGCAAACTGTAAATCCTGGCAGAGATGCAATATAGAGAAGAAGATATGCGAACCAAAGGAAGGGATGTGCGACAGTTCTTCCGATTGTAAAGAGTGGGAAATATGCGACACAAAAACCCACTACTGCGTTGTAAAATCAGGGATGTGCGCGCGCGATGGGGATTGCGAAACATGGCAGGTTTGCGACACCTCTTCCCATAAATGCAAGGCAAAGCCTGGCTTTTGTGTAAGTAATGAAGAGTGCGGAGAGATAGAGGTATGCGATGCTGAGAGTCATAGGTGCAAACCTGCAAAGGGATATTGCTACAACAATTATGATTGTAATTACTGGGAATACTGCAACCTGGCTGAAAAAAGATGCTATCCTTATGAAGGAAAGTGCAACTCTGGGGCTGATTGTAAGGAATGGCAGTACTGCGATAATAAAACAAAAACATGTTACGCAAAAAAAGGGTATTGTGATATAGATACGGATTGCGAAGAATGGCAGAGGTGCAATGAGAATACTCATTTATGCGTTCCGCTGCCGGGATACTGTGATGCCAACGAACAGTGCTCCTCGTGGGAGTTCTGCGAGCCTGAAGAGCATGTATGCACAGTAAAGAAGGGGTATTGCAACAGCGATAGAGACTGCGAGGAATGGCAGACATGCACGCTATCAACGCATACATGCAAAACAAAATTAGGGAGGTGCGGAACAGATAAGGACTGCGGGGTTGGGGAGTACTGTGATGAAAGGACGCATACCTGCCATTAGTTTTTTATTCTATTTGTTTCATTTTAAACTTAGCCAAGGTAGCTCAGCCTGGTTATGAGCGCCAGACTCATAGGAAATAAACTTATGAGTGATGAGCCTTTTGGCGATGATATAAAATGGCGTTCTAACTTAGGAACGCTCTTAGAAGAAAATTCTTCTGAGAGATCTGGAGGTCGCGGGTCCAAAGAGCCCTTTTTGCTGGTGGAAAAGGGTTTGGAAATCCCGCCCTTGGCAATAATGGTGGTCGTGTGAACATAGAGGACACTGAAAAACTAGAGATAGAAAAAATGAAAAACATAGGCTTTCAAGCAACAAACCTAGGAATAGGGATAGAAATAATAAAAAGAATGAAAGAAGAGAAAGCAAAAATCTTCTTTGGCTTCACTGCAAACTTGGTTGCATCTGGAATCCGAGGGCTTATTGCTGATTGGGTGAGAAAAAAATTTGTTGATGTGATAGTAACCACCGGTGGCTCTCTTGACCATGATCTGATAAAAGCGCACAAACCTTATTTGCTTGGCTCTTTTTACGAGAATGATGCAGAACTCCATAAAAAAGGGATAAACAGAATTGGGAATATTCTCGTTCCGGGCGATAGATACGAATTGCTTGAGAAAAAAATCCAGCCGATTTTTGAAAAATGCTATGAAAAATACGGAAGGATCGCTTCTCCAAGCGAGATTGCGTATGAGATCGGCTTAACAATCCAAGACGATAGTTCTTTTCTAAAATGGGCTTCAAAAAATAACATTCCTGTTTTCTGCCCGGGGATTACGGATTCTGCAATAGGCCTGCAGACATACTTTTTTAAACACAAAAAAAAGGACTTTGGAATAGATGTAACAAAGGATATGAAAAGGCTTGCGGACATTGTTCTTAATGCTGAAAAAACAGGGGCAGTGGTTTTAGGAGGAGGGATAAGCAAGCATCATATTATAGGAGTAAATTTGCTTAGAGGAGGACTTGACTACGCTGTTTATGTAACTACCGCCCAGCCATGGGACGGAAGTTTGAGTGGAGCCAGGACAGACGAGGGGATAAGCTGGGGGAAGATAAAGGAAAAAGCAAGACATGTAACAATAGATGGGGATGCAACTATTGTTTTTCCTTTGCTGCATTCAGGAGTAAGGATTTAAAAAATGTTTTGAATAAAGCAAATATGTGTAAAAATGAAAACGCGCCTTATGATGCTTTTGATGGGCGGGCTTTCGGTTTTTTTACCTTTTGAAATAAACAAGCCACCACGCCCCCCTATTGCAAAGGTTTGGGCGTATGATCCGTTAACCGCCAACATACTCTCTTTTTATGAAGGGAAAAAATTGCTTAAAAAAGCCGGACCGAATCTAGAGTATGATAGTCTCTATGCTCTGCTAAAAAATGAAGGGTATAGTATCCCTTACTCGCCTCCAAAAGAAAAAATTAAAACCGAGCAAATTGTAGTAAAGATTCCAATAGATAGCTGCGATATAAAAGCAATAGTGCTCGAAAAATCAGAAAGGGCATATATTTTATACCAGCTCTTGACAGGAAGGACAAAGGTAGACGTATTAGGAATAGATGAACTAAGACATCCATTTGGAAAAAAAGTTTTATTCACTGGGTATTATTCTGATATAGACACAATAGACCTTGATTATGTGCTAACGCAATCAGATATGGCCTGTTTAGAGTTTGCAGTGCTATGTGGAAGTGTTCTACTTTCCTATGGATACAGCCCAGAAATTAAAATACTTCTCAGTAAAAATGGGGGACATGCATTTATTCAAATTAACGGAATTATAATTGATGATGAGTACACAAGAAAAGAGGATATAATGCTAAAATATTATGGAAAAGAATGGGGAAAGGAGTATAGGATTATAAACCTTTTCCCTCAATAGAAATATGGTGAAAGTATGAATGGATCTAGACTTAAAACGGCGGTTGAAAAATATGTCGTCCTGCCTGCCCGCGAGCTAGACCCCAAGACTGGCCTGTTATGCGATGTGCTTAGGGCTGGAAATCGTGAATTATGGATTAAAGGTGTTGCAGAGACAGAATTTTTCAAGGAAATGACACCTAAAGGTCTAACAATTGATAAAGAGGGCTACACAAAACTACATGTAGCTGGAAAGACGGAGTTAGAGGAATTTAGAGTAAACGGTTTTTTTCAAAAAAATAGCTGTATAATCGCAGTACTCACCAACATGAGTAATGAGATCGTATTTGGAACCTTAAATGAAGTTACTCGAAGATTTGGAAAAGATACAAAATATACTACATGGGAATTTATTCCCCTCGACAAGACAACAGGACAGATATCAATCGGTGGAACGTTGTTTGACTATGAGATAAGATAACCACAAAATAACTTTAAAAATCCGTAACCTCAAACTTACTTATGAACCTAACATGCGCAATCCTTCTTTTTCTTGCTGGTTATCTGACTAAACTAAATGATGATGAGATTGATAAGGATAAAAAACATAGGGCAGAGCTTAGGCATGCGGTTATAGCTATAGTCGCTGCTCTTATGATACTTTATGTTTTTCTTTTTGGGGATGTTGAGGAATTTCTAATGGCTGTTGTTCTTGCATCCGTATTCATGGGAAAGATAGATAACCTTGCCCATGGAATATTAGCTGCATCGGTTATACTTGGTTTTGTGCTGATTGGAGGATACATAGACATAAATCTTCTTTTATTTTTCTTTATAGCCGCTGCTGTGGATGAGACAAACATTCCAATAATAAAGGATTATCGGCCAGTTCTAAAAATTGCAACACTCTACCCTGCATTCTTAGGGTACTATTCGCCATTGATCGCGGTGATAGTTTTTGATGCAGGATATGTTGCAAAATCGGTTTTGGAAAAAATTTTAAAAAATACTCTTTAGCTCTAACTAATCATGTGTAGTTAGTTGATTAATAGTTGTAAGCAGTGGTACTTAAAAAACTTATCACACAAAATATATACGATGGGATTTAGAAAACTATTGATTGCAGGATTGCTTGTGGGCGCGGCTGCTTCCCCTTCAAAAGAGAGAATGGTAAGAGATGCGTTCTCTATCCCAGATAGTTCGGAATATACACAAACATACGAGCAAGCAAGAAGAATGCTCATGAAGCATGGTGATACTGTTCCCAACCTCTCTGCTTTTCTACCAAAAAGCCGGGAAACAACATATGTTTTTTGGCCTGTTTTTTCTGATTCGCAACCAGGTGTTTATGTATTTTATAAGGACGTGAGGTTTTTGCCTCTTATTCAACTATGGGGAGGGAACGCAAGTCTAACACCTTATGATATTGTGATCACCACCCCGATCGACACTTTGGCATGTACAAAGGTTTCTATTGAAGGTAATCCAAATGTTTTTGATTTGTCTTATGTTCTTTCAAAACCTGTTGAGGAGAGAGTTTGCGCAGATATGGCATTTCTTGGAAAATTTGTTATAGACCTTTTATCCTTGGGTGTAGAAGTTGAACCGTTGTTCTTTGTTTTTTCAGCATATCGAAATGATACCCTTGTTGCTGAAAACGCACACGTTGCCCTAATAAATCTTAATAACTGGAAGGTGTATGATTTCAAATTAAGAACAACAAAGAAACTTATTTATGAATACATCGCTGACCTTGATGTGGTCAGTGTTATGTTAGGAGAAGATGTGTTAAAAAATGCTAACAGGATTAGAGTAAGCGCAAGCTTCGGATGGAGGTTGGAGGATATCGATACTACAGTTGCAATGGCTATAATTGAAGGAAGGGCTGGAGAAACCGAAAAAAAATATGTAAGTCAAAAAACAAACCAACGTTTTCAAACTTATAATAATAGGATGAAAGGGATGGAAGCCACTCCTCAAAGTATAATTCATGCTCTCGCTGAGTTTGGTTGTTTTATAGTAAATATGGATGTTGTCAACTAACCATATGATACATCGTAGCAGTTCTCGATAGGCAGAGGAGATAAAATGGAAAAATAGTTAGAGCCAACTCGACATCCTAGATTGCCCTCCCTTCTCCTCCATCCCCTTTACCATCTTCTCAATAGCATTCCTCACCCTTTCCTCTGAAAAATCATGTTTTTCAACAAGAATTTCAATTATTTTTTCTGCGTTTGGCTTTCCCCATCTTAGCTCAGCATCTATGCATGGGGGGTTCAGGAAATACTCAAAAACTTCTTCTATGTATGGTTCAAATTCATGAGCGTATTTATTTTTAACAAACCTTAAAACATTCTCAAAAGTTTTCTGCTCCTTTACTATTTTAAGGGCTGTTTTCGGCCCAACCCCCTTAACCCCCTCATTAAAATCTGTTCCAACAAGAATGCCAATTAAAATAAGCTGCTCCTGCGTTATACCATTCGCTGAGAGAAGTTCGGAAAGGGAGATCTGTTCTGGATAGATGAGCGTATACTGGTCTCTTCTTGGAAGCTTTCTTTTTCCTGTTATTGAAAGATTGCGAATCAAAAGCGGTGATCCAAACAGGAGGGAATCATAATCCTGCGAAGCAGAGGCATAAACAATTCCTTTTTTTGCCATGCACGCTGCCTGTGCCTCCCCTTCTTCAGGAGCTTGGATGCAGGGAATACCCATGGCTGAGATGAGCTCCATGCTCTCAGCAATCATCTCATCTGTAAGTTTTGAGGTTGCTTGGGCATATGTTTTCGCTCCTTCTTCTTCAAGCGCAAGCGCTTTCTCCCATTTTTCTTTTGCCTCCTCCTTTGCCTTTCTCCTTTTTTCTATTGTTTTTTCCTTAAAAGCAGGTGGCTTGCCATCAAAAACATACACTACCTTTATTCCGTTCTCCATAAGCCTTTCTGTTCTGTAAAGCAAACCGCTAAGATGAGAAGTGATATTTCCTGAAAAATCCATCAAAGGAGTCCCATCCGGCTGCCTTATAGATGCGAGGAATTGATAAAGAACATTATGGGCATCTATTGCAATCTTTTTGCCTGCCAAACTCTCCAATGTTATCTCACGCTTTTCAACAATAGGTGAAAGGTCTACACCCATTCAATCACTTCTTTTCTTCAACAAAATCCCCAAGCGTCAGCTCTTCTTTTGTTTTTTTCTCAGGTTTTTCTATTATTACTTCTGTTGTTTTTTCTATAAGCTTTATACCGAGGGCCCTCTCAAGCTTTTTTGCTGTTTTTATGGTGGGCCTCATCCTCTCCTTTTCTATGTGCTCTAAATAGCTTTCGCTCTCACTTATTTTTCTTGCAAGCTCCTGCCTGCTAAGTCCAAGCCTTTCCCTTGCTTTTCTTACAATTTCACCATACCCTTCTATAATATCCTCCTCAACAACTCCTGTTTCAACAACCCTAACCCCTTTCTCTATTTCCTCATCCGGCTTTTTATTTAGAATTTTTGCTCCCTTCGCGCATACTGCACATGCATTCATGATCGCGCCTTCTATCGTGATAATAAACCTTGCTTCCCTCTCCCCGCAAACCTCGCACATGTCTTTTTTCTTTTGCATAAAATCTAATTGTCTAGAAAAGCATTTATAATGTTTCGCAGAATTCTACCCATGCTCAGAAAGGTTGTTATTCTTCTCGCGATAGCGATATTCTACATCATAATTAATCTCAACATCCCGGGAACAGTGAGGTTCTTTGCTGCTGTTCTTGAATTGGGGGTAGTTGGGGAGTGGCTAAGGAAGGAATATAAGTTGGACGGCGAGTATGGGCTTTTTCTTCTGAAGAGCAGAAAGGGGATAAACAAAATAAATGAGGTTGCGTTGAGGTATGAAAGGATACTAAAAATTTTTGCTGATGTTTCTATCGCCGTTGGCTTTGGCCTTGCCTCTTTCTTTGTTATGAAATGGAGGCCGGTAAAGGAAAGGGTTGGAATCGTTCTTGCGGGTTTGGGTATAATGATTCTTGTTTCCTTGCTCGTTTCCCCATTCGCGCTCGGGGTGATAATCTCAACAATCGGAATAAAGGGGGTTGGGGAAACCGTTTCCGGTGAGTTTAATATTATATACCCGGCCATGCTTCTCTTTACGGGTTTTTGCGGGTTCATTTCTTACTCGTTGGTTGCGCATGGAATCGGGGTTGTTTCTGCAGTCTATGAAATAGTGATGTATGGCATCGAGCAAGAGGTACAGGAAGGGGCAACCCTTCTTCTTCCGGGTATAAACCTCCCATTTTTAGAAGGGGTTTTTGCTCTCGCTTTAATACTGATCGTTCACGAGGGCGCGCACGCTCTCCTCACAAGAATTGCTCGGGTTAGATTGCTTAGCTCTGGGATTGTTTTCTTTGGGTTTATACCTGTTGGTGCTTTTGTGGAGCCGGATGAAAACCATCTTCTACAGAAAAGTATTAAGGAGCAGGAGAGGGTTCTTGCTGTCGGAACGGGTGCAAACTTTCTTGCGAGCATAGTTCTTCTTCTTATTTTCTTGGGTTTTTTTTATGCTACGAAAGGGTTTTACGAAGAAGGGGCTTTTTTCTACGGGATACTCCAGTTTATGTATAAGTTTTTGGGGCTTGCCTTTGCCCTAAACTTTGTTGTCGCTGTTGTAAATCTTTTACCCGTTCCTTTTTTTGATGGGTACAGGATGGTTGAGCTTGTTGTGGGGAAGAGAATTGCACAACCTCTGTCTATTCTATTGCTCACCGCGCTTGTAATAAACTTCCTTCCTGCGCTTTTCTAAACATAAAGTTTAAAAACATTTTTGAACATATATTAACACTATGATGGAAGCAGAAAGATATGGGGATAATAAGGTGAAGGAAGCTTTTTTGCTAGTGTATAATGATGTAATAGAGACAGTAAAAAATCCAATAAAAAACCCCATAGCGAAAGCTTTAGAGGCGGTTGTCTCAATCGCAACGTTTCCACTAATCCTTGCTGGGTTGTATGCGCCAAAGCAGAATGGCCACGTTGGCAAAGTCGGTGAAAATGAAGAAAGCGAGGAAGAGATCGATTTCTATGAATGGAAAAAAAGACAACGAGAAGCAGAAGAAAGAAACGCTAATTTTGAGAGGGCTAGGATAACAGTAAATGGAATAACTTACACAAGAGAAAAAAGGGAGGGTGAAACACGAGAAGAATGCTACATAAAATTAATAATGGAAATTATGAATTCATGGTGCGATGATCTTGTTGAAAGTGAAAGGATGATAAATTTTTTCAGTGGAAAAATGCCCATCCCAAGGATTCTTGACCCAAACGGGGAGGGAAACGATTCGTTCATCCTAAAAAACAGTTCTATTATCACAGCCCTTCTGCTCATGGATAACCATGAGATTGATGAGGAGCTTAAAGAATATATTACTACTTCTGTAGAGAGAATGAGCTCCCGTACTTCTATGTATATACTATTTCGAGACAAGGAACGAGTGGATAGGGGAATAAAAACAATCCTTGAAATTTTAAAAGAACTTACAGACCGAGGGGATGTGAGAAGAGTATTAGAAACTATAGAAGGATTCGAAGGATTCATGGGGGATAACATTGAGGGTGGGTTAATAATTCAAATATTTAGTAGGGCCTTCTCAGCAAAAGGAAATGATGTGGAAAAGGAGATGAAGTATAAAGAATTGCTTGAACGACTTAGCAGAAAAAAGACAACGGCACTAAAGATTTTAGAAAGCGAAGGAGAGGGGATGAGAAAGGATTATAGAGAAGTGCTCAAGAAACTTGAGTGGACTCTTTTTAGGTTTGGTGGAGTAAACTACGAAAGGAACATTATGGTTCCAACCAAAAAAAGAGCATCATAGATGGCATACCCAGCCGCCATCTATCACAAGAACAGTTCCTGTAACATACGAAGCCTCATCGCTCGCCAGGTAAAGGGCTCCGTACGCAATATCCTCTGGTTTTCCAACCCTTTTTATTAAAACTGGGGCGAGGTATGCTTCAAGAAGTTCTTTGTTTGCAATAATGTCCTTTGTCATGGCTGTTTCTATCAAACCAGGAGCGATCGCATTTACCCTAATGCCAAACGAAGCAAGCTCCTGCGCAGCTGATTTTGTGAAATTCACTATCGCTCCTTTTGAGGCTCCATAATGGGTTGCACCCCCTATCCCACGAATGCCGGCTACGCTCGCAATGTTTATTATCGCTCCTTTCTTCTGCTTTTTCATCTGGATGGATGCGTACTTTGTTCCGAAGAAAACACCATTCAGATTTACTGCCATGAGTCTGTTCCAGTCCTGCTCTGTAATTTCATCAATGTTTTTTGGAAAATAAATCCCTGCATTGTTCACCATAATATCAAGCTTTCCGAATTTCTTTACTGTTTTCTCAACCAAACTCTTAACCTCATTCTCTTTTGAAACATCGCATGGAAGGGCAAAAGTTTGACCGAATTTTGAGAGCTCTTCGGCAACGCTCTTTGTATGTTCCTCATTTTCAGAACTTATCACAACCTTCGCACCTGCTTTAAGGAAAACTGTTGCGATCCCTTTTCCAATCCCAGAGGTTGAGCCGGTAACAATAGCAACCTTATCCTTTAGGGAAAACATAGAACCACAAAAAGGATAGAAAGGAATATTTTATAAAATTAATTGCAGGGGGAGGGATTCCCGAGCCTTTTCCGCTGAAGCGCTTTTTGTCAGCAAAAATGGCTGTTCGAACCCACGTAGACCCTAGGTCACCAGGTTTCGCATGCAGGTTTGTTTGCAACCTTTTTGGACAACCCAAAAGGTTTCCTTGAGCCTGGCGCGTTTGACCGCTCCGCCACCCCTGCTAAACCTATTTTATAGAAATGGATTTAAAAAATTTGGGCTTTTTAAAACCCTTCCAAGTGGGGATGGAAGCCTTTAAAAACATCAAAACAAAATTTTTTATACATGTTTTGGAATAAAGTTTAAACCTAAGGCAACTAACTGGTCTTGTTTATAAATGTTTGCTATTCGAAAAACTATTTGTGTTCCTGGTGAAACTGTTGTTTCTGTAATAGTCATGCTTTCTTCTCTAGAAGGTTTAATAAGAACAAATTCGTCATTAGTTTTATCATAAAGCAAAAACTCTCTTCCTGATTGCGTCTTTCTTCCTCCAATATAAACTATATTATTTGGATCGCGACCAATCTGCTTACACATTTGACCAAGCCAATATGCACCATACTGATTAGCTATTCTATCCTCATATTGTTGTTGGGTTTCACCTGGACGCTGCGCGTAGTCTGTCGAACCAATAAGTCCTACGGGCTTGCCAAAGGCTTCGGATAATGACCTAAGAGTTACATCGTTCCATCCAGAGCCTTTCTGCGCGCATACTGACCCTACACCTGGAATTGATTTAAGAGCATATGGCTTCTTCATGCTTTCTTCCGTACCTTTTCTTTTTGAATATGTAGTAATTTCCCGTATAGCCCCTTCACCAATTTTTTCCCAACCTAGATGCGTACGTGCTCTGTTGATGCAATCCAAAACCTTTTCCCTTGCCGGGTCGCCAGCTGGAAGCATATCAAGTAGTTGCCCCCAACAGTTAAGTGCTTCTTCATACTTTTCGTTGGCGTAAGCTTGAAGACCTGATGAATAGAGATCTCTGGCCGTCTTAGAATATGGCGGAGAACTTATAAGACTGAGGGCTAAACCAGAAGCTGAAGCGCCGCCAGCGAATAGCCCGCTTTTTTCTATTTTGTATCCTAATTTTGCTTCGCTTCTTTCCAAACCTTTTTTTGCTTTTTCATTATTTGGGTCAAGCTTCAATGCTTGCTTAAAATACTCAATAGCTGTTTTGTAATCCCCATTTTTGTAGGCATCAACGCCACGGAGGTACAGTTCTTGAGACGTGGGCTCCTTCTTTTCTCCTGCTTTATTTTTTGCTCCTTTCGTCGCTTCTACCAACTTATCCCCAATTCCCATCTTCCCACGCTTTTTATTTCTGCCAAGAAATACTTTTAAATACATTGCTGTTGATATTGGATGTGGTGGAACCATGACAACGAAGCTGTCCAGGATGTATGGCATGGACATTTTTACAGATGCAGGAAAGTTTTTGGGGAACGCACAGGATTTTATAGTGGATGTTGAGGAAGGCGTAGTGGCAAGAATTCTGCTCGAACCTCTCCCGGCTAACAAAGAGCAAGCAAAAAATGTTCTGCGGGAAAAAAGCGTCCTATATAAAAACGTAAAATCCGTGGAAGATGTAATAGTTGTGAAAAAGGTTTCATAGAGAATTAATAAGCGCGTCAATATCCTTTGTTGCTTCCCCCTTTTCTTCTCTTATTTTTTTTGCTTTTTTCAAATATTCCAATGCTTTTTTCTTCAGCGCTTTGTTCTCACCTTTAAATGTTTTTATTGCATTCATTATTACCTGAGCTTTTTTTACATACTCATGGGCGACATCAACCTCAACATTCAAATCCTCTAAAACCCTGGCAATCTCCTCTTTAAATTTCTCTTTTTCCTTTGGAGGGAGAGAAGAAAAAAATGAAATGAAAGAATCAACGATATCATCTACCTGCTTCCCGGCTTTTTTCCTTTCTTCTATCAAGGCAAGATAGCTTTTAACCCTTACCTCATTTGAGACCCTTGTACTCGGTATAGCCCCAACCTTAACCTGCATTTCAGAAACTATCCTTTTTAGCTCCTTTATCTTTTTCTCAATTCTCTCATCCCTAATTCCCGACCTCTCATATTCGTTTATTGTTGAACGGATAAAACCCAAAGCATCCTGAGTGTATCCTTTTTCAAAATCCATAAGCCGGGCATTTTCATAAGCGATAAGAGCCGCAACAACCTTATCCTCGATCTCCATGGATTTGTTCTACCTGTTAAATTTTTAAACACTTTCTACTAACCTGAGTGCATGGGAGATGAATGGAAGGTTGCGGTAAGGGGAATAATTGCTATCATTTTCGGTGCGCTTTTCGTATGGTTCTGGCAGAGCATGAGACCGGATGATGACCCATTAACAGTATATGGGGTGGGGGTACTCCTCACGCTTCTGTTCTTTGCTCTTCTACATTTCATAGGGAAGGGAGAGTAACCATTCTTTTAATTATTCCCTCAGCCATTTTTTTTGTTTTCTCTCCGCCATCAACAGCAACAACCCCCTTTTCAAAGATCCCATATATTAAAATAAAATTTTCTTCAAGAGAGCGGAGGAAAGCAAGTGCGACAAGGTCCTCCTCACCATCAACAAAAAGCGCCCCACCAGTTTTCAGCAATCCTTCTGCAATTTTAAAAATCTCTTCATTAAGCGTACCCGCAGGGTTGCTTATTTTTATTGCATTCGGAAAATGAGAAATAAGTTTCTGCTTTTCTTCCTCGCTTATCTCTTTTCTTAAATTCTTAAAATCAAAAACAGCAACAAAAGGCTTCGTTTCTTTTTCTAGCAAAGAAAGAACAACGATATCCCCAACAGCAATAATTTTTTTGTTTGTTTTTAAAACCTCTTCTATGGAAGCCATCCTCCCCAAAGGTTTTTTCAATTCCACCCTAAGCTCTTCTGTGATTTTCAGCATAGGATCACGGAGAAAGGATCTCCACAGTATTGCCGCGCCCGATCAAAACTTTTGAAAACTTTGTGAATATTCCGTTCTCAAATATCCCTGGTATAGAGTTCAGCCATTTTTCCATATCTCTTGCATTCTCTATTTCAATGTTCGCATCAAGCAAAAAATTTCCATTATCCGTAACAACAGGGCCCAGTTTTGTTTTTGACATTCTTAATGAAGAGGGAATTTTGTTTTTTTCAAGCTCGCGCATAACTGTTGGGTAAGCGAATGGAAGGACTTCTATCGGCACTTTGCTCCTTTTTCTTGTTTTTGAAGAATCGACGATTATGATAAACTCTTCTGCAGAATACCCAACAACCTTCTCCCGGGCAAGGGCCCCTCCCCCTCCTTTTATCACATACTCTTTACATACATAATCAGCCCCATCAACTGCGATATCTATTTTATTCACGCTTGAAAGTGGGACAACATCCAATCCGCACTCACATGTAAACATCTCTGTATCGTATGAAGTTGGGATACATTTTATACATAATTTTTGCCTCTTTACCTTATTCGCCAAAAGCTCAATAAACAACTTTGCGGTTGAGCCGGACCCAAGACCTACAACCATTCCATCTTTTATGTATTTAAGTGCTTCCTTTGCAACAAGGAGTTTTTCTTTCATGTGAAAAAAAGAAGCAAAAGAAATTAAAAGGTGGTGGGCATCAAATTTTTTCTTTTATTCTTTCTTTTACGAATTTTAAAAACTCTTCGGCTGAATTTATCGCATACTTTGCTTCGTACTCTGATATAACATCTGGTTTTTCATAAGTTGCGAGCGCTCTTTTTGAGCGGATTCTGTTTAAACTCTGAACAAATCCTGAGTATTTTTTGTCAAGAACCACAGAAAGAAAATCAAAGGTTGCTTTGTGATGAAACTCTGAATCCGGTCTGTAGCCATAAGAATGCATTAAGGCTCTCGCAGCTTGCAGTAGGCTATTGTATGCTAGATTAAGAGCACCATCAAAACTCTTTAGAAAAATTTCTTTTGCAAGCCTAAGGTCTCGTTCGCTTATTTTAAGCAAATCACTGATCTGTGTCTTATCAACAGGAATTCTATGTATGAACCCCTTCTTTTCAAGTTCTGATAAGCTCATCAAAATCACCGACCAAAGAAATTTTTTTGCTTGACAGAATGTTTTTAATAAATGGTGAGTTTTTTTTGCTTCTGAATTCTTCTTTGCTGTAAACAAAAAAGGAAATTTTCCGGTTTATTTTTTTCTCCGCTTCAAAAATCAAGCAATTTAGTTTTTTCATATCCGGCTTGCCAACAATAAAAAGGTCTATATCGCTATGCTCATCCATCCTTCCCGTAGCGTAAGAGCCAAATATAAATGCAGACTCTATTCCAGAAATTTTAGAAAGCTGTTTTTTTATTAAAATGTGTGCGCCCTTCAATTTAAGCAGTAGGGCCCTTAATTCGTCTATAAAAGTGCACTTCTCATTCACTGAATATACTAATGCATTTGAAATTCTTTCTTTTTTTAAAATTCCAATTTCTTCAAGGTTTTTTAGCTCTTTTCTTACATGAGAGGGCATTATTTTAACTTTTTTAGCAATCTCGCGTATTGAACCCTTAAAGTTTTCCAAAAGCATTAGTATAAGGATGCCTTCCCTAGTCTCAGAACCGAGCAATCCCATATGTACACTTTTAGTATACAAATGTATATAAATAGTATACATAGGGTGGTGGGCATCCCGGTTCACCCCTCCACCATGAAGCTAAGTCCAAACCTCTGCTCGCCCCTGCAACCCCCAAAGCATGCCTTCAGAGGCTTAGGGCTGCTCCTTCCGGCCTGACCCGCTTCGCCAGGGAAGACATCGATGGGGACAGGGGGTCTCAGCTTTGGAATGGGTTCACTCCATAATGGATGGGTTATCCGGGCATTCGGCCCGCCATGAAGAGGATTTGCGGAACGGGGACCCCTAACCCCCTACCTAGCCCACCAATATTTTTTAGGAAAAACGAGTTAATAAATGTTATTGCTCAAAAAGTTTTACAATATCCTCTTTTTCTAAATCCTGTATTCTTCTAAGCATTTCTATCTTTCTGTCTATTTTTGATGCAAGCGCATGGACTGCTTTTCCGAAATAAAAACCACCCAATCCTAACCCCAACGCACCAATCCAGAGAGAGTAGGAATAGAGGTTTTTTATTAGTGGTTCTGCGTTTGCGAATGATGCGTCAAAACCCAAAAAAGCCGGGATAATTCCTGCAATTCCAACAGGAATGGAAAGCAGGGTCTTTGCTGTTTTGTTCATTTTTGAGGTTAGGATAGCTGTAAAAATTAACGCGCAACCCCCAAAACCAAACGCGGAGCCAAAACCATAAACATAGGCAAGAGGATTGCCGGTTCTTATTGAGGCTGCAACCGCATCAAAAGCAATAAACCCTGGAATGAGTGAAGAAGCTCCAAAAATACCTGCAAAAGGATACCCAACTGTGTTTAGTGTAATTTTTGCAAATTTAAGGGCAGCTATTTTTCTCCTTGCCTCTTCTAAAGCAACATCGGGTAATTGCTCTCTATCTATCTTGTCTTTTGAGTAGAGCTTGTATGTTTTATTTAATATTTTCCTAATGTTCATAGTTTTAATTTGTGTCTAATAGAGTTTAAAAATGTTTTGGTTCGGTGTATGGTAGAAACCTTTCCTTAAACTCCCTGCCCTGGAGGAGGAAAGTTCCGGGTTGGTCTGCTATGGTGTAGAGCACACTGGCATAGTTATTTATGGTGGAGATAAAATCGTGCATCGTACCTATTGCATAACTTAGCACATTCGAAAGGAAAATTGTTGTATAATTTCCCGACTTTATTTCAGAAATATCTGAAACTATAAACGTTATCTCTGCTTCTGATGGAAGTTCAAACTCTCTAAGATAAAAATCCGGTATCCTACCCGGGGGAAAGATTGCATCTCTTATTATAAAATAGGGATGAATACCATATGGGCTTAAAATTTTGAATTGGTCAGGAAAGTTTTTGTAAAGCTCGCTGAGGATCCTACCATCCTTGCCGCGACTTATAAGGAATTCTGAGAATTCTTTATGTTTTTTTAAGCTGACTGCACATAGCCGCAAAAAAGCAAGAAAAATCGCATCAAAAGAAATATCCACAACATCTACTCTCCTAGCCCCTTTCTCAAGAAGCATGAGCATCGGAATTCCTCCTCCACTTGCAATAGTAAGGACATTTTTTAGGTTTAAGTTGGATGGAAAAATCGGGTTTTCTTCAAACGGAAAGGCATAGGCTGGATGGGAGAACGAATATTTTTCGTTTTTACATTCCTTTATTGTGCTGAATTTAACAGTTAGCATGTTGTATTATATGTTATTAAATGTTTTAAATCCTTTCTATCTTCTTCTCTATCCTTTCAAGCCTTTTTTCCAAGTTTTCAAGCATCCTGAAATTCCTCTGCCATGCAGGGCTCCTGCTTATGGCTGCCCTTTCCTGCGCTTGCGGGAATTTTATGTACCTCTCAAGAACCAAACCAGTAAGCCATATGCATGCCAATGCAAGGGGAACGAAAATGAGAAGAAGCTCGGCAGTATATTGAATGCCAAAAAAGCTTTTCAGCTTATCAGAAGCTGTAATAACAAGAAGGATGAAGTTTACTAAAGTAAGAACCTGAATGCCTATCAGAAACCTCCACCATTGCTCAGCAAAAAAATCCCTTATTTCCCTTATCATTCTCTCACCTTCCTTTATACCATTCGACCGTTCTCCTCAAACCTTCCTCTAAACCTGTTTTCGGCTCCCACCCTAAAAGCTGTTTTGCAAGGGAGATGTCTGCCAAACTGTGTTTTACATCACCCGGCCTCTCCTTCTCAAAAACCGGTGCCAAGTTTTTGCCCAGTATTTTATTCAGAAGAGCGGCAAGCTCAAGAATGGAAGTTTGTTTCCCTCCAGCAATGTTTAGCGCTTTTCCGAATGCATCATTGTTTTTTGTTTCCATCGCCCTTATGTTTGCATCCACAACATCATCAACATACGTAAAATCCCGAGTTTGTTTTCCATCCCCATAGATTATCGGGGGTTTGTTTTTAAGCATCCGGGAAATAAACGCTGGAATAACGGCAGCATACTCGCTTTTCGGGTCCTGTTTTTTTCCATATACATTGAAATAGCGGAGGGAGATTGTTTCAAGCCCATAGAATTCATAGAATTGTTTTGCATGCTGTTCATTTATTACTTTCGCGGAAGCGTATGGGCTTTTTGGCTCTGGGCACATGCTCTCAACTTTTGGAAGCGTTGGCTTGTCTCCATAAACTGAGGAAGAGGAGGCGAGGATTACTCGTTTAACATTGTTTTTTCTTGCGCATTCAAGGACATTCAGGGTTCCGATTATGTTTACTTTGCTTGTTCCTATTGGGTCCTTTATGCTTTTTGGAACAGAGGGGATGGCTGCTTGGTGAAGAACAAAATCAACATTTTTCATGGCTTTATTAAGAGCATTTTCATTCAGTATGCTCTCCTTTATGAACTTTATTCGGTTTTTAAATTCTGAAATGTTTTCTATTTTTCCTGTGGATAAATCATCAAAAACAATTACTTCATGTTGTTCGCTTATCTTCTCTGCGATGTTTGAGCCAATAAACCCGGCACCACCGCTTATAAGAATTCGCATGTAAAGGTTTGAGATAAAGGATTTAAAACTATTGTGATGGATTGGAAATTCTAACAAGCCATTTCCATGCAGGAATAACGTGGATTATATTACCTTGGATATTCATTTCCTTCTCCTGGTCGAAAGTTATGATACTCCCTTCCTTCAGATTGTAGGCATTCATTGCTTCTAACAAGCCTTCAATCTCCCGCCTTTCGTTTTCTTCTGAAAACTCGTATGCTACTTGAACGGCCTGCTTCCCATCCACAATAAAATCGCATTCTCTTTTTCCATAGTGGTAACAAACTTTTTTTCCTTTTTTTATCAATTCCATAAAAATGAGGTTTTCAAGCATCAACCCCCTGTCTTCCTTGATCTCAAAAAGTTTAAGATATCCGTTGTCCACAAAAAATCTTTTTTTTCTTTCCTGCCGCAAAACAGACTTTGAGAATGGGTATGATGGTATGAGAAGGAATGCTTCTTCAAGGTACTCAAGATATTTTTCCACTGTGTTTGGGCCTACATCTATCCCCGCTTCTTTTGCTCCACGGTATACTGAACGAGGAGTGAATGTATTGCCAACATTCTCTCGCGCTTTTTTTATTATAAACCTAAGAATGCTTTCATTTTCAAGTTTTCTCCGGCCGATCAAATCTTTAAAAAAAACAAGGTCAAAGTATGTTGCAAGCACGCTATATTTTGCTTCAGGTTGGGTTAGTTTAGCCACTTCCGGAAATCCGCCAAACAATAAATATTCTTCGAGAAATCTCTTTAATAAAAACCGGTCTTTTGAAAACTCTGTATCCTGCTTTATACTAAACCCCTTAAACCTCAAAAATTCATTAAAGTCTAGGGGGAACACCGGCACCTCTATAAATCTCGCTCCAAGCCTCTCTGATATTTCACGGCTCAACAATTTAGAGTTTGACCCGGTTATGATTGTTTTATATCCGGTATCGGCAAGTCTACGAGCAAATGATTCCCAACCATTGATTATATGCACCTCATCCAAAAATATGACTGGAGTTTCTTGTTTGAGCTCATAGTAAGCGTCTAGAATAAGGTCAAAATGCTCTTTCCTAAAACCATCTAGACGGTCATCCTCAAAATTTATATATACGATATTTTTATCAGAAAGCTGCTCTCTTATTTCGTACACCAAAAAGCTTTTTCCTGCACGCCGTGGACCAGTTAGAACTAGACAGTGGTTTCCGGTTATTAACTCTGATGGAATTTTATGCCTTTGGATAAATGCTGGTTTTGATTCCCAGAACTCAACAATCAAACGTTTAATTATTTCCTTCATGTATTATTAATAATACAAAAATATTTAAAAATGTATCATTTATAATACAAAATCAAAGATTAGCCACCTGATGATAAACATTTTCAGTGAGCTTTGCAACATTTTCCCACGAATACTCCTCTTTAATTATGTACTTTGCCTTTTCTATTATTTTTTTGAATGTTTTTTGGGATTTTAAAAACCTAAGGAGTTTTACGACAAGATCATCTTCGTTTTTGAAAATAAATCTTTCTTTTTTCTCTCCATAAGCCTGCTCGAATAAGTACGGGGCCTCGCCTACTGGGGTGGAGAACATCGGCCTACCGGAAGCAATCGCCTCAAGCCAAACCAAACTAAACCCCTCGTATCTGCTCGGAAGAACAATCGCTTTGCTCTCGCAGTATACCTGAGGCATTTGCTCATATGGAACTTCCATAAAAGTTGATTTTATGTTCAATGAATTTGCAAGAGCTTCTAATTTGCTTTTTATCCCCTCATCCTTTCCGACCAGTTCAAGCTCTAATTCTGGAAAGTATTTTTTTATTTTTGCAAAGGCCCTTATCAAAACATCAATTCCCTTATCCTCATCTAACCTTCCAACATAAGTTATTTTGTTTTTCTTTTCATAATCAAGCTCGCAATCAAAAATCTCCTCTATCCCATTCGGAACATAAACAATTTTTTGCGGGTCGCATTCTTTTGCAATCTTCGGTATTGTTGCTTTTGAAACAACAATTACTTTCTTTGCTATTCTAAGAAAAATTGAAGCAATAAAAAATTTGTAAAAATAATAGAATAATTTTTTTGGTCCTTTCACCTCAGGATACCCATGAAGGGTGAACACAAAGGGTTTTCTGTTTAGGAAGGCGGCGATGGAAGCGAAAAACGGCATTATGGAACCATACCCATGGCTTGCGTATATGTCTGGGTTTTCTTTTAGCATTCCAAAAAATGCAAATATGGGAAGCCGGGCGGAGGAGAATATAGGGAAATCGATGGAGAAGAACCGCTTCACTTTCACTCCATTAAAATCCTCTTCTCCTGAGGTTCCTCTATCTCTTGTAGTTATCACCACTACATCATTTCCGAGAGCATGGAGCTCCTTAGAAAGATGGTAGACGTGGTGCTCAATACCCCCTTGGGTTGGGGGGAATGAGTGGACGGCTTGGAGGATCTTCATGAAAAGAGATGGAAGAGGAGGGTTTTTATTTGTTTTTGGAATAACCTATCACATGGGAGAATTAAAAGTTGGGCAGAACACAAAAATAGCTAATGATGTGGTGTTTGAAAGGATGGAACTTGGAGATGTGGTGATTGGAAGTGGGTGTACCATACGCTCTAACAACGTAATATATGGAGGTACAAAAATAGGGGATGGCACAAAAACAGGGCATTTTGTTCTAATAAGGGAAAAAACAGTAATCGGAAAAAACTGCTTAATTGGTTCTGGAACGATACTTGATGGTGATGTAAAAATTGGGGACAATGTAAGAATACAAAGCATGGTATACATTCCACCTAAGTGTATAATTGAAGACGACGTATTTATAGGGCCAAGGGCTGTGCTTACAAATGATAAATACCCGCCGCAGCCTAATTTGCAGGGGGTTACCATAAAAAAGGGCGCCTCGATTGGTGCAAATTCAACCCTACTCCCGGGTGTTGTTGTCGGTGAAAACGCTTTGGTAGGAGCTGGAGCTGTCGTGACAAAAAATGTTCCACCAAATAGTGTTGTGGTAGGAAATCCTGCAAGGGTTATAAAAAAACGTTCGGAGCTGAGAAAATGATTCCGATAGCAAAACCAATAATTGAAAATGATGAGGTAGATGCCGTCGCACGAATTATGAAAAGTGGAATTCTGGCGCAGGGGGAAGAAGTAAAAAAATTCGAAGAAGAGTTTGCAAGGTATATCGGAGTTAGACACGCAGTTGCAGTTTGCAACGGAACCGCTGCGTTGGATATAATATTAAAATCTATTGGGGTAAAGGGTGGGCATGAGGTGATTGTACCTGATTTTACGTTCATAGCAAGTGCAAATGCAGTTCTTTACCAGGGCGCGAAGGTTGTTTTTTGTGATGTTAAGGAGGATACTTTTAACATTGATGTTGATGATGTTAAGAAAAAAATATCCAAAAAAACAAAAGCAATCATGGCTGTGCATCTTTTTGGTCAGCCGGCAGACCTGGCTGAACTAAGAGAAATATGCGAACAGCAAGACATTATATTGATTGAGGATGCTTGCCAAGCACATGGAGCTGAGTATGATGGTAAAAAAGTAGGGGGCTTTGGAATAGGCGCATTTTCTTTTTACCCTACAAAAAACATGACAACTGGGGAGGGGGGGATGATAACAACAAACGATGATGAAATCGCTGAATTTGCACGCATGTATAGAGACCAGGGACAGAAAAACAAATATGAACATTCTATACTTGGGCACAATATGAGGATGACGAATATTGCAGCTGCTTTTGGAAGAGTGCAGTTAAAAAAATTGGATAGGTGGAATGAAAAGAGAATAAAAAATGCTGAAAAATTAACGAGAGGATTGGCAGAGGTCGCAGGAATCACTCCACCATATACCAAAAAAAATGTAAAGCATGTTTTTCATCAGTATGTGATAAAAGTTGAGAGAGAATTTCCTAGAGATAGAGATGGTTTAAAGGAGTTTCTCGCAGAAAATGGAGTTGGTACGGGGATACACTATCCGAAACCAATTCACATGCAACCACTGTATCAAAAATTAGGGTATAATAAAAATTTGTGTCAGGTTAGCACGCTACTGTCAAACAAGGTTCTAAGTCTGCCAGTGCATCCGGAAGTATCAGAAGATGATATAAGTTTTATTATTGAATTAATCCACAAAGCAAGCGAAAGGAGTGGGTAGTATGGATGTTGGAGTAGTTGGAGTAGGAATGATGGGAAAAAATCATCTTAGAATATATTCAGAGATGAGAGGAATTGATGACATTTATGTATATGATACTAATGTAAAAGCTATGAAAGAAAACGCGAAAATCTATTCGGCCGAAGAGTCTAGAAGTCTAGAAGAGTTGCTAAAAGAAGTTGATCTGGTGAGCATATGCGTTCCAACGGGATATCACTTTGAAACCGCAAAAAAAGCTATCGAGCATGGAGTAAATTTTCTTGTTGAAAAACCAATAACCAAAACGATTGAGGAAGCAAGGAGGATAGTCTCGCTAGCGGAAAAACAAAACCTTATCTCTGGGGTGGGGCATATTGAGAGGTTCAATCCTGTAATTAGCGAGATTAAAAAAATTGTAGACGCACCACTGTATGTTGAAATCAAAAGGCATAACCCAAGCTCAGCAAGGATAAGGGACAGCGATGTTATAATTGACCTTATGATACATGATATAGATATAGTGTGGAATAAATTGTTTGAAAACGCAGATATTTCGGCGGCAGAGGGGATAAAGGATGGGGAGATAGAAATGGCCCAAGTCATTGCAAGAGACAAAAGAACTCTTATTAACATTTCAGCAAGCAGACTATCCTCTAGTAAGATAAGAACGATTCTGATAGAAGAAAAAGAAAAAACGATTTTTGGGGACCTTGTGCTTCAGGAAGTTTATGTATACAAAAAACCAAACGTATACAGTGCTATGAATATTCAATACAAACAGGAAAATGTCACTGAAAAACTAGTTATAAATAAAGTTGAGCCTTTAAGAACCGAACTGAACACTTTTGTTAATTGTGTGAGAAACAACAAAAAATTTGAAGTGCCGCTTGAAGAAGGACTAAATGCCCTCAAAGTTGCTTACGAAATAAAAGGAATGATTTCAAATGAAAGATAGTGTCATTTCCGTCATCGGGCTTGGAAAAGCAGGCCTACCTCTTGCTTGTGTGATTGCAGATGCCGGACTCGAGGTTATAGGCATAGATGTGGATTCTAAAAAAGTCGATATGATAAATCATGGCATAAATCCATTGAAAGAAGAACCGGATCTTGAGGAGCTTATAAAAAAGCATGGTGGAAATAAGTTAAAGGCAACTACGAGTTATAAAGAAGGGATAGAAAAGGCAACCTTTCATATTTTGATAGTCCCGTTGTTCCTAGATGCAAATAAAAAACCGGATTACAGTATTTTAGACTCCGCTACTGAACAGGTTGGGAAATTTTTGAAAAAAGATGATGTTGTAGTGGTTGAAACTACGCTGCCAGTAGGAACGACTGAAGGTAGGATAAAGAAAATACTGGAATCCAAATCAAAAATGAAAGCAGGGGTCGATTTTCATCTAGGCTACTCACCTGAAAGGGTAATGACTGGATATGCTGTTTCCAGGTATAAAGAATTCCCAAAAGTCATAAGCGGAATAAATGAGGACTCTGTAAAAAGAATTTTTAACGTATATTCAAAATTTGTCAGAAAAATAGTAACTGCACCAGATATAAAAACTGCAGAGATGGTGAAAATTGCCGAAGGGGTTTACAGAGACGTTAACATAGCAATAGCTAACGAACTGTATAAGGTATGTAAAGAATATGGAATAGACTTTTCTATAATGAAAGAACTCGCTAAGCACGAGTACTGCAATATTCTTGAACCGGGTGTTGGAGTGGGAGGCCACTGCATCCCTGTTTATCCTTGGTTTGTTATAAAAAACTTTGAACAAAAGAAACCTGAGAACGTTAAGCTTATGAAAACTGCAAGAGAAGTGAACGATGGAATGGTTGATTATTGGAAAGCGGAGATATTAAAAAGAATAAAAAAACATGGGAAAGAAAGCAAGAAAGCGAAGATATGTATATATGGGCTAACATACCGGCCTGGTGTAAAGGAAACCTACGGTAGCAGATCGCTTGCGCTTTACGCGTCTCTGAAAAAAGAAGGTTACAATGTGTATGGCTGGGACGATTTGCTCAATCAAGATGAAATAAAAAAATTAAAAGTTAAAATAAAAAAACCTGAAGAATGCGATGTAGTGTTCGATGTTTTTAGCAGAAAAATAAAGATAGGACCACAAAGCTAGGGATTTGTGGTCATTAACTTATAAAGGCCTATTTCTCGCTCTATCCAAGCTCTCTTGCTAAACTCCTGGATGGCAATTTTTCTATTTATCTTCCCTATCTTTCTCACCAATTTTTTATTTTTAATTATTCGTTCCATTGCATTTGCAAGAGCAGTTGGATCTTTTGCTGGAACGATAAAACCATTTACGTTATTTTTTATTATTTCAGAAGACCATTCAATATCAGCTGCAACTATCGGAAGCCCGCAAGACATTCCCTCAATTATAGTAAACCCTCCAAGGAGGGGAACAACCAGCGCCAAAGAACGATTAAGATAAATGGGTAATTCACTGTGTTTTACATATCCCTTAAATTTAACCATTTTTTGCAATCTTTCATTTTTAACCAAATACTCCAAGCTCCTTCTCTCAGTACCATCCCCACATATCATAATTTTGAATTTATGGCCTTTATTGGCAAGTATTTTCGCGGCTTTGATCAGATACTCCGCGCCTTTTGATTTTTCTAGTCTCCCGACAAAAATAAAAGTATTTTTTTTATTTGTTTTTTTTGGCTTGAATAGTTCCGTATCGACAAAATTTCTATGCATAACTATCTTGCTTCCTACGCGCGGAGCAATGGAAAGAACATATTTTTTCACATGGTGGCTGATCACTGGGATTACTACTGAATTCTCATAAACTTTCCTTTCAAGAAGATCTAACAACCAACCAAGCATGCGATATTTGCTATTTTCTATTTTTTCTACTGTCTTTCTGTCCATATGAGCCGAACAGATGTAAGGAACACCGGTCAATTTCTTTATAAAATAGGCAATAACCCCACTCGTATGCGGAGCCATTGCCCTAACAACAGATATGTTATATTTTTTAGTTAGCAAATAAGCATAATACACATCTAAAAGCATGCTTAAGAGGCGAGGAAGATTTTTGTTTTTGCTGGTGTGGACGAAGATATTTTTGCCGAGATAGTATTCTCGGTTATCTCTAGGGGAGTAGATATGAACTTCATTAAATATCTGTAATTGGGCCTTAAACATCGTTTCCAGTATATCAAGATGGCCTATGTCTATCTGTTCCTGAAGAGGATAACCAAGAACCACAAGGATGTTTTTTTTCATTTGAATCTGCTCCATGCAACTATGGAGAAAGTAGATTTAAAAGTATTATTGAGCTAATGTATTAAAGTTTTGCTACTATAATACAAAAAAAGTGATTGCAGTATGGAATTAAAGATATCAAAATCACCTTTGCTAGATGCCTCAAAAAGCGATGAGCTATTGCGGACGCTGCCGGGCGCAACAATTTATCAAACGGTTTCATTTGCTGAATCATTAAAAAGAAACAATTTTTTTGATACCAGGTATATCTATGTTTTAGAGCTAGATTTATGAGTGCTTTCGCCCATCAGTTTTCTCTAGTGGGAAAATAATGAAAGCGGACATATGTTCGGTATACAGAAACTGGCATAAGTTGGGCTACGGTACATTTAAATTTATGAATCTAGAAGTTTGCTCTTGCTAAGAATAAAAATCGGGCCACCAAAAACTACAGAACATGCATCTTTATTTAGTCTGTATAGTATTTTGAACATCCAAGAATGTAGTTCTCCAAGAAACGTGTTTGTTTGGATTATTTCCGTATAGTCCGGATAATATATTTTAAGTGGTTCGAAAAACCTCCCTACGAGGCTTATGGCTTCACTTTGCGTATAATCCCTAACATGCCCTGATGGATGTGCACGCCCGGGTGCGGCACGTCTTCCCAGTAAAATCTGCAACTTCACATAGTACGCATTTTCTATGGGGATCTTGAAAACCCCATACCGACAATTCGTGGCGCATTTTTCCATGAACTTTTCATCATCCTCAATATGCTCCAGAACGTCGGAGAATATCAATAAATCATGCGGTTTAACTGGCAGGGATGTAAAGTCCCCGTGGACAAAAGTTATGTTGGGGTAGATTTTCTTGCCTACATCAACATATGGTTTGGCCAACTCATAATTAGTTGCCTTCCTTATTCCTAGTTTTTGGTCATAATCGAAAGACCATAACCATCCGCCCCGCCGACTTCAGCTATGCTTTCTATCTTTTCTTTATTTAGTTTTTCCTTAATCATATCAACAAAAGTTAGATAATTCCACTCTTGTATTTTTCTATCCTGGCTAGAAATATTTTTCGCAGCATAGGAATCATAATCGAATCTTACCTTTTTTTCAACCGTAGACATTCGGATGTTATTTCTTACTTTTTTGAATTTTGCTGGTACCCCAACCCACAACTCGTTGCGGCCTATTTTTGTATTTTCGGTTACAACTGCACCTGCGCCGATGACTGAATCATCACCAATTGTTACACCTTGTAATATTACTGACTTCGCGCCAATCACGCATCTTTCACCTATAATAACATCTTTGCTTTGTTTACCTACAGAAAACGCATAGATTATTGAATCTGTTCCAATTGCGCTTTCCCTTCCTATTATTATTTTTGAATCTGGTGTAGCATATAGTCGTACACCTTCACCTATTTTAGCGTCCTCACCCAGTATTATATTTTCCGGACATTCTACTTTGACACTAGGTTGAACTTGGCCTAGGTACTTATAGATAAACAACCATTTGCCTATCTGTTGTTTCAAACGGTCCAAAATAAATAATGATCTTTTTGTTTTAATCATCCTCACCACCCTAGTTTAAAGCCATCCTAGCTGTTTGTATACGGTTATTATTTTTTTTACTATGTTCCTTTTATTATGGTACTTATTCAACCATTTCTGACTTTTCTCACCAATCTCAAGTATGTCTATCTCACAAAGTTTTATCAATATATTATAAATCTCATCTTCATTTTTTGCATCCAAGACTGGCGGTACGGATCTGTATAATTTTTGATGTAATTTCTCATTAATGTAAGCTATTACGGGTTTTCCGAGAGCCATCGCCTCCAGCGATGTTAAACCCATAGCGCCAAGCACAAATTGATCTGCGATTATATCAGCAGATAAATACGCATTTAGTAATTCTTCACGTTCCATGACTCCTACAAAAACTACATCTTTAATCTTTTTGCAAATTTCCTTGGCCTTGTCTTTGTCAACACCCCAATCTACAAAAATGAGTGTTCCTTTCCCACCCCTGCTCTTATAAAGCATAAACGCTCTGATAAGGCGATCCTGGCCTTTTATCTCAAAATCCAGTCTGGATGGGCAAAAAATTATCGGTTTTTCATATTCTTCGAAAAAATTCTTAGGATTTTTTTGTTTGTGAAAATCCACGCTAATTATCTGTGGAATGAACACAGCCTTGTCAACGAGTGAAAAATTTTCTATGTCATGATATAGGTGTACATTGGAAAAAAATATTTTTTCGCACTTTTCTAGACTTTTTCGCATTAAAAATCCATCCACGCTATTTCTATATGCTAATTCATGCAGGTCACTTCCAGTTGCATAAACGATAAATGGTTTGAATAAAAATTGAAGAAACACCGAGGACCCCGCATACGTTTGAAAACAGTCATACTGCGTTGCCAGTCTGGTTAAATCTAAAAGTTTATCTTTGATTGTATATTTTTCGTAGGCGTATACCCACTCTTCGTTATTATATGGTTTTTCTGCTTGATCCGATATACCGCCAATATAAAGATCTATATTGAGACCTGCAGCTCTTAGTTCTTTAACATATGTATACGGCACATTAGCCAAATTTTTCCCAACATGCGCAATTTTCTTCATTGTAACCAGATATATTTGTTACTTACTAAACTTTTTAAAAATGATACTAGCTAAAATCTTTTTATGAAGATTCTAAATATTAATAACGTTAATAAAAAAGAGTGGGATGGTTTTTTATTGAACAATCCTTATGCTACTTTCTATCAGTCCTATAATTTTGCTATTTTAAATAAAAAATTACTTAATTTAGAACCGTCATTTATTAAATTTGAAGATGAGTCTGGTACCACCATTGGACAACTCTTGCTGCTACTTGGCAAGAATTTCACTCTTACTCGCCATAGCATCTTGGAAGGCTTCTCTCTTTTCCTAACCAAAAGAGTAGTTCCATTTGTCTACTGGCTTGACGGTCCCATCTGCAGTGAAGGAAAGATGGGGCCAATAATAGATCAACTTGACCTCTACTGCAAAAAACGAGGTTTTGTAGTCAAGAATGCTGTATTACCAACTATTGCTGCTTCTTTGGAAGAAAAATTAAGAGAGATGCATTTTCAAATCAGAAAAAATAGCACCTTTATTGTGGATCTAAATAAAACCGAAGATGAAGCATTCTCTTCACTTACGAAAAAAGCTCGATGGGCCGTAAGGAAAGCTCAAGAAAAAGGCGTGGTCGTTCGATTAGCAGAAGACGATGACTTGGAAGATTACTACGAATTACTCATCTCCTGGAAAAAAAGTATCGGTCTTAGTACCTATATTAGCTACCAACAACTCAAGAAGCAATGGCAGCTTCTTCATCCTGAAAACATGCAGGTCTTTCTAGCGTATTGGAATAGAAAACTCGTGGCCGCTATGGGTCTTCTATACTTCAATGGCAATATGATTGAAGTAATGTCCGCCCAATCCGATGTCAATAAGCAAAACAAACTTTTTGCAGGTTATATTCTAAAATGGAGTATCATCCGATGGGGAATAAAAAATTCAATGAAAACCTATGACCTTGCAGGAGTGAATCCAAGGCCAGATGCCACCGAAAAAGAAAAAGCAATTTATCAATTCAAGTCTAAGTGGGGTGGGCTGCTAACTGAAAAATTAGTGCTAACAAAAAATTATTCTCATCTTCCGTTCATAAAGTAGTTTTATAGTTTTTTCATTTTGACATAAATGCCTCTACCAAACATATTTGTAAATGGGATATTTGTTAGGAGATCTAGTATCTGATTAATGTATGGAATCCAAGCGACCCATGCACTTGGTAATATCAATGGATTGTATGTAATAAATTCCTCAACTTCTAATCCGTGCTTCAAAATTAAGGCGCGCAATTCCCAGGGGAAAAAAGTGTTATTAAAGAAGTAATAAATGTGCAGTCTATTTGGGGTTGTTAAATAGAGTGTTCCGCCTTTTTTTAATACGCGAACAGCCTCGGCTATTCTTGCATTGCACTCATTTATTGGTATTCCTTCTATCATATTAACCAATAAAACTACGTCAAATGAATTTGTTTTGTAAGGCAATTTTTTCGCATCGGCCACTCTGAAAACGCCACCAGGTATCTCTTTTTTTGCCATTGTGATTAATTCCGGAGAGATATCTATTCCGTACTTTTTATTGCTGTTATCTATGAATCTGAGTATCACGCCGATATTACAACCAATATCCAGTACTCGTTTATTCCTTAGGTTGCTCAATTTTTTTATGAGTAAGAATCTAACATCTAGATCGTCGCCCCAGTAATTCTTTGGGTTTTTGTTCATCCAATAATCTTTTATTTTTTGGCAATACCTATCCATCTCCATCCACTCAAATCTATTTTGAATAATTTGATCGTTTTAGCAACTGCTCAAGTTTTTTCGTGTTTTCTATTTTTAAATTAATAAGGTTTCTTTCTTTAATATCGCAGGGATCAAAATAGAGGTTAAGATGGAGATCCTCTTTCTTGAAAAGGTCAGTTAAGTGATTAAACAAATTATCGAACTCATTTTCGCTATGACCACCTCTGCGAAATGAATGATATGTGTCAAACGCTGTGAACGGGTGTTTTGGGCAGATTGCTATTGGAAATTCGATTATTCCCTCTTTTGTCTTGTATGGATATGGTTTTTCTGCATCTACCGCCAAACAAGAAGAAGAAAAAGAATAACCAGCTTCAATAAGTAATGGGTAGAGGCTAACATCAAACTGAGAACCAAAATGTGGCAACCTAAATCCCTTCATTTTAAAACCAGTAATCTTCTTAACAACCTCATGGCATTTTGTTATCTCATACAGTTGTTCTTTCCGGTTTAATTGTTTCCAGTACCTTGGATTAAGCTCTTCATGGTTTGGATGGCTGTAGGTATGATTTAGTAGGCCATGGCCTTCATCAACAATCCGCTTGTATATTTTTGGGTACTGCTCTACCCACTTTCCTACAACTGCAAAATCAAACTTTATTTTATCATAGGATGATGCAAAATCCAAAATTTCTGGTATTTTTTTATGATCCTCTCTTGAATCAACATCGAAAGAAATTGAAACAGCAAATTTCTTCCATCTGGCATATTTGTAAACCTGCTCGAAGATAAATTCGCCGAAGCATCTGTTGAAAAATGCTCTGAGGAATCTATTTTTTATCTTCATAAAAATTCACCAAAGAGTTTTCAAGCTTCTTGGCTAGGATCTTCCAATCATATCTTTTTACATACTCCTTCGCATTTTTTTCTATTCTCATCTTATCTCTTCTTTTCATTTTATAAATTTGATATATTTTTTCTGAAATGTCTCTTGGGTTCATAGGTTCTGCAACAATGCAGGCTCTGCTTTCTTTAGCTATTCTTTTTAAAACTGGTATTTTGGTGACAACGCAAGGTTTCCCAATTGCAAGGTATTCTATTATTTTTAATGGTAGGTTTGTTCTAAACTCCCTCCCAGAAGGGAATGGAGCAACTAAAACATCACAACAGGAAAGTTTTTTGTATAGTTTTCTCTGCAGTATAAATCCAGTAAAGATAATCTTATCCTGGATCCCAAGTTTACGGGAAAGAATTTCTAGTTTCTTTCTTTCTCTCCCATCACCAAAAATTAATAACTGTGAATTTTTCATTTTTTTAAGGAAATAATAGAAAGCTTCTATCAGATAGGAAACGCCATGCTGGGGAGTAAGAGAACCCGAAAAACCAATCAAAAACAGGTGTTTTGTTTTTTTATGACATCTGAATTTTGATAAATATCTTATATCTGCACCATTCTCAACCACAACAACATTTTTGTTGTATTTCTTTATATATGACTTCATCTCTGGGCTTGTAGCGATTACAAAATCAGCAATTAGGTACATGCATTTTTCATACGCGCCATAGATAGGGTTTGATGCTATATCGTGCACATCCAGTATCAATGGTTTGTTTAAAATCTTAGACAAAAAGAATGCTTCTATACCCACGCAATGGAATGGATGGAATTCTGCGATTATTATATCTGAATTTTTAGATTCCTGTAAAGCTGTAAAAAAACGAAATGGCAGAAAAAATCTTGTAAAAAAATGGAACGGAGCTATGCAAGGGGAGTAAATTATTTGAAGGTTTCCAAGTCTACGTTTTATGGTTTTTAAAGATAGGGTTTTTTGTGTAATTATTTTAATTTTATGTTTATTCGACAATCTTTTGTAGAGTTGGTATATTCTCCATTCAGCGCCGTAGCCTTTTTGTATAATTTTCCCTCTTTCGTAGGGAAAAAAATATCTGGTGAGAACTGCGATCTTCATTTTCTCACTCTATCTTTGATTTAAGGATTTTAATTATTCTTTTAGCAGTTTTTCCATCTCCATATGGATTCTTAGCTCTTCTCATGCGCGCCCCAAGGTCGCCTTCGATTATCTGTTTTGCGTAAAAATTAATGAGTAGGGGGTCTAGGCCAACAACAAAATTTCCCCCATTAATTACAGTTTCCCATCTTTCTGTACTCTCCCTTAGAGTGAGACATGGGATGTGCAGGGTAATTGCTTCTTCTTGTACGCCACCAGAATCTGTAAGTACAAGCTGAGCCCCTTTTAGCAAGGATAAAAATTCTAGATAACCAACGGGTTTTATGAGCTTTACATTTTTTGGTATTTTAAACTGGAATTTTTTTATATTTTTCATTGTGCGTGGATGAATTGGGTAGATAACTTTTGGAAATTGAGACAATGCATCTAGTATTTTCATAAGCCTTCTTGGATAATCAACATTTTCTTGCCTATGTGCTGTAACTAAAATATATTTTCCTTTGTGTGGTTTAACCCTTTTGGAATATTTTAGACAGGCATCGACAACGAGATTGCCAACTACAAAAACATTTTTTCTTATTCCTTCTTTTGCCAATTGTTTTCTGCATAATTCAGTTGGAGCAAAAAGGATATCAGAGCGATGGTCCGTTTCAACACGGTTTCTTTCTTCAGGCATTCTTTCATCATAACTTCTCAATCCTGCTTCGAAATGGATCAGTTTTTTCCCTAATCTTTTTGCAGCTCTGGCACTCGCAAGGGTTGAATTCGTATCGCCGTAAACTGCGATATACTGTGAGGTGTCTTTTCTAAGAGTCTGGTAGGTGCTCAACTCGAGTTTTCTTATGTTGGATGTCTTTAGTTTAAGAAAAGTATCCGGTCGTCTGATTCTAAGTTCATCAAAAAACACATCCACCATATCCTTGGAATAATGCTGAGAGGTAAAAATCAATGTGTGGTTAAAATACTTATCGAGAAGTGGGATAAGTGGCGCCATTTTTACTATCTCTGGCCTTGTACCAATAATCGTGGTTATTTGCATACGATATTGATGGGAAGAGAATATTTTAAAACTATCCTTGTTTAGTTAGATAGAGAATTATGAGTTTTGTGAAAGATACGATGTGGGGCAGCATGACTGCTTTTGCTTCAAGGGCGCTTAATTTTTTGTTCCAAATAATCATACTCTGGCTGCTCATACCTGAAGATGCGGCCGCGTACTTTATTGCATTGTCTGTTTCCTATCTTTTGCTTTTACCCACTACATATTTGCTATCTCCAATAGTTGCAAGGTACATACCGTATTACGAAGGAAAAGGAGAAAGAAAAAAATCAAAGACAATATTTATAACAAGCATAGTTTTCTCGGTGTTTTTTGGTCTGCTGGCTTTGGTTTTGCTTTTTGGTATGGAGGATGTTGTCGGAAGCATCTACACGGTGTTAAGCGGGAAAATACTTTTTGTAGGGCTTATAACATTTGCGATGAGTATATGGACGGAGATATATGATAATTTATTTGCACATTTTCTTTTCAAAGAAAATTTTTATGCAAACATGATTCAATCGCTGGTAAAATTAGGAGGCGTTGCTTTAATCTTTTTAATTGGAATGGATATGAATTTTGAATGGGTCGCTATTGTTACTATTTTGTCCCTTCTGATATCATCATTCTACGGTTTTATCAAACTGCACAGATTAAACACGCCGTATGAACTGGAGTTTTTCAATATGAAGGAGATACTCAGCAAATTAAAATTCTCACTCTCAGGTTCAATCATGTATGCAAAAAGCCTTTCTTTGACTTGGTTGGACACGAATATATTGGGATACTACAATCCGGCAAGGGATGTAAGTGGGTACAACGCAACCGCAGGAATCGCAAGAAATTTCATTAACATAATCACCTCTTCTTTGAGTTCTGCTGTTCTTCCGCATGTTTCTAAAAAAATAGGCAAGGGAGAGAATGGAGAATTTATTTTTAGGGAAATAACCCGCGCAGGGATATACGTAGCCATTTTCGCTACTATTCTGCTTGCCCTGCTTTCGAACGAGATAACTGCTCTTTTTTTCCCAAAATACACGGACTACTCTTCACTCATAACACTTAATGCGATAGGTTTCGTGGCTTTTTCTCTTTCGTCCATATTCCGATCGTTTATAATGGCACTAAGATGGGCTAAACCGCTTTTCTATATCGCTGTTTTTTCAATCGTAGCAAGTGTAGTATTATATTTCACTCTTATTCCCATTTACGGTGTGGTGGGCGCGGTTGCTGCTACCATAACGGTATATATAATCGAGTTGGCTATAAGCGCATATTACGTTTCAAAAGAGTATAGGTTAGTGTACCGAGATATAATTAAACCCATAGCGAGTGGTATTGCTGTTCTCCTATCCGCATTTTTGGTGTATCAAATATTTTACCCGTGGAATTTCATAATAAGATTGGTTTTAGTATCTTTTACCGCAACAATCATGTTCGTAGCATGCATAGTTTTATTTGAAAATGACTGGGTAAGAATGATCTGGAAAAAAGTCAAATCAATTAAAACCTTTCCCCTCAAACCAAACTGATGAAAATTACGCTTGAAAAAATAATTTTGGTGGGGCTGGTAGCTATCTATCTAATTATACTTCTTCCACACCTGGGCCAGCTTAAAACCCTTCCTTCCCCTCTCTACGGTGGGGATTACTACCATCAGATGGGACAAATCTATCACATGTATGAAACCTCTCCATTTGAATGGTTTGGAAGCAGTAATGGGCTTGGGGAAAGGCCGGGCTATTTTCCGATTTATGGAATTCTGGTGACTATTTTTGGGAAAATTTTTGGGTTGGAGCCGTTCTATGCTATGATCTATTTTAACATAATCGCACTGCCGGTTTCTGCGGTGGCGATTTTTCTACTGATAAACAAAATTTTCAAAAACGAAAGCATTTGTTTAACTGGTGTTCTGCTCTACCTCACCACTTACTCATTTCCGATATTTAAATATACTGAGTTCACAAAATGGGTTGTTGTTCCTGTGTTTTTTTATTTTTTGTATAAATTTTATGAAAAGACAGAAATGAAAAACGCTATTTTTCTTGGATTGGCTTATGGAGTGATGGGGCTGAGCCACAGCACCGCTTTTATTTTTGCAACCCTCGCAATAGTTGGAATAGGAGCATACATATTATGGAAGAATAAAGAAATAAATGCAGCAATTACAGAAAATAAAAAAAATATTTTTGCAGCTTTGGTCTTGGGGTTTGTTATTTCGCAAATTTATTGGTTTGAACCTATATTTATTTATCATGGAAACAATGAATTGAAAAGCAATATATGGAGCCTTCCGGATTATGGAAACCTGGATTATATGGTAAGGACTGCGGTTGAGATGTTTGTTGATGTGTTTTTGAATTTTAACACTCTGATAGATGGAATTAGGTCGCTTGCGATAATATTCGGCTTTTATGTAATACTCTCAAAAAAAGCATGGATTGAGAACGAGTTTATAATTATTGTCCTGGTTGTTTCGCTTGCACTTACCTATTCTTATTTTCTAACAATGCCTCTGATGGATATTCACCTAGTTCCAGGATATTGCGCGGACCTCTACCTTAAATTTTCCGCGCTGCTTATAGGAATGGTTGGAGTAAAAGAAGTTTTTGAAAAATATGGGCAGAACAAAATAATTACTTATTCTGCGATTGCTATTCTTATGCTTCTTTCAATAATCCAAATGGCTGAGATTGTAAAAAATAAGGAAAATGAGCAATGGTTTTCGGTTGGAAAAGACGAGTTGCCAGTGTATGTGGAGGAAATGCAAAAATGGGTTTTGAAAAATACAAATATAAACGATGTAATTTTAACAAGTAATGAAATTGGTTTTGAGGTGAATGCGCTTACTGGAAGAAAATTGGTTGTTTCAAGAAGGGCGCAGAACGATGCGTTTATGCAGGATTTTGATAGAAGGCAGATGGATGCGGCAATAATTCTTTATGGAAACAATGATGAAAAACGAAAAGAACTGCTGAGAAAATATAACGTCAAATATGTATACTATGAAGCGACCTGGCCTGGAAGCGAGTTTTATTTTGATGAAACCGGAAAATTGACTGGATATTTTGACCCCTTGATGGTTGTTTACTCTGAAGAAAAGGAAAACGAGCTAAAAAGGTATGGTGTAAAATATTTTAGGATTAGGGGATGGCTGGATCCCGCGGTGCGTGGGATTGATGTGAGGATGTATGATTTGCTTATTGTTTCCCCGGAAAATTATGATGATGGTGGGTATGGAATTTGGAGCGATGAATTGGACAAATATTTGGAAAAGGTTTGGAGCTACGAGCAAAATGGAATTTTGTATGGAGCAATGTATAGGGTAAATATGGGTTAGGCTTAAGATTACTTTTAAATAACTTTGCGAAGTTATGTGATTTGGTAAGGTGAGCAGATTGCGTATTGAAATTGTTCCCGCCATACTTGTAAAAAGCAGAGAAGAGCTTCTCAAAAAAATAGAAATTGTAAAACCATACGTAAAGAAAGTGCAGATAGATGTGATGGATGGGGTTTTTGTTCCAAACAAAACGATAGGGATAGAGGAGTTGAGGGAGCTGCCGAAGGGGATAGGGTATGAGTTTCATTGGATGGTAAACGAACCTGAGAAATGGATGGAAAAAATAAAAGGAAATTTTTTGCATTCTGTTCATATTGAGGCAAAAATGAACTTTGAAAGGGTGAAAGAGGTTGCAAAAAGGAATGGCGGGAGGGTTGGGATAGCAATAAACCCGCCAACAGCGGCGGGAAAGATTTTTGAGTATGAGGGGTTTGAGGAGATAATGGTGATGGCGGTTAATCCTGGTTTTTCAAATCAAAAGTATATCGAAAGCGTGGAGGAAAAGATAAGGATTTTAAGGAGTAGGTATCCAAAACTCAATATTTCTGTTGATGGGGGGATAAATGTTGAAACTATTGGAAGGGCAGCGAGGGCCGGTGCGAATAAATTTTATGCAGCAAGCGCAATATTTTCAGCAGACAACCCTAGGGAAGCAATAGAAAAACTAAGGAAAGAGGCGGAAAAACATGCCTAGAATGAGAATGAGTGTTAAGGAGATAAAACTGATGGCGAATACAATAAGGCAGGATGTGATAAGGATGCTTCTGGAGGCGAAATCAGGCCACAGCGCGGGGAGCATAGGGCTTGCGGATATTTTTGCTGCGCTTTATTTTAATGTAATGTACCATGACCCGAAAAATCCTGAATGGGAGGGAAGGGATAGGCTTGTTTTGAGCAATGGGCATGTCTGCCCTGTTCTTTATGCCACGCTTGCGAACGCAGGGTATTTTCCAAAAGAGGAGCTGCTTACTTTGAGAAAATTAGGGTCAAGGTTGCAGGGGCATCCGCATAGAGGGAGTTTGCCTGGAATAGAAAACACGAGCGGTTCTCTCGGGCAGGGGTTGAGCATAGCTGTTGGAATGGCATTGGTTGCGAAGAGGGAGAATAAGAGATGGAGGGTGTATTGCATTGCGAGCGATGGGGAGCACAATGAAGGGCAAATTTGGGAAGCGGTCTTGTTAGGCGCAAAATACAACCTCGGAAATCTTACCGTTATAATAGATAGGAACAATATCCAGATAGATGGGTTTACTGAGGATGTTCTACCTTTGGAGCCGTTTGCAGAAAAATACAGGAGTTTTGGATGGAATGTTGTTGAGATAGATGGGCACAATATACGGGAGATAATAGATGCATGCGAAAGGAGCAGGGCTATGTTCAACAAGCCAACAGCAATAATTGCGCACACCATACCCGGAAAGGGGATTCCTTACATGGAGTTTTTGAGCGAATGGCACGGAAAATCACCAACAAAGGAGCAGGCTGAGGAAGCGATAAAACTGCTTGAGGAAGAAAGGAAAGAGATTGAGGAGGAGAAGTAGATGGGAATCGTTAAGGAGATGAAACTAATTGAGGATGTGCTAAACCCAAAGGAATCTTTACCAAGCAGGGATGGGTTTGGGAAGGCGCTTGTAGAATTGGGAGAGAAAAACCCTAATGTTTGGGTTCTAACTGCTGATGTTAATGAATCTGCAAGAACGCATTGGTTTTCTGAAAAATTCCCAAAAAGGTTTGTGCAGGTTGGAATATCTGAGCAGAATATGGCTGGTGTTGCTGCCGGGATTGCATCCTGCGGAAAAACTGTTTTTATCTCGAGCTATGGTGTGTTTAACCCCGGGAGGAATTTTGACCAGGTAAGGGTAAGCATATGCTACAACAATACGAATGTAATCTTGCATGGCTCCCATACTGGTTTGACTGTTGGGCCGGATGGAGCAACGCACCAAGCATTAGAGGACATCGCGATGGTAAGGGTTCTTCCGAATATGACTGTTGTTGCACCGGCAGATTATGAAGAGGCCAGGAAGGCAACGCTTGCTTTGGGGGAGAAGGGAGGGCCAGCATACATAAGAACAGCAAGGGAAAAGCTTCCTGTATTCACAACCCCTGAAACCCCTTTTGAGATTGGAAAAGCAAATGTTTATAGGGAAGGAAAGGACATTGCAATCTTTGCAATAGGACCAATGGTGTATGAAAGTTTGGTCGCTGCTGAGAAGCTGGGTAGAGAAGGGGTGGATTGCGCGGTTATTGATTGCCATACTATAAAACCGATAGATAAAAAAACAATTGTGGAATGGGCGAAAAAAACAGGTTTGATTCTGACTGTTGAGGAGCATCAGATAAACGGGGGGATGGGAAGCGCTATCTGCGAGGTTATTTCTGAGGAATACCCCTGCAAGGTTATAAGGCATGGGGTATATAATAAATTCTGCGAGAGCGGAAGTGCAAAGGAGCTTTTAAGAAAGTATGAGTTGGATGCTGATGGGATTGCGAAAAAAATAAAGGAAGCAATAAAAATGAAAAAATGAGGGGAGAGGATGAAAATATTTTTGGATAGTGCAAATGTGGAGGAGATAAGGAAGGCAGCTGAGCTTGGGCTGTGCGATGGGGTGACTACGAACCCTACGATAATTTTGAGGGATGCGCCTGGAAGGGAGCATAAAGAGGTTGTGCAGGAGATCGCAAGGATAGTGAAGGGACCTGTTTCTGTAGAGGGGATAGGGCAGAAAAAAGAGGAGATAGTAAAGGAAGGATTGGAGTTTTCAAAATGGGCGAAGAATGTTGTTGTGAAGGTTCCCATCACCCAGGAGGGGCTTGATGCTGTTAGGGTGCTGGAGAAAAAAGGAATAAGAACGAATGTTACGCTTGTTTTTTCACTCTCCCAGGCATTGCTGGCTGCAAAAGCAGGTGCAAGCTATGTCTCACCGTTTGTTGGGAGATTGGATGATGCCGGGCAGAATGGGATGGAGGTTGTAAGAGGGATAATGGAGGCATTCAACAACTATAGATTTAAAACAAAGGTGATTGTTGCATCTGTGAGAAGCGTAAGGCATGTTGAGGAGGCGGCGAGAATTGGAGCGCACATTGCAACGATACCCCCAAAAGTGTATAATGAAATGTGGAGGCATGCGCTTACGGAAAAGGGAATACAGATGTTTTTGGAGGATTTTGAAAAGGCGAAGGGGATGAGGAAGTAGAGTTTCTTTTAGGGGGAAATATTTAAAAAATTATTTCCCCATTAACAATACCATGGAGAAAAGGGTGTTGGAAAGGTATCTTGTTGACAAAAAAGAGCAGATAAAAGAGTTGGAGGTATTCCCCAGAATGATAGATGGTATGCTTACGAAGAATTTTGTGGTGAGTATATTAGGCCCAAGGAGAGCAGGAAAAAGCTATTTTATGTATGATTTGATAAAAAACAAGTTAAAACTAACAGATGAGGAGTTTGTTTTTGTGAACTTTGAAGATGTTGAGTTATTCCATGCTGGGTTCACTGATATTATAGAGTGTGTTAACATGCATGAGGAGATGTACGGAAAGAAACCAACATACATATTCTTGGATGAGATACAGAACATAGCCAATTGGGAAAGAGCGGTCAGAAGCCTTTTTGAAAGAAAAAAGTATTTTATTTTTCTTTCTGGCTCGTCCTCAAAACTACTCTCGAAGGAAATAGCAACATCCCTCAGGGGTAGGGCAACAAACCTATTTCTGTTTCCGCTTTCCTTTAAAGAGTTTATATCTTTAAAGATGGGTGGCATAGTGGATAAAAGAACGATATCTACATCGGATGAGAACGTAGTTAAAAACAATCTAAGAACATACTTGCAGTTTGGCGGATTTCCAGATGTGGCAACTGGAGCAATAAGCAGAGAGAGATTTTTTAAAGAATATGTTGATCTGGTAATTTTTAGGGATGTTGTTGAGAGACACAAAATCAAGAATCCATTTGTGATAAAATTTCTAATAAACCGGATAATAACCTCATTTTCGAAAGAATTCTCGATTCATAAGGTATACTTAGAGCTAAAATCGCAAGGGGTAAAGGTAAGTAAAAAAACACTTTATAATTACTGTATATATCTTGAGGATGCGTTCTTTTCATTTTTTGTTAGAAAATTTTCTTACTCAAAAAATGAGCACATGCTATCCATTCCAAAAGTATTTTTAAATGACAGCGGTATGGCAAGTTTGTACGGGAGCTCATCAGAAAACTTTGGAAGGCTTATGGAGAACGTTGTTTTCATAGAATTGCAAAGAAGGAGAAATGAGAATCCATTAATGGAAGTCTACTATTACAAATCTCCTGATGGAAAGGAGGTTGATTTCGTAGTGAGTGAAAATGGTGTAAAGGAACTGATAGAAGTAACATATGTTAGTGAGAGTAAGGAAATAGATAAGAAACAGATCTCAGCAATTCTTTCAGCATCAGAAAAACTAAAATGCAAAAAAATTATTGTTCTAACATGGGAGTATGAAGACAAAAAAAGGCTTGATAGTGTGGCGATAGAGTTCATTCCATTGTGGAAATGGCTAATGGGTATACAGATTAGAAGGGGATAATATGAAGATTGCTATTCTTTTACCAACCTATAATGAAGAGGAAAACATAGAAGAAATGATAAAGAAAATAAGGGGAGTAAGCAAAAAATATGAAATTTTTGTTGTTGACAGCGAGAGCAAGGATAGGACTGTTGAAATAGCAAGAAAAATGGGTGCGAGAGTGATTGTTGTAAAGGGAAGGGGGAAAGGAAGGGCTGTCGGGGTTGCGTTCAAGAAAATAAATGCTGATTTCTTAGTAATGATGGATGCGGATGGAACCTACCCGGCTGATAGAATCCCGGAATTCTTGGAAAAATTAAAAGAATGCGATGTTGTTATTGGTTCAAGGTTTGCTGGGAGAATTGAGGAAGGGGCAATGAAAATAGTGAATAAAATCGGGAATATTCTTCTGACAGTTTTAGCAAGGGCGCTGTATGGAAGAAAAATAACAGATGTGTGCTCAGGGATGTGGGGGTTTAGAAGAGAAGCATATAGGGGGATGAACATAACTGCGCCGCATTTTGAGCTTGAGGCGGATTTGTTTTCTGAGGCTGCGAACAAAAAAATGAAAATATGCGAAATTCCGATAGTTTATAGAAGAAGGGGTGGAAGTACGAAATTGAGGGTTAGGGATGGGTTAAGAATTGCGTGGTGGTTGGTGAAAAAAGGGCTCATTAGATAGTTATTTAAAATAGATTGATTATTTCTAAAGTATGAAAGCCAAAATATTTTTTTTAGTAGGACTTATTCTTTTTTCACTATTTTTTGCATCAACTCCGGAAGAAGATTTTAATGACTGTCTTTGCCAGTGTCGCTGCATAAACGCGATGGGCTTCAGTTGCGGTAGCGGAGGGGATGTGTGCGAGTATGACCCTGGAGCTACGCTCTGTGGTTTTGACAGGGCCGCTGAGGACAACGCTGTTTGTTCATGCTATTCTCCGGGGCTTTGCTATCGCGTGGCACTTGAACCAAGCGGAAGCGATTGTTATAATGATTGTGTAAAATGGTATAACCAAGCCAAAACTCAACCGAAACCAAAATCAGTATGCGGGGACAGCATTTGTAGCGAAGATGAGAGCGCGTATTCATGTCCTGAGGACTGCGCACCAAAAGAAGAAGAAAAAAAAGAAAAGTGCGAGAATGATAAAGATGATGATGGAGACCATTTGATAGACTGCTTTGATACGGCAGACTGTAGATGTTCAGAGACAATAACAATAACTGTAGTATATGAAGGTGAGGATGGAAAGCTAAAACCCTTGGTTGGCGCAACATTAAATTTCACATGGAAAGATAAGAATGGCAAAGAAAAACACGCGACAGCGATGACTAATGAGGAAGGTGCGGCATCCGCAAAGATCGAAGGCGTATGGGGCGGTGATGGTATAATTCAGTACAGTATATATCTCGTAGATCAAAAATTCAAATTTATGGAGAATAAAGAGCAACTCTATTCTGTAAGCGATGAAATCACGCTTAAAAGCGTGCTTAATCTCCACAAAAAGTATAAGATGACTGGAAATGACCGTATAGTTGCGCGTATATGGGACAGACTCCATGAAGTTTACGACTTTTATACCAAATCATTGCATGCTAACGTTGATTACCAGATGCCTGAAGAGATTTACGTAAAACCCGACGCAAATGGCGGTGCATTTCACGCATATGATTCGGCTACATATAAACAAGATAATGGGATTACATTCCAAAATAAAATATTTAACAGAGGGTTTATGGAAAGCTCCTCACCGCAGAACTGTGAATGGCATGAGTTCAATCATCATGCAATGATGGCTATCTATGGAGGCATGTGGGATCAAAAAAGAATAAGAAATCATTTGGGGTGGGACAATCCACAGTCAGATGATTCGTATGTTGAAGGTTTTGCAGAATTCATGTCTTTGCTTGAAACAGTTTATTATGCTGACAGATACCCGCGCCTTGCAGAACACCCAAGCATATATTACTGGGACGGCACGGCGAGCAATCTTGAGAAAAATTTTAAGATACAGGATGATGAAGAGTTAGCTATAGCGAGCATACTTTGGGATCTGTATGACCCACACCGCATGTCTCAAATTGATAAGGATCATATAGAAATAGATAAAACAACACTATGGCAGGTGCTGAGCACCCAGCACAAATTCAGCGACGGCCAAACGCGCTATATCCACAACACCAGAGATTTATATGAAGCGGTTAAAGCGATTAACGACCCGCAGTTCAGCAAAAAATATAAAGATGCTTACGAACCGAACGATGATGGTTGGATGGATGAAGCGCCAGCTCTTGAAAAAATATTCATAACGCATGGCGCATTCTTTGATAAAAATAATAATAGCAGATGGGATGTGGGCGAAGAAGTTGGGTACACAAGTAAAAAAGGTGAGCCTAGCACAAGGCGCACTGATAAGGAGCTACCGCCCGGCTCATTCATTCGCGCAAATATAAACAATGGAGAAATTAAAGAAGGTATTGTAAAAGTAAAGGTTACGCACCCGGATCCGTACAGTTATCTCAATTATGAATACGAAAGCAACTTTATGGATGGGTTGATAGGCATCGCCCCTCCATATGATACACCTACTATTTGGGAAATAACCGTTACACGCGATGGTTATACGGAAAGCCAACCGATAACTTTAACTTCAGAAGAGTATAATGCTAAGTATGACCCCAATAAGGAATACTTCGATTCCAAAGAATTTGTGATAACTAGTATCACCACGCCCGGTTATGAAGAGGAAGATATTTTTGATGGTCTAGAAGAAAATCCGCCACCGGAGGAGGAAGTGTGCTGCTTACCGGCATTATTGTGTGTTGGTATTTTAACTGTAGCTTCGCTCTCTAGCATAGGAACATGTAAAAAAGGTCTTCAGTAAAGAAAATGTTTTTACAGCTCCGATTATCGCTGGGGCACTGGTTATATTTTTAAAATCTTAATGTGGAATAAGTGTGGGTGGTAGGATTGTACGAAAAGCTTTTTTTAAGCGGTATGGTCCTTCTTGTTCTTCTCAGCTGCCCTATTACTGAGAAGCTAGGAGGAAATGGAGGGGGAAAAGGCACGGATTTTTTTGGTACTGGTGGTTTGGAGAATGGTCTGGATGAGGAATTAGGAAGCGGCGGTGGGTCTCTTGTTAATCCGGCAGCCTACATGCTCTCACTATGCCCTGAGATAAAAACAACCAGATGGAGGCAGATGTGCGAGGCTGTTTTTAGCATGGATGCAAGAAAGTGCGAGACTCAGCGCCAGTACGCTATGAAAGAAGGATGCGAAAGCGCGATTGCAGCAGTCAAGAAAGACCCTTCTCTTTGTGAATCAATCAACCCCTACATTACTGGAATCGACCATAATGGTAATATTGTCGATACTACATTCAAAACAGATTGCTATGGGCAGTATGCGGTAGCAACTTTGGATGAAAGCTACTGCGGCAAGGCCGTAAGCAAAACTGATTGTGAATACCTCATAAAATTTGAGAAAAAAGAAATTAGTTTAGAACAGTGCAAAGGCGATTCTGTCTGCTTATGGAGGTATGCAAAATACACAAAAGATAAGAGAGCATGCGAACAGTTAAAACCGGGCTTTGCTGGTGCAGACCCAAAAGCAGAATGTATGGCCATGATTACCGGTGATGAAAGGTATTGCGATAACATAGAAAGCATAGATTCAAAGTATCATTGCATAGGAATGGCCAGAGCCACCAAAGCGCTGGAATCAGAAGGAGTTTTTCTTATAAAAGAGTGCAAGGGAAACTCTGATTGCGAGATGGAAGTATTCGATCAAATGGTAAAGTGGGCTGCAAGGAATTAGCGGATTTTAGCAAAAAATAATAGGAAAGCAAGGAGGAGTATGAACGCCCCAATTTTGCATTCAATAGGCTCTTTTATATCGCTCTTATCTATATGAGAAGAGTAGTAATGGATTGTCTGTGCGGTGCAGTTTGAAACGCATTCTTTATACCCGGGCTGGGGTCTCCAGCACCTATCCCATTCAGTATCCCATTTTCCTTTGTAATCCCTGCAACACGCAACCTCGCAATTCGTACCTGCAAACAGGAGCGGCATTACAAGAATAGCCGCTAGAATGAAAAATATCGCGCGCATGTAGTATAATCAAACAAAAAATAAATAAGGCTTATGGACCGGTGCGGTGAAACAGAATAAGAACATTTAAATATAAGAATGGTGCATAATACATCACTCTTAATTGCTACGGCTTTTGATAGAAAAATAAAAAAGAGGTAAAGAAAATGGATAGAGAAGGTAGAGGAAGAGGAGGATTTGGTGGAGAAAGGAAGATGTACCATGCAGTATGCTCTGATTGTGGAGCAGAATGCGAGGTTCCTTTCGAACCAAAGGAAGGCAGGCCGGTTTACTGCCGGGACTGCTACAGAAACCATAGGAGATTCTAATCTTAGTTTAGTATAAGATGGAATTTCTTAATTTCTTGTTTTTCTTTTTGTTTTTTGCTTTGTAAGATGGAATGGAAATATATTTAAACACTTATTATCACATATATTACTATGCCTGGATGGAAAGGAATAAGTAAAAAAATGAGAAATATAGTGTATGAGGGCTTGGTTTTTGCAGGAATTGGTGCCAGTATATTTTTTGGTAAAGCTGGCTGTGAGTATATATCTGAAAAAGCAACATGGAAGTATGTTGTTTTGAAAAAAGGGGATGATTTTGTTGTAAAAGAGCCGGTGTATGAAGGGCCTTTTGGGAAGTTGCTTAGATTCACTGGAAAACCCGGGAAAGAGAGTATAGACAGCTTGTTGAGAAATAATCCGGATTCGGTTATTTTCAAGATGAAAGATTTTGATTCATTGGTTATTTTCTACCATCCAATAGAATATCCGTGGGGGAAATGGTGCGGGTATTATAGTACAGATGGGAGCATACACCTCTTGGGTGAGGAAATGGGGGCTACTTTAAGGCATGAACTATACCATAAGTGGCAGTCGCATGGTCAAACACCGGAGGAATTTTCAAAACGAGTGGACATAGGGGTGGAGATGTTAAAAAAATATTTAGAAGGGAGAATGGAGCCAATGGAAAGAGAGGTTTTTGAGAGTTTTTGGGGATGTTATTTTGATGAATTGCCTGATGGAAACTTCTATACGCGCGAACGCTTAGATTCTATCTCAGCTGAACTAAAAGAAATGCGCGGGAAAATGAGTTTGGATGATGCGCTCAGAGAATTAAGCGGATGGGAGTACAATTTTGCTTTGTACATAATTGAGCTTGAAGCAAATTCCCGCGTGGGGGATTTTGAGTTATCGGAATAGGCAAGATTTAAAAATAATCCTCTCTATAAAAGATACATGGCATACGTAGAAACGCTTGTGGCTGGATGGTTAGAAGTCCTAAAAAACATCGGGCCCATGATTTCTGTAATATTAATAATTCTGGGTGGAATTGTGTATGGAATATCAAACATGCAACCATCAGAAGTAAGGGGGAAATGGCAGGCTGCTGCAATCGGGATGATTGTTGGTGGGATAATAATAGGCGCGATAGTAGGCGCGGCAGATATAATACAGGATGTTTCTTCAAAACTCTTGCAATAATTTATTGAGGTTGGGGGAGTGTTGTGGAACTCGGAATCGCATCCAGCATAGTAGCAATAATGATTATCCTATCCGGTATAGCGATAGGGGTAGGAAAGGCAATAGGGAGTAAGCGACTGGAGCTTTTTGGTGTTGAGGAGTTTGCTCAGGCAGTTCTCAATGCAGCGATAATTGGTGTTTTTGCAGCTATTGTCACAACAATAACCCAGGTATCCTCAGATATTGATTTTTTAACATGCGGGGCGGGGCTGCCGGAAGAGTTGCAGTGTCAAATGGCAAATGTTGAAAACACGAGCTTTTCCCTTATGACCGAGACAACAAAAACAAGTTTAACTTTAGGGTATTATGAGTCACTTTTGCTTTATTTCGGCGCTTTTGACATACAAATTCTAAAAGGGCTGGGGCCGATAAGGGAAACGCTTGGGGATGGAATAAAATTTCTGAATCTAAACAGCACTTTTGCGGCGATGAACTCACAGCTTGCAAATTTTATCGCACAAACAATGTTAGAGGTTTTTCTTCCGCTGGGGATAATCTTTAGGTCTTTTTTTGCAACAAGGAAAATTGGTGGGTTTTTGATAGGTGCTGCGATAGGCTTTTATCTTCTATTTCCGTATTTTATTCTAATTGTGCCATCGCCATTACCCATACTTGATAGTACGGTTGCCTCATTCAAAGCAATAAATGAAAACGCAAACTACGCAACCATGCCAATAGTCGACCTCAATAACAACTATGCTGTTGCTGAGAAGCTTTATGGGTTAAGCACAGGAGATTTTGTGGGGGCATTGATAATGGCGATAAAGGGGCTTGCGGATGCAAATGGAGCATTGCTCCTGTATGTAATAATCGGGCCGGTGATCGCTCTTGCAGCGAACATTGTTTTTATGCTTGCGATAACGGAAATGCTTGGTTCGCATTTCGTACTTAATGTAGGGGTGATATGATGATAGAGAATAGGTTTGTAACGATAGCGTGCTTGATAGTAGCTGTTGCTTCTCTTTTGTACACAATAGCCAGCGGGAATATTTTTGCAGCGCTCATTGCGGTTGTGTTCGCATTTTTAACCCTTCTTATGTGGAAATACGGATATCTGGTAATGCCATATTTTTTCGAGAAAACAAAAATAGTTGAGATAAGGTATGGGTATGAGATTCCACCTTCAAGGGACTACCTGATAAGGAAAACCCCTTCCGGGTATCTTGCAACTAAATTTCTTGGAATAAAACTTCATGAGAGTACATTGGATAAAGGAGAGAAGGAAAGGGCTTCCCTGCTCGCAAGTTTTGAGAGGGCGATATCAAGTCTAAACAATGTGGTGAAAATTTCTTACCTTCTCGCTCCCCTTGACATCACAAAGCATGTTGAGGAGATAAAGACACAGAGGAGCATGGCTGAGGTTAAAAGGGCAAAGCTGGGCGCGAAAGAGAAAGAGGAAGCAGTGATCTTGGACAGGCAGATTGCAATGTGGAACAGGCTTTTAGAAAGAATAAGTGGTGGGGAGAAGCCGCTGGAGACAATAATCTTTGCATCCACAACCGCAAGCGGGGCGACAAGGGAGGAAGCTGTTGCAAAGGTGAAAAGACAGGCAAAGGAGATAAGAACTATACTGAGTTCTACTTTAGGGGCTGATGTTGTGGAACTCATGGATAGCGATATGCTGAGATGCTTTGAGTGGGAGTTTTTCGCGCCTCCGACGCCAGAAGCTCTAAAAGATGAGGTGTTTTAGTGCTCGAGACAACGCTTGTTTATACGAAAGACCTGGCGCCGAGAATGCCGCTCGTGCACCCACCAGAGCCAGAGCCATCCCTGCTTGTTTCTGACCCGGATAAGGGGATTTATATTGGAAAAACAAGGTTCCTTAAGGTTCCTGTATTCTGGGATTTTAGAAAACTCATAAACCCGCATATAGCAATATGCGGAATTACCGGAAGCGGAAAAAGTTATTTGGTTAAGACATTTCTAACGAGAGCTGCGCTCATATGGAACAGCAATGCTATAATTCTGGATTGGGTTGGGGAGTATGATAGGTGGGTAAGGCAGGCTGGCGGGAAGGTAATACGGTTGGGCGAGGAGCATTTGAACCTCCTGGACCTGGGCGGGATGAGCCCATCTGAAAGAATACAGCAGATTCTATCATCGCTTGAAATTCTTGCGGATTTGAAAAGCTTCCCTGATGAGAGGAACGATATTGAAGAGGCACTGGAGTATGTTTATGAAAAAAAGAAGGAGCCGACGCTTATGGATGTTGTGAGATATTTAGAGAACAAAAACAAAAGGGCAATGAGACTGCTGAAAAGGTATACCGTTGAAGGGTCGGATTTTTTTGCGAAGAAATCAACCCTAAAGCTTGAAAAATTACTCACCTCTGGTTTGGTTTGCATAGACCTTCACTCTCTCCCAACAGAGGAGATGAGAAGTTTGGCCGGCCTAACTATACTGCAGTTCATAAAGGAAAAAATGAGAAGGAAGGAGATGAAGGAGGAGAAGGGGATAGATTTGTTTGTTGTGCTGGATGAGGCATGGAAGATAGCGCAGGATGAGAGGAGCGATGTTATCACGATAGTGAGGGAGGGGAGGAAGTATAATTTTGCGCTCATTGTAGCGAGCCAAAACCCAAATGATGTGCATAAAACCATTTTCAGCAATGTAGGGACTATGGTTATCCTTAGGCTGGTTTTGAAGGAGTTTAGGGAGTATGTGCAGCATTCTCTTGGATATTCGGATTTTATAGATAGTGAGATTGCTAGGTTTGGGGTTGGGGATGCTGCACTTCATATGATATTTTCTGAAAGAAGGGCGGGTGCCTCAACTTTTCTTTTGAAAAAAATAGATGGGGAGGACCCGCTTTTTGTTTATGCAATAGAGGGTGGTGGAATGGCGATTGAAATGGAAAGAGAGCAGTTCATAAAACTGCTTCATGGAATGGGGCTAAGCGATGAGCAGATAACTATGGTGAGGCAGGAGTTTGAGAAAAACGATGGGAAGATGGATGGGGTTAGGCTTGTTGGGATGCTTGAAAAATTTGGGTATGCCAGAAGCGCCATTATTGCGTTCATGAGACAGTTGGGGGCTGATGAAAGAAGCATAACCCAGCTTTTCGCATTGCTGAAAAGAAGGACTGCTGAAAAAGGGGTTGTTGACCTTTACTTAGAAGAGTGAGAAAATGGAAACGGAAAAAATAGTGATAAAGGCAAAAAGAAAGGGTGAGGAGCAGATCCTCTCCCTTCTTGGGGATTTGGGGTTCAGCAGAATTGAATATGAAGGTAAGGATATTGTTGTTGAAAAAATAGAAGCAGAGGATATGAAAGGAAAGCCGTTTCTTTTCTATAGAATAGTTTTTGCACCTGATGAGATCGTGCTAGAATATGCCGTGCCGCCTAAATTTAACAAAAAGCAAAGGTTTTTGCAGGTATTCCCTGTTTTTTTAACTTCATTGAAGCTTGTGGAGAGGTATTATGAAATAAATGCGATTCCGGTTTATAACAATGTAGTAGAGTTTTTGGAGGACATGCAAAAGATGATTGGAGCGGATATGATAGAGGTGCATTCAAAACTCACAGAGCTTCAGCAGAGGTATGATGAACTGAAGCATAAGTATGAGGAGCTTGTGAGGAGCAGTGAAGAAAATGCAAGGCTTCTTCTGGAATGTGAAAAGAAAAGGGTTAGCTTGGGAAAGAGGATAGAGGCGCTAGAAGGCATGAGCGAGGAGCTGTTGAAAGAAAGGATATACAAATGGCTGAAGGCACATGATGGCGAGATAGATGTGGAAGAGTTTGCAAAAATAAATGGAGTCGCACCGCAAAGGGTGGAGGAAGGGCTTGAAATGCTATTAAAAGATGAGTACATAAAGAGGAAAACATGAGATATAAATTTGAGATCATAGGGGCTTACCCAAAAAGAAGGTTTGCTGTTTACGAAAAGAAGGAGAGCTTTTTTGATAAAGTGAAAAGAATCTTAGGATGGAAAAAGAAGGAGAAGGAGAAAAAGAAGTCGGAAATAAAAAAAACGGAAGGTGAAGGGGAGAGGAAGTAGTGTAACTATGGTTACAATGGAGGCGAAGCTTGCTTACATTTAAAAATAAATAACGAGTAAGAATGGCATGGCTGTTGATGCCATTGATGGATGGTATAGGGGGCAAAAAGGAAAAATTTCTAATGAAATAATTCCTATTTTTTCGTTAGGCCATTATAAACGTAAAGATGAGGGTGAAGACGAACATTCAAAAGATATCAACCTTTTTTACAAATATGGGTATAAAGACCTTATGGATAGGTTTAATAGTAGGTTCAAACAATTGTATGAGAGGCGTTTTAAATCCGATATTGACTTTGATTATGTTTGTGTTTGCCCAACAAGTAAGAAGGATCAGTTAATAAATATATGGAAAATATGGTAAAAGAATTTGGAAAGGATACCGGAATTCCATACAAGAGAATATTGAGGAGAAAAAGGGATACAAAACAGCAGCATACTATGGAAAAGTCTGAAGATAGATATGAAAATGTCAAAGATTCGATATCAGTCGATTTTGATGTCTCTGGCAAAAATATTTTAGTTTTTGATAATGTCTGCATTAGCGGAGCAACTTTTGATGAGGTTTTGTCAAAATTAAAAAAGGCGGGAGCTAATAAAGTAATTTTCTTTTGTCTGGGGTTGGGTTCAAAAGCAAAGGAGAGTGATTTTGATATCAACAAAAATTTTAAGCATAAAGCATCCCATATCATAGAAAACTGGCATTGGCCAAAGGTACCCAAAGCTAAAAGGATTTCTCGCAAATAAAACTACTAAGCTTAATTTTATTAACTCGTTTCAGCAAAGCTAGGATATCATCAACATCTTCAACAAACTCCGCACCGTACCTTTCTCTTGCTAACATCAAACCTTCATTCGGGTAGATGCCTTCTTTTTTAGCACATAGCAACATTTTACCTTGCTTATACGCAACTGAAATCTGATTCATAGAACCGCCTTTTATTTTACTAGCAACTAACAAAACAGCATCGGCTAAACCGGAAGTAATCCTATTTCTAGAAGTATAAGAAAACTTTGTTCCAAAAAATTCTGGATGATGTTCGCTTAGGATCAGTCCTTGGCTTGCAATTTTTTTGAACAGCTCTGCGTTTTCTTCAGGATAGAGATGATTAAACCCAGAACCAAGAACGGCAATCGTTTTTCCTTCGGCAGAGAGACATCCCTCATGTGCTGCGGTATCTACCCCTCTTGCACCACCGCTAACTATAATATATTTCCTCTTAGCTAACTCGTATGCAATATTATAAGCGAATTCGATCGCTATTTTATTAGGATTTCTTGTCCCCACGATCGCAATCATTCTCCCTCTGTTAGCAAGAGAGATATCTCCTGAATAATACAGAACCTTAGGAGGATTCTCTATTTTCCTTAGATTATTTGGATAATTTGGGTCATTGATAGTTATAGTTTTTATTTCGAGCGTCATATTAATAAGTCGCATTACTGATTTATAAATTTTTGTAAGCTTTAGTTCCGAAGCCAAAACTTTTTAATATTATTCGAGAAATAGGTTTATGAAAGTCCTTCTTATAGGCCATGGGGCTAGGGAGCATGCGATCGCTGAGCAGATTGCAAAGAGCTCTGTTCTTTATGCATACATGGGCCACAAAAATCCTGGAATAGCAAGGCTCGCGGCGAAGTATTTTATTGGGGATATTACAAATCCTGAGATGATAGGTTTTTGGGCAACAACAGAGGGAATAGATATTGCGATAGTTGGGTCAGACCCTTCTCTGGCTGCTGGCGTAACGGATGCGCTTTTGCGGGCAGGGGTTGCTGTTGCATCACCAACAAAAGAAGCGGCGAGGATAGAGTGGAACAAAGCCTATGCGAGAGAACTCCTAAACAGGCATAAAATACCTGGCTCACCAGAACATTTTGTTGTGAGAAGCGAAGAAGAACTGAAAAAAGCGTTCAAGGAGTTTGAGGAAGTTGCTGTAAAGCCAACCGGGCTGACCGGTGGAAAGGGAGTAAAGGTGATGGGAGACCATTTTAAAAACAAAAACGAAGCGAAAAAATATGCAGAGGAGATTTTGAAAAAAGAAAAGGAGGTTGTGATTGAGGAAAGGCTTGTTGGAGAGGAGTTTAGCTTGCAGGCTTTTGTTGATGGCTCGCGGATAAGCGCCATGCCTCCGGTTCAAGATTTTAAAAGGGCATTTGAAAACGATGAGGGACCAAATACGGGAGGCATGGGGAGCTACAGCACAGGCCAGCTCCTTCCATTTATGGAAAGAAGGGATCTGGAGGAAGCAAAGGAGATAATGGAAAAAACAGTCAAGGCAATGGCAAAAGAAGGGGTTCCGTTCAAAGGGGTTCTTTATGGAGGGTTTATGATTACTTCGGATGGAGTAAAATTAATAGAATACAACGCAAGGTTTGGGGACCCGGAAGCGATGAATGTCCTTCCTTTGCTCAGAACAGAGTTTGTTGAAATACTTTGGAGCATTGTTGATGGCCGGCTTAAACCTGCTGTGTTTGCTGAGAAAAACACGGTTGTGAAATACCTTGTACCAAACGGATATCCTGATAAACCAAAAAAAGACGCTGAAATAAAAATAGATGAAAAGTGCGTGTGGGATAAAGGGGCGAAGCTTTACTTCGGTTCTGTTTATGAAAAGGATGGGAAGGTTTACACAACAGGGTCAAGGGCGGTTGCGCTATTCAGTAAGGGAGAGAGTTTGGAGGAGGCTAGGTTTACAGCTGAGGGTGCAATCATGTGCGTAAAGGGGCCGCTTTTCTATAGAAAGGACATAGGAACAAATGAGAACATAGAAAAGAAAATAAGGAGGATGAAGGAAATAAGGGGATAGAAGAAAATGATGAAAAAAATATGCGCGGTTGTTTTATTTTTTATTTGCGTTTTCTCAGTTGGGGTTTGGGAGGGAACCTTTGAAAAAAGATGGGTTGTGAACACGACCCCTAACTCAGAGAAACTGATCCTGAAAGGTGTTTTTATTGCAGACTCTCCATATCAGAATATAACGATTGTTGAAACAAGCATCGCAACGGACACGAAAAAAGAAAATGAGAATTATTACGTAGTTTATGAAAGAGACTACCCGGAAAGAGAAAATCTTGTGTACGCAAAAGCAAGGGTTTTCTCCTGCTACGCGCCGAAGATTAAAGAGGACCCGTTGCTCACCGGCCAGCCGATTTTTTCTGAGAATGAAAAAACAATGTACAATGAATTCATAAAGGCAAAGGCGGATGGACTAAAAAAAGAAACCGTTCTCGAAACAATGGTCGCGCTGAATGATTTCGTGCACGAGTATGTAAATTACAATGAATCCGCTGCAGAAGAGAACAGCGCGATAGAGGTGTACGCAAATCCACAGGGTGTATGTGTGGAGTACGCGCACCTTCTCATGGCCATGCTTAATGCTGTTGGGATAGAAAATAGAATGGTATATGGATATGCATACTCAAAAAAATGGGAGCCGCATGTTTGGGTTGAGGCGTACATACCTGGGTATGGTTGGATGGATGTTGACCCAACATATGGGCAGGTTGGTTTTCTAGATGGAAGAAGGATTGCAATGAACATAAACACAAAAAAGGAACGAATATATGATTATGTTCAGCTGAAGAATGGGGAGGTTGATTTTGAATACTCCCTTTACACAAACCCAGAACATGAAGGGGATTTTGACCTTGTTACTATCAACATCTCGTACAACTGGCCGTACTTTATAGTTAGTGTGGAAAACAAAAACGATTTTTATGTATTTGGGGCTTACGAAATAAACTTCCCGGCAAACATAAGCGATTCTGAGAGAAAGACTATTATTTTAAGGCCGCGCGAGGCCGCTGTTTTTAAATATAGAATAAATGAGGGGGAGCTAAGCGATGGGTATGTGTATTTTGTGGATATAAAGGCAAGGTTTGTGGATGATGTAGAAGAGAAAAGGTTTGAGATAAGAAAGCCGGCTGTTGTTGTTGAAAAACACAACAAAGAAAAGGAGTGGTGGGAAATAATAATAGAGGAGATAATGAAACTATTCGGTCTCTATTCTGGGAGCTAAATAGTATTTTGCTAGCGCGCCCTCTACATTGTATTCTAATCTTAGAGGTCTGTCTGTTTCTAAATAAAGCGTAACAATGTCTGAGCCTTTCGCAGCTTTTAGTATATCCTCCAAATACTGAAGCGGAAAGGATGCTTTTGCCCCATTCTCAACATCCATTCCAGCAACTCCTTCATCATCCTTTTCTATATGCGATTTAAGCTCGCCGTTCTCGCTTTTTACCTCAGCATCCAATCCATCAGGGGTAAGAATAAACCTGATGTGGCTGGAAATGAGCTTTGCATCGTTTATTATCTCATTCAATGCTTCTGCTGTAAGTTTAATGCTGTTGTTGTATTCTATGGATGGTTCTTTTGAAACCCCTTCGCTCAAGTCAAGGAGAGGAATCTTGAATGTTTTTTTTCTTTTCCCATCCTCAAACGTAACAACAAGCCTATTCTCTTCTGTTTCGAGGGTAAGTTTTTCCTCTGCCTTTCCTCGCTTCAGGATTTTCTTGAAGTAGTCTATATCCAGTCCAAGCACCTCATTTTCGCTCTCGTATTCTAAAAAGATGTTTTTCGGCATGTTGAATATAACCATCGAAATCTGGCTTGGGTCCATTGCAATTAAGGAAAGCCCATCTTTCTTTGCCTTAAACTGGCCTTCGTCAACAAGGTTTCCGACCGCATCCACCGCTCTTGCAAAACCAGCCGCGCTAGAATAGCATAATCTCATTTTCTCACCCTTTTTTGGAAATTGATTGAATGTTTTTAAAAAGGTTTGGATGATGGCCAATGTAACTATAGTTACAATGAATACATTTTAAAAATTCTTCTACGAATAAAATACATGAAAAAATTTCTTTTGTTTTTGCTCGTTTTGGGGTTGGCGTTTTCTTTGGAAGTTGAGTGGGAAGTTGAAAAGATACCTGATTATGTAAGCAAACCTTGGAATGGATATTGGAGTAATGCATACTACAAAAATGGTATGTTGAGTACAGAGATGCATCCCTCTCTTGTTTCTCTAAACCTTGACACGATATCTGCATCCGACACCGACGTATTACAAAAAATAAGCTATGCAAAACAGCAGTACGCAATCGCAAACACAAAAAAACAACAATGCGAGTATTATTTTGTTTTTAAAAACGGCGGGATAGAATTCGGCAAGGATATTTTGGCTAGAGTTTATAATACTGCAAGCAATGCGTATTACGATGCAATGAAGGAGAATAAAAGTGACCTCACTGCATTCTCTTGCATGGTATGCATAAACCTCGGGTTGTGCAATACGCCGCAAACATTAATATTATACTCTGCTTGCGGGGTGTATGTTGCTTTTGATATCCTGAGTTCTTATCACGCATGCGAAGAGTACGGTACTTATTGGAAGGGAACCATGACCTCTTCTGCCGAAGCATTAGAATTGAGCGCAAAAAAGGCAAACGAAAAATATGCTATTCTTAAGGAAGCGTATGAAAATCTAACATGGGCTGGGATGTGCAACGCAAACTACACATGGAGCGGGAATCAGGAATGTAATAAAGTTGCGCAGGCCTTACAGGAGGTTGAGGCTGGAAGCCTATCCTCATTGGGGGAGCATGAAGGGATTAGGAGAATGATTATTGGGTATGATAAAGCTATGCGTAGCACAGGGCTGATAGACACCTCAAACTACTCAATAATTATGAATAAGATATGGAATGTTGCGATCCCATACGCTAAAAGTGAAACAGAGGAATGCGCTAAGAGTATGAAAAACGCGATGGGTGAATACGAAGGAGCGAAAGCAGAAACAGAGAGCAAAAAGGCTGCCGCAAAGGAAGCGGTTGAGAAGTGTGAGGATGAAAAGCTGAAGGAGATGGAAATAACCATCCGTGGTGGGGAGATGGGAATAGGCTCAACAGAAGGAATAGCAAGGGATTGCGAATCTGCTGAGAAATACTATGCGACTGCTGAAACCCAGTGCAAACTTTCAGCAACAGCGTACGACAGTAAAGGAGAGGACTGGCTTCTCCTCGCTTTTCAGTATGAAAAAGGATGTTATGAAAATTTTGAAAGAGCAGAAGAAATGGCAACAAATGCGCACAACACTGCAAAGGCAACCGTTATTCATCTTAGGGAAACCGCATCTAAGGCGATTGCATCTGCGGAGGGAAAAGCAGACCCAGCCATACTCCAACAGGCAAAGAAAGAGTTTGATGCTGGTGATGCTGCATCGACATTAGGGGAGAAAGCATACCATTACAACAAGGCATGGCAACTTGCGAACGCTGCCATTGCTGTATTCGCCCCTCAAAATGTAACAAACCCACAGATGGAAGAGCAGTTCAACATTCTTAAAGCAGAGGTTGAGGGGATGCTTTCAAGGGCAGAGGCTGATGGGATAGATGTAACAACTGAAAGAAGCCTTTACGAATATTATGTTTCCCTTGGGCCAACAGAACAGGCGATGAGCGGGTTGAGAAGGATAATGGATATGATAGTGAACAAAGCAATGATTGCGTATGGGGATTTAGACTATCTCCGTAAGGAGATATACGAGCGCATAAAAGAAGCAAACGGGGCTTTTGATTATCTTCTTCCAGAACTAAACGCAATAGAGGCAGGATACATCAAGGATGGGAAGATTGATTTTGTAGCAGCTCTTGGCCATCTTGCTGTAATGAAAGAGGGCTACCTAAGTATTTTGGAGGAGATGGAGAACCAGAAGGAAGAGGCATACTCTGGAAGCATAATATGGACGTACTCAAAGGATTTTGAACCGGCACGTTTGGATGAAGAAAGCCATATCATAATGTATATATACGCTACAAACCCAAACGCATTCAAAGTTGCCGGTGGGGAGAAAGTATTCGATTTCCCATTTGAGGTAATGCAAAGCGAAGTAAGCGGCGAGCTTGTTGGGATTATCTCTGATGGCCAAACCCTTACCCTCTACCCAAAAGACTTCGAACCATTCGAATCAAGAACATACACTGTAAGCACTTCACAGATAATTGCATCAACAACAAACCAAGAGGTTTACGCTGTTGGGTATGATGGAAAGGCGGATGTAACCGATAGCCGGCTTGTGGAGTTCTTAGGGCCAAGCCAGGGGCTTTACCTTCCAGATGAATGGGAAGGTGTAAGCATTGCCGGGCAAACCTATGACGCAAAATCAGGATTCATAAACAAAAAATTCAATGCTGATTTCTATGAAATAGAAGGAAAGTACACTATTCTGGACGCATACGATTGGGAGGAGAAAAACCACAACAGCATTACAATAGGAACGACAACTACGCTTAGTTATGATATAGAGATAGACTCAAATATACATATGGATGAAATGAAGTTTGCGGTTGATGGAGAGAAGGTAAGCGCATACGCAGATGGAGGCGCGTCCGTTAAAGTTGTTGGGAAGGAAATTTTTGTATACGATGTTCCTAAAGGGAGCGTAACAGTCCATGTAAAATATGAGATCAGCAATGCTAACGAGTATATAAATCAGAAGATAAAACAACTTAACAACGAAATTGATGGTGGGAAATGCCCGGATGCATGGCAGGCTCTGAATGACGCAACCCTCGCCTTCCAGAGGGGGGATATAAACACAGCAATGGAGAAACTGAAGGAGGCTGAAGCGCTTTGGGAGAAATATTTAAGAGAAGCATCCAAGGCAGAAGGAGAGTATGAAAAGTATCTTGCTTATGTAAATGAGCAGCTTGAGCAGATAAAGAAGGCACTTGCAAGAGCAGATGAGCTTGGATTGGAAGGGGGTTTTGTGGATAGCCTTAGAGAGAGGAAAAATAGTATAGAAAATTTCTTGGCCGGGCTTGAAAATTTGGGTTTGGAAGAAAAAGTTGCTCGGTTAAAAGAATTTGATAGGAATTGGTTGGAAAAAGAAGCCGGTAAGTTCCTGAAAGATGCATTCAATGAAGTTGGGAAAACTAAAAAGGAGTACTACGCGCTTGGTGTTGTTGACTCTTTGCTTGAGGGGTATTTCAATGAATTTGAAGCAAATTACAAGAAAGCAAGGGCAAGTGAAGGGGATTACACACCACATGTTAATACCTATGCGAGCTTGCTTAAAATACAAAATGCTTTTGCTCAGACAACGGCGAGTAAGGATGGGAAATTAAAAGAAGCGCTCTCTCAATTTGAGGGACTAAAGGAAGAAGTCAACGCACTTATAGCGAAATATACAAACGAGTATAATGATGGTAAAAAAACACCATACGAAACACTGTTCCAGTTCTTACCAAACTACTACTCTGAGAAGCTTTCAGGATTAGAAAAGGAGGTTAAAAAGACGAATAAGCCAGAGGAGATACTAAAAAGAGTTGAAAAATTAAAAGGATTAAAGGAGGAGCTTGAGAAAAAGATGGATGTTTTAAGAAAAAGTGCTGAAGAGATGCTTCAAACTGTAGAAATAGAATACGCAAAAGCAAAACCAAATTTAGATGAAAAAACAAAGCAAAGCATAGAGGGCGCGATAGAAACAATAAAACAAAACATCGCAAACGGAAGGTATGTAAGCGCGATGAACACTGCAAATAATGTTTTGATTACTTTAGGAAAAGTAAAGGGTGGTGGGATTAATTTTGTTCTTTGGTTTGGTGTTCTGCTTCTCATTCTCGCTGGTATTTTCTACTACCTCCGCTCTGGTGGAAAGATCAAGCTCGGTGGTTTTGGTGGGGTTGGTGGATTGTTTAAGGAGGAGAAAAAGGAGGCGAAACCGCTCAAAAAACTAGAGAGGGTTAAATGAGAAAATCAGAAATGGAGGTTTGCCCCTTCTTTTCTACTTTTTTCTCCATTTTTGGTTTTTTTAGATTAAAGTTTTTTAACAAAGAGAGCATTTTTTTCTCTTTCCGTACAGCTGACCAGTAGAATGCTTCATCCCTAGTTTTTTTGGTCAAAAGGATGTAGATCTGTCCTTCCTTAATCCTCCCTACCCTACCCCTACGCTGGATAGCCCTTATCTCGCTTGGGATGGGCTCGTAAAAAATAACAACATCCGCTGAAGGAATGTCAATCCCCTCTTCACCTATACTTGAGCACACCAAAATATTGAATTTGTCATTCCTAAAATCCTCAATTATCTGCTCTTGTTGTTTTTTTGTAAACCCTTCCCTCTTCCCAACAAATTTCTCAGCAGCATAGCCCTTACTCTTCAAAATTGAAAGAAGATAGTTTATCTGGTCTCTGTACTGGACGAATAAAAGTATTTTTTTGTTTTTTAGTTTTTCAAGAAGTTCTAAAAGAAGGGTTGTTTTTGGATGGTCTTCCTTAGCTATGGAGGCCTCTTGTATGATTTTTGCTGTTTCAGGTCTGCGGAGCAAGATTCTCGCGGATTTTGATTTTTCGGCCTTTTCCTTCAATTTAGAGATGTAATTCAAGAGCGCAGTAATTCCTTGTGTTTCAAGAAGCTCTGCCATATGGTTTAGATGGATGATGCAAGTATAATTTAGTAAGAGTTGGAATTTAATTGGGTGGTTTATTTTTATAAGCTCATGCCTTAACAAAAGCAGCTCGCCCTTCTTTTTTAATGGAACTGGGATATTGTGTTTTTTAAAAAGAGCAAGGTAATCATCCATCATTTTTTCAATTAGTTTTTTTATTTTCATCTGTGTTTGCGAAAGCTCTGTTTGAAGCCAGATTATTTTTTTATCCATTACGTACTCCTTAACATCCGCATCTCTTTCTTCCCTTATTTCAACATTTTTTATACCTAAATTCATTACCACTTCGTTTATACGCTCCTTCTCCCCACCAGGGGAAGCTGTAAGCCCGATGAGAAGGGCGTTTTTGCATTTTTTTGCTATCTTTGTGTATGCGTACTCCCCAACGGCCCTATGGGCTTCATCAAAAACAATTATGGAAACTTCCTCTGGTTTTAGGAAGGAAGAAAGGTCGTTTTTTATTGTTTGTGGGGTGGCAAAAATAATTTTCTTAGCATACAACTCCTTTCTCTTTGTTTTTGGAAGCTCACCGGTGATCAAAACAGCTTCGCTACCCTTATCAGTTGTTTTTATAAAACTGTTTAAATGTTGGAGGGAAAGTGGTTTTGTTGGGGCTAGAAAAAGAAACTTTCCTTGTTTTTTATCAAAGAAAAAATCAAAAACCCCAAAAGCAATTAGGGTTTTGCCTAACCCAGTAGGAAGGACCACAAGGGTATTACTGTTATTTATTATTGATTTTATAATTGTTTTTTGGTATTCTCTAAGAGGAATTTTCAACATTGGGGCACCCCACACTTCCACTAATTTTTTTATGCAAAGAAATAAAAAAGTTATGTAACTATAGTTACATCATGATCGTGTATGTTTACGATTTGTTTGGAAGTAATTTAAAAGAGTATAACAGAACAAAACGTCGTTTTTATTATGAATTGAGAAAAATTTTGGATAGTAATAAACAAATAAATTGGAGGACAAAATCAATGCTCCTGGCACCTGATAGTGAAGAGCAGAACCTTGATATGTTTTTTAAAAAATACGCTTCTAAAATCATAGTATACAAATTTAAACCACAAACCATAAACCAAATAACATAAACTATTGATTAGCCTACTGATTAGGGGAAGTATGGGGGGTCATAGTTCAATCTCAAAGAAAACAACCGGCGTTTCTATTCCAAAAGAAACCAGAACATTAGGATGGACTTCCCCAACATACCCAACCCCAACCCCATTTCTTACTATTTTTGCCGCGCGCCCATGAATAAAACCATCAACATCCTCTAACCACAATTCAAAAGAAAACCTACCCTCTTCCTTAAAAGAAAAAAGAATCGGAAGAATATTGTTTATACCAACCCGATCATCAGTAATGGCTGCGGCCAAAACCTCTTTCTCCTCCCCATCTTTGTATACCCTTCCAATCTCAAATATTTTTTGAGGCATCCCGGCCGTCTTATTCTCACTTATGATTTTAAGGAAAGAGACAAGGCATGTCGGTTTGAGCACGGTGTAATCCAAGCTTGCCGGGTTTTTTACTGTTTTTTTTGCCACCCACCCAGGACCGATTTTTTCAAGTTCGGTATTGTTTGTCAAATAAAATGTTTTTACTTCATTAAAACCAAACCCAACCATCAATTCAACAACCCAACCATTCCTTTCCTCCCCATATCCTTCATTGTATAATTCAGGAGGTTCTGGTTTGAATCTATTATACCCATACGCTATTGCAACATCCTCAACAATATCAACCTGGTCCAAAACATCTATTCTGTACGGTGGGATAAAAGCAACCCCGTGCTCATACCCTATCCCGGCCTTTTTTAGGAGTTTTTTTATCTCTTCCTCACTAAAACTACTCCCCAATACATTGTTTATGAACGTTCGCTTAATTTTTATTCTATTTTCTTCAAGCTTCGGGTACCACTCTCCATTAACATTCGTTTGTTCTATCCTCCCTCCTCTATCTGCAAGCGCGCAAACAATTATATTCAGAGCCTGCGAAACAGCATCAGCGTGTGTTCCAGTAACATCTATCACAAAATTCCTAGTCTCTGGTGTAAGTTTTGTTCTCTCGCTGTTTATTATTGGTGGGAATGAGATAACACCTTCTTGGTCTATGAGCATCGGATATTTTTTTTCCTTTACAAGATGGGCGTACATTTTTCCCTTCGGATGCACTTCTAAAATCTGCTTTGCGCTCATCTTTTTATCAAACTCAAGCGGAACAAACACAATATCCTCAACTGTTTTATACACAATCGGGAAAACAACCCTATCAGCATCATGGATTCCGATTGCAACCTTCTTCCTCTTTCTCCCAAGAGTATCGTGGAGCTTTTCCTGAAGCTGTATTAAGGAAAGGAACACCTCCTCGCTTGGTTTTACATCAACAACCTTTGCCATTACAACATATGGTCTTACATCCTTTACGCTTTTATCAACAATAACAAAATTCTCCTTTTTCTCAGCCGTATATTTTCTTAAGTCCTCTTTCTCATAGTAATAGGAAAGGGCCCTTGCCAAACCCTCAACAGAAAGCAAATCCGGCCGGTTCGGTGTAACCTCGACATCCAACATCCTACCTTCAACTTCACTACTCGGTGCACCGATTTCATTCAACCCATTGATTATCTCCTCTTTGCTCAGGCCCGTCATCCCTTTTATTTCCTCAATACCTACCCTTACTACAGCCATAGGATCACTTATCCGGGTATTCTTTATTAAGGCATCCAGTGCATATATTTTTTCCCAAAACTTTTTTCAACCCTTCTATACTCATATACCCCAAGCTATCGACATTCAAAAACTTTTTTATTTCCTCAACAGACTTTTTTGCCGCTATCAACTCATCCTCAGTTTTCATATCTATTCCATAGTAACATGGCGCTTTAAGAGGCGGGCACGTGACCATAAGATGCACCTCCTTTACACCCAATTCTCTAAGCTTTTCTACCAATATTTTTGTAGTTGTTCCGCGCACTATGCTATCATCTATTAGAACTACTCTTTTTCCGTTTATAAATTGAGTTAGGAAAAAATATTTTTGTTTTGCAAGCTCCACCCGTTTTTCTTCATTCGGTTGGATGAATGTTCTCCCAACATACCTGTTTTTTACAATCGCTTCCTTAACAGGTATACCAGTTGCTTCCCCAAAACCCTCCGCGGCTGTTCTTGCGGTATCTGGGATTGGGATCACAAAATCCGCATCTACAGGATTCTCTTCAGCCAAACGTTTTCCAAGCTCAAACCTTGTTTTATAGACCCCCTCCCCAAAAACTTCTGATGCTGGGTTTGCAAAATAAACAAACTCAAACATACATCTTCTTTCCCCAATGTTTTTTAGTATCTGCTTTTTTCTTAGTTCTCCATTTTCTATTATATAAAGCTCCCCCGGTTTCACTTCTTCATAATTTAGTATGTTGAGCGGTTGGAAAGCGACCGTCTCGCTTGCAAAAGCATAAAAATACTCGTTCCATCCAAAAACAAGAGGCCTTATTCCATACATATCCTTTGTTGCGAATAGTTTGTTTTTCCATATCCCAACAAGAGCATAGCTTCCCTTTGCTTTTTTTGAAAGCTCAATAAGGGCGTTCTCTATATCCTTTCCATTCTTCAACTCTTCATGCAGAATGGCTAATATCGCTTCCGAATCCGCCGATCCCTTGAAGGAATATTTCCCTCTAAAACTCTTTTTTATTTCATCATAGTTATGAATATTTCCATTATGCGCAACCGCTAGCTCTCCAAGATGGGATGGCTGCGCATCTTTCTCTGTTTCTATTTTTTTGCTTGTTGTTGGGTATCTCACATGGAATATCCCAATCCTCCCAGTTCCGGACCCAACCTCAACCAACCCAACATGTTTTTTCGTTTTTATTCTATCCTCGTGCAGTATGCTATACCCCCATGCGTCCTCTCCTCTTGATTGAATGTTTTTTAACGCACGCGTTCCAGCATCAACTATATCGACATTCCCCTTTCTTGAGAATAAAGCAACAACACCGCAAGAATGCCTGAGCATGCTTTTCTTTCTCAATAATAGTTTAAAATGTTTTTTGTTATTCATTCTTTATGTTTGATGCCCTTATCCCTATCTGTGATGCTGATAGATGCTTCCATTCACTAAGCGAGCAGAAAAATTATTTTAGAGTAAATACATTAAAAAATTCAGTAAAAGAATTCCTCTCCTCCTCTTCAATTCAAGTCGAAAAAACTCCGCTTCCGTTCGCTTTTTCTTCCCCCAATCCAATCGGTAGAACAGTGGAAAATTTTCTTGGCTATATCCATATCCAATCCCTTTCTTCAATGCTTCCAGCGCTTGCGCTTTCTCCGCATAAAAATGACATTGTTTTAGATGCGTGCGCATCGCCAGGCTCAAAAACCACTCAAATGGCAGCCATGATGGGTAATGACGGCGCGATAGTTGCAAACGATAGAAAAAGTCGCCATCCTCCACTTCTTGCTAACATCTCCCGCTTAGGTGTTCTTAATACTGTTGTTGTTTCTTATGATGCAAAAAAATCAATAAAAGAAAATTATTTTACAAAAGCGCTTTTGGATGCCCCATGCACCGCACTTGGCGCGTGGCAGAGCGCCTGGAAAAGGTTTAAGCCAGATATAGCAAAATCCATGGCCAGGGTGCAAAAAGCGATGCTGCTCTCTTCTTTTGACTCCCTTAAACCTGGCGGAATTCTTGTATATTCTACCTGCACCTATACAAAAGAAGAAAATGAAGAGGTTGTTAGATTTTTGCTGGAAAGAAGGGAGAATGCAAGGTTAGAAACGATCAACATTCCTTATGAAATTCCTCATGAAACAGGTTTGAGCGAGTTTGGGAATGAGTTTAGGAAGGTATGGAGGGTATACCCCTGGCATCTTAAAAGCGAGGGGTTTTTTATTGCAAAGGTGAGAAGGGATGAATGAATTTGAGGGATACATAAAAGAGAGGTTTGGGATAGTTCTACCTGATTGGGTAGTTGTCGAAGAGGTTGGGGATAAATTTAGGATAATGAATAAAGAGATAAGCAAAGAAAAACCAAAAAATTTTGTTTCGCGCGGGATTGTTTGCGGGAAGAAAACAACTTTTGGGGTAAAGCCAACATCAGACTTCATTCAGCTTTTTGGCCATCTTGCAAGAAAAAATGTTGCTAAGATAAGCAGAGAAGAGATGCTCAATTATGCGAAGGGAATGGATTTGGAGAGAGAGTTCGATTTTGAAAATGGGTATGTTGTTTTGAGGTATGAAAAACATAGTGTAGGGGTTGGGCTTTGCATGAATAAAAAAATAAAAAATCAGGTGGCGAAAATTAAGCGGATCCAATAATAGATGAAAGACGATTTATTGTTAGGTCATAATTCTTTTCATATGTAGAATCACCAACAGCTAATTTCTTTCCTCCAAGCTCTTCAATCCTTTTATTAAGCTCCTTTGCCCTTTCAGAAAGTTCTACCCGAACAGCCTTTGCTCTTATTTGCACGCTTTTAAAAGTTTTTTCATCTTCAGGAGTTATTCCATTCTCTTCCATCGCTCTCTTAACAGCATATGCTAAGAAGGATTGGCCAACAGAACTTAAAATACCTATTGAAAATTCAAGCAAAATTTCGCCTTTTATTTTATTAAAATCATAGTTATTTTTCTTACACCATTCCTTCAGGTATTTCTCCCCTTTATCAGAAAGGCCAAGCTTTCCATTCTCAAATTTAAAAATACCGAAAAATACAAGCGTCGGTGTAACATTTTGGTTTAATCTCAAAACTTCTTTTGTTTCTGCTTTTACTAAATTCGAAAATTGCTCTAGTTTGTACCCAACATTGAGAAGGTCTGTTCTAGTAAAAAACTCTCCAATATCTTTGTTTTTTGAGAATAAAATAATGTTAATACCATAACCCGCTATTCTATCAATTAATTCCAACCTCTTTGCCATTCCATCGATCTCATTTACGCTATCCGAAAGCTCGCGCATAAATCTTTTTAGAGCGGGTGGCTTTCTTGATTTTGCATACTCAAAAGCGGATTTCAAATCTGAAAATCTTTTCTTCCAGTATTCTTCTTGTTTTTCAACTATCATTGCAATGGTTGCGAGGTCTTTTCTCTCAGCACTTTGGGTTGCCCCTTTTGGGTTTGTTGTGTCATAGTTGGTTCTAATTTGTTCTAAATCAGAAGCGGATTGTGTAAGCAACATCCTCCACCTGAGTTCCTCCAACTTTTTATATACTTCATCTCTTCTTTTTTCAAGCAGTTTTATAGTCTTATCAAAACTTTTATCAGGCATCATTTCCTTCCACTCTCTTGCTTCTTCAGGACTTATTTCACCATCTCCAACCCATTCATCAATCAACGGCGGTGTTGTACCTGCGGCGGCTGCAGCTTCTCGCCTTGCAGAGTCGGAGGCATTGTTCCAGTCCCGTATTATCTGTGGGTCCACGGGTTGGGTCATGTTAGTCCTATCCGCTTCTTGTGCTAATTTGCAAAACCTCATAGCTGCGTTATATGCCTTTCCTAAGTCTTCTAGGTTTGCTTCTTCCAAAGTGATTATTTTTTCACCACTCTCACTTGTTTCGTCTGGAATCACAATAGTTGTTAATTCCCCTTTATCGTAAACCAAACGGGGCCCTTCATCGGCTCTTTTAACTATGACGCTGCCCTCCTCGGCTAGTTGCTTTCTTTCTTCAGGGGTCAGTCCTGCGGTGGCGGTTTCTCGTATTGCACCAAGATAAAACTTATGTAGGTCTTCCCTTAAATTTTTTACTCCTGCATTTTTGGGGTTATGAGGTTTACCTGGAAATAGTTTACTGATTTCCTCCTCGCTGAAAACATCATCAAAATAACATACAAATTTATCATTCCACCAGTCTCGCTGCCCCTTTTTTGAGTCATACCATAGATTTGTTGCGAACTGAACCGCCCAAAAAGCATAACCTCCGTCCTCACCGACCACTCTTTTCATACCCTCAAGCCAATATTCAGCTAAATCTTCGCTCAATCCTAATTTCACTAATTCTCTTTTTGCATCTTCACGGGAGATATCATAGTGCTCTGGTAGCTTTCCACCCTTTACGTCGTTTAGTATCTCCCCAATGCTGCGTTTTCTAAGTAGCGGCTTTGCTGACGAATTTCTGTTATACGAATAGCCTTTTTTTTGTTCAGCAAACGGCATCTTCTCCTGAACCTGAAACACAAACATCCCTTCACCAGCATTATTTACTCATTTAATACTTAAATATCTTTTGTTCTTTACCCTTTTCAATATATACGGCCATCTCCTCTTTTTTCACTTTCAAAAAATCATATATGAATTTCAAAAAGGCAATGGGATTGCCGATGACTATTGTTTTTCCTTTTCTCTTTGGTTTAAAACCAAGCCTTGAGAGGACCATCTCATCCTCCCCAAAACCTTCTATCGAAATTATTCCTTTTTCATCTATTTTGCCGCAGGCATCAAAGATTCCTGCCAAAAAATTCGCGGAATACTCATTCAGATATTTAAACCTCTCCATCCTATCTTTCCAAACCTCTTGAAAAAACTTTCTCCATTTGGAATGGTAGAAATAAACAGAGTTTTCAGAATAAAGAAGCTTCCCGGATTCTGTGAGAGATAATTTTATAACCTCATTCACAAAAGCAGGAATAACATCCTTTCCCTTAACCCCTATCCCTTCTTTTGTTCTCCTAATCCCCCACAAACCAATCACATAAGAAAGTTCTGGAGAAAGTTTTGGTTTCATATTTTATACTCCCTTTTCTCCTCTTTTTTACCTTCCTCTTTTTTCTCCTCCTCAATAGGAATTGGTCTTATGCTTTCCTCCATTTCCTCTTTCTTCTCTCCACTCAACTGATTTTTCATTTCCATGCCAAGAAGCGCGTCGAACTCCATCACAAATTTGTCTGCGGATTTTTCTGATAGCCCGCACTTCAAGAAAATCTCCCTTAATTTTTTCTTCATCCCAAGGTCAAAGGCAGGTTTGCCTTCATTTATGTTTGCCTCTGCCTTCTCAAGCAGGTTTGCAAATTCATGAATATCCTCTTTCTTTGCACCCCCCGCATTCAAAGAAGAGAGAATGGCAGCTGCAAATATCTCATACCTCCTTTTTGTTTTTAGAAGGAGGGATTTTAAGCGGGAGATGTCCCTATCAGAAAGCTTTATACCTACAGTAACCGCATTCACAACCCTTCTCACAAATGATGAGAGCGAATCGAGCATGATTCTGTTTTATTGGTGCGGTTTTTTAAACATTTCCCGATTTTATAAAGAACAGGGCCGGTAGCTCAGGCTGGTTAGAGCGATGGTCTTATATGACGCGCTCTAATACATTCTAGGAAAGCCATAGGTCATGGGTTCGAAGAACCCTTTTTAGGTTGCCAAGAAAGGCTTCATCCAAAGAAGGTTCGGAAATCCCATCCGGCCCAAATTAATATATATTCTCCCTATTCAGCGGATAGTTTGTAACTATCCTTATGTCATTTACTCGGAGAACACTCTGGCTTATTCTGTTGAAACCTATCCCACAACCAGAATGAAGAATCGGCTCTTTCTTTATTAAATTGAGATAGTCAGCAAAATCATCAATACTCTTCCCCCGTTCTTTAAGGATTCTGTACATCGGGCTGTTTAGCAATCTCTCAACAAGCCTTTCATAGTTGTTCTCCCTTTCAGCAGAACCAACACTTTCACCACTAAAAGGCATTATCAAATCAGCGCTGTTCACTATACGGTCATCCTCTTCATTTACCCGCATGTTGAAGAATTTTATCTCCTTTGGGTAGTGTGTGATGAAAAGGGGCCTGCCGCCGAGGGCATCAACCAAAAACAACTCATGCTTAGATTTTAAGTCATCCCCCCAGTTTATGTTAAAATCCGGCTTTAAAATCTCGATCGCTTCTGTGTATGTAATCCTGTTGAATTTTTTTGTGTATTCAAAAACATAGCCGGCATCAATCCCAAGAGAATTAAAATCTTCTTCGTTATTTTTTAGTGCATTCCGTATCATGTTCTTTACTAGTTCTTCTATGTGAAAAAGAAGGGACTCAAAATCACCAACGTGCTCAAATTCAAGGAGCGTGAACTGGTTCAGATGCCTTCCATCAACCTCTTGCTCTGCCCTTGAACTTGTGATCACTGTCCAAACCTTTTTGTGTGATGGAATCTTTGCCTCTAGATAAAGCTGGCCTGTCTGCGCCAAGTATGCCTCCACACCAAAATGGTCAACGGCATAAAGGGTGTTTACATTCTCACACGCACCTGTTATTTTAGTAAGCGTTGGCACCTCAACCCAACAAAAACCATTCTTTATAAAGTACCCGACTGCTCCAGTATACAGGCTGCTGTTTATCCTATCTATACATGCCATCTCTTCAGAATTTATTATCTCGAATCTATTTTTAGTTTCAACAAGCTGCCCCAACATCCAACCACCCCTTTCCCTAGCCGCTTATGATATATTTAAAAATTTGTTGTAAAAATATTTACAACAATATGAAAGTAGAAGAAGTTTTGCAGAATTGCGGGCTCTCAAAAAATGAGGCAAAGATATACCTCGCCCTTCTTCAACTAGGCTCATCAAAAGCAGGAAAGATCTCAAAGCTGGCGCAGATAGACAGAACATCTACCTACAACTCGCTTAAGCTTCTAATAGAGAAAGGACTCGCAAGCTATGTGATTGTGGGGAAGGTTAGATGGTTTCAGCCGGCTTCTCCTGAAAAACTCCTTATACTCACTGATGAAAAAAGAGAAGGGTTAATGAAGGTCATGCCATTTTTGAATGCAGAGTATAAAGAAAAAAAACTTGAGGAGAATGTAAGGCTTTTTAAAGGATTGAGGGGGATAAGGACCGTTCTTGAAGATATCCTAAACGAAGGAAAACCAAACCTTGTTTTCGGGTCTGAGGGCCAGCTTGAAAAAAACATGCCTGCCTTTGCCCAAAGGTTTGTGCATATGCTGAAAAAAAGAAAAATAAAGGTAAAAAGTTTGGTGAGGGAAGGAAGGCGGGATGTTTCCTCAAAAACAGCAGAGGTAAGATTCGTTCCGAAAACAGTAAAATCAAATGTTGTTACGAATATTTACGGAAACAAAATTGCAATAGTGATATGGAGCAAGACACCAGAAGCGATACTGATAGAAAACAAAACAGCCGCTGAAGCATACAGAAGCTATTTCTGGTTTATGTGGGAGAGGGCGAAAAGGAAACATGCCCATTAGTATTTTTGTTGCCATATGGAAACAAAAATATAGCAATTTTATTTCCATTTGGAAACAAATTAAAAAAGAAGACCGAAAATGTAGAGTGGGATTTCATCAGATGCAACAGAAAGCGACTCTTTTACAATAAAAGACCACCCACTCCCACTGAGCTGGGAAGCACTTTTGCTTCTTCCCCCTATTTCAAAAATATACCCATCCACATAATAATCTGGCACCTTTTTACCAGTTTCTCTGATGTACTGTGCATGCCCTACGTGATGGATGAAAAAGTCTTCTCTCAATGCCCCTTTTTCTATGGAAACTCCAAAATACTCCCCAAGAGAATTTCTGATGGAAAGCGGGAGCATAACCTTACTCTCTCCCAGTATAGATTTATGCCCACTACCGTGCGGGGGGAGTAATGTAATCAATCCACTTATGGAGAGTAAGCGCATGAGCTCTATTGTGAACTTTACTGAGCGGCCAATAGAGTTTGCAACCGAATTGTAGCTTATTTCTCCTGGTTTTGAGGATGCTATAAACTTTAGAAGCCTAAATGCACTATCTATATACCCAGTGTCTATACTTTTTAGGGAAAGAAGATCATGGTACACAACCCGCTCTATTATTCCTGGGTAAACGTCCTTTCCTTCAAAAAAAGCAGCAGGTAGACCGTAATGGTTGACAAACTCAGGATACAAACTAATGAATGGAGCCACCTCCCTTGAAACCTCTACCCGTTCTTCAATAAGTTCCTTTATCGTTCTTTTTCTAAGCAGTGTTTTAGTTTTGAAATAGATATATTCCCGAAATGAAAATGGCCTTAGCTCGCTTATACATATTCTCCTTGCTAAGTCCGAGGAGCGTGCAGCGATATCAATTGCAGAGGAACCGGTAATGATGATCTTTGTTCTGCTCTCATCATAGAAAAGTTTTATATCTTTAGGCCATTCTTTTATGACCTGTATCTCATCTATGCCAAAAGTAGTAAATCCCTGGGTGTATGCATATGAAAGGGTTTCGTAGAGATCATAACCATGCTTGAGAAGGAACTCTGCATTTATGTACATAGCTTTTTCATATTTCTTTAATATGTGTATGAGCAACGAGGATTTGCCGACCCCCCTAAGCCCCTTTATCGCCGAGATAATTTTTTGTTTTTTTATGCTCTCTTCTAACTCCTGCGATGCAGGCCTGAGCACATCCACTGCCTTTTCCCTACAAACTTTTTCTGAGTAAGATAGGAGTCTCGTGAAATCGTTTTCGTCCATATAAAAATAATGGGCATTCTGCTTATAAATCTTTTGTTTTCTCTAGGAAATAAAAAACTTAAATTTTATTTCCATTTGGAAACAAAATCCTGCAAGATGGCTCATACCTCCCAGTATTTTCTTGTTTTCAAAAATGTTTTTTGTGCCTCTATTAGATCAACCCAAAAACCAAACTCATCCTTATGTAGCCTTCTCAATATTCTATCTGCTGTTTTTGCGCCGACACCAAAAACAGTTAAAGCAATGATCGCTTTTTTTCCATATGCACGTGTAAGGTTTGCGCGATATTCTAACTCTTCTTTGTCTGCTTTTTCTGAATAAAGGGTCAGAGGAGAACCGCACCTGTGGCATTTTGGCATTTCCTCAACCCTTAGGATCGTTGTAAATCTTGTCGCCCCGCAATTGACGCAAATAAGTTTTACATCCTGGCTTTCAACAGCATTTTTGAACGCCTCTATCCTTGCGCTCTCTGGTAAAAACTCAATAGGAAGAGGCCTGGAGAACCTATCAACAATTTTTATATCTGGAACAAAATCAAAATTAAAATCAAAATACCTTTTTGCTTCTTTCACTGCCTCCTCATAAACAATCGACCCTTTAAAGAATTTTGCAAGCCTCGGGTTGAATGGCGTGTCCTCTTTCAAAATACCAAACCTTCTTGCAACATGCGTGAATTTTATGGAAAAGATAAAGCTATCCTCTATTGATTTTTCTGCGAGAGCCCGGATGTTGTATTTCTTTATTTTATGGATGTGCTCGCCAAGAGGAAAGGGAAGCTTTAGAATTATTCTATAAGCATCAGAAATTCCGTTTGCTTGCTCACCTGTAAGTTCCTCCACTGCTTTTTTTAAACCGGCCAGGATTGCGTTATTTGCGATCGTTCCTTGACAGGAGTAGTATACCAGGATATCTTCCTTCTCTTCTCCAAAAAGCTCTTTACACACTGTTTGGGCAACTTCTTTACTTACAGGAAGGTCTTCCCCTTTCCATACCGGAACGGTTAGGGCGGCTGAAGAGAGAGGGATTACCTTTATTTCTTCCTCTAAGCTCGCTACCTGCCACGGTCTTCCTTTTAATATGAATGAATCACCCTCGGATAGTTGGGATGCAAATTTTTCATCTACATGTCCGATTATTGTTCCGGTTTGAGCTTCTCTGACTGAAAAATATATCTCTTTTGGAATGGTTGAAACATTGTCAAAGTAGTACTTTTTTCCCTTTAAAGTGGCTTTTATTGTTCCATCCTCATTTAAAAAAATTACATTATTTTCTTCTAAAAATTGTGCAATAATTTTACTTTTTTCAAATGAAAGAGTATAGATGTGCGATTTCTTGAGAATTTCATGAACCTTAGTGAAGGGTATTTTTGAAAAAGCAAGCCCAACTATTTGATGGGCTATAACATCGAGCGGGGAGGTATATTCCTTTTCTTCTTCTATCCACCCTTCCCTTGCTTTTTTTATTATTCCCTCGCTTTCCTTCCTTTCCTCTTCATTCCTTGCGATTATTATTGCCCTTGAAACCTGCCTTAGGGAATGGCCGCTCCTTCCCATTCTTTGCAGGAATCTACTCACTTGTCTGGGCGAGCCGATCTGTACTACAAGGTCAACATCCCCTATATCTATTCCTAGTTCAAGGGAAGAGGTTGCGACAATGGCCTTTAACTCGCCCTTCTTAAACTTTCTTTCAGCCTCTTCTCTAATCTTTCTGGAGAGAGAGCCGTGATGAACAAAAGCAAAATCAGAGAATAACGAACCGTAAAGCTCTGCCTCGCTTCTTGTGTTCACAAAAATCATTATTTTCTGTTTTTCTGCGAGCGATCGGACAAATTCTTTTATTTTTTCATCCCCGTATATTGGCTTTACCTCTGCTTTCCACTCTTTCTCCCCTCCTGAAACAACATCGTAATTTTTTCCGTTGAATATCAACTCTGCTTTTTTTGGGGAGGAGAGGGTTGCGCTAAGGCCGATGGTTTTGAAGTCTGCAAGCTCAGAAAGCCTGGCAAGCCCAAGGGATAGCTGGCTCCCCCTTTTACTGTCAACAAGCTCATGTATCTCATCCACTATAACCCATCCAACATTCCTCAGATGCTCCTTGAATTGTGGAAGAACAAGAAGAATTTGAAGGGTTTCTGGGGTTGTTATGAGCACATGTGGCGGGGATTTTGCCTGTTTTGTCTTTATTTTTGCCGGCGTGTCCCCATGCCTAACCTCTATTCTTATTCCGGCAGCATTCCCCCAATAAATAAGCCTTTCTTCCATATCTCTATTCAGGGCTCTTAATGGGGTTATGTACAGTGCTGAAATGGGTTGCTTCTTTTGGATTGCTATTTGCTCAAAAACAGGCAGAACCGCGGCCTCTGTTTTTCCTGCTCCTGTAGGTGCTACGATTAAAACATTCCTTCCACTAAGAATAAGCGGGATGGCTTTTTTTTGTACCTCTGTTGGCTCTTTAAATCTCTCAAGGAATGCTTTTTCTAACATAAAAATAAAAAATAAATTATGAGAGAAGCCTCTCTATTGTTCTTTGCTTCTTTTTTGCAATTGTTGAGATCGTATCCTTCAGCCCAAGCCCTAACGCAAGCCCTGCACCAATAGCAAACGCGATTGCAAACGCCCCGAGCACGATCATGAATGCGTCCTTAAGCAGGCTTGTATCTGCGGATGGCATGAGCGCAGGAAGGGAAAGGACAACACCATTGTAAACTATGAATACCTCAACAACAATCGCCAATGCATTCGCAAACATAACCTTACTCTTGTTTATCCTGTTTGCTATGTAGTCAGCTACAAAAAGGGTTGCGATAAGGAGGATTATTCCCTGCACAGCACTGTGTATGTATCCCAGAGCACCAAACCCCCACATCTCAAGGGCCGGTACACCGGAAACATCCCCAGCTATCGTCAGTGCAAGCAGGTATATGTAAAGTTTGATGAGTAGGACAACAATACCGGTTAGCGTGAAACCAAGTAAGGCATTCTCAAGACCGGCATCTTTTATTCTTTTTTCTACTCTTAGGTTCTCAGAAATTTTCCATACTACCCCTGAGAATATTCTCTCAACAATCCATGCAACTATAAAAACGAGTAGAATTTTCAGCGCAGCAAAAAATCCGTCCAAAAGCCCAGGCACAACGACATCATACACAAGTGTTGTCCAATCCATATCACCACCGGAATAAAGATGAAAAGAAAGGTTAATAATTATTGTGTTTGGTTCGAGGCAGGGCTTTCAGTAAATGATGCGATGCAATCCTGCGAAAGGCTTTTGTTTTCTATCAAGCCGCACATGGTCTGGTTTTTTGTACTGAGCGCTATGGTGTAGAAGCAGTCGTCTTTCATCGGGGGCTCAAACTTTTCGCAGAGCGCAGGGTCAAATGTGAATGAAACATATCCTGAATAGCATGCTGTTTTGTTCTCAGCGTATTCGCACATGCTCGACATGCGGTTGTGCACAGCAACAGTAAGGATGCATTTATCTTTTTTATTGGATTGCAAGCATGTAAAGTACTCATCAAATATATTGTAGTGGCGCTGGAATAAATACGAGAGGCTTGTAAATTCAGTTGGGATGGGCGGAATGTTTGAGGTTTCGTAGTTTGAGTCGACAACCACAAACCCTTCTTCTATGTATTGGCCCGAATAATAGTAGGAAAACTGCTTTGAGAGCGTCTCCCCGGTTTCTGCTATGCATGAAGTAATGTTTTGTGTTTTTACGATCGAGACGAGCGGGTCTGATGGAGAAAGCCCAATGGGTTCAAGATCGTTTATGGAGAGTTTTGTGTAATCAACGCTGTATCTAATCAATGTGCATCGTCTTCCATTGATTTCGCTTTCTTCCACAGAATGCATACTCAACCCACCTCTTTTCTCAAGGAGTTCTAATCTTTTTTTCTCTTTTTCTGCCCTCTCATCAGAAAAAAGCGCTTTCTTGAATCCATCAACTATGAGCATTTCGTTTGTTTCGTTTGCAATGTCACAGTATCTTTCTCCAGAAAAATCAAAGCAAAGTATTTTCTGGTTCGGTATAACAAAAACCTCCCTTGAAATCCCCATTATTGTCTCTTTTATGTAAGCGTTCTCGTTATCCTGTGTTATGAAAAATGTTTTCTCAACATCACCAGATTTTTCCTTGACTGTGAATTGGTATGTTGTTTTTCCTTTCATGAACTCAGCTGACTTGAGAAGAAGCTCAAGGTTTTTGTCTGTTTCTGTTTTGTTCTCCTCTTTATGCTCCGGGACTAGAGGCATGACTATGTTGTAGACAGCAAAACCAGCAATTAGGATAAACAAAACTACAGCCAATACAATTAACAATTCATTTTTTTTCATAGAATCACCATAGAAAAGAAAAAGGCCTAAGAACTACCCGCAGCATGTGCATTTCTTTTTACCGGCCTTTTTCTTTTTTGTTTCTTTCTTTTTTGCCATATGTTCAACCTCCATGAGCGTATCTGGTTCTGGTTTTAACGATTTTTCTTCTTTTCTTCTAAAAATCTTTTTTATAAAATCAAGCACTCCCAAACAAACCCCTGAAATAATTGGGCGGTTAGGTTTTTAAATATTTATATTCATTCGAGCGCTCTCTCCTCAAATTAATTTATAAAAACTTCTCCATGTCCTTTAAATCAAAAAGCAGAATGCCAGGTTCTTTGAATTTTTCTTTAAAGCTTTTTGCGAATATAACATAGGTTTGTTTTTTACTTGGCCAATCAACGCACCTTGCCTTCTCCTTCAACTCGGTAAAAATAATCCTCGCATTAACCCGTTCCTGCCACTTGCACTCTGCAAAAAGGATCTCTCGTGTCCGCTCATTTAACCCAACGATATCTATCTCTTTGTCTTTATGCCACCACTTTCCAATCTTTGTTAGATTAAACATTCTCATTTCCAATAGGAAGTCCTTACACACATCCTCAAAAGATTTGCTGGTATATGTGTTGAGCTCCTGTTTAACTAAATTTAAAACTTCTTTCTGTAAGCCCTGTTCCAGCATAGATCTGTTTTTGAAAATAAATTTGAACCAAAACTTGTAGAAATTATCCTTGATTTTGTATCTGGTTGTTTTTGCTTTTAGTTTCTTTTCAGTTACCGGGATCTCCTTTTCTATGAGACCTACTCTTTCCAAAATCAACAAGTATTTTGGTAATTTATAAGTTTGGATTTTACTGAATCCAGCTATTTCAGCAAATTTTACATACCCATTTGTTATAGCTGAAAGTATGGAGGCGTAGGGTGCAGGGGCCCTAAACTCTTCAAACAGAAGATTGAATGGTTCGTGGTATAAAAAAGAGGTTCTATCCAAGATCTTCCTTTTAATATTCTCCTCAATACTTAATTTTGAGTCGAATTCTTCCAGGTATCTAGGAATCCCACCTAAGATTGAGTAAACTTCACCAAGCTGCTTAGCGTTGTACCCTGGAAAAAAGTCTTTTATGAACTTAAATCTTAGCGGTAGGATATGCATTTCTGCAGTCTTTCTGCCATAGAGAGGAGAACCATAACCCATCGCAATCTTGTATATCGTTGAGATTATCGAACCGCAAAGAATTATTTTTTTGTCAGTCTCCTTTATCTTTTCCTACCATCTCTGTGCTATCGTAGGCCAGGCTTTATTGACCTGGTACAAATACTGGAACTCATCAATAATTATGACCTTGTGCTTACTCCTATAAAGAAACTCAAAAAAATCATCCCAAGTGTTGAATCTTACAAATTCTCCTCTTATTTGATCTGAAAGAACATCTAGTATGTTTTCTGATACATCCGCCAGCAGATAGAGCGCACCTGTTTTTTTAGCAAATTCAACCAAGAGTCTACTTTTTCCAACCCTACGCCTACCATAAAGCAAAACAAGCTCAGCCTTCTTTGATGTCGCAAGCTCTAGCAACCTACCAAGCTCTTCCTCCCTATCAATAAACATTATCATAATAATCATTATCGTAATCCTGTTTTTAAAACTTTGGGTTTGGGCCCCTCGCATAAAAGACTCTTTCTACTATGACCTGTTATTGTATCCAAAAGCAACACCGACCGGTCTGGCATTAAAAAAAGCAATGTAATACTCACCGATTACGCGATTTTTCATTTTTATTTTCTTGTTTTTGATAATTTTTCTCGCCTCCTCTTCTGAAATATTGATCCTGTTTTTTGTAGCCAGATGACCAAATGTTCTTGCGAAAGAATGTGTTGGTTTGTTTGTGTAAACCAAAATCCCGCGCCTACCTTTGATGTCTATTGACATTAATGATTTTGAAAACGCCCTTATCCCTTCTTTCTTTTCCTCAAAAACAATGTTTTTTGGAAAAACGATTCCGAATTTTTCATAAACAAATTTTTTGAATTCATTTACTCGCACCTGATCACCTTTGCAATAAAAAACCCCTCGCTTTTAAGATGCCAGGGGTATACCCTCCATACCTTCCTAAACTCATTCCCAAACTCGCTCAAACCTGTTTCATGAGGAATTTCATAAGGAATGTTGATTGTTTCTAACCTTGCATTCTCCCTTCTTTCCAGCAAAAATCTAATAACCTCTTCATTTTCTTCTTTTGTATAGGTGCAGGTAGAATACACAAGAACCCCGCCAGGTTTAAGGGAGTCAAAAGAAGAGAGCAAAATCTGTTTTTGCAAACCAGAAATTTTTAAACTATCCTTAACCTGCCATTTTGCGTAAGCATATGGAGAAGAGCCCAGACCAGAGCATGGTGCATCAACCAAAACAAAATCAAAATACCCTGGCTTCAAAAGTTTTGTTCCGCTTCTTTGCGTTATTATTGTATTCAGTACCCCAAGCCGGTTTATATTATTTACAAGCGCGCTTATCCTCTCGATCCTCACATCGTTTGCATAAATAATCCCGGTATTCTTCATCATCGCAGCCATCTGGGTTGTTTTTGAGCCTGGCGCTGCGCAAACATCATAAACCTTAGAGCCAGGTCTAGGGTTCAAAACGACGGGCGGAAGCATGGACCCTAAACTCTGAGTATGTATGTATCCTAAAAAATACTCTATCGTGTTCCCAAGCTTTATGTTTTCATCAAAAACATAGAAAGCATTCTCAAAAACAGCCCTTTCCAATTTCAACCGGCTGAATTCCAAAAATTCATACACGTTTGTTTTTATTTCATTCACCCGGATTGTTGGTTTTATGTTGAGCAAAAATTCATTTGCATCCTCTCTTGTAAAGCCCGAAAGCCAACCTTTGTATTCAGAATATTCCATAAGAATAGAATAAAAACAAAAAATTAAAAACAATCTGTAGCATGTTCTTTTATGAAAGAGTTTTTTGTTCAAACAAAAAAACAGGTTGAGGCAATCGATATAACGCACGAAATAGAGGCAAGAATAGAAAAGAATGCAAAAGCATGTTTGGTTTTTGTCCCGCACGCAACCGCGGCTATAATACTAAATGAGTATGAACCAAACATAAAAAGCGACTACGAGAAATTCTATTCCGAGCTTGCGAAGGGGGATTGGAGGCATAACTCCATAGACAATAACGCAGAGGCTCATCTCCTCTCCTCGCTCGTGAAGCCATTCGCGCTAATTCCATGCGAAAACGGAAAACTTATGCTCGGAACATGGCAGAGGGTTATGCTTCTTGAGTTAGATGGGCCGAGAAGAAGAAAGATTACACTAACCACGCTGTAGGTCCTAATATCTTTCTATTCCATAGTTGGTTAGTTTGTGGTATTTCCCGTTGTTTAGGTATATCAGGGACAGCTCGGTAGAGATTTCAACAAAAAAATTTTCATACACAATAGGTGAGGCGATATCTTTCAACGTTATCAATGCTTCCTGTAAATCGTTGTTTTTCACAATTTCCTCTATAAACCACTTTCTATGTTGCGTGGTCGTGAATACATCCCTCAAGCTAAAAATTATTGAGCTGTTCGCAAAATTTTTTATGCAAACAGGAGAAAAGATAAAGTTGTATGATTGAATTCCCGCGCTGGTTAAAAAAATATATTTACCCTGTCTGTTTAGAAGGAAAAGAAAAGGAAAGAGAGCAGAGAGATGTTCCTCACTCAAAAATCTAACTATGCTATCTTTCTGCTCTGTATATGTTTTTGCTATGTTTTCTAAACTTGATTCAAGCAAAAACCTGAATTCATAGAGATACCCGACATTTTCTGTATGCCTATTTATTAAATGGACAAAAAGAGGGGAGAGGCCAAGAAGGCTTGTGGGATAATCCTCATCAACTGAGAATTTCCCATCTTTTAGTCCCATCCCTAGCGGGAAATTAAGAATAAAACTACTTATCTTTAGTGGATAAGCAGCCCTTTCTGCTTTTTTGCTGAACTTCTCAGCAACCGAAAGTATCTCATCCTCATCTGCCTCAAAAATATTTGAGTTAAAGATGTATATTTTTTCAAGCAAACCTACTCTCTCTTCATTAGTTAAGTTAGGTAAATGGTAGTAGGCTATGAGAGAGGAAAGGATATGCTCCTTTATCCTTTTTTCCAATGGCTCCTCCTCCAAAATATAAGAGAGATTCGCTAAATAGTGCCATTTATTTCTATCAGGGATAACATGAGAAATTGATCTGCTTATAATACCATCCACTCTTGCTTTATTTAGTGCTCTAAGCATGGTTAAGCCCATGGTTATAATTTATATACTATAAAGGTTTTTATTCTTTGCTTCTCTATTCTACCCATGGGACCATCAGAAAGGCTTAAGCGCCACTTAACATCAGAAAACCTTTGGTTATATATTCTGAGTTTAGCAAGCAAAAAACCAGTGTACGCATATGCGATGAGAAAGGAGATAAAAAGGTTTGGGTTTGAGCCTAGTTTAGTTATGCTTTACTTGGTTCTTCCTAGATTGGAGCTGGCGGGGTACATAAGAAGTGAAATGAGAGGAAGGAGGAAGTACTATATTATAACGAAAAAGGGGAAGGAAGAGCTTGAAAAAGGAAAAAGCGAGATGCGAAGGGTTTTGGGCCTATTGTAACTATGGTTACATCTGTCCCCAGGCCTGCAAACCTATTTTAACCCCTTCAAATAAACTATTCTCATATGGTCAAGCCCAATGTTAGCATGGAGGAGCATAGAAGATGGCTCCGCTCCTCTCATCTATTGGAAAAACTTTCCATAAATTTTGATGAGATAGAGAAAAAGCTTGGTGAGAGAATTTTTGGCCCGAGCATTGATTTTTTTGTTGGTTCTACCGGCTGGCCTAATATAAATGCCGGTCCTCTCATCTCATTGGGCGAAGCAACAGAAACAAAACATTTATTTGGTATGGGATATGAAGGGATCATAGCTTCCCGGTTGGCTACAACAAGAGGAAAAAAATTTACTTCTGTTTACTCCCCAAGAATTACAGAAAGCATGAAGGAAATAGCGATGAGCATAAAACCCATAGATGTTGAGGCGCATTTCTCAAAAAAACCATTCTTTGAACTTCATCTTTCGCCAATCGTTCAACCAATGGGTCCTTCAGCCCCACTAAAAATGCTGATAGAAGCAGAAAACCCAATAATTCCAAGAAAGGTTTATTCGCTTTATGAAGAAAAAATAAAAGCGATAGATGCTATCTCTGAGCTTCTTTCTCATGGATTTGACAACTATTACATTTCAAAAATTCTTTCAGCCGGGGTTTTGGGTGAGGAAAAGCGCCTTGTTCCTACGCGGTGGAGCATAACAGCGAGCGATGATATGATCGGAAAAATCCTCATAAATAAAATAAAAGAGTATAAAGAAAACAACGAAATCCTTGTTTTTACAAGCTATTACCTGTTCAATCAGTTTGTTATCCTTCTCCTTCCCGGAAGATGGGAGTTTGAGAATTTTGAAGCCTGGGCTCCAAAAACAAGCTGTGGCTTGAACCAAAAAGAGTACACAATACTAGAGGAATACGAGGGGTGGAGGGGAAGATGGAGATATGCAGAGCAGGCAGGCGGATATTATGCCTCCCGGCTCGCTGTTTTAGAATACTTAAACAAAATGAAAATGCAAAGCAGGGTTGTTGTTTTTCGGGAAGTTTATGAAGGTTTTTATCTACCTGTTGGCGTTTGGCAGGTAAGGGAAAACGTAAGAAACGCGCTTAAACAAAAACCAAAAAAATTCTCAACAATAAATGAAGCGCTCGAAGAAATTAAAAAATACCTTCGCCTTTCATTACAAGAGTACAGAAAAAGGAGCAGGATTTTAGGGCAGCTTGGGCTTAAAGATTTTTTTTAATGCCTTCACAATACTTGTTGCTGGTCTTACAAAAGGATTCGTGCTTCCAAATATTTTTGATTTTTTCAATGCTTTAAGCATTTCTTTCGGGCTATCCAGATCAAACCCTTCGACTTCGGTATATGCATTGCCAAATTCAAAAAGAAAATGAGCATCGCTTCCAGCAGCCTTTAGTTTTTTGTTTTTTTCAGCAAACTCTTCTGCAATTTTATTATACTTTTCAAGGGCTCTTCCATTTAGAACCTCTATTATATCCGCCTTTTCTCCCAACTCCGCTGCTCCCTTCCTAGTTTTATCGAACATATGCGGAAGATAAACAATCCCGCCCTGCTCCTTTATTCTATCTATAGCTTCATACCCATCTATTCCTCGAGGGATTTCCTCTTCAATGTACAGCCCTATTACATCCCCATGCGCTGTTAATATTTCCTCACCCGGAATAAAACTCTTTGTGATCTCTCTCATCTTTTCATTCGCCTTTATACTATTATGGTCGGTAATAGCCGGGACAATTCCTATTTTCTCGCTTTTCTTAGCCAGGTCTTCCAATCTCGTCATGGAATCCTTGGAGTAGATCGTGTGAACATGAAAATCTATTTTCATGACTATTTCAGCAACGCCATCGTTTTTAAACATTTAGTAAGAAACACATCCATGCAACCTCTTAAAAATTCATACCGTTTATTTTCCCAAAAAGCACTCCAGTTCCTATACTTAATGGTTCTCCAACCGATATTCACAGGTTCGGTGTTGTTCACATTTGCTGGTATCGTTTTTTTCTTGCTCATCCTAGTAAATGCTTTTGGTTATCTTAACCCATCAAACGGAGTGTATGTTGTTGGTGCATTCGTAGGGGTTATGCTTGCCATAAGCTTCTATTTCTACTCTGCATTCAAGGGTGCTCTTGTAAAAGGTTTCTCTCAGATTGCATTTGCGCACGGAATGGATTTGGAAGACTTTCTTGTCTATTCCATGGTAAGAGGGATGAAATTTTTTGGAATCTCTATTCTTAAAATATTCCTTTACATAATCATATTGGCGCCTCTTGCCATTACCTATTACTTCCGGCCAGACTTTTTTTCAGCAGAGTACATCCCGATAGTTCTTGCCGCAATATACATCCCATTGTTTTTTATAATTGAGTATGGTTTCTGTCTTTCATACATAGGGGTTGCGTTGAGGGATTTTGGTGTCAGGGATGCGATAAAAGCTTCATTAAAGATGACATTCAAATCAATAGCCGACTTTTTTCCTCTCTACCTTGTGTACGCTATAGTATGGTGGGCAAGGCTCATCCCCCTTGTTGGCATAGCCATCCACTTTGTCCTCTACCCAGTTGTGTACACCGCCCTAATCTTTCAGTTCCAAGAAAGTGTAGGGAGGTCATACCGCCCTACCTATCGTGAAGAAAAAGACATAGATATAATTATTGGCTAGCGCCCCGAACGTATCTGTACGCAGAAACAGCAGCAAGAGCCCCCTCCCCGGCAGCCCAAACAACCTGTTTTATCCTGTTTTTTCTCACATCCCCAGCGGCGAATATCCCTTCCCCAGCCATAAGCGAATCGTCCGTGATTATGTATCCGTGTTCATCTGTTTTTACAATTTTTTTGAAAGGTTCGCTGTTCGGCTCCATTCCTATGTAAATAAAAACCCCATCAATTTTTTTCTCATAACTTTTGTTTTTTTCTTTATCTAAAAGTATAACACTCTCTACTTTTTCTTTACCCCTTATTTCCCTTGTCTCCGTGTTAAAGATAAATTCTATTTTTTTGTTGGCGAATGCGCGGTCTATTAAAACTTTTTCAGCCTTAAGGTTATCCTTGTTTTTTCGGTATACAACATAAACTTTTTTAGCAAAGTTTGTTAGGTAGTTTGCTTCTTCGATGGCCGAGTTTCCTCCACCAACAACCATGACCTCTTTATCCTTAAAAAATGGGCCATCGCACGTTGCGCAATAGCTTATCCCCTTTCCCTTTAGCTCCTTTTCACCCGGAACATTAAGCATTTTCTCCTTCTCACCGGTTGCTATTATCACCGCCTTTGCTTTCAGCTCGCCAGCGCTCGTTTCCAACACCACCCAACCCCCTTCTTTTTTTGCATTCTTAACCTCAACAAAATTCCTAAGCTCCGCACCTGCTTTTTTTGCATGCTCGGCAAACCTTTCAGCAAGTTCGCTTCCCTTTATGCTTTCTATTCCCGGATAGTTCTCAACATTGTTTGTATTTGAAATCTGCCCACCGAAAACACCCTTTTCAAGAACGAGAACATCCAAACCAGCCCTTGCTGCGTATATAGCGGCAGAAAGCCCTGCAGGCCCGCCACCAACGATTATCAACTCATACTCTTTTTTTCTGGATTTTGATGGCAGAGTAAACATGCTTTTTCTATTGCAGAGAATGTTTAAATATCTTGTTCAGAGAAGCAAAAGTGTGGAATGATTCCGCTCTACCGACCAAAATCAAATAAAAATGGTCGCTGGAGCGGAATTAAACCGAAAGCGCAAACAAAGGAATGGGGATTCGCTCCTTCGATATTGTTTCATCCATGCTGAGTGTGAGTATGCCTTCTCTTGATTTCTTTCCTTTCCCTCCAACCTCTATTCGCAGCCCGTTGGCTATAAAATCTACTTCATGGCTGTAGAAAATCGCGCCAGATAGCGATAAGAGATGCCGAAATACTGAATCCTCTCTAAGATTTCCTGTTATCTCTGCGCTGCTTACTATGGGTAAAGCAAGGATATACCGCATAGATGGTGAATAAAAAAACCATTTCTTTGGCTTCTTGAACATCCTACCCCTTCCTTGGTATTCTATCCCTTTGATTATCATCCCATTTTCAAATACCTCAAGCAGCTTTCCAATACTTTCTTTTGATACACCTACAACTTCAGAAAGGGTAGTCAGCTTAACAGCATCCGCAGGAATGGTTGAAAGATACTTTATCAGCCTCTCTGCTGCGGTCAGCATCCTTGTTTCAAATTTTTCATATCTGGAAAAATCTTCATATATAGTTCTTTTCACGATTTTATTTATTCCATCAGCATACGCATGCTCATCAAGTCTGAGTGCGGCCGGTAGGTCATGGCGCATGTATTCATCATACAGCGCAAGAAGATTATATGGGCCAAGTAAAGAAAGTACTCTCAGGTATTCCTCATCAAGATTTTTTTTCCCGAGATTTTTCCGTATGCTTTTGGATATCTCATCAGGTATTACTATTCCATATCTAAGCATTAGGTATTCTCTGAAAGAGAGGGGGTGTACCTGAAGCTCGTATGCCCTTCTGGTTAGCTCTGTTGTTTTTCTGAGCGGAAGGGCGGATGAAGAGGTTGCGATTATAACAAGGTTTGGCCTTCTATCATGAAGGACTTTAAGGTGGATATCCCATTCAGGAAGATAGGTTATTTCATCCAGGAGGAGTAGAAATTTTTTGCCTAACCCGACCCTCTCCTTTTTTATATAATCTAACGCTTCGAGAGCATGGTTGAGTGTTATCCCGCGCGATATAAGCTCATCGCATGAAAAATAAGCCTTTTCCCCTGCTGTTTCATTGAAAAGCTGGTATAACCCCGTAGTCTTTCCTGTACCCCGTAAACCAGTGAGAATAAATACACGTTGCCCGCTTCTCGCAACTGCCGCTCTTAGTTCATTAACAAAGCATCTTTTGGACTTCACATTTTTAAGCTCTTCGGCGATTATTTTTGGAGTTTCTGCCAGTGTGTTCAACACAAACCTCTTTATTATTTCGGTCATAGGAGTATTTTGGAGTACCACCTTTATAAGGTTTCCGCTCTACCGACCAAAATCAAATAAAAATGGTCGCTGGAGCGGAATTCTCTGGAGAAATTACTGCTTATTTTTCCATCTTTCATCAATTTTTTTATCATATATAACTAACTCATACCCTCCGTTTTCTTTGCTTATGATCTCTGCTTTAGTATTTCCATAGGTCCTTTTCTCACCCTCATAAAAAAATATCCTATCAAGCGTTTTCCACTGCGAGCCCTGTGCGTATTTATATCTTACTTCCATTTTAAGCTTCATAGAAAATGCAATGGATTCAAGATCCTCTATCTCCTTTTCAGAAATACCATAGGACACCAGCCATCTATTTATTTTGTATTTCACAACCTACTTTTCTCTTACTTGTTTTTAATGCTTTTCGCTCATCATACCTCTCAGTATTTCGTACGCTCTTGCGGTGTCTGCTTGTCTCACTACCAGCATTGTGTCGGTGTAGCATGAAATTATTTCAACAACATTTATTCCCTCCATCGCAAGCGCGCTGAGGAGGGATGCTATCACGCCCGGTGTTTCTTCGAGCTCAGGGCCGCTTTCTATTACCACTAGATCAAGGTTTTCTTCTATTTTTACAATTCCTCGCATTCTTTTTATTTTTTCAACTACTCTCTCATCGACAACATAGGTATAAAACCTACTTCTTGCATATGTAATATAACTCATGTCTAATTTCCTATCTGAGATGACAACCGCGACCTTTGTTTTTATACTAAGAGAACTTCTTCTCAGCAACCTTAGAATTTTTTCTTCAAGTCCCTCCTCAATCCTTTCAAGCTTTTTTCCCAGCCTTATGAGTGCGGCCTTTACCGCCTGTTCCTTTTTGATATTTCCATACATCTCCAGGCATATCCTCCTAGCTAGACCGCTGTAGTTTGCTACCCCCTCCCGCAAAAGTTCATACACAAAAGGCCTTCTTTTTATGTATAGCCAGACGAGCTCGGATATTTTTGTTCTATTTGGAACATTCTTTGCCATATTTGTAACAAATGCACCGAAAGATTTAAATCCTTTTTTCCAACCTAGTATTTACAAAATGGAAAAAGGTGATAAAAAATGGATAAAAAGGTAGAACTGAAACACAACCCAACTGCGCTTTGGTTTAAGCAGAATGCAAATGGGTTTGCTAAGAAAGAGGTGGTTGAGGAGGCGATTAATAAAACTAAAAAAGAGGTAGTAGTCATGCCCCGTGGGCTTACAGAGGCCCAACGCGAGCTTTTCTTATTCACAGCCGCGCTCAATGGAAAATTGGTTATTGAGGAGGAGTGGCCTCCACACAGGGGTTAACTATTTTTAAACACTTTCCTCCATATATTTTTTGGGAGAATGGAAAGGAAAATGCTTGCAGTAAAATTTCAGATCCATGCTTGTTTAGATGAGCTAAGAAAACTACCAGAATTAAGTGAGGTTAAGGGAGGATGGGTAAAAAGAAAGCTTCGAGTATTCCAGCTTTATGGAGCTCTTAAAGAAGCGGCATGTGGACTTTGCCAGCATCGCGAGGAATATGCTCAAGCAAAACTTCTTGATGCAAAAGAGATCGCGCGGGAATTAGGAATGAGTAACGTAGAAGAAAGAGTTTCTTCTTCTCTTGCTTCTCTTCTTTCTCCGCTTATTGAAGAGCCAACCTACACATTTGAAGAACTTATTGAAATACTGAGAAAAACTGGTAATGCGAAGTTTAACCGGATCATTAGTTTACTCCATAAGATACCGGAAAAGCATGAGTTATATTTTGGATTATTCTCGCTTCCAGCAGATGAACAGAGATACTACCGCGGGGTCTTTTCCAACATACTCTCAGAATGTGACAACATACCCGCATGCAACCAAAAAGAAAAAGACCTCCTAAATAAAATCAAAAAAAGAATAGAAGAATGCGTAAATGTTTTGAATCAAAACATAAAAAGAAAAGAGCCTATTTTTATAAGTTCTCCCTGAGTTTAACCAAACCCGCAGAAATGAGCACAAACCCAACAATTCCGCTTAAGATTCTAACAAAATCACCACCGCCGCTCTCCTCATAAACTAACTCCTCGCCAGCTCCATCCATTGCTTTTAATGCCATCCCACTACTCTCTTGTTTAACACTTGCGCTCGGGAAAACAAAGAGTGCGTACCATATGAAAAGCAGACCTACCGCAAGCATGATTATCGCACTTATTGGCTTTCTTTCAGGAGAGATAAGCTTTCTCCCCTTTGCCGTAAGCTCATAATACTTCCACTTCCTTCCCTCCTCAATCCTTTTCACAAGCCCCGCCCTTTCCAATTTCTCTACATGCTCAAGAACAGTTGGAGGAGAGAGTTTCAGCTCCTCTGAAAGCTCACTCTGCGTTTTTCTTCTCTTATAAAGCGACTTAAGTATGTTTATTCTAGTATCAGCATCTATAGCCCTGAGAAGCTCCCTATCCACTATTACCTCATCGCCCATAAACATATTTTTACTCCTAGATATAAAAATAAATCGGTTTGTAAAAAATTAGGCAAAAAACTAACATTTTTAATTCTTCCAACAAATTAGTAAACATGCTTTACGGTCAGAATCTTTTTTCTGCGATAGAGAAAGAAAAAAATAGCGGAAAAACAATCGTTGCTCAACTTGCGCCCGCCGTGAGGGTCTCGATAGGAGAGGAGTTTGGTTTTCCTCCTGGAACGGAGCTTACAGCAAAAACAATTTCTCTTCTAAAATTATTGGGTTTCGATGAGGTCATAGACACCCCAATCGGTGCGGATTTGATAACGCTGGAAGAAGCAAAATTTTTTGTAGAAACAAAACTCGCGTTCAAGCCACTCCTAAACTCCTGTTGTGTTGGGTGGAGGGAGTATTGCAAAGCGAACCACAAAAATCTTCTACCGTACATAAGCAACGTGGTTTCTCCTATGATGGCAACCGGCTTCCTCACAAAAACCTATCTGGCAGAGAGAATGGGTGTTAAACCAGAAAACATTATTTCGGTTGGTATAATGCCATGCACAATAAAAAAACTTGAAACAAAGTACAAAATGCGTTCAGGGCTGAAATATGTTGATTATGTTGTGACTACGCAGGAGCTTGGCCAGTGGGCAAGAAACAAAAACCTAAACATAAAAGACATGAAAGATGGCGAATTCTCAAAGTTCCTTCCAACAAGCTCAAAGGATGGGACAATATTCGGCGTAACCGGTGGTATAAGCGAGGCATTCATAACTACAATGGCAAAGCTTCTGGGTGAGGAGAGCGAGCTCCTTTTTTTCAGAAAAAACGAAGCAGTAAGAGAGTATGATTTTGCGATCGGCGGGATAAAACTAAAAACAGCAGTTTTACATGGAATCGCAAACTTCCCTTCCCTTCTTTCAAGGATAACCCAATTCAACTTTATAGAAATAATGTTCTGCCCGTACGGTTGCGTCGGGGGTCCAGGTCAGCCAGCCCCTCAAACAGAAGAAAAATTAAGGGCGAGGGCAGAAGCATTGAGAAAATTTTCAGATACTAAAAAACAAAGGACCCCTCTAGAAAACAGACCGCTCCTGGAAGCAGTGGAATGGCTAAGGGAAAAAAATATTAATCTTTTTGATGAACTTACATGGTGGGGTGAGTAAGTGATAGTTTTGTATGTGCCGTTTCCGAGCAAAAAGGAAGCAGTAAAATCTGCAAAGCACCTTCTGAGAAAGAAGCTTATTGCATGCGCGAACATTCTTTCGTGCGACAGCATTTACGAGTGGAAGAAGAAGAAAAAAGCCACAAGGGAGTATATCGTTTTGTTTAAAACAACAGAGAAAAACGAAAACAAGCTCAGAAAGGAGATAGAAAAAACACACAGTTACGAGGTGCCTGCAATAATAAAATTCAATTGCTATGCAAATGCCTCCTTTGAGGAATGGTTGAGAAAACAGACAAAAATTTAAACTATATTTTTTTCTCTTATGAAATACGGAACATCACGCGCATTGTAGCATAGGTTCATGAACTCCAATTCAGAAGCATTCACCCATTTTGCTTCCACATGCTCACCAGAAATTCTAACCTCTTGGGAATCAACCTTCCCTGCAAACACAACATATATTGAATGTTTTGTATCCCCGTTTTTCTCATAAACCGCCGAGGTTACTGTTAAAAGAACAAGCCCCCTTGCTCTCAGTCCTGTTTCTTCCTCACACTCCCGCACAGCCGATATCTCGGGCATCTCCCCAAACTCTATTTTCCCTCCGGGAAACTCCCAGCACCCATCCCTTCTTTTCAGAACAAGAACCTTCCCATTATTTACTGGAACCAGATAAGAATTAATCTCTTGAATTTTCATTCTTTATCAGCTTCTCCATTTTCTCCTCATCCAGAAGCTCCATTGCAGTACTGCATTTTGGGCATTTGAAATTATAGTCTGCCGCTTCCTCAAATTTCATAAGCATTCCTATATCATTGCATCTTGGGCAGAAATAGTGCTCGCCCTCCCTCATTTTCGCAAGCACAAATTCTCTGTTTGCGTTCATTTTTTCCTCTATCCATTTGTTTAGCCGCTCCATGTTCAGCTTCCAGTTGTAATAATACCATCCCGTTTCCTCGTCCTTTGTTCTTTCATACTCAACTATCCCTTCGTTATGAAACTTGTTCAGCACAGACCTTACATCACTTACTTTTACATTCAATTTTTCAGCTATTTTTTCATCCTCACCGTACTGGGTTAGCAATCTTACAATTTCCATTGCGTTTTCTCCACCAACATCTATGAAAAGTTTTCTAATATCCGGCCTTTTCAGCATTTCTATTACTGGTGTGATTCTTTTCCTCTCTTCAGCTTCCTTAGCAGCCTTTTCCTTTTCTTCTCTACCCGCTTTTTTTGCTGCTATTTTTGTTTTTTTTGTTTTTGCATCTATTTTTAATTTTTTGATTTTTCCAGCTACTTTTTTTTGTTTAATTTTTGTTTTTTTTGCTTTTTTTAAGGGCTTACTTTTTCCACTAGTTCTTTTTTTACCCATCAAACCACCAGCGATTAATTTACGCAGTTTAAATATTTAAACTTTTCCCGTCTTACAGAGATTGCAACTATCTACCAAATTTTCTCATTCTTTTTGCATACTCTTTTAGTGCATTCTCAAAATCCCTCCTACTAAAATCCGGCCAGAGCGTATCGCAGAAATAGAACTCACTGTACGCTGTATGCCAAGGCATAAAGCCAGAAAGCCTTTTCGCGCCGCTTGTCCTTATTACCAGATCAACCGGGGGCAGCTCGCCAGTAGGCAGAAACTTCAAAAAGCTTTTTTCATCAACCTTCCTTATCCCACCTCTGATAGCTCGGTTCACTCCATCCACAATTTCGGCTTGCCCACCGTATGCAAGAAGGAGATTGAGCTGGTATGGTTTGTTTTTTTCAGTTCTCCTTTCAACCTCCCTTATCATTCTTTGTATCTCATCAGGGAGAAGTTCTATCCTTCCAAAAAATCTAACTTTTACCTCATTTTTCTCTTTTCTTGTCTCCCTATCCATTCTTTCCAATCCTTCAAAAAGAAACTTTCTAAAAAGTGAAAATAGCTTTTCAACCTCGTTTCTATCCCGCTGAAAATTTTCTGTGCTGAACCCCCACATCGTCAGCATTTTTATTTTATGCTTCCTGCACCACTTTGCGACATCCCCTATTTTCCTGATTCCTTTTTCGTATGCTTCTTCCAGACTTGTATTATTTTTTCTTGCCCATGTTCTATTCCCATCAGGTATTATGGCTATATGCCGTGGTATTTTTTTGCTATTTCTTTTACTGACCATGTTTCTTCAGCCATCCCAAGAATTTCGCAAGCCTGAATGCATACCCATACTCATTATCGTACCATGAGAATATTTTTACAAGGTTTCCTTTTGCTTGGGTAAGTTGTCCATCAACAATCCCGGCATATGGCATCCTTATGATATCGCTTGAAACAATGGGTTCTTCTGTGTAGAAAAGAACGCCCTTTAGTTGTCCTTCGCTTGCTTTTTTCAGTGCTTCGTTTACTTCTTCTCTCGTAACCTCTTTTTTCAGAACAAAACTACAGTCGGTGATGCTTCCATCCACAACAGGCACCCTCATAGCCACCCCATCCAATTTTCCATTCAATTCAGGGAAGATCTCACCTATTGCTTTTGCGGCGCCCGTGCTTGTTGGCACAATGTTTACAGCAGCCGCCCTGGCCCGCCGTATATCTTTCTTATGGCTTCCATCCATTAGATTCTGGTCCGCAGTATACGCATGAATGGTTGTTATAAACCCCTTCTCTATGCCAAATTTTTCATGAATAACTTTCACAACCGGTGCCAAGCTGTTTGTTGTGCATGAAGCCATGGAAATTATTTTATGTTCCTTTTTGTATGCGCTATCATTTATTCCCGGCACGATTGTGCAGTCAACCCCCTTTCCAGGCGCAGATATCACAACCTTTTTCGCACCTGCTTTCAGATGTTTTTCGGCATCCTCTCTTTTTCTGAACTCCCCGCTCGCCTCTACTACAACATCAATTTTTAGTTCTTTCCACGGAAGCTTTTCCGGGTCTGTTTCATTTATCCATTTTATCATCTTCCCATTCACGACCAAATTCCCATCCTTGACCCCAACGCTTCCATTCCACTTTCCGTATACAGTATCGTATTTTAGAAGATGCGCGTGCATCTGCACATCACTTCGGGTGTTTATTGCAACAAGCTCTATTTCATTTATAATACCGGAATCGAACAATGCCCTGAGCAATCCTTTACCTATTCTTCCAAATCCAGAAATAGCTACTCTCATGTTGTTTATTTTTGGTTAAGATTTTAAATACTTACTTTTGCGCTCTGAACCGCGGCTGCAAAAAATTTTTAAATAGCGAATGCGCAATATTAGCGTTATACTGAGGTGGTTAGGATGAGTAATCGAAAAAGAAGATGGTTTGATGATGATTTTTTCTTTCCGTTTGAGCATATAAGAGAAGAGATGGAAAGGATGATTGAGGAGATGATGCGCGAGGATGAGGAGTTTTTCAGAGAGGCGAGAAAAACAACAGGGCCAAAGGTTTATGGTGTCTCCATACGCATAGGTCCTGATGGAAAACCAACGATACAGGAGTTTGGGGATATAAGGCCGAAAGAGAAAAAAGTAAGCGAAGAAAGAGAGCCCCTCGTTGATGTCATACGAGAGGGAGATGAGATTGTTGTGGTTGCCGAGGTTCCGGGTGTTGAGAAAGAGGACATAAAAATATCTGGAGAGGGACGCTTTCTTGAAATAAAGGTCGATACCCCACAGAGAAAATACTACAAAGAGCTTGAGCTTCCGGCAAAGGTTGACCATAAAAAAGCTAAAATGAATTACAAAAATGGAATTTTGGAATTAAGACTGCCCATAGTAGAATAATATCAGAGCTCCAGGCCCAAGCCCTTTTCTTTTGTGAAAAGAAAAGGTCTAGGGATCACCCCAAAAGAAAACCGGCTAGTATTTTATCAGAGCTCCAGGTTCTCATCACTGATCAGAAAACCTGCATCTCATCACAAAGAATTTTCTGCTGAAAAGTATATAATGTTTATGAAATAAGAAAAATTATTTTTTTCTTATCGGCGGGCGTATTGGTTTGCGAGAGAGAATATAGTACAAAATTCCGCCGCCCAAGACAAGAACAGCCAAGGCGAGCAATACAAGGCCCCAAACGTCAGCAGGATGCTCTTGCTGTTCTTCCTGGGCCGTCTCAGTTTTTTCCTCTTTACTAGACCCTTCAGGAACAGACTTTTCTTCTTTTTCACCCAATTCGCTTTCTACCTCTTCCTCAACCACCCCTCCTTCTTTTTTCTCCTTAGGTTTTTCCTCCGGTGGGGTCTCTTCCTGAATTTCTTCCTTAGAGACTTCAGGACAAAGCTGGCTTATGAAATACGCCCTATTCTCATCACTGTACCCTTCTTTCATTGTTAAAACATAATACCATCCGCTTGAGGAGAGCGCGAAAGAAACCTTACCGTTACTATCTGTTCTCTTTGACGCAATCAGCCCAGCGCTTGTTGAAAGCTGCACTTCTGCACCATCTATCGGGGTTCCATCCGTTTGAGTTACAGTAATCACAAGTTCATTTCCGGGGCATTTAAATTCACGCGCAACAACCATAGATTCCAGCCCTCTACCCTCGCTTTCTTTCATTACTAGAGGGAGCAAGTCTTGGTTGTTCGACCCATGAATATCATAAGGCGTTTCGCCTATTCCATCCCCGTTTGTGTCGATTCCTCTGTAGTCAGAATAATAGTTCCCTCCTTTACAGAGCCCGCCAACTATGTTTCTTGAATCGCAGTTGTATGAACCGTTCCAGATGTTGGTGTTTAACTCTTCGAAAGCTGGTGTTGTAGCAACAAATTTATTATTCCATATATTATTTCCACTTGAAAGACTATCTATGCGTATTCCAAAATCCGCAGCCCTTACTACATTATCGAAAATGTTGTTTGAACTTGACGATTCTACTAAAAATCCATAATCAGAGTATCGTATACTGTTTCCCCATACATCTGCGGAATTAGTGTTGCTTATCCATACTCCTGTATCTGCACTTGCTATGCGGTTCGAATTTACATTGCTAGAATCAGCGCCCCACAATACTATACCATAAGAGGGATCGTTGCTCAGTATATTCCCTAAAATATCAGCAGTTGTAGACTCAATATATATGTGATAGGAGTTTTTAACTGGTGTTGGGTCCCAACTGCAACGAGCTTGCCTCTCGCAAAAAAACTGTGTTGTGAAACTGTCGCATGGCCACGCACTACCCACACACTCTCCGGGAGGAGGGAAGGGAAGCCAAAAACAACCTATTTGGTTTTGACAGGCTATTTTGTTTAAAAAAATATCGCATGGTAAGGCCTTCCCTGTGCACGTACCAGCCAGCCAAAACTGCGAACTTATCCGGTTGTTTTCTATGATGGCATCCCCTGTGCAAGAACCTAAACCAATTCCATATTGAATATTTCCATCTATAATATTGTTGTTTATGTATGTATCACTTGACCCATCTACCCATATACCGTATGAATAAGTATCATGAATATAGTTATCATACAAAAGGGTTCCTGCCGATGAGTCAAAAACATATATCCCTCCGTGAGTTGTGGAATAAATATCATTCGAATAAACATTGTTATAATCGCACGATTGTATGGTTATACCAATACCATCCGATGTATCAACCCTATTACTGTAAATATCTGCAGTAGTTACTTCGTAGTTGTAAATCCCCCATAAAGAGTACTCAAGTGAATTGTTATATATGTATATATGATTCCCTGATTCAGTATATATCCCCTGCGAATACCTCAACTCATTACCATATATAAGACCATTATTAGAATAACTTGTATAGATATACCCCATACCAAAAGACTGATCATCAAGCGTGTTATCAAATATTTCAAATCCATCTATGCCTGAAAGATAAATGCTTCCGTATGTGTCATCTAAATTGTCATGTATTAGATTATTATTTACCACCATATCCGAGCCTGTGGTGGCGTATATTATAGTGTTCGCGTGATGGAGGTCGTTGTTTCTTATTGTAACATTGTTCGAATCCATGGTTTGTATGTTTATTGTATAGTTTGATATGTTGCAGTTTAAAATCGTGAATCCATCAGTTGAATCTACATAAACACCCGGCGTAGTGTAATCTCCAATTATTTTATACCCATTACAGTTAACTGTAATGTCATCTTCGCTTACATAAAGACAGGCTCCAGTTGCAGCATCAAATCCGTATAGATCAGAGCCGAGCACATATGTTTCTCCCGGCGTATTAAGTTCTTGGCAGGAGTTTATAACCGTTAAACCGCTTTGAATCGAAAGAAGGGATAACCATACAAAGAACACCGAGAAAACTTTCTGCATGTTTTTCATAAAATACACCAAAGAAAAGTATTGCCTAAAGTTTTTAATGTTTGCGTTTCCTTCATTTTGCAAAATACTACAACGAAAGCAGAAACTTTATTTTTCCATAATTTTATACGCCACTAGTCCGAGAATAAGCATTATCCCTCCATAGAATATTGCATCCCATCCTACATTTGTTATCATAAATAGGGTTGTAATTATTGCGATAGCAGGAAGGACAGGGAACCAACCAATATTTATCGGAACCATAAACGGCCTTTTTATTTTCGGCTTGTCATGCCTTAATTTTATGAGAGAAGCATTTATCATTATAAAAGTTATGAATACAGAAAAGTTTGTAATGTTGGCGATTGTTTCAATCCCGCCAACAAAAAAGAAAATACATGTTATTATGCCCGCTGCTAGTATAGCCGTCCATGGTGTCTGCCTTGAGGGATGGATGTAAGCAAGAATTTTTGGGAGAGAGCCTGCCCTTGCCATCCCATACATTATTCTTGATGCGGCAAGCAGTATAAGAAGAACTGTGTTTCCGGTTGCAAAAAGAGCAATTACCGAAAAATAAAAGAAAGCACTCTCGCCTATGGTTTTTGAAACAACATCAGCAAGAGGGGAATTTGAGGAAGCAAGCTTTTCAGGCTCGACAACGCTTATTGCTGAGACCGCAACAAGAATGTAAAGAATTGTTGTTATTGCAATGGCCAGGATCAAACCAAGCGGCACATTCCTCTCCGGATTTTTCACTTCTTCAGCCATCCTGGTCATTTCCTCAAAACCTATGTATGCGAAAAAAACGAGAGCGGCGGCTGCAAAAATACCGCCCCATGAGGAGGATGGCATCTCAAAATAATCAATCCCGCCTAAATACGGAATTGCAGTTCCGATAACTATCAGCAATCCGCCCGCCTCAAACAATGTCCCAACCATCGCAAACCAAGCAGATTCCTTCACACCATAGAGCATTATGATAGAGACCAATGCAACTATTCCAATCGCAGTTAAGGTAATTGGTGTGCCAAAGATCGCATTAAAATATCCACTGAACCCAAGGGCGACGGTGGATGCACCGACAATTCCGCTCACTATGATCATCCACCCTACAAGAAAAGCGATTTTTTTTCCGAAAGCGCTCTTTGTATACTCATACTCTGCTCCTGCTTTTGGGAATATTGAGGAAAGCTCGGCATAGCTAAGCCCGCTCAATCCGGCAACAATCGCAGCAATTATAAAAGAAATCCATACTCCGTTCCCAGCCATTCCTGCTGCTTTTCCTACTAGTGCATATATTCCTGCACCCAAAATTATCCCAACTCCGCACAGTGTAATCTCCAGCAAACCAAGGGCTCTTTTTAGTTTTGCCATGGCGTTATTGCAAAACTATAATATTTTTAAATGTTTTTTTTCAATGCCTAAAAGATAGAGGTGTTTATATGAACAAAAAAATAGTATTTTTGCTTTTTTTTGCAGTGTTCTCGCTCTCTTGGGCTGATACCTGCACATGTACAACCTGCGGTACATGTACTGATGCATTGAATAATGACTCTTGCGGTCTAGTTCAACTTACAGCCGATATTGCAGATGAGCCATCCACTTGTATAAACAATCCAGAAAACTTTACAAACAAAATATTTGACTGTCAAGGGCATATGATTGATGGAATAGGCGATAATAATGCGGTATATCTGAGTAGTAAACTCAATAATACAATAAAAAATTGTTTAATCCGCGAGTTTGCTCGAGGAATCTACCTTGAAGCAGAGTCAAATAATACTAATATACTAAACAATACAGTCACCCAATGTTCACAAGGCGGGATTTTCGTTGCTGGTTCATTCTATAATGCGATAATGTACAATAATGCTAGCGATAATTCTGGTTCTTCAGGCATTTATATATTTGGTTCTAATAATAATTTAATAGCAAATAACACAGCCAATTCCAACCTGAGAGGCATCCATCTTGACAGCGGTTCAGAAAATAATCTTATAGAAAATAATACTGTATATAACAACACAGAAGATGGCTTTTATCTAGATTCAGATTCAAATAACAACAATCTCACTGACAACACAGCATACAACAACCAACAATGGGATATAAACATCACTGACTCCGCAGGCAATGTTTTCATAAACCAAACATTAGCAGGAGATTCCTTAACAACCTACCCAACAGTAATAAGCTTTACATACACAGGAGATGTTTCTCTTAAGGGCGTTTCAACCCCACCCGAAGATCCAGCAAACTACATAAACATAACAAAATATGTAAATGCAACTGGAACAGGAACCCTCTTCTTAAACTTCTCCTATTCTGATGGAGACCTAGGAAGTATTGCAGAAGCTAGCCTAAGAGTTTCAAGAAACAACGGGGCATGGGAAACAGACCCAAGCGTTTTTGCAACGACATATGGAGTAGATACAACAAACAACATAGTCTATGCAGACATAAATAACTTTGGAAGTGTATTTGCTCCTCTGGGGCAAGAAGCTTTATGCACATGTACAACCTGCGGTACATGTACTGATGCATTGAATAATGACTCTTGCGGTCTAGTTCAACTTACAGCCGATATTGTAGATGAGCCATCCACTTGTATAAACAATCCAAAAAACTTTACAAACAAAATATTTGATTGCCAAGGGCATACGATAGATGGCGATAGTTATAATGGTTCTGGAATTAATCTCAACGTTCCTGGTAAACAAAACAATATAATAAGAAATTGTATAATTACTGATTTCAACTATGGGATTTATTTGGCTTATTCTACAAATATTACCATTATAAACAACAGCATACATTCAAACAATGTGAGCGGAATTTATGTATTTTGGTCCCAAAAAAACAATATTACAGAGAATAATGTAAGTTCAAATGTGTGGTGGGGGATTTATCTGTCCTCTTCCTCAAGCAATACCATTACAAACAATACTGTAGAATTGAATAGGGAGGGGATTTATATATTGACTTCCTCAAACAATAATAGATTAATAGATAACAATGTAAATTTTAATAATGGTATTACTGTATGGGGCTTTGGTATTTATATGGCCTCTTCCTCAAACAACACCTTAATAAATAATAATGTAAGTTCTAATATTGATTATGGAATTTATCTAGAGTCAAGCTCCAACAACACCCTCTATAACAACGTAGCATATAATAACTCTCGACATGGTTTCTCCCTCTCCTCAAGCTCCAACAACACCCTCTATAACAACGTAGCATATAATAACTCTCGACATGGTTTCCTTCTCTCAAACGCCGCAAATAACACTCTATCCGGTAACGATGCTTACATGAATGGCTTCGCTGGTTTTATGTTAGATAATTCAAATTTTAATACCCTTATAAACAATAATGCGTCAAGTAATACGTGGGGCATCCACCTATCTGGTTCAAATTATAATAATATAACAGACAATGTCGCTTACAATAACACAGGCAGCGTATATAGTAGTGGTATATACATATACCCAGACTCAAACAACACTCTCTTGATCAACAACGTAGTATATGAAAATACTAATGGAATCTATGTATGGCGTTCACATAACAATACACTTATTTCCAATAATGCATATAATAATTCACGTTATGGTTTTATGATTGATAGCGGCCGATATAACAATTTAACAAACAACCATGCGTATGAAAATGATCTACATGGTGTAGTTGTGTCATTTTCAGACTATAATAATTTCGAAAACAACTTTGTTTATGATAATTCCAAGCATGGGTTTTACATTTATGATGACTCTGATGGTAACAGGTACCTTAACAACACAGCATACAACAACCAACAATGGGATATAAACATCACTGACTCCGCAGGCAATGTTTTCATAAACCAAACATTAGCAGGAGATTCCTTAACAACCTACCCAACAGTAATAAGCTTTACATACACAGGAGATGTTCTTCTCAGAGGAGTTTCAACCCCACCCGAAGATCCAGCAAACTACATAAACATAACAAAATATGTAAATGCAACTGGAACAGGAACCCTCTTCTTAAACTTCTCCTATTCTGATGCAGAATTAGGAGATGTCGAAGAGATTAGTTTGAGGGTCTCACGCTACAATGGCACGTGGTTAACTAACCCAGCATTTTTTGCATCCGAGGCAGGAGTGCATCTTCTCTACAACTTTGTTTATGTCAATATAAATAACTTTGGGAGCATTTTCGCGCCTCTAGGAAAGAATAACACTGCTCCTTCTATTGATTTGGATGAACCAGCTAATAATACACAAATAAACAATACTCATACAGTAACATTTACATTTACAGCTTCAGATGATTTTAGTACTACGCTAAACTGCAGCCTGTATTTAAATGATACATTAACTCAGACTAACGAATCTGTTCAGAATAATATATTAACTCCTTTTGTCATAACAGGCTTGGAATATGGAGACTACACGTGGTATATAAACTGCAGCGATGGCGTGTTGATCAATGTTTCTGAAACGAGGAATTTCTCATTAAGGGATACGCTCCCACCAGTTATTACAATCGTAAACCCATCGAATAACGCTCAGCTTCCAGCCGGAACAACATTTGTTTTAGTAGAAATAGCAACTAATGAGAATGCAACATGCGAGTATAATATAAGTGGAGATTTTGTTTTTGGAACAGGCTCTCTGTTCAATGAAACGGGAAACACAACACATATATTAAACTTTACAAATCTTACAAATGGAACAACATACACACTATACTATAGATGCAGTGATACTTACGGAAACATAGGTGGGCCTGTTATTCATGTGTTTAGGGTTGCATCCCCACGCAGACCAGGTGGTGGAGGTGGTGGAGGGGATCACGAGCTATACATCTTCCCGATAAACAACCAATACTCAAAACTTGGAGAAACAATTAATGTTTTATTTACTGTTGAGAACACAGGAGACTATTCCGAGACAAACGTAAGACTTACCCTTACCTGTCCTTCTTCTTTCTCATGCGGAAGCGCAACCTTAGGAACAATAGCAGAAGGAGGAAAGAAAAATGCGAGCATTCCAATAACAGGTAACTCTTTGGGAACATTCACGCTGAGGGTGTATGCAAATAGCGAGGATGCAAGCGCATACAGAGAATTCCTATTCACAGTTTCTCCAGAATGTACTAAAGATTCTGAATGCGGAGCTGATGAAAGATGCATGAACTCAAGATGTGTTGAGAAAGAAGAAGTTTCCGGATGCGAGAGGAACACAGATTGCGAGGAGGATGAGAAATGTGTTGATGGTAGATGCGTAGAAATTGTTTGCGAATGCGGAGAGGTAAAGAATCATGAATGCGTTCCTTATGAATGCTGCTCAGATAACGAGTGCTTCGGAGGAAAGGTTTGCGTGAGCAACAAATGCGTCGAACCAACTCCTCCTAAGGAAGAAGGGAAACCGTCAGAAGGCGCTCCTTCTCAGAAACCCACCAAAAAACCACCATCTGAAGAAGCAAAAGGAGAAGAACAAAAACCGCCGGCGGGAGGAGGGCAGCCACCAGCAAACTGGATTTGGATACTGCTTATACTCTTAGGTGTAGTTATTTTGGGTGCGGTTTATTTCTTGATGGCGAAGAAGAGAAGATAACCCCATTTATCTTTAATCTCTTTTCTATTTTTTTATAAAAACAAAAATAAAAATTAAGAATAAAAATTCCAAAAACATGCAAATGTAATTATGCTTTTTTTACATTCACAGCTTTTGGTCCTTTTTCTCCTTCTTCAACGTCGAAGGTTACCTTGTCTCCATCGTGGATGAAAGTTCCCTTTTCTATCCCACTCAGGTGGACAAAGTAGTCCTTTCCGTCTTCACCAGTTATAAAACCAAACCTCTTCTTCGCGTTGAAGAATTTTACTGTACCTTCCATTTTTTTCAACTCCTTTTTGTTTCGTGGAATAACTTAGCCATCAAAATATTTAAAAATGTTCCCTAATAAACCTTCCAACAGCGACCAGGTGAAAAGAATGCCCCAAATAGAAGCAAGGCGTATCAGCAACATATATGTTATGCGCGAACCGCCGGCGCCGATACGAAAAAGCAGTTTTCATGAAACCACCGTTGAGGTTCTTGTTGCAGAAGCATACAAAGACAAGAAGCGAGCGTTGGCTTACTTAGGAGCTGCAGAAAGGATTTTGGATAAATTAAACAACCCAGCATTCATCGCGGAGTATAAGAAAAAAATAGAAAATTGCAGGATGCAGATATTAACTCAGTCCGAGCTGCAGTCAGAACCATTTTTCCCTCCACGCATTGCAAAACCAAAACAACAAGAAACCAGCAAACCAGAAGAGGTATTGGTTGAGGGATTTGGCAAATCCATCGAGCCTCCTCTAAAACTTATGCCGGTGCCTGCATAACAAAAAATTTATAAACATACCCACACAGAAAATTTGTACATGGTGCGAAAATGATGCCATTAACCTCCCTTGAAAAAAGAATTGCAGTTACGAAGTTTACAATTGAGTATTTGAGAGGAAGAACTTTTTTTGAACCACCCCGTAAAGCAAAAGCTTTTTTAAGGGCGGCGGATGTTCTTGAAGAAAATTTGATAAAGATGAATGAGAGATACAACTTCATAAGACCTTTAGTTTTAAATCAGCAACTAAATGGGATGCGTATCCAATAAAAAACAAAATACCTGCAGTAAGCGAAAACATGAAATAAATTATTATTGAAACTACCAATGCAAAAATAAAAGTATGCGTAATCCCTCTATGCCTTGGCTTTAAGTAGGTAATTATGATATGATAAATTCCGATTAACGCAAGCGTGTAGATAAATAACATTTCGTTTATGTTTTTTAAATATGAATACGTCATAAAAAAAGCAAGAATAGGAAAACTAAAATCTATTATCTTTCTTATTTTGCTTGAATCATGGTCTATATCAGGGGCAAGCGCCCCAAGTACAGAAAAAACAACTAAAAGATAATCAAAATTAAAAAAATAGGCAGCAACCCCACCAGCAACCAACCCGAAAAAAACATGCGCAGGCCAGTTCATAAAAAATTGTTTTCATAAATGTATTTAAATGTTTCCAAATAAAATAGGATTATGGTTGTTCAAAAAATACGTTGCTATAAAGATTTAGAAATTCTTAACCATTATACAAAATTCGGCCCAGAAACAAGACGGGCAACCAAGGATGCAATAGAATATCTGAAGGATGTTGAGATAAGGTATGGTGGATTGATAGATAGAAATGGAATGAGAGGCACGATAGCTTTCCAGCTTGATAGGATTAGACCATTGATAAAATCCGACCTTGAGGCCTATGCAAAAAAAGCAGAGAGAACAGCAGAGTATGAAGAGAAAGAAGGAAAAAAACTTAAAGTAATTGCTGATGGATTCCTTATTGCTTCTGGTCTTTTGTTTATGGCAACCAACTTCAATCCAGAAATTGCAATCGCAGGCCTACTGTTTTCAGGAATAGTTTATTTAGAAGCTTTTTTATGCGAGGGAAGAGCGCTTGTGAAAAAAGATGAGGCAAGGCTTCTAAGAGAATCCGATATTGAAGCCGAGTGATCTCATAACCCCAATTTTTTCCTTGCTTCTGGCTTCATCCTCTCAGGGCTCCATGGAGGCTCCCAGACAACATCAACATAAAAATCCCATCCCTTTATCTCTTCAAGCTTTCTTTTTACACTATCCAGAATAAAACCAAGCAGAGGACAGGCGGGTGTTGTAAAGGTTATTTTTACATCAGCCTTTTTGTTTTTCTCATCTATTTCAACTCCATAAACCAGCCCTAAGCTTACAATATCTATCCCAAGCTCTGGGTCCTTTACTTCTGATAGTTTTTTGAGAACCATTTCCTTCATGCCATTACTTTTTGGCATATCTCTTCAGCATCTCCCGCGCCAGATTTAAAGAGGTTCTTATTTCAGATTCTTTTTTTGCCCCTGCGATTATTACCTTCCCGTTTTTGAAGAGGAGAAGAGAAACTTTCGGTTTTTTGAATTTCAAAATAGCACCCGGAAACTGCTCCGGCTCATATTCCACATCCCTCTCTTTGTACGCAATTGTAAAAAGGTCAAGCTCTATGTTCAGATTTGCGGCAGCAACGATATTCGTAACCTCGTACTCCGGAATCTTCATTCTTTTCATTATTATTTTTGCTTTTGGGAGAAGAATCTTCAGCGCTTTTTTAAGCGTCGATTCAATCTCCTCTTCGCTCCTGCACCCAACGCAGACTACCTTTCCATTCTTGAAAACTAGCAGGGTTGCTTTTGGTTTATCAAATTTCAAAATAGCACCCGGAAACTGCTCCGGCTCATATTCTATAGAAGGCATCGTCAGCGAGAGCCTATACAAATCTAAAGAAATGCCAAGGTTGCCTGCAGCAACCATATTCGTAATAACATATCCCTTGGCCATCGCACCACCTTTTAAACCTTTTCATACAAATTTAAAAAGGCAAGGTTTATAAATGAGTATACAGGGGTGTTCGTATGAAAAGACCACGAGGAGCATTAAGCAAGGGTACAAAAAAACTTAGGAAAGAAAAAAAGTTTACTACGAGCGATTTCAATAAAATATTTAAGGTAGGGGATAAAGTGGCTCTTGACCCGAAACCGTATTTCGAAAGCGGGATTCCACACCACAGGTACAGAGGGAGAAACGGAATAATTGTTGGGAAAAGAGGAAGCTCATATGAAGTAGAAATCCTTGATGGAGGAAAGAAAAAACGCTTTATAGTTCTTCCGTTACATCTAAATAAAATAGGGTGATAGAATGAAAATAAAATCTAATGAACCATATACAGTTGCCAGTGTTTATGAGGCGATATCCGCTCGGGATAGGGAGCAGATGGATTTCAACACTCAGATTGCGTATGACCACGGCTCAAAATACAAGCTGAAAAAGAACGAAGCGCTTTCGCTTAAGAAAAAAATACTGGCTGTTGATAAAAGCATTACAGAGGATATAGCAACAAAAATAGTTGATATTCTTCCAAGATACCCGGAAACCCTTGATGCCATTCTAGTTCCTTACAAATTAAAGTTGGATGAAGGCGTAAAGGAAAAGATCATCTCTCTTGTGAAGGAGGTTGTGTGATGGAGGAGTACGCGTACGTTATAGATTATCTTCCGTATGGCGCTTCCGGCTCATATTCCCGGGAGCCGAAGGTCCAGCTTGTAGGAGAGAGTTTTTTTACTCTTTTAGAAGCAACAGTTAAGCAAAACTCCAACCCATCTGTTGGCATGAGGGTTTATGTTGGGAAGGATTCAAGGGATGTTGTGGAGAAGATTAAGAGAAGGATACCGTTTAGCGAGCTTACAACCTCTGCAAAGGAAAATCTGAGAACAGTTTTAAGGCAGATAATAATGGCTCGGGAGAAGGATTTTGTGAAATTTGTGAATTCTGCCGGTCCGATTTCCATCCGGGTTCATCAGCTTGACCTGATCCCAGGAATAGGGAAAAAGAACATGGAAATACTCCTTGAAGAAAGAGTGAAAAAGCCATTTGAGGATTTTGCTGAGATCAAAAAAAGGGTCCCAACATGGCTAGACCCTGTTGGTTCGTTTGTTGAAAGAATAATGAGCGAGTTAGAAGGTAAAGAAAAGCATTATTTCTTTGCGAAGCCTTTTATTGAGCATCCGCACTAGATAGAATTCCATTTGCCTTCTCAAAAAATTCTTTCTTCCGTGCATCTATCGTGCTCTTTGAATATCCTACCTCAGCCATGATTATTTTCAATTCCGTCATGGTTATGTTTCTTATCTTTGCTCTTTTCAGTGCTTCAATCTTTTCAAAAAACATCTTTCTTTTATTTTTATTTGTTTTTGGTTCTACTATCTGGCTTCTTGTTACGTACCCACGCTCTATAAGTTCATCCTTCAATTTCTGGTAATCTTTTTTTATACGCGTTTTTCCGACCTTTTTGTAGATTTCAATTATCTGCTCTTTTGTTATGTAACCTTGCTTACGGATAGTTTTATGAATCTTGACCCCAACTTTATCCATCAATTCCAGTTCTTCACGGTCTTTAATACTTCCAAAAAGCTCCTGTTTTAATGTAGTTGGTATTGACCAGCCTAATATTTCTTTCTTCCATCTCTTTGATTTTTTTATTATGGTTTTTAATGCGGGAACGCATGCCCAACCATACTGCCCACCGCTTTCCACCCAACCCTTTATTTCCTCAGGGTTGTATTCTAGGAGATAAAAAACAATCCCCTTTTTCTCTATCTGAGGTGTTTTCTCACCCACAAGCTTCAAAACCATTTTTTTAAGATAGCCATCAATCCCATACGGATGTAATGGAAGTATACCCTCCTCTATAAGCTTTTGAAAAACACTCCTTTTAGGTCCTGCAGGTTTTAACATTTTTAATTTTTTCACATTATTATTCATATTAAAACAATTTAAAAAGCATAGTTTTAAATATTTTGAATCCGTAATTTTTTCATGTTCATTCCACCATACAGGAAAGATGAGCTTGATTTTGCCAATAAAAAGCTAAAAAGAAAAATAGAGAAGTATCAGCACATAGCTAAGTCAAATCTTCCGATTGATTATTCAGACATACCTGAGAAAAAGTATGATGCATCGGCAAGGAAGCTGTATGATTTGAAGAAAGCTGGAAAATACGAAGAGATCGCTAGGATTGCTTTGGAGTACTTCAAGAATGGAGATGAAAGGAATGGAGAAAAATACTTGGCCACCCTATATACAAATAGCCCAGAGCATTTCTACGCCGCTTCAAAAAAACTTCAGCAATGTGGAATCCACTACCCTGTTTTTGAGGGCAAAGAACCGCTTATTAGGGTATGATTTTAAACTTTTTGTAGAATATAAATCTTCAGGGCCCGTAGTCGAGAGCCTTGCTTCAAGCGATATTTGTTGGCCAAGGCCGACAATGGTAAGACGTTACCCTGACACGGTAAAGATCCCCAGTTCGATCCTGGGCGGGCCCATGCGAGCTTTTAGGAGACTAGGGGGTACTTTAACTTATTCTCAGACCCCCTTACTCTACTACCCCCTTTCTTTTTCTAACCTCCTTGCTCCTAATAAGATAGGGGGTGGAAGAGGCAGGGGGTCTGAGGCATGTTTAATTACCCCCTGGTCTCCCTTACTCTACTACCCCCCCGAACCCAGGGGGGAAGTGTCCCCCCTAGGTTTGAGGCTCCTCCGTAACCCCCCTCATTTTTGCTCGTATAAGATAGGGGGTGGAAGAGGCAGGGGGTCTGAGGCATGTTTAATTACCCCCTGGTCTCCTGATGCGGCGAAACAAGTCTGGCGGTCGGAATTTTTGATGCGCATGCAGAAACGTTTGAATAACCAATAATTCAGATGATGTCAATTTATTTTTAAACATTCCTTCTCATTTATTCTTATGCATCGCATAGAGATAAAAATGAAAGACGGAATTTTTGATGCGCATGCAGAAAGCATAAGAAAAAAACTTAGCTCAAAGGGGTTTAACATCCAAAAGGTGATATTTATCCGCGTGTTCAATATAGGGGATGAGCTGAGCGAGGCCGAGTTACAGAAATTGGGTGAGGCGTTTTCGGATAGAGTGGCCGAGGAATTCTCTTTCAAATCCAACTTTGCTGTTTATGGATGGAGGGTTGAGGTTGGCTACCTTCCTGGGGTAACTGATAATCCTGCCCGGGTTGCAAAGGAGGCTGCAAAAAAAACAATAGGGAAGGAAATAGAAATTTACTCTTCGCGCGTTTACTCTTTTATTGGAAATGTTGGGGAAAAGCAGATGAGAGAGATTGTGAAAATTTTGCACAACCCACTGATCGAAAGATATAGAACCTCCCTCCCTTTAGAAGAAAATTTCTCCCCCTTTTTAGCTAGGGTGGAGCTTAAGGAAAAGCCAGAGGTTAAGGTTTTTGAGCCGGATTTTAATGTTCTGAAAAAGGCGAATGAGGAGGGTGCGCTTGCGCTCAGCGAAAAAGAGATATCTGCAATAGTTGAGTTTTTCAGCAGACCAGAAGTAAAGGTTGAGAGGGAGGATGTAGGATTAAAAGGGATTACTGATGTTGAACTGGAAGCGATAGCACAAACTTGGAGTGAGCACTGTAAGCACAAAATATTCAATGCAATAATAGAATATGAGGACGAGAATGGAAAAACGGAAAACATAAACTCTCTTTTCAAAACATACATTGTTGGCGCAACAAACATCATTCCTTCCTCGTCGATTGTTTCTGTTTTCAAGGATAATGGGGGTGTTGTTTGGTTTGACGAGTACCATTACATAGTAGCAAAGGTTGAGACCCATAATGCTCCATCTGCTTTGGACCCTTACGGTGGGGCGCTTACAGGAATTCTAGGAGTGCAGAGGGATGTTTTGGGAACTGGTTTGGGCGCAAAACCATTTGCGAATATTGATGTTCTTTGCTTCGCGCCTCTCAACGAAAAACCCTATCCAGGTGCAAAATCCCCGGGCGAGCTTTTTGAAGGGGTTGTTTCGGGTATAAGAGACGGAGGAAACAAAACAGGAATCCCAACCGTGAATGGTTCTGTTGTTTTTGAGAGCTGCTTCAATGGTAGGCCTCTTGTGTATGCAGGAACATTCGGAATTATGCCGTCCAGGATTGTTGATAGAAAGAGCGAAAAAAAGGAGATAAAGCCAGGGTACTTGGCAGTAATGGTTGGGGGAAGGGTTGGGAAGGACGGGGTTCATGGAGCAACAGCTTCGAGTATGGAGATAAGCAAAAAAACCCCAATGGGAATGGTCCAGCTTGGGGATGCATTCATGCAGAAAAAAGTAATAGATTTTGTTCTTGAGGCGAGAGACAGGCGGCTTTATGAAGGGATTACGGATAATGGAGCAGGAGGGCTGAGCTCGAGCATCGGAGAGCTTGGAGTGGAAGGATGCGAAATCTGGCTGGATAAAGTTCCTCTCAAATACCCTGGTCTGCATCCATGGGAAATTCTTGTTTCAGAGAGCCAGGAGAGAATGACACTGGCAGTTAAGGAAGAAGCCATACCAGAGTTGGAGGAGCTTGCAAAAAAGCACGATGTTGAGATTTCGGTGGTTGGAAAGTTTACGAATACCGGAAAATTTGTTGTAAAATACAAAGAGAGTATTGTTGCTTATCTACCATCCAGTTTCCTCCACCACCCGCCAAGGATGGTTTTGAAGGCAAAGTGGAAAAGAAAAAATTTTGAGGAAAAGAAAGTATACCTAGATGACTATTCTAGGGTTCTTTTTGACCTTCTAAAAATGCCGAATATTGTGAGTAAGGAATACGTAATCAGACAGTACGACCATGAGGTTCAGGGAGGAAGCGTGATAAAGCCATTGGTTGGTTTCGATGGCCCGGGTGATGCAGCAGTCATCCGGCCTTTGCTGCATAAAAAAGACGCAGTTGTGATCGGCCATGGTATCTGCCCAAAATACATCCAGGACCCCTACGACATGGCGGCCATGGCTTTTGATGAGGCGGTTAGGAATGTTGTATGCGCAGGTTCCTATCCAATAGCAGCATTAGATAATTTTTGCTGGCCAAACCCTCTTGAGGATGAGGAAAAGCTTGGCGCTCTTGTGAGAGCAAACAAAGCTCTTTACGATGCCGCTGTTGAGTTTGGGGTTCCTTTTATTTCCGGAAAGGATAGCATGAAGAATGATTTTGTGGATAGGAATGGAGTAAAACACTCAATCAACCCAACCATTCTTATTACTGCTATAGGAATTATGGATGATGCATCAAAAGCAATAGGGTCTGATTTTAAGGAGGCCGGGGATCTGATATATGTTGCTGGAATTACGAAAGATGAGCTCGGGGGAAGCGAGCTGTACAAACTATTCGGAATAGTCGGAAACAAAAACCCAAAAGTAAACTTTTCGCTAAACAAAAAAACATATAAAGCCATTCACAATGCTTGTGTTCGTGAGCTCTTAAGGAGCATGCATGATGTGAGCGATGGGGGGCTGGCCATTGCGCTTGCTGAGTGCGCTATAGCCGGGTGGATAGGGATAGATGTTGATGTTAGCAGGGTCGAGAATGAAACAGACAAACTTGAAGCATTGCTATTCAGCGAGAGCGCAGGGAGGGTAGTGTTCTCCATCCATCCGGAGGATAAAGAGGAGGTTGAGAAACTTCTTGGGGGTATCCCATATGCTCTTATTGGCAGGGTGAGGGGCGACAGCAGGTTTGTAATAAGGGCATGGGGGAGGCAGGTTCTAAACGAGGATATCGAAAAGCTTGCGGGAGTTTGGAGGGAATTTCCATGATGCTTAAAGCCCTTATTCTCTGCGGAGAAGGGATAAATACTGAATACGAAATGGCGCATGCGGTTAAAACAGTTGGGGGGGTTGCAAACATCATTCATGTAAACCATCTTATAAAAAACAAAAAGCTTCTCCACGATTACAGTCTCCTGATATTTCCGGGAGGGTTTAGCTTTGGGGATGAATTGGGAAGCGGAAAGGTACTCGCAAACATTTTTGCAAAAGAGATGTGGAATGATATTATGACATTCATAAGTCAGAAAAAGCTTATTCTAGGGGTTTGTAATGGTTTTCAGGTTCTTGTAAAAATGGGTCTTCTCCCAGATCTGAGCGGAGAACAAAAGGCAACACTTACGTATAATGATACTGGAAGGTTTGAGGACAGATGGGTCCATCTTAAGATAAATCCGCTCTCTCCCTGCATTTTCACAAAAGGTCTTGATGCTCTTTATCTTCCTGTTAGGCATGGAGAAGGGAAATTCATTTCGGATGAAAAGACGCTTGGGTATATTGCTGAAAAAAACCTTTATGCAATGCAGTACGTGGATGCAAACGGAAACCTTGCGGGCTATCCCCACAACCCAAACGGTTCAGTTATGAACATCGCAGGAATATGCAATGAGAGTGGCCAGGTTTTCGGCTTAATGCCTCACCCAGAGGCATACACCCATTTTACAAATCATCCAAGATGGACAAGGCTGGAAGGTTTGCTTAAACCAAATGGGTTGAGCATTTTTGAAAATGCAAAAAAATATATAGAAAAAAATCTATAGCCATTATTCCTTCTTACTTGTTTTTCGTTGCCTCTTTCCATGTAAGGTATGAGACTGGCTTGAATAGCACATCTATGATTATAGTGATACCTAGAGCCATCACTGCCGAAACAAAAAGACCCACAACTACCCAAATCCCAAAGAGCGGGAAGATGTTGCTAACATCACCCCCACTTATAGAGGGCGTACTGCCAACGACTGCCGCTAGTACAAACATAGTCACTATCACAGCCAGTATTATATAGAATACCGCAAGTATAATTGCCATCAGCATCCCAACTACAATGTCCATTCCAAGCACAAACCCAAAGTTCTTCATCACAGCAGAGTAAGAACCCTTTATGCTTTCAACTATCCCTTTCCTTCCTACAACATACTCCCACTGTACAAACTGTATGATAAAGATCCATGCAAGATATATCAGCCAGCCGATTAAGATTAGTAGCAACCCAGCGATGCCCCCAACAAACTCACCAATTATTCTTGGTATACTCACCCCGATCCCGAACAAACCCATCACAATAACAAAAACTGAATTCCTTATCCAGTCTTTTTTTATTGTCTTAATAAGCTCAAATTCTTTTTCATCTGCAACATTGTCAACGAGCGTGTTTGAGCTTAGCGCGATCCCACCCGCAATTATTAAGATTGGGATCATAAGGATAAGACCGAGTAGTATAAGAATCTCAGAAAGCATGGCAAGCAGAATCATAACTACGAATCCAACAAGGAAAAAAGCAACAACACTACCGTAGACTTTTCCAAACCCGACCAAAAGCTCTTTCCATTTTTTTAAGGTCATCCCAAATCCTGCTTTAATTGTTGCACTCATTCTATCCAATACGTTCATGGTATCACGCATTTTTTTCTGTATAAAAATTTATAAATTTGCTATTTCTATTAAATTCATGAAAGTTGTTCTCTCATATAAAAAGAGCGTTCATGAGAATGCAGCCTATTATTATGAGTTGGCAAAAAAATACAGAAAAAAGGCGCATGCCGCAAGGGAAGCGCTGAAAGAGCTTGAAAAAAAACTTGAGGAAGCAAAAAAGAAAAAAGAAAGGGAAAAACCGACCGTTAGGGTTTTGCGGGAAAAGGAATGGTACGAGAAATTTCACTGGTTTTTTACCTCTTCCGGAAAGCTTGTAATTGGAGGGAAGGATGCGCAGCAGAACGATCTGATCTACTCAAAACACATCGAGCCCAACGATTTGTTTTTTCATGCAGACATCCAAGGCGGAAGCGTTGTTATTCTAAAAGATGGAAAGAATGCAGAAGAGCAGGAAAGGCTGGAGGCTGCGCAGTTTGCAGCCTGTTTCTCAAAAGCATGGTCATCAGGATTCTCCTATGTTGATGTTTACTCGGCAGCTCCTGAACAGCTTACAAAACATTCTGCCGGTGAGTATGTTGCAAAGGGAGCGATAGTAGTAAGAGGGGAAAAGGAATGGTATAAAAGAACACCTCTTAAGCTGCGGTTAGGAATCGATGAAAGAGGAAGGGTTGCAGTCATTCCGGCATTCTCAAAAACAAAACTAAAAAATGAAATAACGATAATTCCTGGAAAAGAAGAGAAAGGGGTAGTCGCAAAAAAGCTTGCAAAAATTCTAAACATCCATCCAGATGAGCTTCTTCAGATACTACCGAGCGGAAAAACGAGTGTAGTGAGAGAATGAAAATTTCTCTAAATTATGAACTCGGAAAGTATTTTACATTCGATCCAAGCAAATCCAAACCCATATACAATTGGTTTTATTATAAGGAAGCATTCAGCCCGGAGTTGGTTTTTTACTTTATTAAAAAATTTAATCCGAACAAAATTCTCGATCCATTCTGCGGGATAGGAACGACTTTACTTGCTGCAAAGGAAAAAAACATTCCTGCCTTTGGAATGGATATTTCTCCATTAGCGGTTTTTGTGAGTAGGGTAAAGACAGAGTTCTACACTGAAAGTGATTGCAAAGAGGGAGAAAAAATTTTGCACAGATTCTTTGAAGATCGCTTCGTCCCTTCCTTTGAGTGGGGATTTGAGCTTTTTTCTCCAAAAAAATTCTTCCCTCCGCGGAATTATAATGACATTGTTTTCATCCGTGAAAAGATAGAAGAAATAGAAAACAAAAAAATTCAAAACCTATTCCTTCTCGCCCTTCTTTCCATCATCCCACAATGCGGGCTTTTCATAAAGGATGGGGGTGTTTTGAAGTTTGCTAAGGAGAAAAGGGCCATGCCGGCTAAGGAGGCTTTTAGGAGAAAGGTCAAGAGAATGCTAAAAGAGGCAAGAGGGACAAAACCAGGGAAGGTTTTTGTTTCTGAAGGGGATGCAAGATTTATGGAGTTTGAAGAAGAGTTCGATGGAATAATAACCTCCCCGCCCTATCTAAACAACATTGATTACACAAAAGTATATGGGCTTGAGCTTTCCCTCCTTACCATGGATGAGGGTATAACAAAAAGGATAAGGGAAAAAAGCTTCCGCTCTTTCATAACAAAGGAAACGAAAGCAAGCGAGATCCTTCCCGAGGTTGAGGAGTATTCCGCTCTACCCATACTACCGGCTTATTTTGCGGACAGCAAAAAAGTTTTTGAGAATTTTTATAAAGTGCTCAAAAAAGGCGGAAGGGCCGCGTATGTTGTTGGGAATGCAGTGATACATGAAACTTACATTCCTGTTGATGAGATCCTTTGCAGGATTGCTGAAAAAATGGGTTTTGAAACCGAGATCGTTGTTGGTCTTGAAAGATGGGCAGATGTAAGGCCGGCCAGGATAAAAACAAGGGAAAGTGTTGTTTTGCTTGAGAAAATCTAACAAATAACCTCAACATTTCTCACTTTTTCATCAACAACATTCCAGTCTATTTTTTTCTCTTCTTCCTCAACATCAGAAAGCTTTGCGGCCGTTGCCGGCTTCTTCTTTGTGAATGCGCAGAATTCTGGAATGTGAGCAGATAGTTCATACGTACCTATCTTTTTTGCCATATCAGTAATCTCCTGTTTATCTAATCCTACCAAAGGCCTGAGAACAATCCTTTCGCTTGCTTTATCTATCACGCCTAGGTTTTTCAATGTCTGGGAAGAAACCTGTCCTATACTTTCACCAGTCACTATTCCATCATATCCTGGAATGGAGTTGGCAATTCTGTAAAGTACCCTCTTAAAAATAACCTGTCTGTATCTCTCTTCGCATTCAGCAATCTGTTTGTTTATTTCTCTTCCATCAAAAATGAATAGTTTTCCACCGAGAAACCAACCATCATTAAGTTTTCTGAAAACGCCAACAACATTTTCTTTAATGCTTTCGTTGAAAGAGTAGAAAAGAAAATCAACCCTCACCCCTCTTTTTGCAACCATCCACGCTGCAACTGGCGAGTCTATTCCACCTGAGAAAAGGGCGAGCGCATTTCCACCTGTTCCATAAGGCATCCCGCCCGGACCTTTTCTCTCATCAAACAGAACGTACGCTCCACCCTCCCTTATCTCTATGACAATTTTTTCATCGTATGATTTTACACCCAATCTCATTCCTCTGTTTTCAATCCTCTCAACCATTATTTTTGTTATCTCTGGAGCAGTTAATGGAAAATTTTTATCCGTTCTGTTTACTTCTATTTTGTATTTTTTATTTTTTTCCATCGATTCAGAGACCTCATTAGCAATTTTCTCTATATCTTTTTCGCAAACAATCGCCTTGCAATAGCTGGATACTCCAAAAATTTTTTCTAATATCTCCCCGTTTTTCCCATCCACAGTTATCCTTCCATCTTTTTTTCTAACCTTCACATCGATTTTATTTTTTTTGTATGCGTTTCTTATATTCTCCATCAAGACATTTTCCATTCTAGCCCTTACGGCCCTGCTCTTTACACCCAACTCAGAATATTTTACAACAAACATTCACTCAAACCTTTTGTTCCACATCTCGCTTGCCAGTTTTCCGTTGTACATAAACTTTTTTAGAAGCCCGCGAGCCCGCTCCCGGTTTTTTCTATGCTCTTTTAAAAATTCATTCACCTTGTCAATAAGGATCTGCTTTAGCTCACCCGTAAGCATCCTCCCGCTTCTGTACTCATCCTCTATCCTTTTCAGTTTTTCATCATCAGGCTCGAAGAATATCTTTAGCCATTGGAAAGAAACATCTATATCGGGATTTCCACCTTTTTTTCTATGCTCCTCAACAGTTGCCTGACCCCCGCTGAATGCATATTTCATTATTTTATTTTTTACTGTTCTCTCATCATCATTAAGCCATATTGCACTCTCTGCCTGGCTTGAACTCATCTTTCCCGTTATCCCCTGCAATGGGGGGAAGAATTTTGAATGTATTGCGGCTGTCTTGTAATACCCAAGGCTTTCTGCAATATCTCTCTGGATTCTCCAATAAGGGTCCTGGTCTATGGCTGCGGGGATGAGACAGATTTTTTTCTCAAACATGGTTGGGAATACCTGGTATGCAGGATAGAATATCATTCCTATGTTCGTTTCATTCGTAAATCCAAAAACTGCCTTTGCTGTGCTGAATGTTATTTTTTTCGCTATTTTTAGTATGAGCGGGTATGCATTCGCTATGTACTCTGAATCCCGGAAAATGAATGTTTTATCGGGGTCAAACCCAACCGCAGCGATATCAAGAATGTTATCCATGGTATATTTTTCAATCTCGCTCCATTCCGCCTCTTTTTTGTACAGGAACTTCTCATCATCCGTAACCTCGATATATGCATTAACCCCAAATCTCTCCTGAAGCCATTTTGTAAATAGCATTGGTATGAGATGGCCGAGATGCATAGGCCCGGATGGCCCCCTTCCTGTATAAAGAAAGAACCCTTTCCCTTCCTCATAATGCTTAAGAACTACATCCATATCTCTGTGGGAGTAGAAATACCCCCTTCTAAGCATTACGTTGTCCCCGGCGATCTTCATTATTCTGTTTTTTATTTCAGGCGTCAGCGGTGAGGTTCCGAATTCTTTAATCAGTTTAGTGTAGTCTATCTCTCCGCTTACCTCCCATGGGGTTACTTTCATAATTGGAATTGAAAACAAAAGTTTTTTATTAATGCTATTTTAGAATCATGGCCGGTTTGTTGCCAAACCCTCTTTCTAAATCTCTCACATACCTAGTTGCTCTTATTCTACTATCATCAGTTTTTGTGCTTCTTACGTTTTCCTTTATTCTTGCCCAATCCAGCGCCCTACCGCTTATTCTCACGCTTTCAATAAGATTTTGTACATCTACATAGTCCTTATCTCTTCCAGCAGTAATCTTTGTTGCAATCAAATCTTCTATTCTTAAAACCCTTACTTTCAATTCAGAAAGAGTGCGTGAGTGTTTTATTTTTATCTCAACAGCATCGCCATACATAAATTCTGCCCTTTTCGGATATATATGGTTTAAGTCATCTGATTTCGTGGATATATTCACATGAATCTCCTCGTTTTTAATCTCGCCTTCACTGTTCAAATACTCAACTTTCAGAACAGGTCTCTTTGCTCCATTTCTTTGAACAGTTATTAAAAAAGCTGCATTCTCAGTTGCAAAGTAAGAACCGTTAAGCGTATTTATAACATCTCTAACTTCCTCATCGTTTATGCCAAATATAACCATATCGTAATCATCTGTTTTTCTCAGATACTCCTCTGCGTTTTCAAAACCAACAAGGTCGATAAGGTGTATCTGAACAGCTGCACCGCCTACAAGAATCGGGTTATAACCGGCGTTTTGAAATGCCTCAACAACTACCCTGAGCACATCAAAATAGTAATCCTCCAATAGTGTATGCCTATGTTCTTTCATGATAATATAGGGCAGGGAAGGATTTTTAAATGTATCTCTTTTATCCAAAAACTATAACATATCCAACCATGGGCATTAATTTAAAATATTTGTTTTCAAAACTTATCATGGCAAAAATGACAGTGTACATGTCCCCAAGAAAATACATCGCGATAATACTGCTTATAACCTTTGCCCTTTTTTTCATGCTTGCGGGGGTTTCGTTAGTTTTTGAAATGCCGTTTTGGTTGTATGCTTTTGTCGCTATCTTTGCAGGCATCTCAACCATTTTTGCGGTCTTTTATGCAAGAATGACAAGCCTTGATATAGATGAGTATGGTGTGGTTTTGCAGAGTGGAATTCTTATCAGGAACAAAACAACAATCCCGTTCAGCAGAATAGATAACATAAAAACTTTGAGAGGCATCTTTGATAGGCTCCTAGGACTTGGAAGCTTGGAGATAGATACCCCTGGGAAGGCCGGCGCAGAGGTGGTGATAAAAAGCCTTACTATGAATGACATACATAAGATAGAAGAGATTTTTAGAGAAAGGGTTGAGAAGAAATTATGGTAGTGTTGAAAGGAAAGGACGCTGAAAAAGTAGTCCAGCTAGGAATCGGAAGAGAAACAGAAAAAGGTCTTGAGCTGCATGAGATCGAGGCAGCCTATCTTGTGAAAAAAGGAAAGATAAAGTTGAAAAAAAGTTTTGAAAAGCTGATAGAAGGAAATGAAGAAAAATACCGAGTGTACGAGGATTTGCGAGAAAGAGGGTATGTAATCCGGCTTAGTAAAGAGAGCGAGTGGTTCAGGATAAATAGAAAAGGCTTCAGGAGAAACGAGGATAGGACAGTATATGTTCTGAAAGTTATGAAAGCACCATTTAAACTAACTGATAAGGAGATTTTTGAGGATGTTTCTTTTTCTGCAAAACTTAGAAAGCAATTGGTTTATGCAATAGTCCATGAAAAAGAAATAAAATATCTTACTATTGGGAGGATGACGTTTCCTTAGCAATTCTTTCAGCAACTTTTTTTAATTCTGGTGGGAAGACAACTGTCCATCCACCCCTATCTAGCGTTTCCATCCCACTAATAGTCCATAGATCAACCCTTTGGAAGTTTGTTAATTCAAAATAAAACTCATGTGAAGTGTCGAATTCCACAATCTGGGTTTCGTCCCAAGGTTTTTCTCTCAACGTGAAAAGAAATATTGCAGACTCCCACCCTCTTTTTCTCGCTCGCTCTCCGTAATCTGAGGGTTTTGGAATATTATATTGCTCTAGCAGTGCAACCCCGTTGTTATCGTATACACTATCCCCTAAAACAACGAATGCGTGTCCAGTAAAAAACCCGGTCTTAAAAACAACCAGACTGTCCGTATCCCCGCTTTCTTTAAATGCGCCCTTCAAGATTTCAACATACTTTGCATCTAAGCCGTAATTTACCATCATAGTATAAAGGCTTATACCCATCCCCCAGCATATTGACGACCCATTAATAGCTTTTTCAAAAGTTATTATTTCTTCCTCTGCATCTACATCTTTTCTCATATCTGCATCTTTCAAAGCTTTCGCAACTTGGCTCCAATTATTTTCATTTTCGTCATATCCTAACAACGCCGCAAGACATCTTACTTTTTTTGATTTTATTATTTCAACTTTTTTTGGAAGCCCCCCGCCTTCTTGATAAAGGTTCGGCCTGTAAAGCGTATCCACTCTCTCTGCTCTTTCTTTGAAATCCTGGCCCGCAGATCCAAAAATTGTTTCTGGTTTTGCTTGATTAAAAGAAAGAAGGAAAATTGTTGCGAACATAAGTTTTTTCATGTGTTATATTATGTGAGTAAATATTTAAAAATAATACCACACTTATACTATCATGTCCAAATTAGATCTAACGCCAAAGTTGGAAAATGAAGAGAGATATAAACCATTCTACCTACCTTTCTCTATAAATGGATATTTCAACGCTCGAGCCGGCTATTATCTTGATAAAAATACCGGCGAGTATTATAAATTTGTTCAATTGAATCTTGGCAGTCCTGCTTTTTTCAATGAATCTATACCAAAGGATCTAGTTGGCGAAACAGTATCTCAACTTAAGAATTCCAGGATCGAGCTCTCCGCAAAACTGGCCGTAAAAGACAAGAATCCAGATGAGTACTGTAAGTATTTTAACAACATAGTTTTGGATTCAAAATCCGGTAAAAAAATTAACCTAGAAAAGAAAAATTTCAGCCTTGTGCTTTCTGCAAGCAATTTGAGCGAAGAGCATATAATAAATCTTGGCGATTTTTATCTTCTTGATGTTTCTTCATTAGAAGGCGACCGGGTTAAAATACGTGCTATGAGTAATGAAATAAAACAAATGAGTGAACAAAAGGACAAATATTATTTTGTATGCAAACCAGAGAGGGCAGAGTTGGGCGGTATGGTTCTTTCGATACTTGGAATGTATAGAGAAGATGAGAAAGGCAAAGCTGATGTTATGTTTTTTGCTCAGCCAGAAGAAAGCGCTGTATGGCAGGATGTTGTTCAATTCTGGATAGATGTGGGTAATTATGTTTCTGCTCAACTATTAATTTCAGATTTTTCCTATCCTAAAATGTTAGATTTAATCAGCGCAGTTAATCAATTTATGCAGATAAGACCATCCTGGTTTGACCATCCAGAAAGGTCCATAATTTTTTCAACCCGCTAATATTTTAAACTTCCTCCATCTTAATTATTTCAGGGCCCGTAGCTCAACCAGGATAGAGCGACTGGCTTCGGATGCACTCTCCTGAAAGCAGGAGCGACCAGTAGGTTGGGGGTTCAAAGAGCCCTTTTTGCTGGTGGAAAAGGGTTTGGAAATCCCCTCGGGCTCGTATGCAAAAAACAGAGAAGGAAAGGGCGAAAAAAGATATCGAGATGCTTTCAAAGCTTGTGGAGTATTTTGGAGAATCAGGGCTGGCGGAAAAATACAAAAGCTCTTTTGAGTGGGCAAAAAACTATCTTGCTGATGCAAAACATTACTATGAAAAGAAGGACTATTTTTCTTCCTTCGGATGCGCAAATTATGGGTATGGAATTTTGGATGGAATTTTAATAAATGAAGGAATAAAGGAAAGAGTTTTGAAGGAGCTTGGGCTCTAGACCTCCCAGACCTTTCTCATGTACCCCATTCCCTTCGCGCTCATCTCCTCCAAAACTTTTTTATCATAGCTTAAAACTTCCCTAACTGGGCTTCTGTACTCCCCCCAAGTTCTTAGTGCATCACGAAGTTCTGGATGGTTTTTTGCATACTCCTCAAGCGATTTTCTATTCATAACAGCATCAACAGCCTGCCTCATAGCCATCGCGCCATAGTACGTTCCTTTTGGATGTCCATGTACCCCTCCTCCTGCCTGAATTGTAACATCCTTTCCGAAAAGCTCAATCAAAGCCGGGACTCTTGTTGGGTCCAGCCCTCCGCTTGCAACCGGCATAACCGGTTTTATCTCCCGAGCCCACTCAAACCCAAGAGAACCCAAAAACTCTGCAGGTTCGCCTTTTCTTTCTGTGATTATATCTCTCATTCTTTTTATGCGGAGGATTCCCCCCTCCATCTTTCCTACCCCAGTTCCAACATGCAACTGGTCTATGCCTATCAACCTGTAAAATTTCTCATAAACATAAAAACTTACCCCAAAATTTCCCCTTTCATGAGCAGCATACCCGGCCCTGTGCCCATGTATGGCTATTCCTGCCCTCTCAAGCTCCTGTTTTATCTCCATAAGAGCGCTTAATCCAAGGATGTATACATCAAGCATCGCCATTTTCCATCCATGCTCCTTCAGATAATCCACCCTTTCCACCATCCTCGAAACCTTGTCTGTAATGTTTGTTGCGTAAAGAACCTTTCTCCCGCTCTCTTTCTCCACCTTCTCCACGACCCTCATCATTTCATCAAACCTTTCCCTCCATTTGCAGAAATTCTGGTCAACAAGGTTCTCATCATCCTTTACTAAATCAAGCCCGCCCGCGTATGCCTGGTAGGCAACGTGCGCAAACTCTTTTGGGCTGAGCCCAACCTTAGGTTTTACTATTGTTCCTATGTGCGGCCTTCTGTTTTTTTCAGTCCCAACCATTTTTCTTATTCCTTCTATCCCGAACCGTGGCCCAGTGAAAATTTTCTGCCATTTCAATGGGAAAGAAATATCTAGGATATAAAGTTCCTCAAGCTCCTTCAATCCGAATATGTTCCCCATAACAGATGCCTGAAACTGGAGGGGGTTTTTCCAGTCAAAATGCCTAAACGGATATGCAATCTTTATGTATCCGGAGTACTCGCTAGCTTTTTTTATCTCAAAAACCCTTGCCTTTAATTTCTGAAACATATGTTGTTTTACTGTTGAAAGTTTTGTCCATGTTCCCACAGAACTTTCAGCGGCTATCGCCTCTGCTATCTTTTCGATGTTGAACTTTCCCTTCGCCCAGAGAAGAACTACAAAATCATCCTCCTCAGGCTTGTAATCCGGCTCTAGATAAGAATATCCACCATATGGCATACCATCACCAAAGAAGATGGGGGTGCGATGTTTAAAAATTTAATGGGAAAAATACCAAGCATGATAAACATTCCGTTAGTGTTGCAGATATTCGCACTCATAAACCCATTCTCTTCATTACCGGTGCTCGCATCGGCTTATACAAAAAAAATGAATCTAAAAGAGATCGCCATGCAGTCGACATTCATCGCTCTTGTTGTTGCGATTGCAATGATATTCATCGGTCCTTTTCTTTTCGATGTTTTTAATGTTAGCATATCTGCATTCAGGGTTGCTGGGGGGATAATAATTCTTCTCTTAGGCATAAGCACAGCCCGCGCGAGTACCGAATCATCAAAAGTAGATACTGTGGAGGTTTTGGTCTCTCTCATCGCCACCCCTCTTCTAACCGGTCCTGCTACAATCTCATTCCTAACAATAAAAACATATGAATTGGGGATTTTCACCGCCCTCGTGAATACTATTGTTTCGTTTATTCTTGTAGGCGTAGTATTCTTTTTGTTCGCTTCTTTCATACCGAAAATAAGCATGAAAATAGTTGGTATTATCTCGAGGGTTCTTGGTCTTTTTTTAACTGCGGTTGCAATAGAGATGCTCGCTGCAGGTATAAAAGGCATGTTTTTTGTTTAAGCCCGCACTCAGCAGGAATAAGCGCCAGGGGGGTAT
>JAWAFD010000001.1:156906-317879 GCA_038890745.1 Candidatus Anstonellales archaeon
ATTACCCCCCGAGGGAAGAAAGTTTAGAAATGCGAAAAGGGGCTTTGGGGATGTTATCCCCAAATGAGTTTAAGAATAGCGAAGGGGGGCGAGGCGGAATAAGCGCCAGGGGGGTATTACCCCCCGAGGGAAGAAAGTTTAGAAATGCGAAAAGGGGCTTTGGGGATGTTATCCCCAAATGAGTTTAAGAATAGCGAAGGGGGGCGAGGCGGAATAAGCGCCAGGGGGGTATTACCCCCCGAGGCTTATGCCCCTGCCGAGATTTGAACTCGGATTTCAGCCTCCGCAGGGCCGCGTTCTATCCAGGTTAAACTACAGGGGCGTAGTAGAAATTTTGCATTGCAACAGATTTAAAAAATGTTGTACAAAAATGTAAGAGCCATGAAAACCTGTATTACCTGCGGAAGTCTTGTGAAGGATTATGTAGAATTTCCCTGCCCGAAATGTGGAGAAAAAATTGTGCGGTGCAATCATTGCAGAGAGATAAGTAATATCTATGTATGTAAAAAATGCGGGTTTGAAGGACCTTAGGTGAAGTCTATGGGAGAGGTTGCTGTTACTGTGAAAATATTTCTGGAAGATGTTGAGAAGTTAGAAGAGATAAAAAAAGCAGTGGAAAAAATTGTAAAGGTAGCAAAGAGCGAAAGCGAAGATATAGGGTTCGGGCTTAAGGCACTAAAAATTGTTTTTGTTATGGATGATGCCGGCGGAGTTGATGAGATAGAACAGAAGCTTTCCTCTATTCCCGGGGTTTCTCAGGTTCAGATTGAGGACGTGAGGAGGATATAAGTTTTCTTATTCTCTCCAACCCAAAAACCCTTAAAACAAGCACGAGTATGATCAGCCCTGCGGCCAAGAAAACAAGCACAAGCGGCGAGCCCTCAACGTCAACATAGATTTTCTTTTCTTCAAACCCATCCTTTTTGAAAACTATCTCAACCCTCCCAGCATTTCTCATGGTTAGGACAGCATTGCCATCCTTTTTGTACTGCAGTCCCCCCATCTCAACTATGTAATCTCTTACAGGATTTCCTTCCTCATCCGTAACGGTGAAAGTTACTTTTTGCCCTTCTTTTATTTTTTCAGGATAGGAAACAATGAATTTTCCCTTAGGCATATCAGGGCTTCTTAAAAATTTCTTATAAGTGAATGGAGGGTTCTCTTCTCCAGAGCTGTCTAGTATTTTGCACTCGACCAGAATCTCTCCAAAATTGTACTTATTTGGGTCAAGCCAGAAGTTCCATTCCTCCCCTCCTTCAGCACTCTCCCACCCACCATTATTAACTCTTATAAATACACTTATCTCTCCTTTTCCATGCGCATTTCCTTCTATCTTTACATCCTTGTACCCGAAAACCTCTGTTTCAGGTGTTTTGATTGAGCATCCCCTAAGAGGGTTTGAAGCGTATATCTTGCTTTCGGTTGAAACTACCGCCGGATTATTCCCTGCTTTTCCAGTTATGCTTTCTTTTGGTGTGAATTCCACTAAAATTTTCCCTCTTTGAGCGTCGACAACATGGATGGCATTCCTCCCAAAAAAAAGAACATAAACATTATTCCCCTCAACAATAACATCCGGCTTGTAAAAATAGCTTTCATCCATATCTATCTTCCAAAGCGTTTTTCCATTCATCATATCAACAATATACCCTGCGCTTCCGGTTCCAACGCAAACTATGTTTCCGTATGCTTTTGGAGAGTAAACCCAATCGTTGAACTCTTTTTTCCACATCATCTTTCCTTCGCTTGTGAATGCATAAAGATTTCCGAAACTGTTTGCGTACACCATCCCCCCTTTTATTTCAGGAATGGATTTCCACCACTTCCCTATTTCTCTTCTAAATCTCAAGTTTCCGGCATCTCCGTAAACAACGAGTTCGTTTCCTGAATAATATGCAACCATCCCTTCTCCATAAACCGGAGGAGATTTTGTTGAATTTTCGCTTACATTCCATATACTCCTTCCATCATAATCAAATGCGTAAACCCCTGTATCCGATGTAACAAAAAACCTATTGCTTGCAACGGCCATGCCGGTTAGATTGCTCATATTTTTCTCCCATTTTACATTTCCGCTTCCGTCCAAATAATATATCTTATCCTTTGTCACTACAACAAAATTCTGTGCACCCGCGATAGCAATGCTTTTAATATTTTTTTCAAAAACAACCGCGCCCGTTTCTTTTTCTAAAACCATCGTTTTCTCTCCCGTAACCCCGACCTTTGTTCCAAGGTCAAAAAGCTCCCCGCCTCCACTCACGCTCCAGTATGCTACAGAATAAAAAACAGAGAAAAAAAGAAATAGAAGAAAGATTTTTTTCATATGCTCACTTGAAAAGGGAATCATGCTTCCCTTCGTTTATTTCCTTTACGATTTCTTTTGCATTCTTTCCATTCACAGTAATCCCCATGCTCACGCAACTTCCCAAAACCTCCTTAACAGTATCCTTCAAACTCTTTGAAAGATTTTTTCCCCTTACGCTTTTTGCAATCTTCACGACACTTTCAATGGTGATGTTTCCCTTTGCCTCCTTACCGGCTGTTCCACTCCCCTTCTCTACCCCGGCCTCTTTTTTAAGAAGCTCGGAAACAGGTGGGGAACCAACCTCTATTTTAAAGGTTTTTGTTTTCGGGTCTACGATTATCTTAACAGGAACCTTTGTTCCAGCGAATGCAGCCGTCTGCTTGTTTATCTCAGCGACAACCATACCCGCGTTTATCCCCAACGGTCCAAGTGCAGGCCCTATAGGTGGCCCCGCTGTTGCCTTTCCCCCTTCAACTATCGCGTTTATTATTTTTTCTGCCATAAGAATCACTTTGATTATTATATTTCATAAGTATTTTAACTTTTGCCTTTTTTTCTTATTATTTCCATTACTTCCTCTGCCTCCACCCTGGTCCTGTATTTCTGCATTATTTTTTTCAGGTCCCATCCTTCCTCCTCCACTACCCTCTCAAGCTCCTTTCCGCTTATTCTCCCCATCCTTTCAACTACCTCTTTTTCGCTCTTTCCGTTCGCAAACATTCTCAGCGCTTCTTCAATTCCGTTTTTTGCTAGTTTCTTTTCACCATACATCAGCAAAACTTTTTCTACCATTTTTTCATCAATCTTAAGCCCCTCTCTTCTAAGCGCTCTCCATCTGTCCTCTATTACGCTTGCAGCAACCTTCGCATCCACTCCTTTTCCAACGAGGCGCTCGAACAATCCATAGCACTTGCTTCTCAACATTTTCTCAGTCAAATCCCTTCCAAGCATATTTTCCAACCAAGCGCGCTTTTCCTCCAACCCCATTCCCATACCCTTTCTAATCCCATCAATCCTTTCCTTTGTTATTCTCACAACAGGTATATCTGTTTCAGGATACATCCTCGCCTTTCCCGGAAGCGGGCGCATGTATGCAGTTGTTCCATTGGGAAGAGCCTTTCTCGTCTCACCCGGAACAAAATCCATTTTTGCCCTTTCAAAAACAAACCCGAGCGCCCTTTTTGCTGTTTCTGCGCTCGCAACAACAATCGCAAATCCATCCTCCTTTCCACATCCCAGCGCATTCGCAATTTCATCCACATTTTCAATTCCGTATTTTTCCAGATTTTCATCTGAATGTACTATTCCCTTCACACCTGCTTTTTTTGCATAATCGCTGAGCTCGCTTCCGTACCTTCTATTCTCACCAAGCTCTACCCCAAGCATTCCTTTATGTCCGTTGAGTTTTAAACCTAAAATTTTTTCGCCTTTTTCAACCGCATTTTTTATGAAACCGCCCCTCAATTTCACTACTCCAGTAATATCTTTTGGTTCGAATTTTAATTTTTCAAAAGCATTTTTTTCTTTTAATTTTTTTATTATCTCAATTATTTTTCTCTGCCTCTCAGCTTCGTTTTCTATCCACTTAGGAAGCATGTTCAGTTCCTGCGCACCTTTTATCTCAACCCTTGCCCCACCCTCTATGCTCACGTTCAAATCCTGCCTTATTGTTCCTATCCCTCTCATAACCTTTCCTGTTGCCCTGAGCATCAGCCCTATTTTTTCAGCGACCTCCTTTGCATGCTCCGGGTCCTTTATATCCGGCGCGGTTGCAATCTCAATAAGCGGAATACCCAACCGATCCAATCTAAAAGAGTTTTCGCTTACTATCCCTGCACTCTCCTCTTCCAAACAAAGTGTTTCTATCCCAACCTCTCCCTTAGATGTTTCCATCCTGCCGTCCACCGCGATTATCGCGGTCCTCTGAAAGCCAGCGGTATTGCTTCCGTCTATTACAATCTTTCTCATCACGTGTACCTCATCAAAAATTTCCATGTTCATTCTAACCGCCATCTCTATTGCAACATCCAATGCATTCTCATTTATAGAATGGGGCGGCTCTTCATCAGCCTCAACCAGGCATGATGAATCCGAGAAATAATGATACTCAAATACCCTTTCCCTTACTCCTTCCAGTAATGCCGCTTTATCTATTTCTCCAACCTCTGAATACACAACATGCAGATTTCTTTTCAATATCGCATCCGGCTTTTTATCCCCCTCTTCATAAAGCGAAGGGCAGTTGCAGAAAAGTTTTTTTGTCGCAAGCCGCTGATGGATCTCTATTCCTATTTTCATGCATTCCATTCTATGCTTAGATTTAAAAATGGTTGTCGCCATAGAAATAAAACATGGCAAATCATGTTGCTTTTAACGAATACTCAATCGCGCCGCTCAAGAGAGTGGAGAATGCTGTGCGAAGGATAGTCCGTGAGGTCGGCCCTTTTTCTTTTGATGTAAGGTTTATGGGCCGGGAAGGAAGAGAAATAAAAAAAGCGCTCGGAAGGTACGAGGTTCAGTGCGAGGAGCTTTGCAAGGAAGGGGTCGCGCACAATGTTCTTAACTATGTTTGGCGAAAATACCGCTCCGCTCACGAAGAGGATATCTACCTTTTTTTGCTTGAAACATACGAAAAAAGAGATCTTCTGGGCATCTCAATAATTCTTAATGAGGATGGAACGATTACAATAAACGATAAGAAAGTTGGAAGCGTGCAGAGGGCAGCTAGGCAAAAAACACACGTGATTAGTTGGGAGGAAAGGGATTTTGCAGAAAACCAATTCATCATCGCTATGCTTGAGGATATAATACAAAATATTTCTACTTCTACCTGCCCATTCTATCTTGAAAAGCTTAAAGAAGCCCATGAGAGACTAAAAAGAAAGATAGACCCGAACAAGGTTGAGGCAAGGGAATTTATAGAAGGGGGCTTGGAGCTTATTGAAAAAAGAAGAAACTGGCCCGCAGCGCTTTTCAAGCTTCGGGCTGCTGCTGATCGCTTGGAAAGGAGAGAAAAAATAATCGAAGGAAAAATTCTTCCTAAAGCAGAGAGGGAGAGAAGGGCTTTGCTGCTTTTTCTTTCAAGTTCCATGAATGCGGATTACCTTGCCCTGAAAGCGATTGAATTAAAAGAAATTGAAAATTTCCAAAATGCAAGAGACGCGCTTCTAAAAATAGGTGGCGATTATGCTGAGAATGTTTGCAAAATTTTTTCAAGAATAATAGAGTTAAAAGAGTATGGGGATAACCAGATGGCTGAGATTCTGATGGGCGAAGCAAAAAATGTTGTTTCCGCTCATCTGGACCTTCTTCTTAAAGAATAAGCTTTTCAACCTTTTTTGCGAGCTCTTCGCATTTGCTTTTTTCTTTTGCTTCAACCGTTAATCTTACAACCGGCTCTGTTCCGCTGGGCCTTACCAAAACCCAATAATCCTCTCCATCTATTCTTATCCCATCAGTTTCGCTTCTTTTTCCTTCAACATCCATCTCATTTTTTACTCTCTCCATCACCGCTTCTTTATTCTCAACTTTAAATTTTTTTCTTACGATCGGGTAATGTTTAAATCTTTTCATTCTTTTCCAAAGTTTTTCTCTCTTATCCATGTTAAGCAAAAAAACAGTTGCGAAGATTCCATCCGGGCAAAGGGAGATCTCTGGGAATATAAATTCACCGGCAGGCTCGCCTCCAAACAAAGCATTCTTCTCCATCACCCTCTCCCCAACATAAGCACTTCCCACATTTGTTATCTCTATTTTTCCACCCATCCTCTCAACCGCTTCCCGTACGCACAAACCAGCCTCAACGGTTGTAACAATTATTCCTTTTTTGTCTCTCAAAACCTCCTCAACAATCATCCCAAGAAGAATATCGCCAGGAATTATTTTTCCATCATAAAAAACCATTACCCTGTCCCCATCCCCATCATGCGCGAAAAATATTTTTTTTCCGAATGCTTTTAGGTATTTTAGGTTTTCCTCATTTGGCTCAGGGTTTCTGTTAAACCCGCCGAAGCAGTTTGCTCCAAATACCCTCACGCCCATCATAGAAAGAATTCTTGGAGTGAGGAGGGATGCAACACCATTCCCATCCACCCCAACTACTCCATCATATTTTTTTGCTTTACTCAAAACAAAATCAAAGTACTCATGCGCATCCATTCTGAAAAACCTGCCATTTTTTTTCTTAACTTTTTTGTTCAAAAATTCATTTGCTTTTTCTTTTGTGAGCTCCATTCCATCTTCAAAAATTTTTATTCCATTATACTCTGGAGGGTTGTGGCTTGCAGTGATCATTATCCCCTTTGTCTTGTTTTTTCGTGAATAAAAAGAAACAACAGGTGTTGGTACAAAGCCCAAGGAGTAAACATCCGCGCCGGCGGAAAGAGCGCCAGAAACCGCAGCCCGGTGGAGTATTGGACTTGACTCTCTTCTGTCCATTCCGATGAATACCTTTGTTTTCTCATCTGCAAAAGCATTCGCAACTTGAAAAACAAAATCCTGCGTTATTTCTTTTCCGTATATCCCTCTTGCCCCCGAAGTTCCAAAGAACAAAGGCATGTTTTTAAAGAAGAGGGAAAACATTTAAATACAATTTGTTTAAAAAGAAAGAAAGAGGGAGCAATTATGTATAGGCTTATTACCGCAGAGGATAGGGTTAGGGTTTCTCCGCAGATGCTCATAATGGATAGGGAAGAGGCTGTTAAAAAAGTCCTTAAGGAAAAATATGAAGGAAAGATTAACAAGGATGTTGGCTTGATTTTGGAGATAACAAAAGCAAAACCGAAAGCTAGTGGCCTGGTTTTTCCCGGAGATCCATACATCTACCATGAGGTTGAGTTTGAGGCTATTGCGTTTACTTTGGAGGTGAATGAGGTTTTCCGCGGGATAGTAAGGGAAGTAATGGACTTCGGTGCTTTTGTTTCCATAGGACCGTTTGAAGGGTTGCTACACATCTCGCAGATAGGGAAGGAAAGATTTTCATATGATAAGAAAAGCAAAGTACTCTCCTCTTCTGATAAAAAGAAGTCTGTTAAGAAAGGGGATGAACTTATAGTTAAGGTTTCAACAGCCAGCCTTAAGCCATCCCCGCAGGATACTAAAATAGGATTAACCATGAGAGCGGAGGGGCTGGGAAGCGAGGCTTGGATAGAAGCAGAGAAGAAAAAAGAAAAAACAAAGAAAAAGGAGGAGAAGAAAGAAGAAAAGGAGGGTAAAAAATGAAGGCATGCAGAAACTGCAACTATATTATAGAGGAAGGGAAGAAATGTCCGGTATGCCAGGGTGAAGACCTTACAGATAATTTCTCGGGCTTCATATACATTCTTGATGTTGAAAAAAGCGAGGTTGCAAAGATGCTTGAGATAAAAACACCCGGAAAGTATGCAGTTAATGTTAAATGATGTAAGCAATATAAATTTTTATGAGATTTATAAGAGGCGAGCCGGCGCTTGTTTTCTATGATGCGCTTGTCGTTGCGGATGCGCATTTTGGAATAGAGGAGAAATATCTCAAAAAAAGAGAGCATTCATTTTCCTGGGGACTTGCGGAAAAACTATGCGCGCTTGCAAAAAAGCACAAAAAGAAAAAAATATTTATTCTCGGTGATGTTAAGGACAGCATTCCCTCAACCCCACAATTCGTAGCGGATATTCTTAGGTTTATCTCTAATGATTTTGAGGTTTGGATTGCGAAAGGAAACCACGACGGCGGCTTGCAAAAACTAAAAATAAAAAATTTAAAGATCTTTCCAAAAGGGTTTATCTACAAAAATGCTGCATTCTTCCATGGCCATGCGATCCCTCCGAAAAATTTTTTACATCAGCCTCTTGTCTTTATGTCGCATGGTCATCTAGAATACAACGGAGAGAAGGTATGGCTTGTTTCAGAAATGGGAAAGAAAAAGATCATCGTTGTTCCATCGTTCAATCCGATTGTTGGCAGAAATATACAATTTCCATTCGGACCTTTGTTTAGGAATAAGATATTTAAATGGTTGCCCTCAAAACTATACACTCTGAATGGTGTTTTGATTGGAAGGGTTGAAAATATTGTAAATAAAGTCTAAGGGGGATGAGGATGGGTAGAGGAAGAGAGCCTTTGGTAAGGTGTGACGCATGCGGAAGAAGAATCCCGCGGGACAAATCTGTTGAATACGTAAAAGGAATGAGCTTTGATACTGGTGATCAGAAGGATATTGTGATAGACCTAACCGCGAGGAAGGTTTATTACTGTATAAGCTGCGGCAAGCATAGAGGCATATTCCAGAAAAAAAAGGAGCGGGCTGAGCAAATAAGAAAAAGGAGGGAGGAGGGATTATGAAAGCGCATGCAAATGGAAAAACAATTTCGTATTTTACCGAAAACCTCGGCAACCTTCCTTTGATCGTAATAAAAGCAAAGAGGGGGTATATTGCATGCTCTTACATAAGCAAGGAAACTGCGGAGAAGGTTGGGGATGTTGCGGTGTTTGTTTCCGGGGTTAAAAGTATTGATGATATGATGAATGCAAAGATAAGGGACGTTACGAGCTGGGCAGAGGACCTCGGACTCAGGCCAGGCATGAGCGTTAAGAAAGCGCTGGAGATTCTTGATGGAGAAGAGGGAGACTGATCTTTACCCAAGTCCGATGCTTTTTTCAACTATCCTTATTACATCCTCAGCATTATGACCTATTTTTATCAACCTCGTCCTTCCCCTAATCCCTTTCCCGCTGAACATCGTTGAAATCAGACCTAGAATTTCCAATTCGTTTAGGTACTCCCTATACCACCGGACACTCTTCGGCTTCTTTCCTATCTTTCTTGCTATTTTTACGTAGCTATTATACACATCTCCTGAAAAAAGGTAGCCGTCAAGCTCAGGGTCAAGGAACTTTGTTGTTGTTGAGAGTTTTGCTATTGCATAAAGGACAAGCTGCTGGTTTATCGGAAGGGTTGTGATTGCTTCTGATGCAATGTCATACTCTACGCGCTTTCTCGCCTCTTCAACATCGCTTTCTTCAACCACTTCCTTCCCGGCGTTCTCTGCAATCTCACCGGCCTTTTCAAGAAGCTTGAGCGCATGCCTTGCATCGCCGGTTTCATGCGCAGCGATGGCGGCTATGAGGTTTATCGCACCTTGGCTTACGGAGTTTTTCTTGAACCCCGCAGCCACCCTCTGCTCCAGTATGGATTTCAACTGTGGCGCTTCATAAGGTGGAAATACAATCTCGGTTTCATAAAGGCTACTCTTGCTTCTTGGGTCAAGCTCGCTTTTGAATGAAAGCTTGTTTGAGATCCCAACAACCGTTACCCCCCCTTTTTTTTCTTTCAATTCATCATTTGCTCTTGTGATCGTGTACACTAAGTCATCAAGGTCTTTTACCATATCTATTTCATCTAAAACAACTACCAACTGCATCCCTGAGTTCAGAAGCTCTATTAATTTTTCGTATATGAATGTAAGACCGAACCCTGTTTTTTCAAGCTCAGGCACGAAAAATTTCATTATTTTGTTCATCACCCTGTATCTGGAGTTATACACCCGGCAGTTTATGTACAGCATTTTTGCGTTCAGTTTTTTCTCTTCAGCAAATTTGTTGAACTTATCAAGCACAAGCTTTATGCTGCATGTTTTTCCGGTCCCGGTTTTTCCGTATATGAATAGATTCTTTGGCTTCTGGTATTGGAGCGCAGGAGAGAGAACCTGCATTATCTGCTCCATATACTCTTCTCTAAAAGGAAGAAACGCTGGTATGTAGTGAGGAGATAAAACATTCTTGTTGACGAACAATGTGCTCCTGCTTAGTATATCCTCAAAATTAGCCATGCTCCTTTTAATTATCAGAAAGTTTTATTAATTGTTTGGTGGAATTCCCCTATTGAGGTGGCAGTAATGGGAATACTTGATAGCATTTTTGGAAAGAAGCGCGAGGATACCGGTATAGAAGAGTACCTCGACATAAGCCTGGAAGAGGGAGACGTTGTTTCCCCGCCCCCAAAGTATTATATAAGGAGAGTGGATTTGAGGAACGAGGGAGACGCGGATTTGGCACTTAAGGAGATAAACGCAAACAACGTTATCATCCTTAATGTCAAGCCGCTTTCCAACCAGCCCAACAGGCTTAAGAACATAATAGCAAAGCTGAAGGTGAACATCACTAAAATAGATGGAGATATCGCGCTTCTGACGCATGACTATGTCCTCCTAGCCCCTTCCAGGGTGAAGATTGTCAAGAGCAAGAAGAAAGCCGAGGAGGGCGGCGGAAGCCCGAGTCAGGGAGGAGAATCGGCTTTGGCATAGCTATTTAATTCTTTATTTTTCTTTATTTTTTGTATGTCTGCAATAATCACATTTTTGGGCACTTCTGGAAGTATACCATCTGTAGAGAGGGGAATGCCCAGCTTTGCGCTTAATTGGCAGGGCGAAATTTTTCTCTTTGATGCCGGAGAAGGTTTTCAGAGACAGATGATGAGGCATCGGGTGGGGTACGGAAGCGTAAGCCATGTTTTCATAAGCCATCTCCATCTAGACCATTTTATAGGGTTGTATGGGTTCATAGAAACCCTCAGGCTTTCAGGTACGAAAAAACTTTTTGTGCACGCCCCGCGCGGTTTTGAGAAACTACTCATAAACAAATGGGATTTTCTTGAGGTTAAAGAAATAAAAGAAGGGGAAATTTTGAGAGGAAAGGATTACTCGATTTCTGCATTTAAGGTAAAGCATGGCGGGAGGGCATTTGGTTTTGTTTTTGAGGAGGATGATAGGATAAGGTTTGATGAGAAAAAAGCAAAATCCCTTGGTATAAGGGGAAAACTATTTTCTGAAATAGAGAAAAAAAAGGAAATTGTTATAAACGGAAGAAAAATTCTGCTAAGCGAGGTTAGCTGGGTGAAGCCGGGCAGAAAGATTATATACACTGGGGATACTTTAGAGGATGAAAGAATAGTTGAGCATGCAAAGGATGCGGATATTTTGATACATGAAGCAACTTTTCTTGAAGAGCATAAAGATGAAGCTGAGAAAAGAATGCATTCCACAGCGGCCCAAGCTGCGAAAACAGCATCTAAGGCAAATGTCAAAACCCTTGTTCTAACCCATATAAGCCCGCGGTACCATCTTTCTGATGAGGAGAAATTCATAAAAGAAGCAAAAAAGTATTTTGATGGAAACGTAATGGTTGCGCGCGATGGAATGACGATTGAGGTTTAAAAATATTTCTTCTCAAAACCTTCCATGCCAGACCTTCTTACATTTTTACTCCTCATCCTTCCAGCTTATGTTGCGAATGCTGTTCCTGTTCTCCTCGGTGGCGGCATGCCGATGGATTTTGGAAAAAATTTTTTTGATGGAAAAAGAATACTCGGGGATAACAAAACAATAAGAGGTTTTTTCGCAGGAATTTTTTCAGGCATAATAGCCGGCGGGGCGATAGCTTTTCTCCATCCTGTTCTTCCATTATTTCAGCATGTTCTCTCAGCCTTTTTCCTTTCATTCGGAACCATGTGTGGCGATGCTTTGGGAAGCTTCATAAAAAGAAGGATTGGTGCAAAACCCGGGGCGTATGCTATTTTTGATTCGTTCCTTTTTATTCTATTCGCACTGCTTTTTGCTTACCCATTCCTTCCCTCACCCCTCTACTCCCCCCTTTCCATAGTTTTTGTTCTTATTCTCACATTTGCCCTTCACATCCTATCCAACTTTTTAGCGAATAAAATGGGATGGAAGAATGTGCCATGGTAAAATTTACTCTTCGTCCTCTTCGTATCTCAGCCCCTCTTTTCTCTCCACGTCTTCCTCAGGGTATCTACTCTCTATGAATATTCTTGGCACCCTTTTCTCAGCCATTCCTTCTTCCCCTCCTTCCTCCCTCCTTTTTCCGAGCATAGAGGTTGTGGTTGAGAGAATGGCAAGAAGAAACAAACCAACTATGAAAGCCAAAAAAGTTGGAAAATCTATTTTTATTTCTCTTGATATCTCATAAGATGGGGTTAGGATCTCCCTTGTTTTCTCCCCGCTTTCAGCCGGAAACTGACTTCTTCTTTCTATTATAACAGTTGGCTCTTTTTTCTCTTCAATAATTACTTTTTTTTCAGTTTCATTTTTCTCAGTGATTATGTAATATGTGGTAAAAACCCTGGGTTTTTCTATGCTCAAATTATCGCCGACAATGATAAGCCTTTTCTTCTCCCATGGTTTAAAGGATGCGTTCCATGCAATTACCGAGCCGTTTGTGTATACTGGCTCACTTATGTTTTTTATTTCGCCCGAGTAATCCAAAACAATCGTAACATTTTTGCTCTCGTTTCCGGTGCTCTCAGCACTGATCTCATACCCAGGTTTTGCATTCGGGATGGATATTATTTTTTTTGCAAAAATAAACTCCCCTTTTTCTGTTATGTAAACCTCACCGCTTTCTATGTTTATCTTGAATCCACCGGATGCGAGGTAGCTTGGGGCAAAAAGACAGATTGCGAGAATTGCAAGCAGAAACACTGCCTCGATGAGCTCCTTCCTCGCGCCCATGGATCTATTTCGTGCTTTTATATTTAAAATGTTATTCTTTCATTAAAGAGCATGGTTCCGCAGAAAAAGGTTGCAAAAGAACAGGGATATTTCAGGCTCAAGGATGATTATGGCGAATATCCTGCCGGCACTGTTTTCATAAACAACAGGATAATCTATGGCTACCCTCACATAAAAAGAATATTCACTTTGGAGAACGGAATTAAAAAGAACATAGGAGAAGATGAGTTTTTTGTTGAGGAGAAAATAGATGGCTACAATGTACGCGTTGCGTATGTTGATGGAAAGGTTGTTGCGTTTACAAGGTCTGGAAAGGTTGAGCCTTTCGCCTCTGAAAAACTCGCCGGCCTAAAAAATTTTTTTGAAGAGAACCCTCAGCTCGTTGTATGCGGGGAGATGTTGGGCAACACGCCCTTCACCCCGCCTACCGATGAATTTGATTTTAAATTCTATGTTTTTGATTTCATGAATAAAAAAACCATCCTCCCGCTTAATGAGAAACAAAAAATAATAAAAAAATACAAATTTCTTTCTGTTCCATTTCTCGGAAAATTCAGAAAAAGTGAAGAGCCGTGGAAAAAACTAAGGGAGATTGCAACATTTCTGAACAAGGGAAAAAGGGAAGGAATGATAATGAAAGGTATCTCATGCAAGAGCGCTGTGAAATACGTTACACCGAATTCTGATATAGAAGACATAATGCAGAATGCTAGGTTTATTTTTGATATGCCGGTTGGTTTTTTTAATCAGCGTGTTTTTAGGAGTTCGCTCTTTCTTGAAGAGTCTGGTATGAGTGTTGAGGAGTATGAAAAAAAACTTGGAGAGGCATTCTACTCCTCTCTGCTTGATGGAATAAAGCAGTTCAAGAAAGAAGGGGCTGTAAAAGAGGAGTTTAGGATTTTTGTAAACAACGAAGAAACCTGGAATGCGATTTATTCAATGCTTAAGAGGAGCCGGGAGATAGAAATTGCAGATGTTTATAAATGGAGGCATGGGGATAGGATAGGGGTACGCTTTTCAAAAATATACAGAAAAACAACACAGAAATTTAAGAAATTTCTCTCAGGACATGCGATAGAGGACTAGCCTTTCTTTTTTAGTAGTTTTTCAAATTTTTCCCCTTCCAAATACTCACACCCAAGAGAGTTTGCAAGGGCAATTATTCCCTCATCGCTCGTAACAACAGTCCCATCCAGCTCTCTTGCAAGCAGAATAAGCTCGAAGTCCTCCTTACTATCCACTATCCCTGCGCGCATGGCCTCCCTATACTTTTCTCTCAGCGCCCTTAGCTTCACATCATTATCAGGCCTATTGTCTATGGCAAACTGCTCAGCAATCCTCAGCCCTTTATTCACCCGCCGCCTAACATCATCTATGAATGCGTAAAAAACAGCAGCGGGGAGGTAGGTTGCATATATGTTTGGCGCTCTTTTTTTCACATACTCGGAGAGTTTTTCAGTTTTTGTTGAAAAATGACTTAACTCAGAGAAAACAGAGGGAGGCATGTAGAATTCCATTCCCTTCTTTTTTTTCGCGAGCTTTATAAAATTCTCTATCGCATCATCCACGCTTCCACCAAAACCTTCCCGAGCCTTTGGGTTTACAAAAACGCTTGTGTCAAGGATGAATTTTTTCATTTTATCCCCATTTGATCTCTCTAATAAGAAATAAAAACCTATTCCAATAAAGAAATCGATCGTATGTACAGCTTCGCTAGTGTTGAAAAAAGATGGTGTGATGAGTGGGAAAAGGAAAAGGTTTTTGAAGCGAATGTAAGCAAAAAAGAAAAAAAATTCATAACCGCTGCATTCCCCTACCCAAACAGCCCGCAGCACATAGGACATGCAAGGACGTACACAACTACAGATATATATGCCAGATACCTCCGTCTTCTCGGGTTTAATGTTCTTTTTCCTATGGGTTTCCACGTAACCGGCACGCCCATTCTTGCGATGGCAGAAAGGATAAAGGAAGGGGATAGGGAAATATTGGAGATATTTGAAAAGATATATGGTATCCCTCCAGAAAAAGCAAAATCCCTCACAAAACCAGAAGACCTTGTGATGTATTTCAGTAAGGAAATAGAGACAGGGATGCGCGAGATGGGGTTCAGCATAGATTGGAGAAGAAAATTCTACACATTTGATAAGCATTTCAACAAATTTATAGAATGGCAGTTCCGCAAACTAAAAGAGCGCGGTTTGCTTATGAAAGGTGAGCATCCTGTCCCTTGGAGCGAGAAACTTAACAGCGCGGTTGGCGCGCACGATACAAAAGGAGACATAGACCCGGAGCTTGAGGAGGTTGTTGGGATAAAGTTCAGGTTTGAGGATGGGTTCATGGTTGTTGCGACATACAGACCAGAAACCCTGTATGGTGTTACAAACCTTTGGATAAATCCGAATGCAGCGTATGTCAAGGTAAGAACTGATGATGAGTTTTGGTATATTGCAAAGGATGCGTACGAGTCTTTGAAACATCAAAAGGCTATGGAGATTGTTGAGGAAAAACAAAGTGAATACTTTATCAAAAAAACATGCGTTTCCCCGCTTGGGGATGAGGTGCCCATCTATCCTGCAACATTTGTAGACCCTGCTGAGGGAACAGGAGCGGTTATGAGTGTTCCTGCCCATGCGCCATTGGACTATTTGGCCATGCGGGATTTGGGTATAGAAGAGCTTAAGCAGGTGATAGAGGTAAAAGGTTTTGGAAAGTATCCCGCGAAGGAAGTTGTGGAGAAGCTTGGGGTTAAAAACCAAAACGACCCAAAGGCAGAGGAAGCAACGAAAATAGTTTATAAAGCAGAGGCGCATGAGGGGAGGATGGTGGTCTCGCCGTATGCAGGCATGCTTGCCATAGAAGCAAAGGAAAGGATAAAGGAGGATTTGATTAATGAGGGAAATGCATTTACTTTCTGGCACATTGCGAACGGTCCTATTTTCAGCAGGGCAGGGGATAGGGTTTTTGTAAAAATTGTTAAGGACCAGTGGTTCATAAATTACGGAGATCCGGAATGGAAAGAAAAGGCAAAGGAATGGATGAATAGGATGAGTGTTATCCCCGAGGATGAAAGAAAAGACATGCTTACGGCCATAGATTGGTTCAAGCAGAAGGCATGTACGAGGGCAAGGGGGCTCGGGACAGAATTCCCTTTTGAAAAGGGACAGATGATAGAAGCGCTGAGCGATTCAACCCTCTACATGATGTTCTACACAATTTCTCATAGAATAAAAGACATTCCTAGTGAAGAGCTTACAGAAGAGTTTTTCGATACATTGTTTTTTGGAAAAGGGAAAAACAAAAAGGCGCTTGAATTGAGGGAGGAGTTTGAATACTGGTACCCTCTTGACTCCCGGCACAGCGCAACAGACTTGATAAAAAATCATCTTCCTTTTTTTGTTCTCAATCATGTTGCCGTTCTTCCGGAAAGGTACTGGCCTAAGCAGATTGTTGTGAATGGTTTTGTGCTTATGGAAGGAAAGAAGATGAGTAAGAGCATGGGGAACATTCTTCCGCTGAGAAGGGCGGTTAAGGAATACGGAGCGGATGTTATAAGACTCTCTGTTGTCAGCGGTGCTGAGCTCCTTCAGGATACTGATTTCAACAAAACGGTTGCAGAAGGGATTAAATCCAGACTCTCATTTTTCTTCGAACTTCTAAGATACGCAAAATCATCAGATAGGAGCAGGGCCGGGAGATGGCTTCTATCAAGGATGCACAGAAAACTAAAGAATGCGAGATCGTTGTATGAAAAATTTGAACTCAGGGAGCTTGCTTTGGACTGGTTCTATGAGATGCACAAGGAGATCCTCTGGTATCTGAAGCGCTCATCCTCTCCAGGTTTGAAGGAATTTTTTGAGGTCTGGCCCATCGTTGTTTCCCCATTCATCCCATTTTTTTCAGAAGAGGTTTGGCATCAGCTTGGTAAAAAAACCTTCGTGAGCTTAGAGAGGTTCCCGTCCGCAGATGAGGGGATGATAGATGATGGGCTGGAAAAGGCAGAGGAGGTTATTGTTTCTGTGCGCGATGACATTGAGAATATTTCTAAAATAATAGGAAAGAGACCGGCAAGGATTTATGTTTATGTTGCGAGTGAAAACAAAAGAAAAGCGTATGAAATTTTAAGGGAAAAGAAAAACATAGGAGAGTTTATGAAAAGCGCGAAAGGGATGATGCCTCCTGATGTGCTCCAGCAGATGGCCAAGGCTCTGATGAAAAAGGTTCATTCCCTCCCTCCTTCAATTCCGTTCGATTTGGAATTTGAGCACATTAAGGATGCGCGAGAGTTTCTCTCAAAAGAGTTTGGGGCAGAGGTCTTTGTTCTGAGTGAGGAAGAAGGGAGGCATGAGAAAGCAAGACAAGCGCTTCCGCTCAAGCCTGCGATAGTGATAGAATGATTGGAATAAAAGTAAAAAAAGAAAAGGCAGAGAAGATAAGGAAAAAGCTTATTGCTGAAGATGCGCTTTCTAAAGAGTTTGTTCCGTTTTCAACTGGTGATTGTGTTTTCTTTCCATTAAAAAAAGAAATCAAAATCAAAGGTGCTGAGATTGTGGATGCGAATTTCAAAAAATCCATCCGCAAGCCCCGTTCCCTTGAAGAGGCTTTGGAAAATATGGGGATATATGCAAAGGGTATTCTTTCATCCTTTGATATAATAGGTGATATTGCGATTGTTGAGATTCCGGAAGCTCTGGAAGACAAGGAGAAGGAAATCGGAAAGGCGATAATGGATGTACACCCCAATGTTAAAACCGTTCTGAAAAAAGCAGGGCCGATGGCTGGTGAGTTTAGGGTAAGGGAGTTTGGTTTTGTCTGCGGAAAAAGAACGACAAAAACAACATACAAAGAGAACAATGTGAAAATGAATATGGATGTTGCACGCGTATATTTTTCTCCTAGATTGAGCTATGAAAGGATGAGGGTTGCGAGGAAAGTAAAGAATGGAGAAAAGGTTCTTGCCCTTTTTGCGGGCATAGGGCCATTCCCACTTGTTATAAAAAAACACAAGCCAAAAACAAAGATAGTTGCAGTAGAGATAAACCCCGAGGCAGTAAAATACATGCGCGAAAATATGAAATTGAACAAATTAGATTTTGAGGTGATTGAAGGGGATGTTGCAGAGGTGCTTAAGGAAAAAAGGTTTCAGGGATGGGCAGACCGAATTCTTATGCCCCTCCCACGAGGTGGGGAACATTTTTTAAAAAATGTTTTTGATGCTGCAAAAAACGGAACGATAGTTCACTTTTACACATTTGCCTCCCTCCCCTTTCCGCTTGAGGATGCAGAAGAAAAAGTTAAGCGCTATCTTCCTGCAGAAAGTTATAAAATAATAGAAAAAAGAATCGTCAGACCTTTTGCACCGAGAATTGTGCAGGTTGTTCTGGATATGAAAATTATAAAATAAAATAATTTAGCAGCAGAGCAACCCCATACGCCACCGCGATCCCTAATGTAATCGGTGGAATTGCTGGAATAGTTTTTTTCTGTGCGTGGAGAAAGAATATCATAATCCAGAAGCCCAGGACTGCGCCTACGAATCCAGTAAGCATCGCCCCCATCCCGATTTTGTACGCAGCAACCTCAACCATTATTGGGGCAAGAAAATCTCCTGTTCCTATATCTATTCTTTCCTTTTTCGGCTTTCCTTCTACTATTACTGTTCTTTCCTGCGAAACAGTGAATGCAACATCCTTTTTTATTATCTCCTCAGCCATCGTAACCATGTGCTTTGTTCTGAAAACAGCGATATAATCATAGATTGTAAGCAAAACAAGAAATAGAAATGCGGCCCCTAGGGAAAGGGAAAACCCGAAAACAGCTCCTGCGCCGGCTGTTGCAACAACCGCAACAAGATTCTTCCATTTTCTCGTAATCAACCTTACAGCAGCGACAAAAAGCCCAAAAATGATAGAACTTATCATCGCGACCTCAACCTGCAAAAAGGGCCTGATAAATGCGTATATCACAACAGAGGTTGCCATGGAAACAATTCCAAACTCTATAATCCTGAGCAGCAATTCTTTGATCTGAAATTTTACGAATTTTATGATGATTAGCATCATAGCTGCACCTATGAGGATGTAGAGCATAATTTGAAAAGATGCAAGCGGAGAGGCTCCATCCTCAACAATTTTCATCTCTCTTATAATCTCATTTGTTTTCGCATCCTCAGTAATGAACGCTCCAACATACATTCCTAAAATCTGAGCAAGAACGAAAAGAAGAAAAATTCTTTTTATCAAAACTATCCCCTTTCTGAAAGCCTTATATACCCTTGGCCTGGGGAGTAGATTACGCCCTTTCTGAGCAACTCCTCTATTATCCTCTCAACTTCATATTTCTCTATTTTATATTTCTTTGCTTCTTCATAAACCCACTCAGTCTCCACATTATCAAATTTTGAATTCAGGTGTCTTATTATATCCATCACAGTCATTGCTTTTTCTCTTTCCGATTGGCTCTTGCCCGTGCTTATTATGTCAACATCTAATTTTCCAGTTTCTTTATCTGTCATGGTTTGCTCCATCATGTATCTCATAAGATTTATCGCTGCTTCCGCATCCTTCTTTTCAACATTGCTGCTTAGTCTCATCTTTGCGTTTGCCTCTGCAAGCCTTACTAGTCCTTCTAGATACCTGGGTGTTATCGCTACGCTCCCGCTTTTTTGACCCATCCTCCTAAGTTCAACATAAAATTCCTTTATTAGGTCTACTGCTTCCTGTGTAAGCTTTGGCCTTATGTTTCTCCTTGCATACGCAATGTACTTTCTCAGAAGTTCTGTATCTATTGGGGGTTTTGGCATTTCTTCAACATGCATGGATCCCATGTGCAGTTTTAGAATGTGGCTGGCAAGCTTCTCGTCTTCTTTTGTATCCAGGACGTCTTTTATGGGAAAAATCAGGTCAAACCTTGAAAGTAGTGATGGCGGCACATCAAACTGCTCAGGTATGTTTTTTGCCTGCTGGAACCTTCCGAACCTTGGGTTTGCTGCTGCGATTATTGCTGTTTTTGCTTTGAACCTCGCAACTATTCCCGCCTTTGCTATGCTTACCGTTTGGCTTTCCATAACCTCGTGCAGCGCTGCCCTATCATCCTCATTTATTTTGTCGAATTCATCTATCGCTGCTAACCCACCGCTCGCAAGGACAAGTGCCCCTGCCTTTAGCGTCCATCCACCTTCCCCCAACTCATCCTTTTCTGCTGACGCCGTAAGCCCGACACCGCTTACGCTCTTTCCGCTTACGTATATACTTTTCGGCGCTATCTTATCTACCTGAAGCAGGAATCTTGTTTTTGCAATTCCCGGATCACCTACTAATAGAATGTGGATATCATCCCTTATGGATGCGCCGCTTTGCGTAACCTTATCCTTCGTACCCCCAAAAAGCTGGAGGGCAATTCCTTTCTTGATTTCAGTATGCCCATAGATATCAGGAGCGATTGAGGCAACTATTCTTTCCTCAATATCCGGCATGCTGGCGAGTTCAAGTATCTTTTTTTCATCCTCCTTACTTATCTCCACTTCCTCAAAATCCCTCTTCATTCTCTTTATATGAACCGTATCTAAATACCTTGAAAAAATTAGCTCTCTTTTTCCGGTTGTTTTGAGCGGCGGCATCAATCGAAGTATTCCAGTTATTTCTACATTCTCTCCAGGAACAATAGAATTTACAAGGTCATCTTCCATTACAATATGAAGCTTTGCAGCCGGTGTTCCTCCCCTCACCCTTTCAAGCAAATCCTGTATTTCTGCTCTCTGCAGATCTACAAATTTACTCTCCTCTATTATTTGAACGAGGTTTCCTTTTTTGCAAATCGGACATTTTGTCGGAGGAGCAAACTCCCGCGTAACATGAAATCTAATGATCTCATCGCATGCCTGGCATTTGTAAACAGCAACACTTACCCTATGCATCACCTCTGCCCTTCTCGTAATAATTCCCTTGAATGTAATAAGTTTGTTTATCATTTTCGAATCTATCTGCTCTATGAGCATGTCGCTTCCCGGAAGATTGTAAAACCTTACATGCGGGGCGAACTTCATTTCTGTTGGCAGGGCGAACTCCATTTCTTGTATCTTCTCCTCGGCTGCTTTTATTACACTGTCCGGCTCATTTATGAGGAGGTCTGCTAAGGATGGGTCGTATTTTTCAACATCCCTGTAATCTATCTCCAAGCTCCGCTTTCTAGGATAATCCGAGAGTAGTTGGTTTATCTGATCTTTATATTTTTTTATAGAATACAGCTCTTCGAACGCATTCTTTATGTTTGTAAGGTCTATCTCCTCCACCATGCTCTCCCCCGGAGTTTAGTTTTTTATGCGTTCGTTTTTAAAATCTTCTGGACCTCACTTCCGCTAATTCTTTAAAGCTTCGTAAGCAGGTCGTACCTTTCATCCTCGCTCAAATTCAGTGAAAGAAGAAGCTCCTTCATTATTCTGTACCTATCCTCTTTTTCATAAAGCGCAGAGAGTTTTTTTGAGAATATCTTTATTAGTGCAAACCTAAGTTTTCTTAGTAGTGTTATAACAAACTGAAATTCTCCCTCACCCTTTTTCAAAAACTCCTCCCCTTTTTCCGCCTCTTGAGTTCCTATTATTGATATAACCCTTTTGTTCTTGAGCAAACCCATTTTTTTTATTTTCTCCACAATCTCCTGCGTTCCGATCTCTGCGGATGAAAACCCTGCGATCAAATCATCAACAGCCTTTATATTCTCTATATCCATACTCAATATGTTTGAGAATTTTATCTTTTCAGGAGGAACTTCTAAAATCTCTTCCCTGAACCTTTCCACGATACTCCTAGTGTAAGGAGGTAGAAGTGTCGTATCCATTTTCCCATCTTTTTTGAAGCTCTTTATTAATTCGAGCACATCCTCGCTTACATCTCTTATGAAAAAAAGTAGAAGCGCTTCCCACTTTAACCTATCACTTTTTCCGGTGTATTCATCAAACTCTTTTTTCTCAAATATCCTCTCATATAAATCCTTTATCCGCATTGCGATCAGCCGGCTGGATTGAAAATTACCAAACCTTTTCCTAAGCTCCTCGATTTTTTCGGGTTCTATTGGATAATCTTTTAGCATGTTGTAAATATCTATGAGCGTAGGGTCTGGGAAGAAAGAGTAGATGTCCTTATCTTCCTTTTCCATCTCTACATATACATCCATGGATATGAATGCAACCTCCTCACCCAAAATATCTGAATTATCATATACATACTTATACTCTTCAACCGCTTTTTTCTCTTCACCCAATGAGGAGTATACCATAGCAAGTTTGTAATGTGCCTTTATGTTATCCGGCTCGCGCTCTATTACTTTCAACAGGTCCTCTCTCGCTTTTTTTAGGTATATACTCCTTTCTTCCAAAACCCTTGTAGAAAGTTTGTAGTATGTTGTTGCGCGGTTGTAAAGAATTTCGGGGTCTTCCTCAAAACTAACAGCCAAATCGTATGCTAGGTTCGCGTTTTTGTAATCGTTGTTTGCGTAGAACAGATTTCCCGCCGCATTGAACACCCTTGCATCCAAGGTTTCCATGGTTTTGATTGAGGGAGCATATTTTTAAATTATCTACATCCCTCGGGTCAAACCACATAATAAATAAGATAGGGGGGTTGATAATAGGGGGGGTTAACTAATAAGTTGAGGTCCCCCCTGTTGTTTGGACTCGGAGGGATTTGAACCCTCTCCTCGGGTCAAACCACATAATAAATAAGATAGGGGGGTTGATAATAGGGGGGGTTAACTAATAAGTTGAGGTCCCCCCTGTTGTTTGGACTCGGAGGGATTTGAACCCTCTCCTCGGGTTAAATCCTCCTCTCTAACCCTTTTTGCTCCTATTACACTAGGGGTGGAAGCGCCAGGGGGATGAGAAAGAGTTAAAGCCCCCTGGGCTTTGGACTCGGAGGGATTTGAACCCTCTCCTCGGGTCAAATCCCATAATAAATAAGATAGGGGGGTTGACAATAGGGGGGTTAGCTAATAAGTTGAGGTCCCCCCTGTTGTTTGGACTCGGAGGGATTTGAACCCTCGGCCTCTCCCGTGCGAGGGGAGCGATCTACCGCTGATCTACGAGCCCGGTACGTAAGAAATAAGGTTTATAAGCATTCTGTTTTTAATCTTTACCGGGTGATTTTCATGGCAAAGAAGAAAGCTGAGGCAAAAGGAAAGGACGATTTGGTGCTATTGTTTATAGGGTATATATTCTGGCTTGTTGCGTTGATTCTTTATGCTGTAAAGAAAGATGAGCTTAGCAGCTTTTCTAAATACCACTACATACAGGCAGTTGCGCTAGGTCTCATAGGTTTCGTTGTTAGCATTGTTACATTTGGTCTTGGCGGCATGCTTGTTTGGCTTTACATGGTCTATACAGGCTACCAGGTTTACTCGGGTAAGGACCCAAGACCCCTTGAAAAATACATTTCGAAATACGCAGAGTAATTTTTTCTTTGCTTTTTCTTTTTCTATTTTTTCTCTATTCTCCATTATAAAAAAATCGGGCCTGGTGGGACTCTCAGCCAAACCACCACATCCCCCCTAATAAAATAGGGGGTGGAGGCGTGATGCGGTGAAACAAGTGCGACCCAAAAGTTTAGGAGGGTTGGGTCGCACCGAAGCCCTCCGGGTTGTTTCATCGCATCAGTGATGCGGTGAAACAAGTGCGACCCAAAAGTTTAGGAGGGTTGGGTCGCACCGAAGCCCTCCGGGTTGTTTCACCCCATCAGGGGGATAAAAATGAGTTAAAGTCCCCCTGGGCTTTTGAACCCACGACCTTCAGCTTAGAAGGCTGTCGCTCTATCCAAGCTGAGCTACAGGCCCATCGATTTAAGTAAGAATTATGCAGAAATCGTTTTTTTAAACTTACCCATTTAACTCTTTCATAACCTCTCTTGCCTTGTTCCTCAAATTTAGGTTGGTTGTTATATCCTCCGTTCTATTCAATATACTTTTTAGAGAGTTTGTTTCTTCTGGATTTATTCTGTCTCTATGATAAATCACACGCTCTATGATATATTCTTTTACATACCTTTGTACCTCTCTGTTTTCTAGAAGCATGGTAAGCGCTTCGAATGCATCGTGTGCTTTGTTTTTTGTTGTTGCATACGCAAGCCCATCAATTATTTCAAAAATCACTTCATCTATATCATGAAGGATCTCAGCCATTTTATACAGCTCAGATATTGCATATTTTTGTTTTTCTTCATCGTTATTGTTTAGATACAATACCATGGCATCAATTTTTTGTTTTATTTTGGTTATAGCTATTTCTCCGTTTTGCTTAACAATATCCCCAAGACCCTTTCCTACAGCAGCTTCCGCATGAAGCGGTTTTTCTATCGACATTTCTATAATTTTCGGTTTCTTATTCTCGCTACTCCCACCATCTCTTATTTCTTCTTCAAGAATATTTTGCAGATATCTTTTTGGGGCGAATGGAACTTCTGTTTTTCTTATGTTCAAGGGTTTGCTTCTGTTCATAGTTATAATATATGTTAAAAAATGTATTTAAACATTTCGGTTTGCGCTTGTTTTTAAACATTATATAATTAAATAATACATACTATGGTTGTTCAAATTCCTGATTGGGTAAAAGAAAAGTTGGAGCACATGCACTATGGGATTGCGGGCAGACATTCTGCCGTTGAGATCTGCGCATGGACAAAAAAAGCCCTGCGGGGAAAAGGGGTCTGCTACAAGCAAAAATTCTACGGAATAGATTGCCATCGCTGCGCCCAGGTTTCTCCGGCAGTTGTTTTCTGTCAGCAGAACTGCATTTTCTGCTGGAGGCCCATGGAGTTTATGAAAAAAATTGAAATGAAAAAAGACGATGTTGATCCGCCGGAAAAAATAATCGGAGAAATTGTTAAGCAGAGAAAAAGGCTTCTCTCGGGAATAGGTGGAGCCCATGATGCCAATTCAAAACTCTGGAAAGAATCCTTCGAGCTTTTCCCCTCTCACTGGGCGATAAGTTTGAGCGGAGAGCCAACACTCTACCCTCTTCTTCCTGAACTTGTAAAAGAACTGAAAAAGCATAAGGAAGTAAAAAGCATTTTCATAGTAACTAATGGGCAGGAGCCAAGAATGCTGGAAAAACTATGGAAGGAAAATGCCCTCCCCACTCAACTGTACATAAGCTTGGATGCGCCGAACAAAACACTTTTCAAAAAAATAAACAAATCTCTATACAAAGATGGTTGGGAAAGGCTGAACAGAACCCTTTCGCTCTTTGCAAAAATACCCACCCGCCGCGTAATTCGGTTTACAGTAATAAAAGGGTTGAATGATGATGAAAAGTATTTCCCGCAGTATGCAAAACTATTCGAAAAAAGCAAACCTGATTTTATCGAGATCAAAGCTTACATGTGGTTAGGGTATTCGAGAGAAAGGTTGAAAATAGAGAATATGCCGCGGCATCATGAGATTCAAAAACTCAGCGAAAAACTTTTGGAGTTTTTACCAAACTACGAGTACATGGACGAGCAGGAGGAGAGCAGGGTTGTTGTGCTAAAAAGAAAGGATTCGAAGTTTGGAAGGGGGATATTTCGATAATTTTCGAAACATTTAAAAATAAGTTTATATAAAAATAGAAACATGCTGAAAAAAGAGATAATTTACAGGGAGATTCTTTCTAAAGCCATAGAAGAAAGAGTGTTTTCATTCACCCAGCTTTGGCTTTCTAAAAAATTCAGGTTTTCTCTGAGCACAGTGAACAATGCCCTCAAACCATTGGAGAGCATCGGTGCAATTGAAAAAAGAAAAAGGTCGTTTGCAATTATAGATACAAAAAAGGCGTTGCTGTACTGGGCATCAGAAAGAAACTTGGAAAAGGATATTTGCTATGCTACAAGAACAGATCTGCCCGTGGTAAGAGCTGAAGCATCCATGCCCGCAAGTGTTATTTTTACCGCATATTCAGGATACAGGATGGCATTTAATGATGTACCGGCAGATTACAGCGAGGTTTATGTTTACGCTGGTAAGAAAACTATCGAGGAAATAAAGGAGAGATTTCCTAAGAAGAAGGGGCCGCCAAATATTTTTGTTCTTACAGCCGACAATTTTTTGCTTAAAAGAAAAAAATTTATAGCTCCACTCCCGCAGATTTTTGTGGATTTGTGGAACCTTAAAGAGTGGTACGCTAGGGATTTTGTGAATGCATTTATGGATAAGGTGAGGGTATGAAGCCAAAGGAATTCTGGAGTGAGATGGTAACAAGAAAAAGCTTTGAGAAACTTTTAGAGCTGACCAAAGACTACCCTGTTGTTGTTATCGGAGGATGGGCGGTCTATCTCTGGACAAAAATTCATAAATCAAAGGATATAGCCCTCGTAGTTGATTATGATACTCTCTTAGCGATGAGGGGAAGGTACTCGGTAGAAAAAAATGAACGTTTGAAAAAATACGAAATAAAAATGGAAGGTTTTGATGTTGATCTTTATCTTCCATCCTACTCAAAACTCGCTGTGCCTGTAGAGGTTATATTAGAGAACGTTTCTAGTGTGGAAGGTATAAAAGTTCCATCCCCAGAGGTTCTTCTCATACTAAAACAATGTGCCGAGATAGAAAGGAGGGGGTCTATAAAAGGGAAAAAAGACCTGATAGATATTGCAACCCTTTTGATGAACTGCGAGTTTGATGTGAAAAAGTATAGAAGCATTTTAAAAAAACAAAAAATAGAGTATTTTGAGGATGAACTTTTTAGAGAGATAAACAGTTTAACCGACAGGGACATGGTATATCTTGGTGTTAATCTAAAAGAATTTACAAAATGGAAAAGAAATTTTTTTGAAAAGTTTAAATGAGCCTTCTATTTATTCAATATTTTTCTCATCTCCCTCGCGTTGTTCAGCATATCATGGTTGTTGTTAAAGAAAATATAAGCGTATTTTGGGTTTGCTTTTTTTATCCTTTCAGCAATTTCTTCCAGCTCCTCCCGAGAATAATTATAGGAATACCAGCTCCCCCTTCCATGCATTCTCAAATAAACAAAGTCTGTAGTTTTGTAGATCTCCCGAGAAAACTCAGGCGCATCTATGGAAACCCAAGTGATTCTATTCTTTTTTGCCCACTCCAAATTTTCCGGCGAAAACCATTTTTCATTCCTAACCTCGAGCGCAAATTTCTCTTTTAATTTTGTGAATCTTGCGAATTTTTCAATTTTTGTTTTCATCTGCGGGGTAGAATTCGGCGGAAGCTGAAATAGATAAAAATCGATACTCTTATCCAGCGGGGAAAAAATCTCCTCAAACCTTTTCCATGTGTGCTTTGCCCTTTCTCCAAACTTGAAAACATGCGTGATAAGCCGGTTAACCTTTACAGCCCATCTGATGTTTTTCGTTTTCTTTGCCCATCCTTTTACTTGGCTTGGAAACGGAAAACGATAAAAGCTTGCGTTTATTTCAACAGCATTCAATTCTGAATTTTCAACATACCATTGAAAATTTCCTCCTTCATTCCATCCATATGCCCAGCCGGATGTCCCAACAAAAACCTTCATTCTCTCAGATTTTTTCCTACCGATAGATTTTTAAACCCCTTCATCAATAAAATTAAGCCTGCTGCATGTGTTTGTCTATTGCGGCTCATCTTTCGTCTAGATTGATGGTAATGAGGATGAAGAGCGAGCAAATTTAGGATGTGCTGTTATTAGAACCCGCTTAGTGGATGGCTTGGCTGAGGCAAGCATGGCTCCGTGGCAAGCTGCGATAAGCCTAGGGTAGCCGCATGCAGGCTGTAATCCTAGGATCGGGCTGTGCACAGGAATGTGCAACAACCCCGGGAAATGAAGCATCTTAGTACCGGGTGGAAAAGAAAGCAACTGCGATCCGGGTAGTAATGGCGAATGAACCCCGGACAGACCGTCACGAATGGCCCGTAGTAATACGGGTACAGATGTGTGGGGGAGCATCCTTTCTCTGACTCAAAGTTCCCTGGAACGGGACGCCAAAGAGGGTGAAAGCCCCGTAGAGGAAGGAGAGAGGAGCGATCCAGATGAGTACCGTGCTCTGGCTGAGCTCGGGAAGATGGGGGTACTAACCTCCAAGTCTAAATATGTGCCTCAGACCGATAGCGAATTAGTAGCGCGAGCGAACGCTGAAAAGCACCCCGGAAGGGGGGTTAAAAGAGCCTGAAACTATGCGGGGACAGGCAGCCAGGGCTCAAAAGGTTGGCCTGCTGAACTTCCTGTTCGAGAGGGCAGGTTGGAGGCAGGTGTTCCAGAGTTCTGGCATTCTTCTCGAAGCAAGAGCCAGGGAGTTACTTGCGGTGGCGAGCTGAAAGGCGAAGCGAAAGCAAAAGCCCGCAGGAAACGAGGGGCGTCCTCTTAACCGGGGACCAGTCACCGCATGCAGACCCGAAGCCCGTTGCGAACTACGCCCGAGCAGGGTGAAGCCAGCCGTCAGGTTGGTCGAGGCCCGCAACTAGTGGTGGTATATTCCCCTTAGGTGACTCGGGTGTAGGGGTGAAAGACAGCGGTTCTTTTCAGGTTTTTAGGAAGGGAAGAACCGCTGGTCAAATCCAATCGAGCCGGGTGATAGCGGGTTCCTTCCGAGATGAGTCTCAGCTCAGCGTCGCCGGAGCTTGAAGGTGGGGTAGAGCACCGATTAGGGAGTAAGGGGGAGAAATCCCTCCCTTCCTTATCGAACTCCGAATCTACCTTCGGCGTAGATGGCGGCAGTGGGGTTCCTCGGGGTAAGCTTGAGGGCCATTACGGGAACGACCGTACGCGGGGCTAAGGACCCTAAGTGCTGGCTAAGTGTGAATCTTAAAGGAGGCCCCTCCCCAAGACAGCTGGGAGGTAGGCTTAGAAGCAGCCACCCTCCAAACAACGCGTAATAGCGGACCAGTCGAGGGAGCGGTCTCTAAAAATTTACGGGGCTAAGCCAGCCTCCGATTCCCCGCCCCTCCGAAAGGAGAGGAGTAGGAAGGCGTCCGGATTGCGGAGAAGTAAGGGCGTGAGCTCTTATGGAGCAATCTGGAATGAATATCCTGGCGCTAGTAGCAGCATATCCAGGTGAGAATCCTGGAGGGCTGATAGGGCACGGTTTCCTTGGCAATGTTCGTCAGCCAAGGGTTAGACGCTGGTAGTTCAGGTTTTTAGGAAGGGACTACCAGCGGACCAAGCGGTCCTAAGCGCACCCCTAATCGGAAGTGCGCGAAAGGGAAGCGGGTTAATATTCCCGCCCCATGAAGATAGGCGCGGCAACGCAAGGGGTTTTGCTGACGCCTTGGGATAGGTTCAGCGGAAGAGATTCCGTCTAAAGAGGATAGAACTGCAGAGTCTCATTGTGAGGAGAAGCAGTTCAAACTCTTATGGGGAAACTGGACTGATTCCTGGGGCCCATGAAAAGGCAAAACCCAACGATTCTTCATGCCCGTACCTAGAACTAGTACAGGTGCCCCTAGCTGAAAAGGCTCAGCCCTGTAGGGAGAACCCAAGCGAGGGAATTCGGCAAGTTAGCTCCGTATCCTCGGTAGAAGGAGTGCCTGCTTTCGATGAGAAGGCAGGTGGCACTGACAAGGGGGGAGCGACTGTTTATCAAAAACACAGGTCATCGCAAAGCAGAAATGCCTAGTACGATGGCCGACGCCTGCTCACTGCTGGTACCTGAAAGCCCGGTTCAACGGGAAGAAGGGCCAGTAAAGAGCGGAGGTAACTCTGACCTTCAACCTAAGGAGGTCGTAAAATCTGGCTATATGCTGGGAACCCAGATGGTTCGCACTACATAGAATGTGAAAATGTGCGAATCGATGAGGGCAATCAGCAGGAAACTTCTAAACCTAAAAAAGAGGTGGTTGTATGAAAAAATATGCGCAGCTGAGTAAGCTGTTTAAAAAAGGAAAGTACCTAGCCTACTATTTGGTTGGGTTCGTTGATGCCGAAGGATGCTTCAGCGTGGCTCTGAAAAAGCAAGAGGGAACAAGGTTCGGATGGGTATTAGACCCAGTGTTTCATATTACGCAGCATGAAAGTGCAAGAGATGTTCTTGAGCTTGCTAGAGCCCATCTAAAATGCGGGCGAATAATCCAAAAACCTGGTCAAGAAGAAACCTTGCAGCTCGTGGTTGATAACAGAAAACAACTTGCAGAAAAAATAATACCGTTCTTTACTAAGCACAAGCTTTTAGTAAAAGCTAAAGACTTCGAGCTTTTCAAGGAGATTGTACTTGGATTGGAGAGAAAGGAACATTCCACGCTGGAAGGATTTAAGCGGCTGTTGAAGCTTGCCTTCTCAATGAATATGGAAGGGAAGCAGAGAAGGTATGATTTGGAAGAGGTGATAAAAGGTTTAGGAGGATCCTCAGAGACTCTACGCCAGACGCCATAGTGCGATGATAGAGTCCAATCCACACAGTAATGTGTGATAAGATTGCTTAAGGTAGCGTAATACCTCGCCGCTTAATTGGCGGCTTAAGAGCATGCCTCCTTACTCTGGAAGCGAAGCGTCGTAAAGTATTTAACCGCAGCAGTGAAAAGAGTATCATGAAAAACCTCTCTTATCTCCTCGGCGTTTTAAGAGACGGTTCGTTGCCAACGTGCAGGGAAAAAGCCGAAGTTACCCTTGCAGCCGATTATTCAAGAGATTGGCTCGTTATGATTGCAAAGATGGCCAGTGTAGAATTTTCAATTCCGCTGAAAAGATTCAAAATTTATAAAGTGTGGGCAAACAAGAGCAAGAGATATTGTTTTCGTCTTAAAGTATATTCAAAAGAGCTTTACGAACTACTGCTTAGGTATTATCCAGCAGGAAGTCAAATTTACTGGAAAACACCTGCTGTGGTAAAAACCTCTTTTGAGAATAGACTTGCCTATCTTGCTGGATTTTATGATGCAGAAGGTGGATGCAGAAATGCTGAACGTTTCGTAAATGGATTTACAAAAAGTTTTCAGTGCTGGTGTTCAATAAGGTGCAAACATTATTTTTCCCCAAATGAGCCTTTGTTGTTCTTAAAAAATGTGCTGCAGGGTATGAATGTGACTTCGAGCATTTACGATTCTGACGAGTTGGTTTTAACGGGCATTAAAAATATTAAGAGATTTTACACTCTTGTGCCTTTAAAACATCAGAAAAAGAAAAAAGACTTGGAAAATATGATTCTTTTTTCAGAGGCATGCTCTGCCGAAGCATGAATGGCGTAACGTCTCCCCCACTGTCCCTGCTTGGGACCCTGTGAAGTCACTTCCCGGTGAAGATGCCGGGGACTTCCAGTGGGAAACGAAGACCCCATGGAGCTTTACTATAGCCTGGTGTTTTTTCATCGGTGGGATTACAGAGCGTAGGTGGGAGCCTTCGAAGCAACCCTTTCGGGGGTTGTGGAGGCGCCAATGTAACACCACCTTATCTTGTCGGTGAGGATTACCCGCAAGGGAACAGCACCAGGTGGATAGTTTGGCTGGGGCGGTACGCCCACGATAAAGAAACATGGGCGCCCAATGGTCAACTCACCCGGGTCAGAAATCCGGGGAAGAGGGTGAAGGACATATGTTGGCCTGACTGTATCCCTAAAAGCGTGGGATGCAGATGCGAAAGCAGGGCCTAGCGAACCTGGGCTGCCTATTAGTAGGGCATCCAGCTGTCAAACAAGCTACCCTGGGGGTAATTTGTTCTGCGGTATATTTCTCGGAGACGAGGTATCGCAACGTATTTAAACGACTCAATTAGAATAAGTAGTATGCACAGCGACTTGGCATACCTACTCGGAGCAGGAGGAGACGCAACTGCAATCTACTACAAACCAAAGAATGAGTACTATATTGAATACGAGCAAAAATCGAAAGAATGGCTAGAGAATTCAATACTGCCGCGCGTGGAAAGAGTATTTGGAAAGAAAACAGCATCGAAGCAAAGAAAGTCAGGGATGTACCGTGTTAGGTTCTATTCAAAGGATGCGTTTTTTCTTTTCTTAGAAATAAGAAAAAATCCTTTGAAAATCCTCCGATGGAGCAAAGAAGCACAGGTGAATTTTGTGAAAGGTTTTTTCGATGCAGAGGGCTCTGTTCAGTGTAAACCGCGAATGCGAATTCAGATATATCAAAAATCAAAAGCAGTATTACATGTGATTTCTAAGATCTTAACTGCCGTTGGAATAAAATGTGGAAATATCACTACCTCACGGGATGTTTTTATTCTACCAATCCGGTCGAAAACAAATTTGATTAAATTTAGTCGTTTTATCGGCTCCGAGGATCCGCAAAAACTAAAAGTGTTTGCGGATTTGAAATACCGTTGAACAAAACCCTTAACAGGCTCGTCGCGGGCGAGAGTACACAAACCCTTTTCTTTCTTGTAAGAAAGAAAAGCGTTTACGGAAAAGAAAGAACTTTTTTGTAAAGTTTGTACAAATCGACCCCGCGGCTTGGTACATCGCTGTCGGCTTGGGCCATCCTGGTGGTGCAGGAGCCACCAAGGGTTGGGTTGTTCATCCATTAAAGGCCCACATGAGCTGGGTTCAGTACGTCGCGAGACAGTACGGTAGTATCTGCTGGAAGTGTAGCTCTTTGAGGGAAGGGGTCTTTTAGTACGAGAGGAACTTGGACCCGGGGCCTCTGGTTTACCGGTTGTCACAGGCACTGCCGGGCAGCCACGCCCCATGGTGATAAGACCTGAAAGCATCTAAGGTCGAAGCACCTCCCAAAACTAGAGAGCAAAGCCCGCCCATAGCAGATGGGTTTGATAGGACGGTGGTGTAAGCAGCAAGGGCAACCGAGCTGCTCAGCCAGCCGTTACTAAAGGGATAATCCATCTTAAATTTGCTCGCTCTTCTCCGATGATTTCTAAATCTTTGCGTTGACAATGCAAATATTTATAAAATCTTCGCATTTCTATTTAAATATGGTGAATGTTGAGGATATTAAAACTGCTATAGTTGATAGAGAAGCTGATTTGGAAACAAGATTTCGGGAGGAAAAAATAGTGGACCGCGAGGCCCGCGCTTATGCCGAACGTCTTATTTCTAAGGATGCTGCCCTCGTTATAACAGGGCCAAGAAGATGTGGTAAGTCTATCCTTGCTTTTATGCTTGGTTCTGGTAAGAATTTTGCGTACGTTAACTTCGAGGATGAGAGGATTGCCATCCGTGCCTCGGAATTAAACAAAGTGCTTGAAGCCATATATTCGCTTAAGGGAGAAGTTGACCTTTTGATTTTTGATGAAATCCAGAATGTTCCTGGTTGGGAAAGGTTCGTATCCAGGCTTATGGGAACAAAAAAAATAATTCTTACAGGAAGCAATGCGACACTTCTTAGTAAAGAACTTGCCACATATCTAACAGGAAGGCATATAGATATAATGCTGTTTCCGTTCAGTTTTAGGGAATTTTTGGATTTAAAGGGATTTGCGTACAATGTGTACAAAACGTTTGATAGAGCCAGAATCAGAAACTATTTTGAAGAGTACATCGAGATAGGAGGTTTTCCCTTAGCACAAAAGCTTGGTAGAATTTTTCTCGCAGAGAATTACAAAGATATAATTGAGAGGGATGTTACTCAACGTTATAAAGTTAAACATCCTGCTGCTTTGAAAGAACTTGCAAAATACCTTATTTCAAACGTTTCTAATGAGATTTCTTTCAACAAAATAAAAAATATTTTAGGAGTTAAGAGTTCTCATACAATAAAACAATATTATTCCTATCTCTCAAATGCGTACTTAATTTTTATGGTTGAGCGTTTTTCATTCAAGCTTAAGGAACGGATCCTTGCACCTAAGAAAATATACTGCATTGACAATGGCATAGTAAGCACAGTCGGGTTTAAGATTTCAGATAATAGAGGAAGGGCAATGGAAAATCTAGTTGCTGTGGAACTTCTCAGAAAGGCGAGCAAAAACAAAAAATTTGAGGTTTACTATTGGAAGGACTACCAGCAAAGAGAGGTAGATTTTGTAATCAAAAATGGAAAGAGTGTGATTGGGCTTGTACAGACCACAGCGATATCCTCTAGAGAAGAGATGGATGGAAGAGAATTGGGCGCGCTGGTTAAGGCGAGCAAAGAGCTTAGGTGCAACAACCTCCTTGTAATAACAAGAGATTATGAAGGAGAGGAGAAGGTTGGTCAGAAAAGCATTCGGTTCATTCCATTATGGAAGTGGCTTATTTTAGAACCAGAATGAGAGTATTGTAAGCGCTTAGTGTATTAATTATGACATAGCTAATTAGACTACACTAAGCTTTTTATACCCAACCATCTAATTTTAGAATGGGTGAGCGTATGAAAGATAAGGTTTTGAGCTGGGTGTTTCTTGCACTTGGAATAGTAATAATATTGGCTTCTGTGTATGCTGTTCTTGTTTTCTCCGGGAGCGTTCTGAGCGCTATCGTTGATTTTGTTGCAAACAACGATCTGAACAAAATAAAATCCCAATGTGCAGCTTATGTTCCTGCCCAGTTTGAGGATATAAAAAGGGATTTTGCAACCATCATCCTTCCAATGCTCTACTTAGGTGTTCCGGTAACCCTGATCGTTCTCTCTGCCTTGATGTTCCAGGCGGGGTATTACAGGAGGAAAGCAGAGGAGGCTGAGAGGGAAAAACCGCTTGAGCATAAATACAAAGAGAAGATTAGCAAGGGAAGGGAAGAGCATGAGGAGAAGCATGGAGGAAGGCATGAAGAGGAAGGGATGGAGGAGATGTAGAAGAGTCGGGTCTTAGGGGAAGTGGAAAAATTTTTATTTTAATGCGCCGATAAATAAGAGGTGAGAAAAACGACATCAAATGGCGCAAATCTTGGTTTTGAGCAGAAACTCTGGCAGGCAGCAGACAAGTTGAGAAGTAACATGGACGCTGCAGAGTATAAGCATGTTGTTCTTGGCCTGATTTTCTTGAAGTATATCTCTGATGCATTCAAAGAAGTCTATGAAGAATTAAAAAAAGATCCAGACGCTGATCCAGAAGATGTTGACGAATACATTGCAAGAAGGATTTTCTGGGTTCCAAAAGAAGCGCGATGGGAGTATTTACAGGCTAACGCAAAAAAGCCAGAGATAGGAGAACTTATAGATCATGCAATGGATGTTATCGAAAGAGACAATCCCTCATTGAAAGGTGTTCTTCCAAAAATTTATGCACGTCCTGCATTAAGCAAACAGCGCCTAGGAGAGCTAATAGATTTAATTGGCACAATAGGGCTTGGTGATAAAGAAAACAAAAGTAAGGACATTCTCGGGAGAGTTTACGAATATTTTCTTGGACAATTTGCTGCCGCAGAAGGCAAGAAAGGCGGCCAATTCTATACTCCAAGATGTATTGTAAAATTACTTGTCGAGATGCTTGAACCATACAAAGGCAGAATATTTGATCCTTGCTGTGGCTCTGGAGGAATGTTTGTTCAATCAGAAAAATTTGTTGAGGCTCATGGTGGAAGAATAGGTGACATTTCAATTTATGGTCAAGAAAGCAATCCGACAACATGGCGTCTTTGCAAAATGAACCTTGCGATAAGAAGGATTGATGCAAACATAAAGTGGGGGGATTCTTTTCATAATGATCAATTTAAGGATTTAAAAGCAGATTTTATCTTAGCAAATCCACCTTTTAACGATTCAGATTGGGGTGGCGAGTTATTGCAGGAAGATGTAAGATGGAAGTTTGGTATTCCTCCAAAAGGAAATGCTAATTTTGCATGGGTTCAGCATTTTATTCATCATCTATCACCAACAGGAATGGCTGGCTTTGTTCTTGCTAACGGCTCTTTAAGCTCAATGACTTCTAATGAAGGTGAGATAAGAAAGAATATTGTTAAAGCAGATTTGGTAGATTGTATTGTTGCTCTACCTTCACAATTATTCTATAACACAATGATTCCAGCTTGTCTATGGTTTATTTCTCGTGATAAAAAAGATAACAAATTCAAAGATAGACGAGGGAAGATTCTGTTTATTGACGCGAGAAAAATGGGTGTAATGATAGATAGAAGACATAGAGAATTAACTGATGAGGAAATAAAGAAAATTGCCGATACTTATCATGCGTGGAGGGGAGAAAACAAACTTGAATATAAAGATATTCCTGGCTTTTGTAAGTCTGCTACATTAGAAGAAGTTGAAAAAAATAATTTCATTTTAACACCAGGCCGATATGTTGGCTTTGAGGAAGTAGAAGAACCAGAAGAAGTTTTCGAAGAAAAAATGAAAAAGCTAACAGCAGAACTAAAACAGCAAATGGAAGAGAGCAAAAGACTTGATGAAGAAATAAAAAAGAATTTGGAGATGCTGGGGTGGAGGGTGTAGTATGTTAAATAGGTTTTCAAAAATTATACTTTTTTATTTCTCGTATCTTCCGTTATTTAGCATTTTAATAATCAGAAACATACATCATACTCAAACCATGTTGATAACTCTTGCTTCTGCTATCATCGTTGGTTTTATTTTGGTCACTTTATTGTTTAAAACCATACAATCCGTTGTACCAAGTGAAGAAAAAATAACAATAACTGAACTTAAAAATAGTGAATATCTAAGCTTTTTAGTAACGAACATATTACCATTTATATTAGATGACTTATCTGGAATTAGAGATATTATCTCATTTTCAATACTGCTGGTTTTAGTTGCTTACTTGTATATAGATACTTCGTTATTTTGTGTAAACCCTTTGCTAAAAATCTTTTTTAGATTTAATCTATACCATGTTATGATGGGGGATAGAAGATATTACTTAATCTCAAAAAACAAACATAAGATGATCTCATCAAAATTAAGTGTTAAAAGAATCGGTGAGGACATCTTAATAGAGGATCAAAATGAACAATAAAATAAAATTTCCAGAAATAAAGAAAAATGCGGAGCTACGCTTTGTTAGGAGATACAGGCAAAAAGGTGTAACCAGGTATATTTTTTATAGAGCTAACATAAACACTGAAGTGTCACAAGTGCTTAAAGAATGGCTGAGTAAAGAAATTTCTAAAATCAGCGATAGAGAATTGACAGATTATACGGTAGATAATTTTCAAGATGTGGAGTATATCAATCTTAAAACTATTGATACCTGGGGCGAGTTCGAGCAAAAAGCGTTCACATTAGAACATCAAGAAAATGAAATATTGGAAAAAATAAAAAATCATCTAATAGCCTTTATAATTTATGTTAAACAAGATGATGAAATAATTGGATATGTGCGAAAAATAACCCCGAAAAGTTTGTTAAATAAAAAAGGGTGGTATGTTATTTTTTTAAAAGATTCTAGCTTTAATGAAATCAAAAAGCAAGAAGGAGTAGAGATAGATGATTTGGCTGATCTTGTGTTCAAAATCAGTAAAAATAAATCAGAAGGAGCAATTTTACAAAAGTATAATTTTAATTCCATATTTGATATTTTTGAACAGCAAAAAAATGATTCTATTAAAATACTAGAAATGAGTGACTTAATCACAAAACATCCTGAAAAAGCAGAAATTGAGAATATGGTAAAATCCGATAGACAAATCCAGCAAATGCTTCTTAATCCATTATTTAAAAGTCATGCAAAAGAGGTTGACTTTGCCACTCTAAAAAAATTAAAGGAAGAAGTAGGTGATAAAATCCATTTTGAATTAGATGAAACTAATAAAATTCCAATATTCCCTGCTGACAAAAGAAGGGAGGCCATAAAAGATTTCATAAAAGTAATTTCTTATAGATACCAACGAGACTTGGATAGTAAGCACATATTAGAAAGTAAACCGATTAAGATGATAAAATGAGCCCCAAAACCAAATTCAAACAAACTGAAATCGGAATGATTCCCGAGGATTGGGAGGTTGGAAATTTTGAAACGGATTTAATTGTAAGAGGTCGTATTGGTTGGAGAGGTTATAAACTCTCTGATCTAAAAAATTCTGGACCATTTGTACTTGGCGGAGAGAATATCAAATCTTTTTATTATCTTGATTTTTCAGATGTTAAACACATATCAAAAGAAAAATATGAGGAATCTCCTGAAATACAATTAAAAGCAAATGATGTATTGTTAGTTACTAGAGGAAATTTGGGTGATGTTGGACATTTTAAAGGAGAATATGAAGAAGTCACAATTAATCCAAGTATTGTCATTCTCAGAGAGTTTAAAGGTGATTCGAGATTTTTATTCTATTTTTTAATTTCCAAACAAGGAAAATCGTTAATTGAGTCAATAAAAAGCGGTAGTTCTGTACCTGCCATTTATCAATCTCAAATACGAAAGATAAGGTACCCAAAACCGCCCCTCCCCGAGCAACGCGCCATCGCCAAAGTTCTTTCGGCATTTGATGATAAAATAGAACTCAATCAACGAATGAACAAAACTTTAGAAGCAATAGGCCAGGCAATTTTCAAGCATTGGTTTGTTGATTTTGAGTTTCCAAACGAAGAAGGCAAACCATATAAAAGCTCGGGCGGAGAGATGGTTTATAGTGAGGAATTGGGAAAAGAGATTCCAAAAGGTTGGAAAGTACAAAATATCCAAGACATATTAATATTTGAAAGAGGAATAGAACCGGGATCTAAATATTATCTTACTAGACCTTCTGAAAATAGTGTAAAATTTATTAGAGTTGGAGATATGAGCACTCCTGGAAGAGATCAAATTTTTATTCCATTAGACGTGGTTAAAGGAAAATTCTGTACTGAAGATGATATTTTACTGTCTCTTGATGCCACACTAGGAGTTGTAAGAGTAGGAATAAAGGGTGCTTTTTCTAGTGGAATTAGAAAAGTTTATAGTAAAGAAAAAGAAATTATTCCAAAAAGTTATATTTATTGGTTATTAAAGAGTAATTATATTCAAAATACGATCTATACTTTTGCTAATGGTACAACCATACTTCATGCCGGTAAATCTTTAGATTACATGGATTTAGCAATTCCAGATAAAAATATCTTTTCGAAGTTTTCTGAAATAGCTGAGCCTCTATTTAAAAAAATTATTAATAATCTGATTGAGATACAGTATTTAGAGCAAATCCGCGATTCTCTTTTGCCAAAACTTATGTCAGGCAAAATCAGAGTACCACTGGAGGTCAGAACATGAAAAAAGCAATCTCTGAATCGGATGTTGAAGAATTTGCTTTGTCAGTTTTGGGTAGTTTTGGCTATGAAATAATAAGAGGGAATAATGAGGATTATTTACCTAATGGAAAATATGCATTAAGGCAAAGATACGAAGATGTTGTGCTTGTTGATAGATTACGCGGGGCTTTGCGAAAGATTAATCCACATGTTTCAGAACAAGCAAGGGAGCAAGCAATAAAAGAAATTCTAAGGATAGGAAGCCAAAAACTAATTGTTGACAATGAAACCTTTCATAAGATGCTTACGGATGGAGTTAGTGTTCCAATCACAAAAGCAGGTGAAGAAAGACATGTTTTGATTAATTTGTTTGATTTTAAAGATATTAAAAATAATGATTTTCTTGTTGTTAATCAATTTACAGTAATAGAAAACAATGTTGAAAGAAGGCCGGATATTGTTTTGTTTGTTAATGGTTTGCCTTTGGTTGTTATAGAGTTAAAAAATCCTGCTGATGAAAATGCAACAATTTGGACAGCATATAACCAATTTCAAACATATAAAGAACAGATACCCTCTCTATTCAAATATAATGAGATATTGGTTATTAGTGATGGTATAGATGCAAGAGCAGGCACGATTACTTCTGAGCCAGAGAGGTTTATGCAGTGGAAAACAATAGATGGAGAAAAACCAAAGAAAGGGTTAACGGAAATAGAAATCCTGCTTAGAGGCATGCTCGAAAAAAACAGGCTTTTGGATATTGTAAGAAACTTTATTGTTTTTGAAAAAGATAAAGAAACAAAAAAGAAACTAGCGGCTTATCATCAATATTGGGCGACAAATAAAGCGGTTGAATCAACTTTACAAGCAAGAAAAACAAACAAAAAAGCCGGCATTGTCTGGCATACTCAGGGTTCTGGAAAAAGTTTAACAATGATTTTTTACACTGGAAAAATTATCAGAGAATTAGATAATCCCACGATTGTTGTTCTTACAGACAGAAACGACCTCGATGATCAGTTATTTGGCACTTTTAGCAAGTGTCAAGATATATTAAGACAAAAACCAGTTCAGGCAAACACGAGGAAAGAACTGCGGGAATTACTAAGTGTTTCTTCCGGCGGAATAGTTTTCACAACAATACAGAAGTTTTTCCCAGAGGAAGAGAGGGAGAAATATCCTGTGCTTTCTGAGAGAGACAACATTATCGTTATAGCAGATGAAGCCCATAGAAGCCAGTATGGTTTTGCAGCAAAAATACTAAAAAAAGAAGATAAGACACTTATAACATATGGTTATGCAAAGTACTTAAGAGATGCTTTGCCCAACGCATCATTCATTGGCTTTACTGGAACACCAATAGAAAAAGAGGACAGATCAACCCCCGCCGTGTTTGGAAAATATGTTGATGTTTATGATATAGAGCAAGCAGTGAATGATGGTGCGACTGTAAGAATATTCTACGAAAGCAGACTGGCAAAATTAGAGCTCAAACCAGAAGAAAGACCAAAGATTGACCCAGAGTTCGAGGAGGTAACAGAAGGCGAAGAAGTAGAACATAAAGAAAAGCTCAAAAGAGAATGGTCAAGACTCGAAAAGATTGCAGGCGCGCCTAGAAGAATAAGAAGGATTGCAAAAGACATTGTAAATCATTTTGAGCAAAGGCTTTCTGTCCTTGATGGAAAAGGAATGATTGTATGCATGTCAAGGAGAATATGTATCGATCTTTATAATGAGATAATAAAACTAAGGCCAGAGTGGCATAACAAAGATGATGATAAAGGATTTATCAAAGTTGTAATAACTGGCTCTGCTTCTGACCCGAAAGAATGGCAACAACATATAAGAAACAAAGTCAGAAGAAAGAAAATAGGTGATAACTTCAAGGATCCGAAACATGAAACTAAATTGCTTATTGTAAGGGATATGTTCTTGACAGGTTTTGATGCGCCATCTTTACATACAATGTATCTTGATAAACCAATGAAAGGACATACTTTGATGCAGGCAATAGCAAGAGTAAACAGAGTTTATCCTGGAAAGGAAGGTGGTTTAGTTGTTGACTATATGGGTGTTGGGGCTGAATTAAAAAAAGCTCTTAGGGATTATACAGAAAGTGGTGGTAAAGGAAAACCAACGCTAGATCAAGAAGAAGCCGTCAAATTAATGTTAGAGAAATATGAAATTGTAAAGGATATGTTTTATGGATTTAATTATAGAAAATTCTTCGAGCTTTCACCACAAGAAAGAGTCAGCTTTATACCTAATGCAATAGAGCACATACTAAAAGAACCTGGGAAAAAAGAGAGATTTGAAAAAGAGACTACCGCTCTTGTTAAAGCATTCTCTTTGGCAGTTCCCCATGAAAAAGCTATGAAGATCAAGGAAGAAGTTGGCTTTTTTCAGGCATTAAAATCAACAATATCAAAAACGATCGAAACCAAAAAAGATGTAAAGGAACAGTATGAAATAGCAATCAAACAGATTATTTCAAAAGCTGTAATCTCTGATAGAATTATAGATATATTCGAGGCCGCTGGAATTCAAAAACCAGAGATTTCAATTTTATCAGAGGATTTTTTAGCTGAAGTAAAAGAGATGCCTCAGAAAAATTTGGCTTTTGAAGCCCTAAAAAAATTATTGAACGATGAGATTAAGATAATTTCAAAAAGAAACCTTGTTCAAGGCAAATCTTTCATGGAAATGCTAGACAGAACAATAAAAAAATATACAAATAGGGCTGTAGAGGCTGCGCAGGTTATAGAAGAATTAATAGAGTTAGCAAGAAAAGTTAGAGAAGAAAAAAACAGGGGAAAAGAGCTTGGAATGAGTGAAGATGAACTTGCATTTTATGACGCACTTGAAGTCAATGATAGCGCAGTTAAAATACTTGGCGATGAGACTTTACGAAAAATAGCACTCGAACTAACACAAATGATAAGAAAAAGTGTTACAATAGACTGGACACAAAGAGAAAGCGTTCAAGCAGAGTTACGCCTCAAAGTAAAGAAAATACTAAGAAAATACGGCTATCCACCTGATAAAGAGAAAAAGGCAACAGAAACAGTTTTAAAACAGGCCGAATTAGTTGCTGGAAATTTACTTGCTGTTTGAATATGCACAAAAAATAGATGTCTGGATTAAGTCTGTTTAGAGAGGATTTTATGATATTCCTTATACCTCCCGCAAGGGCACACATCAGGCTTGGGCAAAGTTCAATCCAGACTTCTTTATCAAAATTGGAAAGTATATCTTAGTTGTGGAAATAAAATCCAATGAAGATATCACAGAAGAAAATAAAGCCAAATTGAAATATGCTAGAATACATTTCGAAGAGTTGAATAAAAAACAGAAGAAATTCAAATATTATTTCAAATTCCTTTCTCCGCAAGATTTCCCACAATTTTTTGAAGCTATAAGATCTGGGAATTATACGAAATACACTAGCAATCTTGAAGCTGAGTTAAAGGGCTAGTCTGGCTATAACTTACCATTCTGTGATATGGTGGAACAAATTCTCTTCTTACTTTGCCTAACTTCCACCAATGGTTCATCTCCACTAGTTTCTCAACTGTTAACATATTCGTTAATTATAGTTAACGAATATTTAAATCTTTCGTTTTGGTGAGCCTGCCCGCAAGATGCCGTATCCGATAAAAGTTTTATGTCCTGGGCGCAAAGGAGACCGAGCTCCAAAGGATGAGAGCCCGCGGGGCTGGCAAAAAGAAACCTATTTAAACCCAATTTCTCAATAAATCCCATGAAGAAAATTTTTGCTTTGGTTTTGTTTTTCCCCCTGCTTTTTTCGTTGCAGTTAGTTTCACCTATAATAAAGGAGATAAAAGAGAATGAGACGGTTTATTTAGGAAAAATAGGCCCGGGACAGACGATAGCCGTGGAGATCTACCCAAAGGTTTTTGAAGGAGGAAAATTTGGAAGGGGAGGAAACTATGATTATGCATATGCGTGGGCAATTCCTCTTAAATGGAAATCAACACCGAGCAAGATATACGGAAATCCATTGCAGGTTTCCCTTACCTCAGCGCCCGATGCTGCAGAGGGGAATTATACAATAGAGATAGATGTTGAGGATGAGGGGAATGGGGAGCTTTTGGGGGTTTTCTCATTCTTTGTTGTTGTTGAGGTAACGCATGACAACATGGCGCTTTCAGTTGAACCAAAAAAACAAACAGTTGGAATAGGCCAGCCGGCTGTTTTTGCCATAACAATAGAGAACAAAGTAGATTCTGGGGATATTTTTATAATTTCTTCAAAAGGGGTTCCTGGATGGGAGTTCTCAAAACCGGTGTATGTTCCACCGAGAAGCAAAAAAACCATAAACTATGAGATTGTGTATGAAGAGGAGGAGCTTTTTGTTGGAAAGATATACGCTCAGTCTCAATCCAGCTCTGTTGTGAAACAAGAGGAAGGGTTTGCTGTTGATGTTCATTCAGATTTTGTTTCTGACTGCAAGGCAACAAACCATGGCACCCTTCTCTTCTCACCCTTTGAGGGTTTGATCTACTCTCTCGCAGGAATTTTTGGAATGTTCTTTTAGATCTACATCAACAAGAATTTTTGAAGTAATGCTATCCACCATTCTATAAAGCCTTTTCGGCAACTCTCCTCTAAGCATGCTAAGCTCAAGAAGCAATTCGGCTATTCCGCCGTAGAAAACAAAACCAACATTTCCTGAATAGAACACAACTATTTTTCCATCTATAACTATGAATGAATTGTACTCCTCCATTTCAATTTTTCTATATTTTATTTCATCATCCGGAACCCTTACCTCTCCATAAACTTTCTTCGCTTCCGCAAGTTCCTTGTGGGTTGCTTCTTCTTTCCAGCTAAAAGAATCTTCATATATTAGGCTCAATCTTCCATTAGCTTTTTTTATTTCATCAGCAAGCACTTCTCTTGCAATAATCATTCTTTTTGTCTTTCCACTCTCCCCTAAAGAAAACTTCAATCCACGCAAAAAACCTTCATCTAAGGAAGAGGTTTGTATGAGCGATATCTTTTGTAGTTTTCTTGGCAACCTTTGTCTCGCGATCATACTATATATTAGTGTTTATATCTGTTTTTAAATGTATGTGTTTAGAGGAGGGATTTTTAAACTCTGCACGCAAAAATATATCCATGAATGAAGCTATAGAGTGGATAGTACAAGAACTAGTAAGGGGAAGGAAGGACATAGAGCAGATTAAAAAAGAGGCTGCCCTAAAATTCTCCCTTTCCTCCATGCCAAAAAATTCACAGATATTGGTGGGTTTTCCGAAAAACAAACTAACAAAAAAAATCAAAAAAATTCTTTTCAGAAAGCCATCAAGAACAGCTTCAGGGGTTACACCCATAGCGCTTATGATAAAGCCCGAAAATTCATGCAGATGGAATTGCGTCTACTGCCCCTATACTGGAAAAGCTCCTAAAAGCTATACTGGTGAGGAGCCTGCTGCACTGCGCGCGAGAATGGCAAACTTTGACCCAGAGGTGCAGATAAAAAACCGGTTAAAACAATACGAGATTCAGGGCCATCCTACGGATAAGTGCGAAATAATCATCATGGGAGGAACTTTTTTGCAGATGGAGAGGGGGTATAAGGAGGATTTTGTTGAATCAATATACAACACACTGAACGGAAAAAAATCAAAAAATATTCTGGATGCGAAAAAACTAAACGAGCGTGCAGAGCATAGGGTAGTTGGTTTAACGATAGAAACCCGTCCGGATGTTTGCATTCCTTATATAGATGAAATGCTTTACTATGGTGCGACTAGGGTTGAGTTGGGCGTGCAGAACCCGGATGATAAAATCTATAAAATGATAAACCGGGGGCATGGGGTGAAAGAGGTTGTGGAAAGTACGCGCGCATTGAAGGATGCATGCTTCAAAGTTGTTTATCATATTATGCTTGGCCTGCCCGGATCAAATCCAAAAAAGGATGTAGAGGTTTTCAAAAAGCTTTTCAGTGAGGAAAGGTTTCAGCCGGATATGTTGAAGATCTACCCAACCCTTCTCATTCCAGGAACAAGGCTTTATGAGATGTATAAGGATGGAGGGTATGAACCATATTCTTCAGATGTTGCAGCAGGGGTTATTGTTGAGGCATACAGGTATATTCCCGAGTATGTTCGTGTGATGAGAATACAACGAGACATTCCTGCAAATTTAATTTCTGCAGGAGTGAAAAAGAGCAACCTCAGAGAGTTGGTTGAGGAAAGGGCTAGAGAAAGAGGGAGGGTTTGGGAGATAAGAGCGAGGGAGCCAAGAGAAAATAAGAAATTGCCCAATACATTAGAAATTTTTAGGAGGGAATACATGGCGAGTGGAAGAAAAGAAATTTTTCTCTCATGCGAAGATGAGAATAGAGAAAACATTTTTGGTTTTGTTCGCTTAAGAATTGGCGAGATCGGATTGATAAGGGAACTGCATGTTTATGGGCAGGAGGTCGGGATAGGAAAAAGAGGAGGTGTTCAGCATAGAGGAATCGGGAAAAAGCTGATGGGAGAAGCAGAGAGGATTGCAAAAGAAGAGTTTGGACTGGAAAGGATGAGGGTGATAAGCGGAGCAGGGGTTAGACCTTATTACTATTCTTTGGGGTATAAATTAAAAGAGCCATATGTGGAAAAGGATTTAATGTAACTATAGTTACAATCACTCCCCACTCTTTATACTAGCTCCATATTCGTTTAACAGTTTCACCACTTCACACTGATTAGTCTCTATAGCAAGGGCAAGGGCAGATGGTTTCCCTGGTAAATCCATAGCTACCGCATTTGGGTCTGCACCAAAACCCAAAAGTTTTTCAACCGTTTCAACATCCTTTTCCTTAATAGCTTCTATTAATGCCATATTGCATAGGTATTGCTCTGGGCAAAGGATTTCCATAAAATTAGATGGTGGTTTTGTTCTGGTAATTTTAAATGCTTCATCAATTCCAAACCTTTCGACCATTTCTGCTATGAAGTGATATCCTGGGATGTATGGGTTGTATTTTGCCATCAGTTTAGCAACTAATTCTACATCCCCCCTAAAAAAAATTTTCGCAATAGTTATGTTTTTCGACATCCATTCTCCAAAATAATCCCCAGCCATTCCCTTTGCCATTTCAAAGTTCCCTAAACTATAAAGCCATCCAATAAATGCTGCCCTCCCTTCCATCAAACACATCCTCGTTATCGTTCCGTCATAATAAAGTTGGTTTTGAAAATCTAGGATATGCATCAATTCATGTGCCAGAAGGTATCTTACGCTCTTATAGTAGTTCTTCCTCTCGCTAAAATCTGCTTGTTTCCCTATCCATACTACTGGCGGGTCTGCTGTGGCGATATGATAGCTTGGATGGTTCCTTATCTTTTGTGGATTAAGGAGCAAAAACATAAGCCACATTTTTTTTATTTCAGCAAAATGCTCCTTACTTACTTTTTTTCCTACATCCCTGCTTGTGTCCACTACTGGCTCTTTTATAAATTCCATGCGTGTAACATTTCTAATAAATTTCATGGCGTCATTAAGCTCCTTGTTAAGCCTAGCTACTCTCACTCCATTTTCTATCTTCTCTTCTAGACTCTTCATGTATAATATTTGGCGTAAATACATTTTTAAACATTTTGTATTACTAATTGAAAACTTTTAATCCTTATACTTTTTTACGTAATCCTCCCTTATTTTCAAAAGTTCCAAATATTCCCTCTGCAACTCCTCAAACTCCCTCTCCTCTTCCTCAGAGAATTTTTTTATCTGCCTCTCAGCATTTTTTACCTGTATTTTCACGCTTACAGCCTCAAGCTTTTTCTCATTCAGAAGAACATTCTCAGCTTCTTTTTCCGGAACCCATATTACCCCCCCATTTATCCTTACCATCACCTCGCTTTCATCAGGTTTTCCTTTAAGAAGTTTTTTGTTCCTGAAAATTACATCCATCCCGAGCCTTCCCATCCTTTTTGCTATTCTCGCAACGAGCGCGCTCTTTTCCCCATCGGTTCTTATCTCCTCTTTCAAACCACCATTTCTTACTGCCTCAACAACCTTTTCCTTTTTCTTCAGTTTATTCACATCATCAATAAGCTTTCCTATTTCCTCCTTCAATTCCACATTCCTTTTTATTATCCTTCCCCTCGCTGAAAGAATTTCCCATGCCTCACCGGTTTTTGTTTTTAGCGCCCTATCTATTTCATCTTCTTTGAACTCCTTAAGTTTTTTGTTCAACCTCTCAAGCTCTGTTTCCATGGGAACAAAAAACACATACTTTTTCTCCTCAAGTATTTTTTCTATTTTTTCAATCTCCTTCTGCAGGTTTTCATTCTCGCTTTTTACCAATTCCTTTGCGTTCTCATCAGCGCCGGTCCTTTCCATATACCTAAGCTTGTAGTCATTCTCAGCTTTCATCTTTCTAAACTCTATTAGCCTTGCGCACTCTCTCCATAACTCCATGCTAAGTATATTGGAAGAAACATTTAATAATGGTTATTTTTAGCAACGGCTGCAGCAAAAAGCAGAGCAAAAATTATCATTGTGCTATAACATCCACCACCGCTTTTTTCCTCCTTGCTACCCTCCTCCCACACTGCGTTTTCTTCTGCTTCCAAAAAGAACTCTTCTAGATAGTTTGCAAGGTTTGTAACCTCAGCCCCACCCGAGAATCTTGCCTGGCTTCCGTATAGTTTTCCCCACATTGTTCTATACTCCGTTCCGACCTCGCTCTTTTTGCCTGTTCGCGCATCGTTTATGGATTTTGCAAAAATGGCCTCATACCCTGCGGCAAGGTATTTCCCCTCATCATAAAGCTTCTTTGCATTCTCAACATGATTTGCGGCCTCAAGCGTAACAATCTGTTTTTCGACCTTCCCTATTATCTCCTTTGCGCGCTCTTTGTAAGCACTTTCATTCAAAACCTTTCCACCGCTTTTTTTGTTCAGTTGTTGTGCAATCTCGCACCATCCATGTGCGTATTCCAACTTGTTCATGAGAATGTACTTCTCTTCTTTCAGCTCAGGCTTTGCAGCCTTTACGACCTTTACCTCATTCTCAGCCCATTTTTTTCTTACTTCAGCTCCGACAACCCATTCCCAGTTTTCCTCTGTTTTTTGATTCAGCGTTGTTGCATTGATGCATTCCTCAACCTCAGATATTTTTTCCTCAAGCGTTTTTGAATTAACATCCCTGATTGTTCTCAGGTCTGTGAGAATGGTGAATGCATCGTTTGCTGCGCTGTACTGATACCCCATTCTCAACAGTTCTTTCTGAAGCGCGATGCTCTCCTGCACATAGTTATAAATCTCTTGCGGAATTTTTGCATCGCTCAATTCGCTTTCTTCCATCCCCATCATTTCTTCCGCAATCTCATCAAACCCATCCACCTTCCATCCATTCTCTTCTTCCGGGATTTTTTCTGTTCTTTTCAGCTTTATTCCTTCTGGGGTTATGTTGAGAAACATGAACCCAAGCGCTTCCTCAACACTCCGCACGTACAAAATCGTAAAATTCTCATCCTCAAGCTTCTTTGTAAGCATGTATTCAGATATGCTTGGCTTAGGTGCCAAAAAGAATTTTTTTCCTATTTTTTTTGAAACCAATGCCTTTTCATACACACCCCCTACGCTCCCGATATTACCGTTTTCATCAACGCTCCCCGTTGCCATCGTATCCTCTCGAGGGGTCATGTTTGCGAGCAGGGAGTATGCGTATATTGTAAAAACTATTCCCCCAGAAGGCCCATCTATGTTTTCCACATTTGTGTGAGGAAAAGATATTCTGAAAGAGCATTCCTTTCCAGAGATTTTTTTCGCCAGGTTTGTTGCAGTCATGAAAGAATTTTGCGTTGTAATACCTATGTAAGGTGGGATTTCAAGATAGGTTGAATTTCCTTCTCCGATAACCATCACGGCATTAACAAGACCCCCTTCCTCTCCTGCTATTGCCGGAACATAAAAAACTACAGACCCATTGCATGCGCTCGCAGCAACGGAAAACAGGGCCAGGATGAATAAAAAAATTCTCATTTTCATTTGCGGCCGCCGGGATTTCCAAACCCTTTTCCGCTGAAGCGCTTTTAGGCAGCCCGAAAAGGGCTCTTTGAACCCGGGTCGTTGGCTTGGAAGGCCAAAGTCCTACCACTAGACTACGGCCGCTAGGGTTTTTTATTTTCTGGAAAGTGTTTTTAAATGTTCCACGTATTATGCTGGTGTGGAAGCCCTGATTTTTATACTCAGCAAAGGAGGAAGGAACGGTTTTATTCAGATTAAAAACAAAGAGCTGGCGGAATTTCTCGGCATTACTCCTCAAGCTGTTCCCTACGTTATTAGAAAGCTCGAATCAGAAAAACTTATCACGAAAAAAGATGGGAAGATAAAAATTACAGAAAAGGGCGTGGAGGAATGCATGAGGTATTATTCGATCCTTAAATCTGCGTTTGAGCGCGATAGACTTTGCATTCGCGGAAAGGTTGCTTCTGGGCTTGGGGAGGGAAAAAAATTCCTTTCCATAAAAGAATACAGAAAAGGGATATCAGAAGCGATTGGTTTCATACCTTTTGAAGGAACACTTAACATTGTTCTTCCGGATAGAGAGGTTTGGAAGAGGGAGGTTTTGATGAGGAAGGAGCCCATCTTTGTACGCGGTTTTAGGAAGGGGGAGGAGCTGTATGGGGGGCTCTACCTTTATCCATGCAGGATAAACAAAAGGAGGGCGTGTATAATCATTCCTCTTAAAAGCAGGCATCCCTCAAACGTTGTTGAGATAATAGCAAGGGAAAATCTGCGAAAAATGCTTAGGCTTAAAAACAATTCGGAAGTAATTGTTGAAGTTGAATTTTAGGTGGTTTGCTTGGCAAAAAACATTGTTGTCTCAAAAGGCGGATATACGCCTGTTCCTGAGCTTGATGTTGAGATCGTTGAGAGAAAAGGGCTTGGCCATCCTGATACGATCATAGATGGAATAATGGAAGAGATAAGCGTAGAGCTTTGCAAGGCATACCTGAAAGAGTTTGGAACGATCCTCCATCACAATGTTGACAAGGGCCAGATAGTTGGCGGTGAGGCAAAACCCGAGTTTGGTGGCGGGAAGATCATCCAGCCGCTTTTCATCCTTCTTAGCGGAAGGGCGAGTTATGAGGCAGATGGCAAGGTTTTCCCTGTTCAGGAGATTGCTCTGGAAACAACAAAAAAATACATAAAACAGAACACAAGATTCCTTGACCCTGATGCTGATGTTGAGATAATGTCAAAGATAAGACCCGGAAGCAAAGATCTGGTGGAGCTCTTTTTAAGAAATAAGGGTAAGGTCCCTCTTGCAAACGACACAAGCTTCGGTGTAGGGTATGCTCCCTTTTCGGATGCAGAGAAGGTTGTTCTTGCTGTTGAAAAATACCTTAACTCAAAGGAATACAAAAAACTTCATCCTGAGGTTGGGGAGGACATAAAGGTAATGGGGCTGAGAGAAAATAGAAGAATAAAGCTTACGGTTGCGGTTGCTTTTGTAGACCGGTTTATCCATTCAATAGACGAATATGTGAAAGCAAAGGAGCGTGTTACAAAAGATATTCTAAAAAAAGCGAAGGAAATTACAGATATGGATGTTGAGGTTTTTGTGAACACTGCAGATGATATAAAGAACAACTCTGTTTACATAACCGTAACAGGGTTGAGTGCAGAAGCAGGGGATGATGGCTCTGTTGGAAGGGGAAACAGGGTAAATGGTTTGATAACCCCATTCAGGCTTATGACACTTGAGGCTGCAGCCGGAAAAAACCCAGTCAGCCATGTGGGAAAAATCTACTCCGTTCTTGCATTCAAGATTGCAGAGGATATAAGCAAAGAATACCCAAGTTTAAGGGATGTGAGCGTTTCTCTTCTCAGCCAGATCGGAAAACCCATAAATGAACCAAAGATGGCCTTTATAGAATTGGTTGGGGATGATGTTGAGCCACTCAAAAGTAAAGCACGCTACATAGCAGAGCAAAACCTGGAGAATATAGAGGAATTAACAAAACTTATAGTAGGAAAAAAGGTTGGAGTTTTTTATTGATTTTCTATTTTTTCGAATTCTGATGGCTCAGCGTTATGTTTAAATTCCTTACGGTTGGAAATCAAAAAGCCGTGATAGCATGGAAGTGACGGTAGAGCTGACTGTTGCGGGCATGAAGCAAAGGCACAAATTTAAGACAATAAAGGAGACAACCCCCTTCGGAACCTATGAGCTCATAAACATCCCCCTGACCGTTTCAAAGCTTGAGCTTCTAAGGATTGCAAATGAAAAAGGGATGCCTGTTTTCAACAATGGTGAAAAATACTTCCCAAAAGGAAAAACAGCAAGGGATATCATAATGGAAAATAAGGAGAAAGGGAAAAAGAAAAAGTAGTTATGTTTTCAAATTTTCAATTTTCTTATCTAGTCTTTTTTCTGCCTCTATCCTCTCCAGCCCGTACTCTTTCATGTCCACAAATTTTGCATGTTTGAAAATTAAGGGATGCCTTTCTTTTACGAGCGAGTAGATTTTCTGTGCAACATGCCTATAATCTGGATGGCCTTGCATCCCGGTTCTCAACTCAGTTAAATGATAGACCTCCCTTGCGTTCATCGTCATGTAAAACCTTATCCTGTATGCGAAGGGAACGCAGTACTGCGCCTCCTCCCTAAACCTTTCCGCAATCTTTTGGTATGTTTTTTTCGCCTCGTCCATTGCTTTCTCAAATTTTTCTGAAACCCCCGCCTCTTTAAGCTCTTTCGGCATATCATACCCAAGATTCGCAGTAAGAAGCTGCCTTTCCTGGGTCAGGATTCTGTGCCTGTGCAGATCCCTAAATGCTCCGAAATTGGTTACTATTTCAAAAGTATAGTAAGCGTTCTCAAATGCCCTTCCCGGCTTATGCCTCCTATTTTTCCTCTCCCCAACATACGCATTTATTATTCTTTCCTTTTCCTCATCATTCATCCTCCTTACTTTTTCCATCAACTCATCATAGGTTGTTTGTGAGTAAGGGAATAGAATTGCGCAAACAACTTTCTCTACCCCATCCTCATCCCACCCTACAAGCCTTACATCATCACTTTTTTCATAGCTAATTTTTTGCGGGGCAAGATTCGCAGCGTTCTTTCGATTCTTTATGTATTCCTGCATCTCCTTCCCCTTTTCATCATTCGCTCTTTTCACAAAGGACGGAATAATCTTTTTTAGCTCTTCCTCCATCTCCTCAGCAATCTTCTGCGCTTCTCTGAGCCTTGATGCATAGAGGGTAGCAAGAAGGTATTCAAAAGCCCTTCCGTTTCCAAACAATCCGAGGTTTGTTAGTGTTGCTGCTGGCAGCAAGCCCCTAAGCAGGTCGCATGTCTTTGCCCTCGTTGCTGCCTCATAAGCCCTCTCGCTTTCCTCCCCCTTTGGATATTTTTTCCTAACATATTCACTCACTCTCGGGATCAGTTCTGCGTACGTATCAAAAAGAAAATCTAGCGTTTCCTCGTAAGCATCATCAAACCCAGATTCCATTATTGTTGGCTCTCTGTAATACATGTATCTTCCTTTTTCATCCCTCTTATCAAAATATACATACCTAGAGCTTTTTTCAAGAGGAGAGAGACCAATCCTTCTATCCTCTATTAATTTTGTTGCAACGTTGCTTACATTCTCAACAGCAATATGAACGCCAGCAAGCTCACCTACGCTATCATCCCCAAAACCTATGAGCACGCGCTCGTAAAATTTCTCTGCTTTTTCTGTTGCTATCGCGCTTTTTTCATCTTCCTTCCTCTCTCCGATTATTTCACCAAACCCCATCCCCTCTTTTTTTATAAACTCATCCAAAAGCGTTCTTCTCAAACTTTTTTCGCTTCTACTGTACCTTGCAAAAAGCGTGCCTTTTACAACCTCCGGAAGGTTCACCACTCCAAATATGTTTTTATCTAAGTTTGTAAAATATTTTGCTATAATTTTTTTCTCCTCTTCACTAAATTCGCTCATGTTCTTCCCCTGTATACATACTTCTTTCGGTTATCTCACCCACAAAGTTCTGCATCATCTCTTCCTTTGCTTTTTTCGCATTCCTTTCATGCCCCAAAACCCAGGAAAGTTTAACAAAAGCGCATTCCGGAGTCCAGTCTGCAAGATGGCCTATTACCCCTATCTCTTTTAGTATTCTTCCACTGGCGTACACATTCATGTTTATCCTTCCGTTTATGCACTGGCTAGCCATCGCAACAACAACATCGGATTCAACAAGCTCTCTTATCTTTCCAACAACCGGCTTCACGCTTTTTTCTCCGAAAGGATTTGTTGAAACATGACCCAACCCCGTCCCAACGATAACAATTCCTCTGTAATCAAAGAACACATCAAATATTTTTGGATTCATTCCAGGATAAAAATATATCAAACCAACCTCTTCGCTAAACCTATTATCAAACTTAATCCCGCCAGTATTTCTTTTTCTGTACTCAAAAGTTTTCTCAAATCTCTTTGTTCTGTAATCAACTTTTGCAAGCGGTGGAATGTTTATGCTTTTGAATGCATCCCGCCTACTCGTATGCATTTTTCTTACCTTCACCCCTCTATGAACAAATCCAAAATCGTCATTGGAGGTTGCATGCATCACAGCGACAACCTCACCCAAATCCTGTTTTGCAGTGAAGACAGCATTGAGTAAATTCAGCTTGTTATCGCTGCTCGGCCTGTCTGCGCTTCTCTGCGCGCCAGTGAAAACAACAGGAACAGGAAGGTTTTGAATGGCAAAAGCCATCGCAGAGCATGAGTAATGCATGGTATCTGTTCCATGCAGAACAACAATCCCCTTTGCCCCATCCTCTATCCCCTTTCTTATCTCATCAGCCATGATTCTCCAGTGCTCTTGATGCATATCTTCGCTCAAAACAGAAAAAACACTTTGCGCATCTATCGTTGCTATTTCCTCTATTTCCGGAAAAGTGGTTGCAAGCTCCTCTGCGCTCATGTAAGGATAGACAGCACCTGTTTTGTACTCAACCTTTGATGCAATCGTCCCTCCACATCCGAGAATTCTTATTTCCGCCTTTTTCCTTCTCCCGCTAACTTCCTTTGGCTTACTTATTTTTTCTTTTCCAACAATTTCGATTTTTTCCACATTCTTTCTATCCATTCCAACATTATACCCACTGTTTAATTTTAAAACAATCCTTTCATTGTCCGTTTGCGGCATTACCATTCCTTCTATTGTTTTTCCCTTCCAAACAACCCTTACCCTATCTCCGCTTTCCATTTTACTCATCCCATTAGCGCAACGAGTATTGCGTTCTGCGCATGCAATCTGTTCTCTGTTTCATCAAAAACAACGCTCCACTTCCCATCTATTACCTCATCCACAACCTCATGCCCTCTATGCGCAGGCAGGCAGTGCATGAATATTGCATCCTTTTTTGCTTTTTTCATAACCTCCAGGTTCACCTGGTACGGTTTCAAATCAGCGAGCCTCTGCTGCTCGTTCTCCTGCCCCATGCTTACCCATGTATCTGTGATTACAACATCAGCACCATCCACCAAACTTACATCATGCCCGATTACTATTTTGCCCTTTGCTTGTTTTTTGGCTTTCTCGAATACGTCTGGTTTTGGTATGTACTCAGGCTTTTTTGGGCATATTCCGTAAACATCTGCACCTAATTTCGAAAACCCTATCATTGTTGAGTGAAACATGTTAAAACCACAGTCCCCTAAGAAAACAACCTTCAGCCCTTTCACATCTCCTTTGTGCTCAAAAACGGTCATCATATCTGCCATAGTTTGGCATGGATGGAACATATCTGTTAAGCCATTGATCACAGGAACGGTAGAATATTTTGCAAACTCCTCTATTGTGCTGTGCTTGTAAAGCCTGGCCATCACCCCATCCACATACCTTGAAAAAGTTCGTGCGGTATCCGCTATGCTCTCCCCCCTTCCCAGCTGGGTTGTTCTCATATCAACATAGAGTGCATGCCCCCCCAATTTTGTCATACCAACTTCAAAACTTACCCTCGTCCTTGTAGATGGTTTTTCGAAAAGAAGAGCCAAGCTCTTTCCCTTCAAATTTTTCTTTACCTTCCCTTTTTTCATCTTTATGGCCAGGTCGATAAGCTCCCTTACCTCGCTCTCTGTATAATCCAAAAGGGTTAGAAAATGCCTTCCCCTATATTTTTTCAGATTCATCTGCTCACCCGGCACTTATTCCAAATAAATGTTTTTAATGCTTGCGTTATCAATCAAAAATATGGAAAAGATTTTTGCGAATAGGCGGAGCATAAGAAGCTTCAAACCCAAACCAGTTGAGGAGAGCAAAATAAAAGAGATTATGGATGCGATAACCTCTGCCCCTTCAGCGGGAAACCTCCAGGGCTACAGGGTTTTCTACACAAGAAAGAGCGAGGTTATAAAAAATGTTGCAGGGGCATGCTGGCAGGAATGGATAGAGGAAGCACCAGTTGTTTTTGTTTTTTTCGCAGACCCAAAAACCTCAGGGGCAAAATACGGAAAGAGGGGAGAAAGCCTTTATTGCATTCAGGATGCTACGATCGCGTGCGCGTATGCTCAGCTTCAGGCATCTGCCCTTGGGCTTGGTGCATGTTGGGTAGGGGCTTTTGATGATGAGAAAATAAAGGAAATTTTCAAAGCCCATTCCTTAATTCCGGTTGCTATCCTTCCGGTCGGTTATCCTAACGAATCCCCATTCCCAAGACAAAAGAAGAATAGAATTACGGAGATATGATCAGAGTCAAGTCACCTCATCATTAATCAGAGATCACTTCCATCATCACTTATTCTATTTAACCAGCAGAAATGATTTTAAATGCTTTCTTTCAATTTTTTGCATGAAAATAGAAAAGACATTTGTTTGCAAAGGATGCGGAAACAAGCTGAACATAAACAGCGAGGTTGAACTTAACGAGATTGACCTTACACTTTTCGGCAAATGCCCGTACTGTGGAGCAACAGTCCAGGTTTCAGTGATAGTTGAGAAGAGCGCCCCGGCAGCAACGAACGTTGATGAGCAGGTGATAAAGGAAGAGATGGAGATACCTGCCGGAAGCTTGGACAACCTGTTCAAATAAAACACTAAACTCCCCCATGGTTATGCATCGCTTTTCGCTATTCTAATTTATGCAAAACATCCGTCAATATTTCTATTTTTTCTATTTCATACGTTGGTTTATACCTTTTTGCTTTACCTATAAGAACGCTTCTCATCTTCATCCTCCTCGCCATCCTTATATCCGTTTCCTCACTATCTCCAACAACCAAAACCTCATCTTTTTTCAGCTCATTCTCTTTTAGTAAAAGATCAAGCACGAATCTTTCCGGCTTCCCAATCACAACCGGTTTTACACCGGTTGCAAATTCCAATCCTCTTACCGTCAGCCCGGCTCCAGGCAGCTCCCCATCCTCAACTGGATAGAATCTATCCTGATTTGAAGCTATAAAAAAAGCACCATTTTTTATTGCTCTGAATGCAATGGAAAGCTTTTCATAGTTTAGAGTGGTATCAAAACCCACAGCAACAATTTCGGCTTTCTCCCCTTCTTTTCCTTCTTTAATCTCAAATCCCATTTTTTCTATCTCTTCAGCAAGCCCGCCTCCTGTGATTGTGTACACGCTTGTTGGTTTGAACCTATTTTTTAAATAAACAGCAACGCCATAAGAAGAAACATATATCTCTTTCTCAGAGAAATCAAAACCCATTCCTCTAAGAAGTTTTGCATAGGAGCTTCTTGAATGGGAGGAGTTGTTTGAGAGAACGAATGTTTTGTAGTTTTCCCTGATTTTTCTTACGGTTTCCACGGCCCCTTCTGTTGGCGTTTTTCCCCTTATGAGCACCCCATCTACATCGAATATTACACCCTTAAGCCTAACCAATTCCATCACCTTTTTATTATTTTCCTTTCAAATTTTGGATATGAGATTTAAAAACCTTTTAGTAGCACTTTTGCTCTTTGGAATAGTGTTTGGCGAGTTCGGCATCTCCCTTAACCCTACCGGTACGATTGAGGACGAAGAGCTCGAATCCATAAACGGGATTTTTTACGCTAACGGAAAACTTTATATCCTAAGCCCGGACCACGCAGGATATTTTGTATACAACCTAGAAACAAAGGATATGGACAAGAAAACATACGAAGAACTTAGCGGGCTTAGGGATATCTATGTTGATGAGAAGGGATACATGTACTTTACAAAATTCGGGAGCATATGGAAGAGAGCTCCATCCCTTAGACAAATCCGCGGGTACGATGGAGCGTACGGTATATGGAAGCTAGGTGACCTTTTCTACATTACAGATGACAAAGAGAATAGAATAGTTGTGATGGATGAGAACGGGGCAACGGTAAATTTTGTGGGTAGAAAGGGGGAGTACAATTTAATGTTTGACTCCCCAAAAGGAATATTCTACGATGAGGGAAAGTTTTATGTCGCGGACTATAACAACGGAAGGGTTCAGGTAATCTATGAAAACCTTACCCTTGCGGACATGTGCGGGCAGAAAAACATAAACATGCAGAGCGCGTACGATGTTTTTGTGGATGCGGACTATGTCTATGTTGTAGATAAAAGGGCAGGGGAGATTGTTTGGTTCACAAAGGACTGCTACCCAGTTTTCAGCTATGCCATCCAAGACCCTGTCGGGGTTTGGGTTGTGAACAACACACTTTTCATCGCCCAAGAGAATGGAAAAATACAAAGGTTTAATTATGAACGCATGACCCCTCTCCAATACATATTTTTGCAGATGAGGGAGTACATGGATGGAATAGACTATTACGAGAAACTTTATTATATCGGAAAAGAGATAGGTGTAAAGGGGGAGTGGAACATCCTTGCTTACTACCAAGCCATGCAGGCAAAGTATGAAGAAAACAGGCCCGGTGAGGCATATTTCTATCTTAATCAGTTAAAATCATATGATCTGGCCGGTGAAACCTCAAAGCTTGAGAATGCCATATCTTCGAAACTTCTTTCCCTTGCGGATGGAAGGTGGAATGAGAATAAGATTGTTGATGCGGTAAGAGCCAAAAACTTTGAGGAAGCACTCGAGCTTTTATCCGCAGAACAACCGTCCACCCAACCTACAAACATTACTAATGAACAAAACATAACCCAACCCGTGCAGAACATAACCAAAATACCAGAAGAGGTGTTTAGTGAGGTAGAAAAGAAGATTTCCAACCCTCCTCCGCTGGCGGATTATTCAAAGGCAAAAGAGTACTATGAAAAAGCTGTTGAATACAAAAAGAAAGACCCTCAGCTTGCGTACTCCTACCTCCAAAGCGCAAACAGCCTTATTGAGGAAGAGAACAAAAAGACATCCGTCTATCCACTCATAGCCCTTCTTGTAGTTGTTCTTGCCGGATTCGTGTTTTTCTTCCTTCAACAGAGAAAGAAAAAATGGAGGTATTAGTCCTTTTTTCCGGCGGTAAGGATTCTGTTTTTGCTACTTTCTGCGCCCTTCATACCGGCTGGGATGTTTCTCTCCTAACCGTTTTGGGTTATGATGAAAGCAAAATGTTTCATAAGCCAAATTTAAAATACACAAAAATGCAGGCTGAGGCGATGGGACTAAAACATTATTTTGTTGAAAGCGATGATGAGCTTAACGGTGTTAAAAGGTTTTTGGAAAAAAACAATTTTGATGGGATTGTTAGTGGAGCGATAGCAAGCGAATACCAAAAACAAAAAATAGACATGCTGGGCGAAGAGCTTGGGATTCCGACCTATTCTTTTCTTTGGCACAAAGAAAAACAGCTTCTTTCCGAAGTTCTGGAATATTTCGAGACATACATTGTTTCTGTTTCTGCTGAGGGTTTGGGGAAAGAGCTTTTGGGAAAGCCATTCCAAATGCTGAGAACAAAATACCCGATCCATCCGTTGCTTGAAGGGGGAGAGGGAGAAACGTTCGTTGCATGGGCACCATTTTTCAAAAAAAGAATAAAGATTGAAAAGTGGAGGATAAAATGGGATGGGGTGAGGGGCGAGGCGGAGATAGAGAAAGCAAAGCTCATTTCACTCCGTTAGTCCTCCAAAACCTTTCCACATATTTTTCTGGCTCATTCGTTATTACAAAACTCTCATCAGAAGAAAATAGTTTTTTGTAATTCTTCCACTTAAATCTTTCATCCATATAAACAATGGCTGCCCTATCTGTATGCTTCCTTATCGCCCTTCCAGCAGCCTGCATGGCTTTCATGATTGCTGGATAGATATACCCATACTCCCATCCTTTTCCGAATTTCTCCTGATAGTAATCAATCAGCGCCTCAACCTCCAAACCCATCTCCTCCAAAGCAATCCCTGCTATGATAACAGTTTTTATCTGCCCCTTATTATAATCAATTCCTTCTGAAAGGGACCCTCCCTGCACAGCACAAAGCAATCCGCCCTCTTCGCTAAACCTCTTAAAAAGCTCATAAACCTCCTTTGGTCTCATTCCTTCTCTCTGCGCAAAAACCGGCCTTGTCTTAAGCATGGGCAGAACATTGTTCATGACCTTATAAGAGGCAAAGAAAACAGCAGTTCCTCCCGGTGTCATGCTCGCAATTCCATCTATTTTCTCCGCAAACTTCTCATACTCCTCAAAGTTTCTTCTGCTATACTTGGTAGTCAGTCCCTCTACTATTATGTTTATTCTGTTCTCTTTTGAAAATGGTGAGCCATACTGCTTCATAACTGTTCTTTCTTTCTTCAGCCCCAATACATCCCGGTACATTTCAAGCGGAAGAAGGGTTCCGCTCATGAGGATTAGAGAGTGCGCCTTTCCAAGCTCTGAGGTTGATATGCTCGGGTCTAGGAATTTTTTGCTTAAAGAAAAATACCCATCCTTTTTTCTTAGTATCCTCACCGCAGAGGCTTCTTCCCCTTCCCAATTCTTTAAAAACTTTGCAAGTTTCAAGCAATAGCTTTTTCTTGTTGTTCTTTCCACCCATTCCAACCCAACAGCCTCAAAATACTCTGCCATCTCGCCAATTGGCATGTTGTAGTGTTCAACAAAAGAAGAAAACATCTCCTTCCCAAGAAGAATTTCTTTATTATCTCCCAAAACTTCGCGCGCCCATTCATTAAAGGTTTTTTCCATTTTAGCATTCTCCAATCCCAATTGTTTCATCTCCTTATCCACTCTTCTCATCATAAAAGAATTGATTGTTGTTGAAAGCTGTTCCCTCACCCTTTTTGGGAGGTTGTGCGCTTCATCCACTATGATTATAGAGTTCTCCAAACTTTTCTTTGTTTTAAGAAGAAAAAGCTGCCTCACACCCGGAATTGTCAAATGGAAATAGTCAGCAACTATCACTCTCGCTTTTTTAGCTAGCTCAACAGTCCATTCATACGGACATGCCTCACATTTTTTTCCGATCTCCACAACCTCAAGGTGGTTATAAGATTTATGAAAAAGTTTTTTGAAAAGCTCTTTTGCTTTTTGCTGCTCCGTTTTATTGTATCCTCTGGCTTTTTTATAATACTCGCACATTTCTTTTTTCCTCATTTTCTCGCATGCTTGGTAGAAAGAGTCCTGGTCCAACTCCTCCAGGGAAGGATGAATGCACATGTACCTCCTCCCAACAACATCAGCAGTGGGTATTCTCAAGCCATACTTTTCTTCTATTCCTTTCACAACATCCAGCGCTATTCTATGCTGGGAGATTTTTGGGGTTAGGAAAAACACATCCAAGTTTTTCTCAAGGGCATGTGTAATCGCCGGGCTAAGAACAGCATCTGTTTTTCCCAACCCAACGGGGGCATGCGCAAGAAGGTGCATTCCCTTCTCTATAGCTTCGTATGTGTCGTTTACTAGCACATCCTGGTATTTTCTAAGTTTCTCATGCCTAAAATATATTTTTGCCACAAAAAAATTTAGCAGTAAACCTTTATAATTATGATTTAACCACTATTCCGCTCTTAGTAATCTCCATAGGGTAGAGCCTCATCTCATGCCTCGCTCCCTTCATTTTCAAGATTTCTATCATCCTTTCCCTCCTCTCCTCTCTCCATATATAATGGATGTGTATCCATCCATCCACAAGCGTTTCTATTCCGTATTTCGTTGATGGAAGAACATCCTGGGTTGTCGTTGGGGTATCCTCGGTGATTATGAATGTGGTTGTATTCCATTTCTTTATATTCTCTATGAGCTTCATGAACCCCCTCTTCCTCTCCAAATCCGTGTTGAAGTGAAGGGCGATGGGCATTATAGAATCTATCACAACCCTTTCGATCCCCATGGTTTCTATCAGCTCTTTTATGGGATTCATTTTTGAGATAAACTGATCTACTTCGTGTGGAGGGTAGTCAAGGAAAAAAAGCTTTTTGTTTTTTTCGAGAAAACTGATATTCCAAGAAAATTCGTTCATCTGTTCAACAACATCTTCCTTTGTGCTTTCTATCGGTATGTATAGGCCGGCCTCGCCCTGCTCTGCTCCACCCACGATAAAATTCATTCCAAATGTGGATTTTCCGCAGCCGGTTGGTCCGCTTATCGCAATCACGCTTCTCTTAGGTATTCCTCCACCCAAAATTTTATCAAGTCCCTTTATACCTGATTTTATAAGCTCCATTTTCATCCCTTCTTTCTGCTTTTTTCAAGAAGCATCCTTCCCAATTTTATTCTGTTTTCAAGCTCCTTTTTTATCCTTTCCAAATCCTCTTTTTTTGCAACCCTTTCTAGAATGTACTTTTTATTGTCAAACATCATCGTTGACACAGACATCAGGAGTTCGTGTGCATCAGCCATGCTAATTTTTATCTCCTCTGGCTCGAGTATTTCAACAGAGAATGGATTGTACTTTCCTACAAAATTGACTAGTGCGGGCATGCTCTTCGCAAGAAGCTTAACTTCTATCGCAGTGGAAACCACATCCTTATCTTGGATGGGTTCATCTATCTCTCCCTTAACATAAACTATCCCGGGCTCGCTCAACATTCTCTTTATAAAACCGGTTGAAAACTCTTTTATTTTCTCGCTATCAGTTCCATGCACATCAAAATAGAGTAGTGCCAGCACACCCCCATTCTTCACGGTTTCCTTTATCAGTTTTTCTTCATTGATCTCCATGCTATCGCTTTCTTTCTTATCAGAAAAACTTTATAAAGTTGCTATATAAAACAATATAGGGGTTTTTATGAAGCTCAGGGAGAAGTTTATCAAAAAAGCGCGCGCTGGGATAAAAGAAGCCGGCGAAAAAAAGGATGCCTATCTTGCTAATGTTGAGAGAACGCTCGAAGAAATAGATGAGGTAATAAACATTCTTGCGGAGAGGCTTGAAGACTGGTACGGGCTTTACTTTCCGGAGCTTAAAAGCGATGATAAGGCAAGGTACGCATCAATCGTTCTTGCAATAGAAGATAGAAAAAATATAGATGTTGATGAGCTGCGCAAGATTGCGGGAAAGAATGCAGAAAAAATTGCTGAATTGGGAAAAAGAAGCAGCGGCGCAGAAGAGTTTGACCTCTCAGAACCGAAAAAACTTGCTGGCGAGATTGTTTCTTTGGCTCAGCTTCGCTCCCACTATGAAAAAACTATTGAGAGGATTGCAAAAGAAATCTGCCCGAATGCAACAGAGATCGCAGGTGGGAGGATAGTTGCAATGCTGATTGCCCATGCCGGAAGTTTGGAAAGACTTTCAAAAATGCCTGCCTCAACCATACAGGTTCTTGGCGCAGAAAAGGCACTCTTCAAACATCTTAGGAACAAGAAAAAGATTGCACCCCCAAAACACGGCATACTTTTTTTGCATCAGTGGATAAGCAAGGCACCGAAAAAAGTTCGTGGAAAACTTGCCAGGACTATTGCGGCAAAGCTCGCAATAGCGTTTAAGGTTGATTATGGAAAGGGAGGGTTTATAGGTGATAAATTAAAGGCGCAGATAGATAAAAGGAGGAGGGAGCTCCTAAAATGATCCGCATCCTCGCGCTTGCAGACCTGCACAATGATGAAATGGTTTTGGACCGGCTGAGGGTTTTGGAATCGGATAGAAAGTATGATTATTTGGTTGTTGCCGGTGATGTTACCGGAAAAAATATAAGCTACGCACAGGATTTCATAAGCATCGTTCAGCAGGTATTCTGGGTTCCCGGGAATAATGAAAGTGAAGAGGTAAGAAGGATGTTTGAGGATGCAAAATTTTCTGTTCATGGAAAAAGGGTTGAGATAAAGGAAGGGTTTAATGTCGTTGGTTTTGGTTTCTCCACCCCAACCCCTTTCAAAACCCCAGGTGAGATGCCTGAGGAGGAGATATACGCCCATATGTCTTCTCTGAAAATAGATGCAAACACCATTCTCATAACGCATTCCCCTCCCCATGGACTTTTTGACAGCATTGGGGAAGGGATAAACATAGGAAGTAGATCGATTAGAAAAATCATAGAGGAGAAACAACCCAAGCTTGCGCTATTTGGTCATGTTCATGAGCACTTTGGCAAAGCAAACATTGGAAGGACGATATGCATAAAAATACCGCATGCCCCATCCCTCAAAGCTGCTGCTGTTGAAATCAGGCACGGGCATGCAGAAGTGTATTTTGTGGAAATATGATCAGAATACGCGCTTTAGAGAATAAAGAAAAGAAGCGAATAAAGCCGTTCATCTCAAAAATATTTCCGAATGCAAATTTTACAATAAAAAATTCTGATGAGATATTTGTTTATGAGATAGATTCCTCACCGGTTGCGTTTGCCCACTTAAGGGAATACCTGCGCGGAACTGTCCTTCTCGGTTTTGGTGTTTTGGAGGATTTCAGAGGACAAGGAATAGGAAAACAACTTCTTTCCTTTGTTGTTAATCTTGCTGAGAAATCCCATAAAACAATATACCTAAAAGTGAGGAAAAACAACCATGCGGCAGTTTCTCTTTATAAAAGTTTTGGATTTAGAATAATAAAACGCAAGGGCGACAGACTCATAATGAAGCGCGCTTGCTTCAGTTAGAATGGGGAAGTGGGGTAATCTGGTTAGCCTGCGAGCTTTGGGAGCTTGCGATCCCGGTTCAAAGAGCCCTATTCAGTTGGATGGTAGAAAGGGCTTGGAAATCCGGGCTTCCCCACTAAACCTCGGGAGGAATACCGATGTCGTTTGCCGAAAGGCTTACTTAAGTTATTTTTAAATTTACTTAACCTAACTTAAGTAAAATCCAAATTTACTTAAGTTTAAAAATTTTTAGGTTATACATCCACATATGTACTTTGAAATAGAACCTAAAAGTAAGAAAAAAGATTTTTTTAACTATGAAAACGAATACGAGCAGATAAAAAAAGCATTGGAAAGAAAGGAAAAGATAATAGCCGTAGTGGGTGTAAGAAGGGTGGGGAAGACCAGCCTACTCAATGTGATCTACAACGAATCAAAAAATCTTAAATTGTGGATAGATGGTAGAATTGTCAAAAATCCTAAAAAGGAGTTGTTGGCTGCTATTTATGAAACTGCGAAAGGAGGCAGGTCTAAAATATTTGGTAGGATAGAAGGATTAGGGGTATCTTTTTTTGGATTGGGTTTTGATATAAAATTAGAAAATAAAACAATAACCGAAATGGAGAAAAAGATAAAGAATTCTGGCAGGATGTATGTGTTTATAGATGAAGCCCAGAGAATGGAGGGAGAAGAGCTGGGAGATGTTCTGTCATATTTTTACGATCGATTGCCAAATGTCTCTTTTATACTTTCGGGAAGCGAGATAGGATTGATGGAAAAGGTTATAGGTGAAAAGGATGCTCAACATCCCCTGTATGGTAGGGAGATCACAAAGATACACCTTAAAAGGTTGGATAAGAACAGATCGATGGAGTATTTGAAGATTGGTTTTAAGCAGCTAGGTTTGAAAATAGAAAAAGAGGAAATCGAGAAAGCTGTTGAAGAGCTTGATGGTTTAATAGGATGGCTTACTCTGTATGGATATGAGTCCGGAATCAAAAAGGATAGGAATGCCCTTGAAAGAACAGTAGAGAGAGCAGCCATGATCGCAGCTTCTGAACTCAATAGTTTTCTCAAAAATGCTAGAGACAAAAAATTGTACCTAACCATCCTTAGAAATTGTGTAGGGGTTGGATGGGATGAGCTCCATTTTCGCGTGAGTAAAGGAATTGGCAAACAGATCAATCCGAATCTTTTTAACTTTTGTTTGGAAAGGCTTTTGACATACTCGTTTGTAGAAAAAAAGAATAAAAAGTACTATCTCGCTGACCCGATTTTGCAGAAATCTACATTTTTGCTTAGGGGCCATGGAATGATGGTATGAAAGAAAAATTTTCAGGCGTTTTTGAGGAGAAAAAAGAGCTTTACACGCTCAACATGGTTAGGGGGGAGAGGGTTTATGGTGAAAAACTGATTGTTGCTGAAGGAAAGGAATACAGAAGATGGGACCCTTTCAGGAGCAAGCTCGCTGCCGCAATAAAAAACGGGCTGAAGAATTTTCCCTTCTCTAAAAAAACAAAACTCCTTTATCTAGGCGCGTCAACAGGAACAACGGTAAGCCATCTTTCTGATATTATAACAGATGGCGAGATATACGCTGTTGAGGTCTCGCCTCAGGCGATGAGGTCTCTCATGGAGGTTGCTGAGAAAAGGGAGAACATAGTTCCCATCCTTGCGGATGCAAGAAAGCCAGAATCCTACGCTGAGATAGGTAAAGTAGATGGAATATACCAGGATGTTGCCCAGCCTGACCAGGATGATATTTTAATTTTGAATTCAAAAAAATTTTTAAAAAAAGGCGGGTATGCTTTCTTCTGCGTCAAGAGCCAGAGTATAGATGTCACAAAAAAACCAGAAGAGGTTTTTGAGGATGTTAAGAGAAAAATTGAAAAATATTTTGAGATAGAAGAAGAAATCCGTTTAGAGCCTTATGATAAGGACCATCTCCTTCTTGTTTTGAGGTTTAAGGGTTTTTAATGGTTTTTAATGTTATCTATAATGTTTAAAAATGTTTTCTTACTACGTTATATCATGCGTTTCATGCGGAATCTGACAAAAGAAGAAAAGGTTATGCTTGATAGAAAGATAGAGGAAGTTCTGCCCATGATTGAAGACATAACCGGACTAAAATTTAAAGCAAAACCAGAGGTAGAGGTCTCATGGAAGAAGCCGTTTATTACCACGGTTAAGGCATTTTTTTACCTCTGGCCAACTGTGAAAGGACTTAGTCGTTGGTTAAACCTAAGAACGCTTCGAGAAGGAGGGATGGCAATCCAATACCCAGAAAGCAATTCAATATGGATAAACCCAAAGCTTGGAAGCGGTCTGGAACCAATCTTGGTCCATGAGTTGGTCCATGTTTTGGACTATCAAAATTCCACACATCCAGTACTTAAGATAGCAGCAACCACAAGAAGAGAGCTTGTGCCTCTTAAATCTAATTATCAATTTGACCTCCTAAGGGCTTTGACAGAGGGAAGAGCGACCTTCCTCCAGTATTTCTATGCTAAAAGAGATTTAGACAGTGTGTACCATATGGCCGCGCCTGGGTTTGAAGGCTTTAAGGAAAAAAAGAAGCTTTTGCCATTGGACATTTTAACTCATTTTGGTTCATGGATTTGTTTAGGTATGGTTTCAGGTATAGTTTCACTAATTCCGTTGTACTATTTCTGGACATCTAGGAATGCAGCAGGGGTGTTATTCTCAAGTTTGCTGCCCGCAGTATACCTCCTCGCCACAGCAAAAAGATATAACCCCTATATGCTTCAGCTATTCGTCAAGCCAATCCATCGTTTGATCATTCTTGATCCATACTCACCAGGTTTTTATTTTATGGCAAGCGTTGCAAAGGAGATAGGGGTAAAGGAAGCATTTCAGATTACGCTTCAGAACCCTCCATCGAGCTTGGAAGAGCTGATGGAGCCGTGGAGGTATGTGGAAAGGATAACCCGACCTAGCTAAATATACCCCAAAAGATGCGCGACCATCAAGAAGAATACCCCTAGCAACAGGATCCCAGAAATTAGATGAATGGTTCTTATATACTTTTCCTTTGTTTCGCTTATTTTCTGCACTGTTGCATACCCAGTAACGATTAGGGCAGTAATCATAACCATTGGAAGAACAAAAAACAGATTATACACTAGTAGATACATGATATGGAGCGCGCTGGCCTCTTTTGCAAGAAGCCCAAGAACCATAAGATAAGGACCAGAAGAGCATGGGAGTAAAAACAAAGAGCACAGAACAGCCGCGACAATCACACCAGGTAATGATGTTGCTTTTTCTATTGCTTTTTTTGCATAAGGCCTGAGAACCATTGGCATCTCAACAGCAAAAAATCCAGGCTTATAATTAAAGTATGCATTTATCTCCATGATTGCAAGAACGAGCGCGAGAACTGTCACAACAGTAAAAAATATTTCAGTAAGTCCTGATGTTGTCACAACCCTAAGTATCCCGAGCCCAAAAAGCAAGTACATCACAAACACGGTTCCAGTAAAAACAATTCCAGCAAGAAGGGTTTCTTTCCTTCCCTTCGAGAGCAGTATCACAGCCAAAAGCATTGCCATCACTGCAAGCGTGCATGGGTTTATGGAATCAACAAGCGCAGCGGCTATCAGCACGCTCCATGTTAATCCCGCGCTCGGTTTGCTCACGATGTTTGAAAAATCATTTGCGCTGTAAACTCCTTCCAAACAATTCCCGGCGAGGCACTGCTCAAAAACATACTCCCAGTATTCCTTTGGCATCTCACCTATTACAAGCATCTTATTATTTACGAGTGTTGTGGGGACTCCGCCGGAATACGGATTAAATCTAAACCTTTCATACAGCGCAAACATCTCATTCCTATTTTCATAGTTTTGATACACCTCTTTTTCAACAATGTTTAGGGTATAGTTTTTTTTCAGTTCTTCAAAAACAGCTTCTGTCCTTGCGCAGTGCGGGCATCCAACACCATAGTAGAATGTGATGTTTATCTGCTGTGCAAAAAGTACACTCAACAAAGCAAAAAGAAAAAACAAATTCCTTATCTTCACTTATACCACCAAATTCCCGTCGGGCGGACTTGAACCACCAACCTGCCGGTCTCCACAGGCACGTTTGCCCTGCGCTGAAGCTACAGCCGGCCGCTCTACCGTTGAGCTACGACGGGTTAAACGTATTATACCCTCTATATAGAGTTGCAAAACAAATTAAAAGGTTTGGCTTATTTCACCGAGCAATACCCTCTGGAACTCTATCGGATACCATGCATCCAGAGCCTTTATCGCAAAGTCAAGCTTCTCCTCGCTCTCAGCATATATATCAAACAGTATATCTCCTTTCTCAACCCTATCCCCTTTTGCTCTGTAAAGGTATATACCGGCTCCTTTATCCGTAGGCGCACCCGCAGCCCTCGCAATCTTAGAAATTTTCTTATTATCTATATGGGCTATCTTTCCGCTCCTATCTGCTTTTACAGAATATTTATGTTCTCCTAAAGGAATAGTATCTGATCTTATGTTCGGATTTCCTCCTTGCGCTTCTATTATCTCCCTCATTTTCTTTAATGCCTTTCCGCTCAGGATGAAATGCTCTGCAACAGCATACCCATCTCCCTTTGCAACCTTACCGGCCATTTCCAACAATTTACCGGCAAGAAGTAAACTCTTATGTTTAAGGTCCTCAGGTCCCCTTCCCTCAAGAACCTGCAAAACATCCCTTGCCTCAAGTGCCGGCCCTATCCCATTTCCAACCGGTTCAGACCCATCCGTAATCAACACATCTATGTTCATGTTTATCATTTTTCCTATTTTTATGAAATCGTTCGCAAGCTCCTTTGCCTTCTCCAAATCCTCTATTTTTGCGCCTATGCCTACCGGAATGTCTATTACAACATGCTCCGCGCCAACAGCCTTTTTCTTTGCAAGTATGCTTGCAAGAAGAACACCCTTCGGGTCCAAGCTAAGCGGTCTTCTTATCTTTATGAGCTTATCATCGGCCGAGGCTATGTTTATTCCCCCTCCCCAAACTATCGCCCCATGCACCCTACTTACTATATCCCTCATTTCATTCATCTTTATGTTTACATTTGCAAAAACTTCCATCGTGTCTGCGGTTCCAGCCGCAGAGGTAATTGCCCGGGAGGATGTTTTTGCTATATACAGGCCAGCTGCGGCAACGATTGGCACAATCACCATTGTTGTTCTGTTTCCAGCAACCCCACCTATGCAATGTTTATCCACTATCGGGGATTTTCCCAATTGAAGCATTTCTCCAGATGCGGCAATCGCATTTGTAAGTGCAACCGTTTCCCTATCGGTCATCCCTCGTACATATGTAGAAGCTATCCACATCGCGAGCTCGGGTTCATCCAATTTATTTGCCATCAGATCGCTTATCACTGATTCGATCTCCTCAGCAGAAAGCTCATTTCCATCGAGTTTTTTCCTTATCGATTCTAAACTTACTGGCGTTGGGATGTGCTGTATCTCTATTATGTCCCCATCATGTAGATCCAGCTCCTTTGCCACATCCTTAAAAACACCTATCTCCCCTGCTTTCACCATCTCGCTGCTGAGGTCCACTATTGCAGTGTGATCCTCACCCCGAATTCTCAAACCTATCCTTTGCCCAGGGTAGATTTCATTCTGCATAGCTTCCCTGTCATTCAAAACTATTATTCTTTTTCCTGTAAAAATATCTATTGTTTTAACCTGGCAGATATACTTTTTGTATTTCCATACCTCCATCTCTTTTTTCTCTCTTTCAGAGGGTGCTTCGACATAATCCGCCATAGTAGAGAATATTGCCGATTGTTTTTAAACCTTTTTCTTTTTGCCGTTATTTTTTCCTTCATTTTCTATTACAACAACATCTTCAAGCGTAATCATATGATCTGTTTTTTCTCCGTACATCATTCCTTTCTTTTCCGCAGCTTTTTTCATTTTCAGTTTTTCATACAAACCTTTAAGCTCCTTGCGTATTGTTTTTAGTTTCTTTTCGACCTCATCTGTTTTTACCTTTATTTCGTTCAGGTCGTTCTCAACAAGCTTAAGTTTTTTCCTTGCCCTGAAAACACTTTTGTACTTGGATAGCTCCTTCTCTAGCTCCATTATCTTTTTCACAATCGCCCTTTCCATCTGGGGGGTATGAGCCTGCGTGGCAACCTTAAACTCAAGCCCCTTAAGCTGCTTCATCAGATTATCTACCCGTACATCCTTTGTTTTTTCAACAAAAGGAAGAAGCGCCTTATGCTCCATGGTTTTGTACCTAAGCCGGTTGTTAAGTGTTTTTATCTCCTCTATCAGCGCCTTCTTTTCTTCCTCAAGTTGCTTTATGCGCTCTTCTATTTCGCTTCCCATGAGATCACATAACCAGCCAGTTTTTATTTTATACTATTCAGCAATAGCTTTAAAAAGTATGATGGAAATTCCTTTTCATGCTTTCAGTCATTCTTGTTGAGCCAGAACGAGAAATAAATGTTGGTATGGTTGCGCGGGTGATGAAGAACACGGGTTTTTCCGACTTGATAATAATAAACCCAAAATGCAAAATTGGAAAAAAGGCGCTCATGTTTTCAAAACACGGCTCGGATGTTTTGAAAAATGCAAAAATTTTCAAAACCATAAATTCAGCAGTGAGAAATTTTGATTATGTAATAGGAACTACGGGTGTAGTAAAAAGACATAAAAAAACAGATCGTGCTGTTATTCCTTTACAGAAGTTTCTTAAACGTGCGGGCCCGTACCTTTCCCGCAGGACAGCGATTGTTTTTGGAAGAGAAGGAATAGGGCTCACCTCTCAGGAGATAGACCTATGCGATCTTTTACTCTCCATAGAAGCAAACCCTTCCTACCCGGTTTTTAACATTTCGCATGCAGCTGCGATAATTCTCTACTCCCTTTCGCAGAACAAAAACAAAAAGCCCACCGGCATAGAACCGCTGGCAAGCAAGGAGGAAAGGAAAAAACTGGAGCTTCTTTTTAGACAGATATCCTCATGCTACCCCCTGAGAAATCCTCGCAGGGTGAATGCTTCCTGGAAAAAGGTACTCTCAAAATCCATGCTAACTGAAAAAGAAGCGCGTTCCCTGCTTAAAATTTTCCGTCTCATTTCAGATGACATTAGCAAAATTAAAAAACATTAGCATAGAATATTTTGTTTGATGAAAAGAAAGGAGCTCGAAAGGTTGATTTCTCTTACATTCGATGAATCACCGCAGGTAAGAAAGGATGCTGCGGTTCGGCTTGGTGAGATAGATGACCCGGCAGCAATATTCGCCCTCCTTGAGCTAAGCTACGATAAAGAACCAGAGGTGAGCCAGACGGCGAGAAAGATACTTGAGGAAAAAAGAAACGGTGACACAACAGAGACGATTTCTTTTGCAGAACTTTTTGAAGCGGGTGCAGAAAAGCCCAAAAAAGAAGTTTTTGTTCCATCAACTAAGAAGAAAAAACTCCTAGAACCTATAGAAAAGCTGTTTGAGAAAAAACTCGGGAAGGAGAAGGGAGAAAAGATAAAGGCAAAGATGATGCCCGCGATAGAGCGCATATACGATAATGTTGTGGAAAAGAAGTTCGATGAGAAGAAAGTCCAGAACCTTCTTACAAGCTATCTCGATGCAATCGGAAGCATGCCAGAGAAGGATATCGAATCAATAGGAAAGGTTGAGGAGCTTGAGAAAATAGAAGAGAATTTTGAAAAGGAGGAGGAGCTGGAAGAGCCGGAAAAACTATCCGAAAAACCAGAGGGGGTTGAGCCAACCATTTTCCGCCATGCTCTAGAGGTTATGAAAGAAAGCGAGGGGGATGAAAACATAATGCTGCGGGAGATGAAGAGGCTCAAGAAATACATGAGCGACCAGATAGACCTCGCTTTCAGCGTTGCGAAGAGCAGGTTCAAGCAGGTTCATATTACTCATCTGACTGAAATAAAGGATGGGATGAGAAACATAAACACAGATGAGCTCTTTGTTGTAGATGTTCAGCACGGAGAATACCAGAAAACAAAAACAAGAAAAGAGCTTTACACCAGAATTCTTGTCCGGGATGGGGAGGGCAGCGAAGGGGTCATATACCTTTTTGAAGGCCGGGGGCAGTTTGTAAAACCCGGAATGAAAATAAAGGTTGTCAAAGGGGTTGCAAAAACATTCAAATTCTCAGGTGAGACCGCACTTACGGTTACAAAGAGCGGTAACGTTTATATTGTTCTTTAAGTTTTGCCCTTACTGCGTACAACCTCTCAAAAAAGAATTTTTTCTCTTCTAAGATTTCAACCTCAAACCCCATTCCTTTCAGCATTCCTATGGTTTTTTCATGCCCGCTCAACGAGGAGGAAATGAGCATGACGCCCCCATTGTTTTCTAGATGCATTCTGCACTCTTTCAAAAATCTGTCCAAAGTTTTTCTTCCGCTTCTCCCTCCGTCGAATGCGTAGTTTAGTTTTCCTTTTATTTTTTCATTTTTTTCAGTTGGTAAATAAGGCGGGTTAAAAACTATCCAATTGTATTTTTTGTTTTTCGGAACAGCGTTGAACATATCGCTAACAAAAAATCTAACATTTCTTATTCCATTCACTCTTGCGTTGTGTTCTGCGTTCCTCACCGCAATTTCATTTATATCGCACCCCTCAACAAAATTTTTTGGATTGTGTTTCGCGTTCGTAAGAGCAACAATTCCGCACCCCGTACCCATGTCCAAAACTTTTCCCTTTAATTTTTTCGCATGCTCAGCAAGCATGTAGCTATCTTCAGCGGGTTCGTAAACGTTCTCAAAAATTTCCAGCTTCATAAGTTCCATTCTAACCTATGTTTTTTAAGTTAACGTTTCAAAAAAACGTGTGGAAATATATAATTTAAAAATAGAAGAGGTTTACAAAAAACTTTCAACAGCGCCCAACGGTATTTCCGAAGAAGAGGCAAAAAAGCGCCTTGCGGCATATGGCCCAAACAAACTAAAAGAGGAGAAAAAACCATCGCTCATCATGAAATTTCTTGAGCAATTCAAAAGCCCGCTCGTCCTCATTCTTCTCGTTGCGGTTCTAATCTCTGCAATCATAGGTGAGGTTCTGGACTCAGCCATAATCGCTATTATTGTTTTTCTTGCCGCGACCTTAGGTTTTGTGCAGGAGTACAGAGCCGAGAAAGCAATGGAGGAGCTGAAAAAACTCTCTGCCCCAAAAGCAAAGGTAGTACGGGAAGGGAAGATAGTTTTAATCGATGCTGAGAGCATAGTTCCGGGCGATGTTCTTTTTTTGGAAGAAGGAGACCGGGTTCCGGCTGATGCAAGGGTTGTTGAAGAGTTTCAGCTCAGGGCTGATGAAGCATCCCTGACCGGGGAATCAACACCAGTTCAAAAAAGTTCAGAAGGACTAGTAGGAAAGGTTCCGGTTGCAGAAAGAAAGAATGTTGTTTTTGCAGGAACAACAATTGTGCGCGGGCATGGGAAAGCGGTTGTTTATGCTACTGGAATGGAAACGGAGTTTGGAAAGATTGCAAAGATGCTTCAGGAAGAGGAAAGGCCAAAAACACCATTACAAATAAAAATGGAAGAGGTTGGTAGGTTTTTGGGCATCGCGGCCCTTTTCATCGTTTTCATAGTTGCTGGAATAGAGTTTATGCTCGGGATGGGGGACCTGCTTTCAGTATTCATATGGGCGATTGCGCTTGCTGTAGCAGCGGTACCAGAAGCTCTACCAGCAGTTGTCACAACCTCCCTTGCGCTCGGTATGAGAAAGATGGCGAAGAAAAATGCAATCGTTCGAAAGCTCGATGCTGTAGAAGCCCTAGGCTCTGTGAATGTAATTTGCACAGATAAAACAGGAACGCTCACAAAAAACGAAATGACGGTAAAGGAGATTTTTGCTTCAGAATGGTACCATGTTAAAGGTGTAGGATACAAGCCTGAGGGAAAGATTCTTCATAGTGGGAAGGTTGTTGATCCATCGGATGAAAGCACAAGGTCTCTTTACCTTGCTTTGAAGATAGGTGCTCTCTGTAATAATGCCCATCTTATAAAGGAGGATGGTATGTGGAAGGTTCATGGAGACCCAACAGAAGGCGCTCTCCTTGTTTCAGCAGCCAAAGCCGGGCTTTTCAAGGAGGAGCTTGAAAAAAATGAAGAGAAGGTTGCCGAGATTCCTTTCTCTTCTGAAAGGAAGACCATGAGCACTGTACATAAAGCAAATGGGAAATATTTTTTGTACTCAAAAGGCGCTCCTGAGGTTATTATTTCAAAATGTAAATATGTTCTTTTGGGTGGGAAGAAAAAAATTCTTACAAAAAATATGAAAGAAGAGATTCTAAAGAATAATAAAAAAATGGCTTCGAACGCTTTGCGCGTTCTCGCGATGGCATACCGGGAAATCAAAAAGCAGAAAAATTATGATGAAGAGGATGAAAGGGATTTGATTTTCGTTGGGATGCAGGGGATGATAGACCCACCTAGGGCAGAGGTTGCTGAGGCCATAAAAATATGCCAGGAGGCCGGCATAAAAGTAATCATGGTTACCGGTGATCAAAGGGCAACGGCAGAAGCCATCGCAAAGCAGATAGGTCTGAAAGGAAAGGTGTATGAAGGAGAGGAGATAGATGATGCGAATGTTGATAGGATTGTTGAAGATGCAGGAGTGGTAGCAAGGGCTTCCCCCGAGCACAAGCTCAAAATAGTAAAGGCATTGAAGAAAAAAGGGTATGTTGTTGCTGTAACCGGTGATGGTATAAACGATGCCCCTGCGTTGAAAACAGCTGATGTTGGGGTTGCGATGGGAATAACCGGAACAGATGTTACTAAAGAGGCGGGCTCGATGGTTCTTGCTGATGATAATTTTGCTACAATAGTTTCTGCAGTTGAAGAGGGAAGAAGCATATATGATAATATAAGAAAATATTTGTTTTTCCTTCTCTCATGCAATCTGGGCGAGATAGCTCTTATGTTTGTTGCTGCGCTTTTCGGCTTACCAGTTCCGCTTCTTGCCATTCACCTTCTCTACGTAAACCTGGCAACGGATGGCCTTCCGGCCATCGCTCTCGGAGTTGAGCCACCTGATAAGGATGTGATGAAAAGAAAGCCCAGGCAAAAAAAGGAAAGCGTTTTTGCTGGTATGAAAACAACCTTACTTTTATTTACAGCCTATCTAACCCTTTCCCTATTTGCCCTCTTTTTCATTTCCCTTCCTTATGGAATAGAAAAGGCGAGAACGGTTGTTCTGGCAGGTATTGTTCTCGCAGAGCTTGCAAACGCATTCAACTCAAAATCCATAGAAAAGTCTATTTTCAAATTAAACATTTTCGCAAACAAATGGCTTCTCCTGGCTGTTCTATGGGAAACCCTTCTTCTAAGCTTTTTCATATTCACCCCATTCTCATCATTCATAAAGGTTGTTCAGATAAGCCCGCAAGAATTAGCCCTCCCGATTCTCATAGCTCTTGGGGGGATAGCGGTCATGGAAGTTGCGAAATTTTTTATTTTTCGTAAATCCTCATAAACAAACTCGCTGCAACAATTGAAAAAACAAGCATCGCAGAAGGACAGGTATGTTTGTACGCTTGGCTTCTATCCAGCATTGCCTGTTGTCTTAGTTCTTCCTGTTCCACCATCTTTTCGCAGAATTCTTTTACGTTGGAAACAGGCCATCCGTGTGGAATCAAAAAATGTTCATGGGTTTCGCTGCATAAGTTTTTATCAAGAAATGTTCTTGCAACCTCTATAACACAGTTGTTATACTCCATATGTCTGACTGTGATGCTTATATCAGGATCATCAGTAATTTTTCTGCACCACTGTAATGCCTCTTTTTTATCCCCCATAAGCGCATAGTAAACAGCTGCTTTTTTATAGCATTCTGCCTTTCCCTTGCAATTCTGCCCAACCTGAATGCATCCAGTAAGCAGAATGGCTGCCAAAATAAGCGCAACTACCCCCGCACGCATGGATGGTTTAAACAAAACAATTATTTTAAATGTTGTTGTTTCAAAAAATAACGATGCTGCCCATGCCAACCCTAAATGACTATCTTTCTGTTGCTATGCCTTTTATAGCAATTGCTTTCGGAATCCATGTTTTCTATGTTGCTTTGCATTACATGTGGGGAAATTTGATGAACAGCCCGCAGGCGTATGCAAGGGGAAAGGAGGAGCTAATCTCTCTTTTCAGAACAGTTGGCGTGTTTGTTGCCGTCATAATAATATATAACATTCTCATTCTTGGTTTTGGGATAGATTTTATTGCATTGGCAAAGCTCTCTGTGAAAGGTTTTTTCTGGATGCTTGCAGATAGGTACATGGAGATAATGCTTTTTGACTTCGGTCTTGGTTCCATTTCGCAGACAGGCATTTTTCTGTTTATTCAAACAGAGTATGCTGCAATAGAGATAGGTGGCTCTCCGGTTATAGGATTGCAGAATACTCTTACAGTTCTACACAAAACCCTTGAACCACTCCAGTACGGCATTTCCCTTGCTGCTGGCAGGTATGCCCTCCTTGATTTTGCTCCTGCAGCCATGATCTACCTAATGCCCCTCGGCTTTTTCCTGCGCGCATTCCCCCTCACAAGAAAAACCGGCTCAAGCGTGATCGCTCTTGCGATAACAGTTTTTTTCGTTTATCCGCTTTCTGTTCTTCTTACAGACCATCTTGTTACCCTGTACGAAAATCAGAGAATCACCCCTCCAACCCTTCCAAAGAACCCGCTCATAACAGAAAAGACAGATGAGGAGGTTTTCTCGGATTTTGTTGGGTATTTTGGAAAGGATGTATCCCAGCAACAAGGCCAGTACATTGAGCCTGGCAAGACAACTTCAACCAGTGGCCCGTATGGTTTTTTTAGCATAATCAGCAAGTTCCTTGGATGGCTTTTTGGCTGGATACCAAAACTACTTAGCAATATTAGCGCGATGGCTGCAAACATTCTTAGGCTTGTTGGCTCTACGCTTAAAATGATGCTTTCACCAGGTGCACCACTTTTCAGCCCGGCTGGTTGGGTCCTTCCAACCCTACTCATTTCTTTAAAATGGGTTTCCATAATTGCAGAGCAGATTGCAATACTATTCACAATATTTATACTTGAGATTACGATAAGCATTACGATGTACAGGAATATTGCGATGCTCATAGGAGGAGAGCTTAGAATATTTGGGATTACAAAGGTGACAGGAGGATGAACCCTTTAATATTCGCTGCGATAGGGATAATGATCTCTGCAATCGCCTTAGCTTTTATGTTCGCAAGCTTTGCAAAAAAACCAGAGTGGGAGGCATGGGCAAAGGTTGAGCTGTACGAGCTTGCATGGGGGATAGTTTTGCTCATAGTAATATACGGAATATATACCTCAGTAAGTTTTATTGCGGATGCGTATATCGGCACAAACATAATAAACTATTCTGAAAACCGGCTGAACGATGTTGTGAAAGACAGGCTCCTCCCAGCCTTCATACAACTTACTTATCTGGACCATAATATTATTTTCTGGAGTCAGTTTAGGATGAGGTTCGGCCCTGCTGCATGGGGGATGACCTATAGATTCTATCCTGGGCTTGAAATCTACTCCCAGCCCGTAAGGATTCTTGAGTTTGGGTATATGGCTGCGTTTGCAAGCCTTTCTGTCCAGGTTATGCTTTTCCATATTTTAGATGTCATTACAGAATTTTTGCTCGCGGCAGGCATTCTGCTTAGGTTTTTCCCACCAACAAGAACAAGCGGAAATCTCCTCATAGCTATGGGTTTTTCGTTTAAGGTGATTTTCCCGCTCATGTATGTTCTCTCCTACCAAGCGTTGGATGAGATATACAAAATTCATGGATGGAGCATGTCTGGTGTGTTAAAAACGTTATATATCCCGCAACTAATAGGTACAACAATGCCAATGGTTCTTACCCTCACACCGCGTTTGTTCCACTCCCTCTTGGACAATTTTGGGCATCTTTCTGTTGAGATTCTCGTTATTCCCTCGACAGCCATAACCATCGCCATCTCAGCGACAACCGGTCTGCAGAAAGCTCTTGAATGGAAAACAATAGACTTAGGTGGTTGGAGATGATCCAGGTTCCTTTAGAGTTTGTGCCCTTCGCAATAATAGGTGTAGCCTTTGGCATCTCCATATCCCTCTCCTCCATTGCATACATGTTAGGCAGTGCTTTGGGTGATGAAAGAATAAAGGGATGGGCCAGGTTTGAGGTTTATGAAATATTCTACTCCGGGGTTCTTGGGGTTTTGATCGCATCCTCTTGGGCAGTGATGATCGGGCTGAGCGATGATATCGCAAAATCCTTAGACCCTCAGGGGTATCTTTTTGCCCTAACCGAACCAGACCACGAACCCATATTTCTCACAATGGCCCAAGCATACATGCGCGAGATATACGGAGAAATCGCTTACCTTTATACAGAAATCTCAAAGGTTACCTCAATTACAATGTTTATGGAGAGCATATCATATTCAGTGGGCGTATCGCAGTTTAAAGATATTGGCGGGATGGTAAGCTTTGGGTTGTGCCCCCTTTTTTATGGCCCTTTCAATTTTCTCATGCAGAACATTACAGAAATGCTCATACGCGTGGGGGTGATTACAGTATTCCAAGCAGCAATTCTTGGTTTCATAAAATCCATAATGCCTGCTTTCATAGGGTTTGGTTTTGCTTTGAGAATACCTGGGCCTACAAGAAAACTTGGTGGTTTGATGATGGCAATTGGGCTTATGCTGTATTTCGTTCTCCCCATGTTCTATGTTTTTGGAAGCGGGATATACCACTCCCTTGACCCTGCTGAAAAGCACGCAGGCATGAGAATAGCGCAGTTTAACTCCTACTTTGGAACAGTTTCAATATTTGGAAACAGCATAGAATATGACCGGGAGTTTGATGAGAAACTAAGGGTTTATGAAGAATATATAAAAAGCGGAAAGCTTGAAGAGATGGATGCGCAGGAGCTTGAGGAAAGCCTGAGCCAAAACCTCCAGGAAACACAAAAGGAGTTTTATGGGTTCGACATCTCATTTCCTGGGGTTGTAAAAGCGATTCTTGACTCCATCGCCTCTCTTCCAGAATTGGCGGGGAATCTTGTTTGCATATCAAGGGTAAGTGCGCAGGCATGGAACTATGGTGTTCTTTCCCCATTCATCTACGACAACAAAATTTTTATTTCAGAGATAATGTTTGAGATGCTTGCAAACCTCCTTTTCTTCACAACAGTTTTTTCATTCATGGCGCTCATGGCTATAATTGCCGGTATAAAGGGCCTTTCTCCGTTGCTTGGAGGGGATGTAGAGATTGCGGGCCTTACGCACTTTATATGAGGTGAAGACATGAAAAAAACAGTTTTGATTTTGATTTTTGCTTTTTTCCTGCTTCCCTCCTTGCTTCATTCCCAGCCAGCTTCTTCAGACAATTCTGCCACCGACATCTCAAACCTTGAACAACAAATTACCTCCGAGGAAACAATCCAAAAAATGATCGACACAACAACTCAACTTGGTAAATGCGAAGAGCCGAAAAGTATTCTTGATGTTTTTGGCCTTTCCTACCTTGCTCTCGTTGTTGTTGTATTTTTCTACACCGCAGCTTATCTTGCGGGGAAAGTTTTCAACTACCCCATCACAGATGCGCTCCTGAGGATAAAGATTGATGAGGTTGCAACAACAATTTTGATAATATTCGCATTGACCTTTTTATATGCTTTCGTGAACTCCTCAGGCGGATACTACTATTTAGATGAAGCGATCAAATACAACGACAAGATTCTTTGGCATATTATTAGAAACCTAGGTATTTTCACTATTTTCTCAACACTTATATACCTCTTGTACAGCCTTACAATATACATCCCAATTATTCCCGGCCTTCCCCTCATAAAATTTACAATAAGCATCGGCCCAGCACTCAAACCCATTATAGATATGATATTCCAAACCTCAAACATGCTCAGTGTTATTGTAATAGAGTGGATAACGATGAAAGCTATTCTATGCATGATAAAAACATGGTGGCTTAGCTTTGTTCTTCCTATTGGTGTTTTGCTAAGAAGCCTTTCAATTACAAAGGACGCCGGAAATACTCTTATAGCACTAGGAATAGGAATGTACTTCCTTTACCCTGTTCTCTTAACGATGAATTATGATATATATGAAATGCAGATAGGAAAGGCAGCAACAGGAGGACTGACAAACTTTGACCTTTTCTTCGGGCAGATGAAAAACTTTTTATTCGGGGAGGCGCCGACAGTTTTGATAGGGATTATAATTTCCGGCATCCTTACAGTGTACACAGAGGGCTCGTTTGCAATCGCCATAATCATAGCCTGGCTTCTCTGGCTTCTCCAAAACACCCTTCTAGATACGATATTTTTGCTTTTCATCATAAGCATGTTCCTTCCGGCCCTAAATGTTTTCATAACCCTTACGTTCGTTATGGAGCTTGGCAAGCTTTTGGGAACGGATATAAATGTATCCGCCCTTACTAAAATTATATGAGGTGCGAAAATGGCTTGGTACGAAATACCACTTCCCGGTTCCCATCCAACCGAACCAGCTGTGCTTACAGCCTGCAATCCTCCTAATGTTGATTTTCTTGGGCTTTCCTTCCTCGCCCTTTTGGTCTCCTCACTTTACATCCTATTTTTTTATTTCTGGGGGAAGCTTACAAGCAATCCAAACATAGATGTTTGGGTGAAGGGAGAGCTTTATGAAATAGGCGCGACAGTTTTTATTGTTGTTTTTTTCCTCCCGCTTTTCCTAAATGTTGCGTGCGCATTTAAATTAGGAGAGTATAATATATTTGAAACAGCGCATGTGTACCTCGAATCTCTAAAGGCAAGCATAACCATGGTGATGCATGTACTTGCAGTAGGGTACATGGCAGTTGATTTTATCGCTTCACTTTCTATAAAGGCCAGCCCATTTGGTCTTGGTCTTTCGGCTGCGGATGTTGGAGCGGGTCTTGTTGCTCTTTGGAAGCCGATATTTCTTCAGATAACAAACGCGCTTACGCTCAGCTATATTTTTGCGTCTGCCCAGACAGTAATCCTTGAATACTTTACGTATGGAATGATAACAAAGATTCTACCGCTTGGTGTGCTCCTTAGAAGCTTCACCCCAACAAGAAGGGTTGGTGGGATGCTCCTTGGGCTTTCCATTGGTCTCCTCTTTCTCTATCCTCTAATCCTTACGCTCAACTACTTCCTTGTTAAAGACTATCTTGTTGTTTCCTGGGATCAAAAATACAATGTGTGGGAAGTTGATGAGAACTTTAAAACAATACTATCGGATATTTGGGATGTAATAAATCTTACAAGTCCAGAGTCTTCTTGGTGGGAAAATTTCTTTAAAACTGCTGGAGAGCTGGTTACTGGAATACTAACTTTAGTAGCCTTTGCATTTGGAAGCGGATGGCAGATTGTTCTTTTGATAGTAAGCGTTATATTCGTTCTTTGGGGCGCGGTCATCTCCGGTGCCTACCTTGGTGTTGTTGCTGGCATAATCCTGCCTGCTCTAAATGTAGTAATACTGGTGCAAGGAATAAGATATTTTACCTACATATTTGGGGAGGAGCTTGATATTACAACCTTAACGAGGATGGTATGATGGTTGAGTTTTGGGAAGGATGGGAAGTGGTTTGCATTCTGATTTCCTTAATCAGTGTGATAGGAACCGCAATTGTGATAATGGCTGCAAAATTTTTTGGTTCAAAAGAGCTTGAGCAGAGTGCGAAGGCAGAGCTAACCTTTGCAATCTCTACGGTTCTTATCGTTCTCTTCCTGATCGCAGCTGTCAATTTTGCAGATTCCCTTGCGACAAGCTTTGGTAAGGAAAGCTCGAGAATAATATTCGGCAGGGAGGTGCATGTGGATAATTTTTGGGAGGTTTCAAAGCTTTATATGAACAATATTTACGAATGCTATGTTGGTTTCGAAAAGATATTGGTTTCTATAGACGCTCCCATCTCCACAATAGCCACATTGAAGTTTATGGCATTTTATTTTGACCCTATATCAGCCTACACTTTTGGAATAATGCATGATGCCATTCAGAATATTCTTGGCCTATTCTATTATTTCAAATGGGGCTATAAGCTTATGATAAAGACTGTTGATTTTTTCTTCTACATTGGCTTTCCCATCCTCCTTCCAACAGGTGTTGCTCTTCGTGCATTCCCTCCAACCCGCGGCACTGGAGCATACCTTATTGCATTTTCAGTTGGTATATATTTCGTTTTCCCTGTTGCATACCTTATTGCTGTTGGTGTGATGGAATCCCCGTTTTTATGCCCAGTGTTAGGTCTCAAATTTGTTCCGCTCCTTCTGGACCCCTGCGAAGCAGAGGACGTTAACATATTTGGATTTGTTTTCTCATGGGTGATGGGAAATATAGAATTTTTTAACGTGCTTTTCAAAGAATCCATTCCCGGCCTTCTCAGAGAGCTTTGCATTAACCTGTGCATCTTTCCTTTCGTTGCCCTTATGATAACTTTCTCCTTTGTTAATTCAGGTTCGAGCCTTTTCGGTGCGAACATCCCGGAAGTTGGAAGAGGGCTTATAAAGCTCATATAAAAAGCTTTTTAATTCCTTATAAGTATGGATTATTATATGGGAAAATCCGTGTTGAAAATTTGCATCCTTCTTCTCCTTCTTTTCACTCAGCTTTCTTACTCCGTAGGTGAAAAATACACCTCGATAATTGTTTCAAAACAAGTGAACGAGCAAAATGGTACGATATTTTTCAACATTACTGTTCTTTATTTCAACACATCGAGGATAGAGATTCCGCAGGGGCCTGGTAAATCCCCAAAAATAGTAGAAGAAACGAACATAACCTCTATTGAAAATGCGACAGTTTACATATCCTTCTACAACACCTCTTATACAGAAGAAGGAAAGCTTGTCCAGACCCTTGTTCCTCTCCCTTGCTCGCCGCTTATGACAAACGAAACCTATGAAGAGGATGGTAAGGTTGTTTATTATGGAATCTGCATCGTTAGCGGCGAACTTTACTCAAAATATTTCAACAACACATGTAAGGGGTTTGATTTTTATTTTCCCGGAATAGCTCTTCCAAATGAGTCCATCCCTCCTACTGAAACAACACTCGATGTCTGCACAGGAAAACCAACCATTTTTGAAGCGCTCAGAGGAATACTTGCATCAGCCATAAACCCAGAGGACCCATTCTGCATTTCCATGTTCATAATATTCGGGCTTCTCCTCGCAACCATGTTTTTTACGGGAAGGTCTCCTCTTGCTCTATTGGATATGGTAACGCCCATGCTTCCAAGAGCAAGGAGGTTTGCGTACAGGGCAGGTGAGGCTGGAATAGGAGCAGGGCATAAGCAGATGAGGGAAGCAGCAAACAAAGCTATAAAAGCGGTCGATAAGGAAATAAAAGAAAAAGAAAAGAAGAACCCTGTTCCAGCTAACTTGCGTTCATCGTATAACAGCGCACCCGGATGGAAAAAGCTACTTGTGTTGAAAGCTCTAGAGGAAGGAAATGTTGGGTTGGCCGAAAGAATTCTCACGAGTCGCAGTCCCTTTGACGTTGCCACAGATCATTGGGGCGAAAAGGACAGAGATGTGAAGAAAGCATATACCTATTATGATATGAAAAAGACCCTCGAAGCTTACGATGAGATGCTAAAGGTTCCAAAACCTTTAAAGCCTCTTGGAAAAGTATGGCTCCTTAGCCAAATTCCTCTAGCCGCTGCGAATGTAGGAATGATGGTTAGATTCGTAAAACGGGCAGTTAAGGCGCCTTTTGTTAGGTATGGTGAACTGAAACGTGTTAGAGCTGTTGAAAGCGCACCGCTGGGTACTCCGGCGAGAATGGCTGCTGAAGCAGAGCTTGCCGCTTACAGAAGAAGGCATGAGATAAAACCAGTCCAGCAACTTTTTGACCCTCTTGTTTTCGGGCAGGAGCGCTACAAGGTACTCAAAGAGCAAGTTTCAAAAGAACTTATCTCATACTTGCTCCTAAGGGTTTTTGATAAGGCAAAAATAGAAAAAAAGGAGATAGAGCGAATTTTCGCCCTACTTCAGAAGGCGATCGCTGAAAAAAATGAGGCGCTTGCTAAAAAAGCGTGTGCGGATTTGGATAGGTTGATACATGAAATAGATAATCTTGACCCCAGATATAAACATATTATCGAGACAATTAGAAGGGCTTATTTAATGCCCAGCCCTGATCCATACCTAAAGGCATCCGGCATCTTACTTATTTTAGAAAAACAAAACATAATCTCGGGTCGCGAACTTTCAGAATTAAAAAAATATATACAAGAATTAAGATATATAGACAGAATGAAAGACGCTGAAGATATACAGAAATTTTTAATGGCAGCCGAATACATTACAGATTATAGAGCCGACCTTCTACATCCTCAGAGAAGACAAAAGTGGGAATGGTTTGTTCCTTCCCTCTTTACCTCAGAAGTAGAAAGAAAAAAAATTCCAATCTTTTCCATGCTTTTTGCGCATGAACTTCTCTCTCAAGCAAAGGCAGACATATCTGATATTGCAAGATATTTCTTCGGTATTAGAGGGATTAATCCTTTATTCCCGCTTATGGAATATAATCTCCTCCCCGCTACGTTTAAAGGATGGGTAAAAAAAGAAAATCTTGATGGCGTGTATAAAACAATTTCCTCTTTTTCGAGCAGAATGTTCGATGAGATTGCCAAGAGGCATAACTTAGATATTCCAGGTTTGATGAAGGAAAAGCATGTTGGAAGTAAATTTGTGCTTTTGACGAAAGGTGTGTTTGATACCATTAACCTTAACACAAAAGGGGACTGGCATGTTTTTGCACCTGACTACTATGTCGGCAAGACACAAAGGATTACCTCATCTGCTTTTGGAAGGGCTTTGGAATCAGCTTATGTTGGGGCTGTGAAGGAAAGGTTTGAGAGTGCGTTTAATGACAAAGCATTCATAAATCTTTTCTCATACTACAGCGTGATTACAAAAAATTTTGCCGCGGACAATCCGTACCAGCTTGCTTCTATAGGATACAACTCTGTGAGATACTATGTTGCTAAAAAATTAGGGGTGGATGTGGATGACCTTACAGACGATATGTTCAAAAGGTTTATAATCAACAAGAAAAACCTTGATTTGTATCTGACTGACTTTGACAAGGGCTCATTTGTACTCCTGAAAGGGTATGGGGTTATTCCGTTTATTCAGGATGTTCTGCGTCCAGACCCTTCAAAGCTCGACAGGTATTTTGTGGATAAAAAAATCAGAGAGTATATAGAAAATAGATTGGGATACTCCATCCTGCGCGACAAGGATGCTATTTACTCCAAACTAGTAGCAAAGGGAGGAATAGCGCTTTCGGACTCTTTCATAAACACAACAATAATCGTGAATGTTGATGGAAAATTCCGCTTGTGGAAAGGACAGGAGCTTAGCGAATATGATCTGTACAAATTAGATAAAAAATTGGTTGAGAAGAAAGAAAAAATCGGGCCTCAGGGAGAAGAGGCAAGACCCGGAGATTTTGTAAAACTATACCAGCTTGCTGCTTCCGGAGATACAAATGCTTTCAATAAAGTTAAGGAGATTCTTATAAAATGCGAGAGAATGGACGCATTTATGCCTCTTGCAAGCGCATATTATATGTCTACAAGAGACGTTGTTTCCCGCCAGGAGATCTTTAAAGGAATAACTCAGAACTACGTAAGATACATTCCTATGGAGGAGGCAAGAAATGTGGTGCAGGATTGGAAAGACAGGGTTGAATTATTGGTGAAGAGGGGAATCAGCGGTGCGTTCAAGCCGATTATTTATGCTGGCGTTCCTTATTGGGAGGCTATGGGAACCGTTGTTACGGCTTCAGAGGCCGCAAGAAGGATTGGTGTGGAGTATGTTGGGGGCTTAACGCAGGATTATATTAAGGGTTTGGGTGAGGAAGAAAGAAAGAGGGAGATGGAATTTGCAAAAGCAGTAAAAGAGTTTGAGCATGCTTGGCAGTGGACAATAACCAGGGATGCCTTACTGTATGGTGGATTTGAGAGGTATGGCAGGCCAGGCTATCTTACGACAGGTTTCCATGTAGGGCCCGCTATGCCAATTACAAACTGGATGGATAGAAGGAGTTTTAGCCCGCTTTTCCAAAATATTCCTATATTAGATTGGGTTATGCAGAATGTTGCGCTTACAACTTTCAAGCTTTCAGTTGCTTTTTCAAGGCCTTTTGTTTTAGGCGCGAGAGCCATTACTTTTCGTAGATTTAGGTATCCGTCTGTTTATGACTTACGGTCAGATATTTCTGAAATCAATCCTTTTGTAGCCACACAAGGATACTACTCTATCCATTCAACCATCCCGCTGTTACAGCAGCCGTCTCAACTTTTGTATGGGGCCGCTTCTCTTGCAGCCCTGCCTTTAGTTATCCCGGCCTTTATTAGGGAACTTAGAGAGAGGAGAGAGTTACCAATCTTCTCTATAGAAGAGCTTACTCCTGAGGAAGAGGCAGTTCCACATGGGGGTGAGGGTGCGCGTGGTATCCGACTACGAAAGTATGTGATTCGTGGAAGGGTTGTGGAAGCAATAAGGAATTCAATCGCTAGAGCGCATGAGATGTGGGTTTCACAGCCTGGTTCCATAAGATGGTTTGGAGTAGCAAACTTGGACATATTTATCGGAGCTCCGAGGATGACGGATACATATTGGTTCTACTCCTCTGCGATCGCAAACATAGGAGACACTGATACAAACCCAGGCCTTTCTTACATTCAAAGCTACACCGGAGAGTATGTTTGGGAGTCGGTTGTTCCAAGAGCACTTGAGAGAAAAGGATTTGAGCTTTTACCAAGAATGAGAGAGCACATGTTTGATGTGCATGAGAAAAGGACCCTCTCAGCCTTGGGGATGGCTGCTTTCTATTACACCGAAATTCATTGGGCAGACCCGTTTAATTTCAGAAACAATCCGCTTTATTCCATACTCTCTCCCGGTACTGCTCTTTTATCTTCCGGCGGATGGATGGGTAGAAAGATTTATAGATGGAAATATAAAAGAGAAATAAAGAAAGAGGAGGAAGAGTACAGAAAGCTTCATCCGGGAGGACCCGTTACTGATTGGGATAGGCTAAAAATGGGTGGACCAAAATCATCCAATGCAATATTGAATTTTGTTAAAGGAAAGTGGGAGAGATGGGTGTATGTTGGATGGAGTAAATGTAATCTATGCGGTACTAACTACTATGGTTCTGGACCCTGCCCAAGATGCGGGGCGAAGCATCCCTAATGGAGGAAAGCATTTAAATTTTTACAAAGAAAAATTTTTCATGCGAAAATTGCTCCATCTCTTCTTTATTATGTTTTTTTTACTTTCCTCGGGATGCTTGATAGATAAAGAAAAGGTAAAGCAGGTTTTTGAAACCCCTTCTTATGAATTTGACGCACGCGAGCTCATATGCGGAGGCGGGCAGTGCGTTGCTTTTATATGCAACCAAAGCAAAGAAAATGATTACACTGTTTTCTACCCTCCGCCAGTTGTCGGCTCAAACTGTTCTTTTGAGGTTGTTGAGACCAAGAAAGAGTACAAAGAATATTTGGCAGGAAAAGAGGAATTTCTGCGCACCTTTGGTGCAGGGTTTGGCTCTTCCTTCATGGAGTTTGCGGATGCCAATGCTTATTGCAACAACTCCCTTACCTACTCTGTGAAATGGGTTTTGGGCAACACCTCAACCGGCTATGTCCTTCCCTCTCCTGAGCGTGCAACCTGCTTCTTTGAAAAATCCACCCTTCCTGTATACATCCTCTACGCCGGCGGTCCTTCTGTTCCAATAAACAAGGTTGCTGAGTTTGCGAAAGCATTAGATACAAAAGGACCAGCTATAGTTGTAACAGAGTATTCTTACAACTCCTCAGACCCAATAGAGATTGCGGCCATTTCTTCCCAAGCAAAGACGATAAAACAAAACTGCAAGAACTGCATTGTTGCAGTGTACACAAAAATGAATGATGATGCCATTCTAAAAGAAATGCAGAAAGATAGCGGATTTAATAAAAGCGTAGATTTGGTTGCTTTTGGTTTGGATGGCAGGGAAACGCCTCATTGCAGCGGAGGGTGGCTTATAAATAATGGCATGAATTTTTCCAGAGTGGTCTTGTATACCTATGGTAAACCATCCCTTTGGGCGTATATTCTAATCCCGCGTGGATTTAATGAAAAAGGGATGTGCGTTTGGAACGAGGTTGAGGAGAAAAGAGCATACATTAGTCTTTTCATCTCTGTAGGTTCCATGAGAAAATACGGCGTAATCGGTTTTGCTCCATATTCTCTATACGGTAATCCTCTGAAATGCGAAAACTGCACCCTTATGGAAAATGGCGAGCCGCGCCAGGACTCTTTTTCAACATTTTTCTCCTACTGCCAGCAATTCTACTATTACTACAGCTTCCTTCCTGTTGCTTACGCAACAAAGCCAGGAACAAACTGCAGTTTTGAGAAAACACCATCCTTCCCGATATTTTTTGGCCAGTCCTCCAGCGAGATTGATGTTCCTCTGTACACTGTTGATTCTCAAATGCCGTACTTTTACAAATGCGCTGCATGCTTCTCTTTTAACGACACCATCCCTTCCGGTATCTCTGGGAGTGGAAGCGGCTATCACTGCACAGATGGAATAGGAAAGACAATAGACTACTGGGCAGATGTTTTTGAGGTTGACCCTGATTACATGAAGGCGATTGCTCAGCAGGAGAGCGGTTTTGATGAATGCGCAGTAGGGCTTGCCCCCCCCAACTGGTCATACTGCAATTCTGATAATTTAGTTTTTGAAGATCCGACAGGAAAATGCAATGAAAAGATTCAAAATAAACTTAATAATTACTGCTGGGATAAAAGCGTAACAAAGTTTGCAGACCCAAGCGAGGCATGCAAACCATGCAGTTCTGTAAGCTCAGGTAATAACGGTGGGCATTGCAAGATATGCGCTATGGGGATGATGCAGGTTATAGATTACCCTGGGTATTACTATAAACAACACGGGAGCGAAGTCCCTGATAGGATAAAACTCTGCGGGGCTTACGAATACAACCCATTCAACATGAACGATAGTGCGTGCGCGAGAAGCTATGATGCCATGACGAATGCAAAAAAAGCAAGAGAGCTTATTGCTGAGTTGAGTTCAGATGAAAAATCTGCGCTTGGGATAACGGATGAAAATGTAGGATGGTGGGTAGCTCTTTTTGCATCATACGCAAACAGCAAATCAACCATGCATGGATGGATAACCGATTACATTGAAAACAAGCCACAGAACTGCTATGGGCTTAGCGAAAGCGCATGCTATGCCCAGGCATGCTGCATGTGGGATGATGAAAACGAAGAATGCAAATATGCATACAGCCAGACATGCTGCGGTGCGAAGACCTTCTTTGAATACCTTGAAAGCAATAGGTGTCTATACAAACCATACGGAGTTCAGGTTTTAAGAAAGTATATAAATGCATGGAGAGAATGCAGAAATTGTGATGAGGGTCAGTTCTTGGATAACTTTAAAAAATACCATCCACCTTCTCCTGGTTTTCCTGGGTTTGGTGGGAAGTAGCATTCATCCAATAGTATATACTCCTTCTTCCTATTCCATACTTTTTTGCAGTTTTACTTACACCCTTCTTTTTTGCCTCTTTCAAAATTTTTCTTTTTAATTTTTTTGGATACTCCCTCCTCCCCCGCTTTCTTTTCTCAACCTTTATCTTTACCCCAACATCCTTAAGTGCCTTCCAATATTTTTTGCTAACGCTTTTATATATCGCTTCGCTAACAAACATCTTCTTCATCTTAGTTTTATTAAGGAGAAGTAAAAACAAAAACTTACTCGGTTTTGTTTTCAAAACTATTTCTTCAGCATCCGGATTTTTTTCAATCCTTCCCATTATTTCCATTCTTTTTCCCGCTATTTCCAATTTTTTCAAGGAATTCACGCCCCCTTCCTCCTTTTAATGCTTCATAAAGTTCGATCTGTTTTTTAACCTCATCCGGACTTATTTTCAAAAATTCCGAAGCCCACCCAATTCCCTTTTCTTTCGCAACAATCGCAGCACCAACATTGTACTCATAAAACATCATTCTTTCTCGGATTATTTTTGCAAAATCCATTCCCGTATACTCTTTTATCAAAACGAGATTTGATAGGGTTTTTTCGTCAGGCTCTGAAACAAGCGCCGGATAGATTTTATTTCTTTTTGCACTCTCCCGAGTTTCGCGCAAATAAAATTTTATTATTGGGATGAAGGTAAGGAGAAAACCTCTTTTTCTTATTTCATTTCTTATGGTTTTTTTTCTTTCCTCAATTTTATTTGCAAACTCTTCCCTCATTTTTGCGTTTTCAAGGAATCCTCTCTCTTCCAATTCTTTTTTCAATCCCTCAAAGCCTTCAAGATGCTCAACCCTGCTGTATGGGGTGATGTTATGTTTTCTTAGTATAGAGTTGTACTCCACTACCTCAGCGTCCGCTTCGTTCTGAAGCACCTCGTCCCTTACTCCCTCTGCGGCGTACAGCACTATTGAGGAGAGAAGCGCCTTTTTCACTGATGTTGACTTGAAAAAAGGGTTTGCTGCATCCTCAAGCTCCCTGAAAACCATTATCCCATACGCCCCAGAGCGTACGAGGTTTTCTATATAGTTTCCGTTTGTTGGAAGGTAGTTTGCAAAATCTTCATATGGGATGTTTTGTTTTATTTTTTTTGCTGAAACCGCAACCCTTACCCTTGCTAATGTGGATTTTTTCAGCATAGCAACATACCTAAAAAAGGAAACCTGCTTCTTTAAATCCGCAATCTCTTCTGCACTATTCTCTCCTAACTCTTCCTTTGTTATCCTTAATAATGCCCTAAAAGGTGCGTTGAACCTTCTGAGCAGCATCTCCTCCCTGAGAACTTCAAGTTCTTCTATGCTTGGTTCTTTTTCCAGGGCTTCGTTTGCATAGTGGATAAGAGCCATAGAATCCATTTCCTGTAGATCTCTTTCTCCGGTTTCCATACTCCCAACCTATGGTAAGAATTCTTTGTTTTTTATTTTCTCCCTTATGTACTCCCCAACAAACGTGAGCCTCTGACCTTGCAATGCATCCTGCTCAAGCTTTTTCTTTGTTTTCACAACAAGCTTCAGTTCCTCCACCCATTGCTTGTGCGCCTTTATCCATGGATATTCTATCATCTCCATGGCCCTCTTTATATCTATCTCCTTTGCCTTTATTGTAAGTTTTTCCAAAAACTCATATTTCTTAATATCGCTCATCGTTACGCCAATAAACCTAGCCTCCGGGATGCTAAAATCCCTTCCCAAATAAGCAAGGTTCATGCTCCCTGTTTTCATCGTCCAGTAGATATACCATCCCCAAGCATCGCAATCTGTGAAAACAAAAATCGGCAGGCCCAGATCAGCAAACTTTCTCAACAGCCTTCTTGTTCCTCTAGAACTCTGTCCCTTTGGGGTAATCAATATTGCTTTCTCCTTTTCCCAGAATCTGTCCTCATTCAACCTCTGCCAGAGCGCATCCTTCTCTACTACGAGCACATACTTTGCATCTACTTTAACTATTTCCATTCCATTATCAACATCGCTCGGTATCATCCATCCGCTCCTTCCCTGCTTCGTTCCATCTATTATTACCTCCTCCCCTGCGAACCTGTCCCGGATCACAACCGGACCTGCGAGAACACCTTTTCTATCTGTTGTAAGATTTAGGTCCTCTCTCTTTACGCCGAGCGCGACCTCTAAATCTTCTATGAGTGCGTTGCTTTCGCTTTGCTCTTCAAAAAGCGATTCGTCCACATCCTCCCCCAAGCTGAATTTTAGCTGGTAGTAAAGACCCCTTATGCTTGTGTGGAGCCCTTGCTCCAAAAAAGACTTTGTCTTGTTTGCTATCGCAATCGTTTGCATGAATGTCCTTGCCTGTCCTATATTCAGAAACTTTCTGACCTCTTTCTTATCCCCAAGCTTAAGATATCCCAAGTTTTCATCAAATATTATGTTTCCCTTGCTGTGCAGATAGGTTTCGAATGCCGGGCTTTCGCCCCGGTTTATCTCATCCACCATCCTTTTCCCGAGCAATTTTAGTTTCTCAATCGGTGATGCGGATATCTCATCCACCATACTTTCCCTCCACTATTTCTATAAGCTTTTTTTCTATAACTTCTTTTTTTTCTCCGGATAGCTCTGCTATATCGCTGCTAAGCTGACTTATGTATTTCATAAAGAGCTGCTTCTTTGTTGCCCTTTCTCTCTCCCTTATTTTTCCTGAGATGTGCCTCTCAATCTGTCTGGCAGCCTCGAACACTGCATTCTTTATTTCGCTCATTATTTCCTCATCGTTTGTGATCGCCTGCTTTCCTGCACTTATGTAAGGAACATAGACACTGGAAAAATTAACAAATACTGTGATGGGCTCATTCTCAAAATCTTTTATTCCATATCTTTTCCAATCGATATTTTTTATAACCTCAGTAATGGCGCATGCGGATGCATCAAAAATAAGCGGGGCCCTATTCGCAAACCTCATGATGCTTGATTTCTGGTTTCCTCCATACGCAATCCCGGCTTCAACAACATATGGTATCCCTCCTTTGTAAACCTTTGGGGGTCTCTCAACAACCGCGACTATTTCTGGATTGAGTATATTCTTAAGGGATTTTTCTATCTGCTCCTTTCCTATTGGAATTACAGAATCGGTTGCAGGAGCGATCCATTTCACCTGTTTGAATGCTTTGACTATTTTTTCAGCCTCCTCCCAGCTTAGTGTTTTTGGGTTTCTCTTGAAATCTATCTCCGGAACAAGCGCTTGCACCTCCTTCACCTTTTCCGCGCTTACCCTTGAAAAGCTCGCTTGCAAAAACGAGCTTATTCTTGTTGATTCCGATGCCTTTGCCCTTTCCAGAAGGTCATGCACATCCACTCCGAGAGGGTGGGGGAGCACCTCCTTTGGTTTTTGTGGGACTTGTTCAACAGAGCGCGGGAATATGAAAACCTGCCCGTCTGGGTCTGTGAATTCTATCTGCGCATGCGGATTTGCCAATGCGGTTCTCTTCAAGTATTCATATGCCCCATACTGCCCCTTATCATACTTTACATTTCCAAACTCTCCCCTTACAACAATCCCTCTAAAATCCCCGTGGGTTTCAGAGCTGTTAGTAACCACCGGTTCGTTTGTTTTCAAATCCACGCTCAGATCACACTCAAAGATCTTTCCATTATGCCCAGAGATCACATGAATAGGTTTACCGGTTGTTAGCAGAGCATACATCGTGCACCCTGCGGCGCCTATTCCCTGCTGCCCTCTCTGCTGCATGTACCTATGGAATTTTGTTCCGGTTAGCATCTGTCCTAATGCCTTTCCTACAAGGTTTGGTGGTATCCCGGGTCCATTATCCTGGACTGTTACAACGTACCTTTCCTCTCCAACCTCTTCTATTTTTATCTTTATCTCAGGCAAGATTCCTGCCTCTTCGCATGCATCCAAGCTGTTTGTTACGTACTCATGCACAATTGTTGTAAGGCTTCTTATCTTTCCGCTGAAACCTAGCATTTGAGCGTTCTTTTTGAAGAACTCTGTAATCGAATATTCTCTGAAATTCTTTGACATCTCAGCCATGTTTCTCCCCTCTGATTCTTGATAGCATAAGATTTTTTCTTGCTTTTGCAAGGTAGTTCAGGACTGTTGAGTGCATCGCACCTTCTATGATCATGTTAATCGCTTCCGTTGCAATATCTATGCTGTCAACCGGCCCTATCACACCTACCGTATGACCGTATACGCTTATGTAGCTATCCGAAGCATTTTCTATCTCGCTTTTTATCCTCCCTTTCTCCCCTATAATCCTTCCTTTTATCCTTCTCATTGCATTCTCACTATTCGCATACTCTTTAAGATTTATTATATGAAAATGATATCCCTCTTTTAGTAGCTTGAGTGCAACCCTTGCCTCAAACCCCCTTCCTATTGCGCGTACAACATCTTTTGCAAAGTATATTTTATCCGCATCTCCCTCCAGCATAACCTCCCCTTCTTCGTTCGCTTTTATCCTTACCCCGGCTGCATTTTCCACTTCCTTTTTTATCCTCTCATTCTCTCCTATAAGCGCAGCCACCCTTTCAGCGGGTATCTTTATTATTTCCTGTGCCCTTTCGCTCATCATTTTCCCTCGTTGTATTGGATTATTTTTTGAAGGAGGTGTGCAATGTATTTGTTGGTTTCCTCTTTTAAAGCTTTCTTTGCCTGCTCTCCAAGAAGCTCGTTTTTTACATTCTGCATCGCCTCTGCAGATAGCATCCTCACCTTCTCGTCCCAGTCGTCTATGAGTGCGATGAAAACTTTCTGCACATCCTCATCTTTTTTCGCAAGGTTTTTTAGTGCTTCAAGCGCCATGTACTGAACATCATCTATCTCCTCCCGTGCTGTTTCTATAAGCTCAGGCTTGAATTCTTTCTCAACCTCCTCGTTGTTTATTTTTGAAAGCAACGCGAGAACTGCTTCCCTATCCTCTCCAATCCTTTCCCTAAGCCACCCCACTACTTCAGGGCACTCTTTTATTAACCTGTCCACCCCAGCAACAATAGAGGGAGAGCCATTCCCGATTTTTAAAAAATTCGCAAAAGCATCCTTCATGCCTGCCATGAAAAAAAGCTTTGCAGAGAGATACGCTAGCCGGTTTGCACTCATGTTCACTATGTACACTCTTTTTGGTGCGTTTGCATACTCCGCGGCCACATTTCCCATAATTCCCCCTACATTCTTCGCAATCTCGCATGCTTCCTTCTCCTTCTTCTCAACCATTAGCTTAATGCATTTCCAGAATATGTCGCTTATGTTCCTTTCAGCCAGCTCCTCTCCTTCAATATACTTCCGCATCTGTTCACCTTTTTAAAAACTATTCCTTCCGATTACTATTATGGATAATAAAGAAATGGTTAAAAGGTTAAAGGAAACTGGTTTTCTGCTCTCCCCGGTTGTTGAAAACGCCATGCTATCCATAGATAGAAAATATTTTGTTCCTGAAAAGTACATAGAGGATGCATACTATGATGTTGCCCTTCCCATAAAAAATCAATCCACTATCTCTGCTCCTGGCGTGGTTGCGTTCATGCTTTCCCATCTGGACTTGAAAAAAGGTCAGGATGTTTTGGAGGTTGGGACGGGTTCAGGGTATAATGCAGCCATCATCGCCAAGATCATCTCCCCCGGAAAACTTACCACAACCGAGATAGATGGGGAGGTTTTGGAGATCGCAAGAAAAAATCTTTCGCGTTTCAATTTCAAAAACATAGAGTTGATTCACTGCGATGGAAGCGCGGGGTATGAAAAAAATGCTCCTTATGATAGAATAATAGTGACCGGTGCCATGCCCGCCATTCCAGAATCCCTCCGCAGCCAGCTCAAGCCAGACGGTCTTCTCATCTCTCCTGTTGGTCAGTATTTTCAAAAATTAGTTCTATACTCAAAAAAGGATAAGACATACAAGGAGCTTTTGGATGTGGTTTTTGTGCCGATAGTCGGAAAAGACGGTTTTAAAATTTAAAAACAATACAAGCCTCGGACGGGGATCGAACCCGAACCGCAGGGAAACCACCAGCGGGTTTCCCCTCAGTTTGAGGCTCCTCCTGATCCCCTTCCTGCAACCTTTTTTTTAAGAATTATGAGCCTCGGACGGGGATCGAACCGAGCTTTTAGGGGGGAAGTATCCCCCCTGAAAAGCTACGCTCGCAAAATCACCCCCCTCACTTTTGGATAACAGAACTTACTGTATAAGCCTCGGACGGGGATCGAACCCGTGACCTCTTGCTTACCAAGCAAGCGCTCTACCACTGAGCTACCGAGGCATTAGTTCCCTTATGCTGGGAATCATCAGGATGGGAAAATTTTTGATAGAAAACCTTAAATATACTTTTTCTCATAAACAAGACACATGAGTAAGTTTGGTAGGACAATAAAAAGGGTTGGTGAACGCATACTATTTACATTAACCCCTTTAATCCTCTCCTGTGCATTTTTGCATAGAGCTCCTAAGGTCGAGAATATGCAGAATAATAAACAAGTTGAAGTGGACACAGCAAACGCAGAAGTTGTAGAGAATTGGTGGGATGAGGTACGGAAAAGAGTGGATGTAGAAAAAGAGTTAGCCTATTGGAAAGTTGTTCTCCACGATGATTGGGTTAAAGATACAGCACGGTTTGTTTATGTTGTTGAAGGAACAATAAGCTATAGAGAATGGCTTGGAGTTCCTTGGAACTCTCTTTCAAGAGAGGAACAGAAAAAATTAATTTTAAATAATTTAAGTCTAGGAACAGGAGGCAAAGACCCAGAACCGATATCTCCACCAATGCCAGAAATCGGCACATGGAAATAATTTTCCTATTTTTCCATGCTTTCTTTAATTCTTTCAATTCTTTCTAATAATTCATTATACATCGCATGCTTTTCCCCAACAGTTTCAACACACTCTTGTAGAGCATTATATGCATTTTTGTAGAATTCTTTAGCTTGCTCGGGATTTTCTTTAGATTGTTTTTCGGCCAGTTCCTCATACAATTCACACAGATTTATATAAGCGAGAACATAGAATCTATCTGCTTCAGTTGCTTTTTTATAATTCTCTTCAGCTTCCACGTACCTTTTTTGTTTATGATACACCCTTCCAAGCCCAGTTAATGCTTCAGCATACTTTTCTTTTAATTCTATAGCTCTCTTAAACTCCGTTTCTGCTTTATCTAGTTCATTCAATCCAAGATAAGCCAACCCTAGATTCATATGAACCTCTCCATTTTCAGGATAGTTTTTTGCTAATGGTTCAAGCAGTTCCCTAGCTTCTTCGTATTTTGCTTTGATAATTAAAATCTTTCCTAGGCCAACCTTTGCATCAGCATAGTCTTTGTTTATTTTAATACATCTCTCGAAACACCTTTTTGCATTTTCCAGATCGCCTAAACTTAGATATACATTTCCAAGCGCGTGCCACCCTCTCTCATTGTTCTTCCACTTTGCAGTAACATCCAATAATATATCTTTTGCTTTTTCATATCTCCCAGCAAAATAATAAGCCTTTCCAAGATTTGTCAAAGTTCCAAACTCCCCCATTATCCTTGCTCTTTCGTAATTCTCTATTGCTCTATCATAAGCCCCATTTTTTAAAGACAAATACCCTTGCTGATCATAGTAGGTCGCCTCAACCTTATCTCTTGTGTCAAGCAAAAGAACATTGTCTTTAGGAAGAGAAAATCCATTTTCTATCAGGTCACTATAATAAGTAGAAATCTCAGAAACAAAATCTTCACTTCCTGGCTTGTTTGTAAGTGTTCCAAATAATTTTCTTGCAGGGTCTATAAGCAATGTTTCATTTTCCAATTCAACAATTATGATTGAGGCATGCGCTTCATCAACAACAAAACCCCTCTCTCTTTTCTCAAATCTTAAACATAAAAGCTGGGAGCTTATCCCAATCTCATCCAACAAAGCATATGTAAACCTTGAGTATTCTAAACAATTTAGTTTTATAATTTGCTTATTTTCTATTGCATTGCATATCTGGAAATTTGAATAAGGAGTTCTTGGGTTTGATCCGTTGTATGATTTGATGAATTTGTTTTCTATTATGAAGCTATAAACAAACTTTGCTTTATCCTTCTCTGTGCTAACATGGCCCCAGTCAGTTTTTAGTCTTAAATCTATTGCAAGCTGTTGTCTTATTCCATCAGTTATCCCAAGAATACCATAATCTGGTATTTTCTTATTTTCTTAGGTATTATCTCACCTATACCGAGCTCTTTCTCTAGTTTTGGCTCCTGTATTTGGATTTGTCCGGGGCAGTCACGTTCTTTTGGAGTTGATTTTTTTTCTTATAAGTTTTGTTCGTTGGTTCAGTCTTGCGAAGTCACGCTCTACAAGTTTCTTAACTTTCCCAATAACATTTTTTATTCTTTTCCAATGTCCTCCTTCCCAATAAACCTGTCCGCATCTTTTACATACCCAGAACTCCTTAATTTTTTCAAGCACCTTTCTAGGAACCCTATGCTTAACCTCTTCTTTTTTAGCTTTTTTCAACTCTCCATTACAGAGCGCGCATCTCGTCTCCCTTATCTTTAAACTCAACCTAAAATGTTTGACAATATCAGCCATTTTTTCATAAAAATTTTTTCCCTTCACAACATATATCCTAACCTCTTTGCTCTTCATCTTTTCATCGCGCGTTAGGATAACCCTACCCTCTTCTAATGCTTTCCTCACTATCTCTTCATCCTTAACTTTTTTCACATAGGCGGCGTCGTACCCAAGGATGCGAAGCCATCTTGCAACATCGCCCAGCATTTCGTCAACAAGGAATTTTGGCATGAAGACTATTTATCTAACAAAATTATAAAACTAACTAAACATCAGCCTAAAATTATTTTCACAAAAACATCATCCGGAACCTTTATCCTCAAAATCTGTCTTAAATTCTTCTCGTCCCCCTCTATCTCAACTATTCTTCTGCTTATTCTTTTCTCCCATCTTTCGTAAGTATCCGAGCCATCCCCGCATGGGGTCCTCCTAGTAGCGATCAAAAGTTTTTTTCTTGGCATGGGGATTGGACCCTTTATTTTCATATCAAGTGTTTTTGCAATTTGTTTTATCTGGTCTATTACATAGTTTATGCTCTCTGGTTTTTCAGCTTCCAAACGGATCCGAGCCTTCGCCCTTGTCATCCCTTTTCACTCCTCCAAAATAATAAACAAAAAGAAAAAATTACGCAGATTTTGGCTTTACGTCAAGCACAATCCCTGCCGCGATGGTCATACCCATGTCCCTGATTGCAAACCTTCCGAGCGGCGGGAAGTCTTGGAATTTTTCCACAACTACTGGTTTCACGGGTTTTATTTTTACAACCCCAACATCCCCGGTTTTTAGGTAGTTCGGCTTTCCTTCGCTCTGGCCCGTTTTCGGGTCTTTCTTTTCCACAAGTTCAACAATCTTTCCTGCAAACTGCGCGGTGTGGATATGGAAGACCGGTGTATATCCGACCGTAATCGCGGTTGGGTGGTTTAGCACAACAATCTGCGCTGTGAACTCTTCAGCAACCTTCGGTGGGTTGTCTGGGTGGCCTATTACATCCCCTCTGTTAATATCTTTTCTTTCAACCCCTTTTACGTTGAATCCTACATTGTCCCCCGGAACCGCTTCTGGAATTTCCTGGTGGTGCATTTCTATTCTCTTTACTTCTCCCTTTGCACCAGATGGCATGAAAACAACAGTTTCACCAGGCTTGAGCTTTCCAGTCTCAACCCTTCCAACCGGAACTGTTCCGTGGCCTGTGATCGTAAACACATCTTGGATGGGCAGCCTCAGCGGTTTATCGATTGGTTTTGGAGGAACCTTCAGCGTGTCCAAAGCCTCGAAAAGCGTTGGTCCTTTGTAATATGGAGTTTTATCGCTCTTTTTTACGAGGTTGTCTCCGTAGTATGAAGAAGCTGGGATTATGGGTATGTTCTCAACTTTATACCCTATTCCCTTTAGAAGGTTTTCAACCTCTGCTTTTACTTTTTTATAATCTTCTTCTTTGTAATCAACCGCGTCCATCTTTGAGAGAAGCACTATCAGCTGGTCTATTCCAAGAACCTTTGCAAGGAATGCGTGCTCTTTTGTCTGAGCCTGAACCCCATCCTTTGCGGAAACTACAAGAACAGCCGCATCCGCCTGGCTTGCACCGGTGATCATGTTTTTTACAAAGTCCCTGTGCCCCGGAGCATCTATGATTGTAAAGTGGTATTTTGGGGTTTCAAACTCTTGATGGCTGACATCTATCGTCAGACCCCTCTCCCTTTCCTCCTTCATGGTGTCCATTACGTACGCAAACTCGAAAGTTGGCTTTCCTAACTTTTCTGCCTCTTCTTTTAGTTTTCTTATTACATTATCCGGTACCTTGCCTGTTTCGTAAAGCACTCTTCCCACTGTAGTTGACTTTCCCGCATCGACATGTCCTATAAAGACAATGTTTATATGCTCTTTTTTTGCCATACCATCACCCCATAAATTTTTTGCTCAGAATCTATGAACTTATACACCTATCCTTTTTTAAATGTTTTCCCATCCCCTCTCGGCATATACTTCGAGATGTGGTGAGGTGGTAAGCGCAAGGCTCCACCCCACCCCCCATTTATTCCCTAAGGGAAAGAGCAGATAGTAGGAAATGTTTTTATAACTTTTGTTGCTCCATTTTTCTATGAAGAAAGTTTTTCTCCCATTTTTCATTTTCCTCCTATTTTTCCTTGCCTGCGTGGAAAAAGAGTCCCTTCAACCCGTCGCTGAACCCGCATCAAAAATAACTTTCGAAACATACATTCCAGCGTATGTTCCGGATGACAATTTTTGGATTGAGCAGGCCAAATACAACAACAATTTCGAGATATGTAAAAAGGTAAGCGAGGAAAACAGGTCTGAATGTTATTCCTTGTTTGCGTACGAGGATTTGGACGCGTGCGTTCTCCTCCGTCCCCCGGAGGAAGACGACTGTCTTTTTCACCATGCAACAACCCTTTCAAAATGGGAGCTCTGTTCTGCGATTCAGAACGCAACGCTTAGGGCGGTATGCGACCAGCTGCTAGGGCCATGTTCCACTCTCTACGGAGCAGAAAAATCCAGATGCCTTGCCTTCTACTACAACGACTCTTCATACTGCGAGGATGAAAACTGCTTGTTTGATTATGCAATAGTGTTCAAAGATCCATCCATTTGCAGCGCGATTTCAAGACCGGATTTGAATGCAGCATGCAAAACATATCTTTTGAACAAGGATTATTGCAAGGAGGTTCAAGCAAACAATGCGGATTTCTGCTACTATTTTGTTGCGACGCATAAAAACCAACTTCATCTCTGCTCAAAGATATATTCAAACTACTACCGCTTAGAATGCGCAGTGTACAAAGCCGTGTATGAAAGAAACCCATCCGCATGCTCTCTTATGGAGTACAACACAGCATACTATACCTGTCTTAGGAGATATGCGATGGAAATGAACGATGTAACCGGTTGCCTTATGATAGATTATCGCGCACCTTCTCATAACGGCTGTTTGTATGAACTCGCGGAAAAATACCGCAACCCGGCGTACTGCGTTAACATTACAGATTCAAACATGAAAACAAACTGCTATCTCATGACCATGGGGATAGAAAATATCACATACTCTCTTTCAGATTGCATGAAAATAGACCATGAGGTTTGGAGAGAAAAATGCATTCTTAGGCTTGCTCAACATAATAAGGATTCTTCTCTTTGCAAATATTTAACATATTACTATGTGTCCTGCATGGCCTCTGTTTCCGGCGGATAACTATTCCCCTTCCTCTTCAATTTCGATTTTTTCGAAGTGGCTTAACGGATATTTAAACTCACTGTAATTTTTTATGGTTCCGTTTTTTACCATCATCTCACGTGTGAGCAGCCAGAAAAACAACGCCAAGGATTTTCTTCCCTTGTTGTTCATAGGGATTATAAAATCAACAAATTCGCTTGTGTTATCTGTATCCACCAATGCAATTACCGGAATATTCATCATCTTTGCTTCTCTCAGTGCCTCCCTTTCCCCTTTCGGGTCGCACACAACAATAATTTTTGGTTCTCTGAAGCTCTGCGAGTTTATATTGGTAAAAGTTCCCGGGTGGAACCTTCTGGTTATAACATCAAAACCTACGAGCTCCTTTGCTTTCAGCGCAGAGTTTCCTGAATACGTTCTTGTTGCAACAACACTTACCTCCTCTGGTTTGTAGTTTTTCAAAAGGTTGAATGCAAGCCTGAGCCTCTCATCTATCATCTTTAAATCTATTATGTATATCCCATCCTTTCTTTTCTTAAAAACAAACCTTTTCATGTCTCCTGTTCTTACCTTTGTACCTATATGCACGCCCGCTTCAAGATATTTATCCGGGCTCACAAGCATTCCTTCTTCTTCCTCAGCCATCATCATCCTCCTCTTTTTTGGGGCCGCCGAGATTTGAATTTCCGTGCTTTTACAAGCATCTCGGATAACAGGCACCCCAAGCCTGCAGGATACCAGGTTACCTCACGGCCCCTTGAGCATCACATCTTTCTGTACTTTATTACTTCATCCTCCAGCTCCACATGGGTTATGAACATCCTCCTGCAGCAGTATCTGCTTATTCCAAGCTCGTCCATCGCCTCCTTTGGGCTTTTCCCATCTGCGACAAGTTTTTTGTACTGCTCGTACATATGCCCTATAATCTTCCCGCATGTGAAACATCTTACTGGAAACTCCATTCTATCTCCTCACCTATAAGATTTTTGATACCTTGCCCTTGCCTTGGGCCCTTTGTATTTCTTCGGTTCTACCTGCCTTACATCATCAACTACAAGATGCTTATCAAGCTCGAAGTATTTTTCCCTTAGCTTTTCATCCTCAAAATACTCCACAAGCCCCTTTGCGATCGCAGTTCTCGCTGCCTGCATCTGACCCATCACTCCCCCGCCCCTCACGCTAACATCTACATCAACCTTTGTTGCCCTCTCTCCTATGAGCGCGAACGGTTCCATTAATATTTCCTTTATATACCTATTGTCTATCGCGTTTATATCCATCCTGTTTATCCTTATTCTTCCCTTCCCTTCGCGCACAACCGCCCTTGCAACCGCTGTTTTTCTCGTTCCCCTCTTTATAATCGCTTTAATTTCTCTTGCCTTCCTTCTTTTCACCTTCTGTTCGCTTGTTTTTTTCTGCGTGGGTTGTTTTTTTGTTTTCTTTTCCATATTTTTTGTCTTTTCTGCTTCCTCAGCCATCCTACCCCCTCCATCCCAGCTCCTTGCACAGCTCACCAACGGTTATCTTCTTCGCAAGCTCTTTTGTTTCCATCTTTTCAGCCTTGTCAAAGTTTTTTGGATTTCCTATATAAACACGAAGTTTTTTGAATGCATTCCTCCCCTTCGCTTTTTTCCTCGGTAGCATTCCCCTTATTACCCTTCTCACCAACAGGTTCGGGACCTTTGGCCATTTAGGGCTCTTCTCTGGATTCTGCTTGCTTTTCAGCCTCCTTCTTACCCTATACCTTTCAACTATCTGATTTTTGTTTCCAGAGATAATTATCTTTTCAGCATTTATCACATGAACCTCTTCATTGTTTATGAGATGCTTCGCAACCTTTGCAGCCATCCTTCCCAAAACAGCCCCGTCCCCATCGATTACTATCATTTTTTGCACCTCATATAACAATCATCGCGTCCTTTGCCTCCTTATTTTTCTTATAATACTCCTCAATCTCTACACATTTCGCTCCGGCGCTTTCAATCATTCTTCTTGCACTCTCGCTGAAATTGAACGCAACAACATTAACCTTTTTTGTCAGTCTTCCGTTTCCGAGTACCTTTCCGGGTACGACAACCGTATCTCCTTCTTTTGCAAGCTTTTCTATTTTGCTAATATTCACCTCAACCCTTCTCCTCTTTGGTTTTGCAAGAAGTTCAGCAACCCTTCTCCAGAATGGCTTCTGCTCCTTCCTAAGCGTATCCAGTATGCTCAGCAATCTCTCGTTTTCAGCGTTTGTTTTTATTTTCATTTTTTCGCCCCTATTCGCTGTTTCCAGCTCGCCCCTTCTTCAGGGACTTGAAGGAGAAATAGTATTCTTACGGAGAAAGGTTTTTATAATTATGCTCATACCATCCTTACTTTTTTCCCACCCCAAACATCCCTCTCAAATCTTAATCCATACTTTCCTTTATGATAAACCGCTGGCTCAAGCGCCATTACGCTTCCCTTTATTTTATCCTTTGATTTTTCCTTCAGCCTTGGGAACTCATGCACCTCCAAACCTATTCCATGACCAACAGAGTGTGGCATTTTTTTCAGTTCTAATTTTTCAAAAATCCTCAGATATAGTTTATGCACATCTCCTCCGGTTTCGCACTCATTCAAACCATCAACAATTTCATGGAACGCATTCTCCAACCTTTCGTACTCCTCTTTTGCTTTTTTATTTCCAAAAAAGAAAACCTGAGAAATGTCTGAGCAATAATGTTCATGCTTTACCCCAAAATCAATCAGCAATATTTCTTTCAGTTTTCTATCCCCAACCCTTGCATGCGGGATTGCAGAGTTTTCATCCACAGCAACGATGGGCTCAAACGCCAACTCAACCCCTCTCTCAACCGCTTTCATTTTCAGCATTTTTTCTATCTCCCTCTCACTCATCCCTTTTCTTACCTCCGCTCCAGTTTCAAAAATAATCCCGCTCGCAATTTTCACAGCCTTTCTTATTTTTTCAACCTCCCACCCTTTCTTCAGCATTCTCATTCTGAAAAGCTCTTCGCTTACATTCCTTACCCTCCTCGCATTCTTCTCAATTCTCATGCAAAAATAGGCGCTCATGTTTTTTGCATCCAGCTCTATGTTCTTTCCTTTCACGAGTTTTTCAAATTTTTTCCACTCAAAGATCTTCCTTTTTCCGCTAAGCTTATCGTAAAATATCTCTTTCTTTCCGTTATTGTGGATTACAAGAACCCCGGGCACCTCATCTTTTGTAATATAATAATAGTTTGGGTTGAAATGCTCAAGGGAAGAAATAACTTTCATGGGGAATGCTTTACGCATAATCCTTTAAAATACTGCTCCATCTTTTTGTCCTTCAATTATTAGCCTATAACTTATCCCTACATTTTTATTTAAAAAAGTAAAATTTATAAATATGTAGTGGTAAGAATTATGCATGGTGACTATTAAAAAAAGAATTATTGGGAAGCAAACATATTATTACCTAGAGCATACCCTGAGAAAAAATGGCAAGGTGGAAAAGAAAGAAAAATACATTGGAAAGGTTATACCGAATAATGTTCAGGACATGAAGAAAGAGTTTCTTTCTGAAATTTATAAGGAAAAATGGTACCCATTATTCTATAGAATAAAAGAAAACTTTTCTAAAGAAATAAGACGAATGCCGAGCTTTGCTGCAGAAAAAGAAACCGAAACATTTGCAATTAAATTTACTTATGATACGCAGAGAATAGAGGGTTCAAAACTAACGCTGAAGGAAACTGCGGATTTACTTGAGAGAGGGATTACACCAGCAGCAAAACCAATCCAGGACGTTAAGGAAGCGGAGGCGCACAAAAAGATTTTTTATGAAATGTTAAAATACAAAAAAGACCTCTCTCTGCAGATTGTTTTGTACTGGCACAAAAAGCTTTTTGAGCTGTCCAAGCCAGATATAGCCGGAAAAATAAGAAATTATCAAGTAAAAATTTCTGGTAGCAGGTTTGTTCCGCCCCTTCCTGCAGAGGTCTACCCCTTGTTAAGAGAGTTTTTTAGATGGTATAACAAAAATAAAAGTAAACTACATCCAGTTGAGCTGGCAGCGCTGGTGCATTTGAAATTTGTAACCATTCACCCGTTTGCAGATGGCAATGGTAGGATATCTAGATTACTAATGAACTTTGTCTTGAAGAAGCATGGCTACCCGATGCTTACCATTCCTTATGAAAAAAGAACAAGTTATTACAACGCGCTTGAAAGGTCTCAGATTAAAAAGATGGATAATATCTTCTTACAATGGTTTTTCAGGAGGTATGTTAAGGAATTTGAGAGGTATCTCAAAGCCGGAGGTAAGCCCTGAAAAGGAAAAACATTTAAAACTTATTTTATGAAAAAAAACCATGCGCCCCCTTTCGATGCTAGTCAACGTAGCAACTGTTTTGCTTGTGCTTTTTCTCATTCTTGAGTTTTTTTATGAAATAACATTGGCCAAGGAGATAATATTTGCTTTGAGCGTGCTCATTCTTGTTGATTTGGTTGCGAGATTTTATGCCGCGAAGAACAAGCTGTCATTTTTAAAGTTAAACTTTTTTGAGATTCTATCCTTTCTTCCATTTCTAGAGGGATTGAGGATGCTGAGGATAGAGTCAACTATTTTGAGGCTAGCCAGACCTGTTATGAACATAGTCAACATACTATCGAGCCTTTCCAGCTTGAGGTGGATGAAATGAGGATAGTCCTGGACCCAGAGGTTTTTTCTCAGGATTTCATGCCCCCGGCTATTCTTCACAGGGAAACACAGATAAACTCGCTTAAACTTCTGTTTTCAAAAGGAACTGCAAACGCACTTCTCTATGGCCCTCCGGGAACAGGAAAGACAACAGTTGCAAAATATACTGCAGAACAGCTTTCAGAAGTTAAGAAACTCTCAAAACTATACATAAACTGCTGGCACCTTTCCACAAAATCGGCAATCTTTAGTTATATAAACACTCAATTTGGAATCATCTCTCCTAGAAGAGGGGTGAGCAAGGAGGAGCAGTTCGAATGTTTTGTCCAGCAGTTCCCAAAAACCCGGGAGGTTTTTTTCATTCTTGATGAGGTTGATGCTATTAAGGATGGAGCGCTTTATGATATGCTTAGGTTGAAGGAGGTATATTCCTTGAAGGCGAGCGTTGTTGGAATAACAAACGTTCCGAATTTTCTTTCAAGGCTTGATGCCCGTGCAAGAAGCTCCTTTTCCTCAGCAATAGAATTCCCTCCCTACAAACCCAATGAGTTGAAGGATATACTTAAGGAGAGGGCCATTACCGGGCTTATGCCGAACACCTGGGATGAGGATGTGATAGCAAAATGCGCCGGCTTCGCCGCAAAATACGGAGATGCAAGGATCGGTATTTCCCTTCTCTACAATTCCGCTCTTATTGCAGAAGAGGAGGAGGAAAGAATAAAGATTCAGCATGTTGAGAAAGCGAAGAGCAGAACGATTGTTCATTTAGTAGAAGCTGAGAAGCAGCAGCTTGGGGAGAATGAGAAAAAGATTCTCACCCTCGTAGAAAGCGCTGGAGCGATTTCAGTTTCAGAACTCTACCCAAAAGTAAGAGGGATAAGCGAAAGAACCGTACGGGAAATTTTGGATTTGCTTGAGGGAAAGGGGTTTATAGTTATTGAGAATGTAGAAGGAAAAAGAGTAGTGAGGGTAAGGTTTAAGGTTTGAAAAGAGCAGGCAACAAAAACCATTTTAAACCCTTCCCTATAGAAATTCTATTAATGGGATCAGAAATAAAAGTAGGAGAGGTAATGAGAAAAACCGTAGTAACAGCGAGTAAGGACAGCACAGTTACAGAAGCAGCCTCTCTTATGAAAAAGTATAATGTTGGCTCCGTTATCGCATTGGATAATGGGAAGGCGGTTGGCATCCTTACAGAGCGGGATATAGTGAGGAAGGTCGTTGCGGTATCCAAGAATCCAGCGGAAGTGAAGATTGGCGAGGTTATGTCGAGACCTTTAAGGGTGATTACTCCACAGGTTTCGCTTGAGGATGCAGCAAAGACGATGAAAAAGTTTGGTGTAAGGCGCCTTCCTGTTATAAATGAGAGCGGAGAGCTGGTCGGCATAATAACAGAGAACGACATAATGAAGCTTTTCCCTTCGGTTGTTGACCTTATAGAGGAGAAGGCTGCTCTTCAAGGATGATGCTCACTGCGCGTGGATGGCACCGCGAAAGGCATGAGCGTTCTGCCAACCCCGCGCAGCACACCTTCCTGCTTTTTCTGGTTCCATGGAAATAAGAGTATGAGGGTTGAAGTAAGAGTGATTCCAAATGCGAACCGGTTTGCAATCAGGCTAGAGAATGGTGTGCTGAAAGTTTGGGTTGAAAGCAAGCCGGAGAAGGGAAAAGCAAACAGGGAGCTTGTTCAAAAGCTCAGCGAAATATTCGGAAGTGCCGAGCTTGTTTCAGGGCAGAAATCCCGTAGGAAGTTTGTTGAGGTGCAGGGAGATGAGGAATACTTACGAAGAAAAATCGAAAGCATTGAAAGCGTTGGAAAACATTCTTGAGGACCTAAGGAATGGGTTTGTGGTTGTTGAGGGTGAGAAGGATGCTGCATCGCTTGCAGAGTGCGGTATAACTGCGATTCCAGTTTCAGGAAGGGAGGTCTCAGCCATACGTGCAGAGGGTAACGTGATCATTCTCACCGACCTTGATGAAGCAGGGGATGAGCTGGCTAGAATGCTTCAGAGGGAGTTCGTTTCCAGAAAGAGTGTAAGGAAGGTTGATTCCTCAACAAGAATCAAACTGGGAGGACTGCTGAAGCTCGTACATTTTGAGAACTTTTCCGAAAAGCTTGAAAAAACAAAAAAAGAATTGGAGGTGTAAGTATGTCAAAAATATATATAGATACAGTAAAGTATTTGGTGTATGCAAACTTTGAGGTGGACGGGATAGTTGACAAGCCGGATGTTGTAGGAGCGATATTCGGTCAGACAGAGGGCTTGCTTGGAGAAGACCTTGATCTAAGGGACTTGCAGAAAAACGGGAGGATAGGAAGGATTGAAGTAGATTTGACTGTTCAGAAGGGAAAAACATACGGGGTTATAAAGATTCCTTCAAGTTTGGACATGGTCGAGACATCAATAATCGCAGCTGCTCTAGAGACGGTAGATCGGGTCGGGCCGTGTGATGCAAAAATAACATCCTCGCGGGTTGAGGATACGAGAAATGAGAAGAGAAGAAGGATAATAGAAAGGGCTAAGGAGTTGTTGAAAAACCTTCTTGCAACAGAGATTCCTGAGAGCCGGGAGATAAGCGATATGGTAAGGCTTGAGGTGAAAACAGCAGAGATAACCCCATACGGACCTGAGGGATTGCCAGCAGGCCCGGCAGTGCAGAGCTCAGATTCGATAATTCTTGTTGAAGGAAGGGCCGATGTGATAAACATGCTGAGAAACGATATCACAAATGTAATAGCAATAGGCGGCGCAAAGGTTCCGAAGACAATCGTGGAGCTTTCAAAGAAAAAGGAGGTTACCGTTTTCCTCGATGGCGACAGAGGAGGGGATATAATACTCAATGAACTGCTGGATGCGGGTGTTGAGATCGATTTCGTTGCAAGGGCCCCTGTTGGTAGGGAGGTTGAGGAGCTTACAAGAAAAGAGATAATAAAATGCCTTCGCAACAAGATTCCTTCAGAGCAGGAGACAACCTCTCCAGCTAAGCCGTACAGAAAAGAGCAGGTCTTCAAGCAGGAGGAAAGGCAAACGGTGAGGGAAGAGGGAAGAGAAATAAAGGAAGCCAAAGAAGAGAAGAAGAGTGAGGAAAAGAAAAAAGAAGAAAAGCCGAAAAAAGTTCTGCGGATGCCAACTGAAAAGGACATGAATTTTCTTAGAGAAGAGCTTAACACGCTCGCAGATACCTTAAAGGCAAGATTTTATGATGAGGACCTGGCGCTGATTTCAGAGGTTCCGGTAAGGGATCTGATAAAAACCCTTACAGAATCAGAGGATGTTTTCGGTGTTGTGTTTGACGGAATAATCACCCAAAGGCTTGCGGACCTTGCCTCTGAGAAAGGCGTGAGGGTGCTTGTAGGCTTGAAGCTTGGAAACGTAAACAAAAAACCAGAAAACCTTGAGATAGTGGTAGCAAGATGAAGGTATACATAGAAACCTATGGATGCACGCTGAATCAGGCTGAAAGCGATATGCTTGCCGGTCTTCTCAAGGCCGGCGGTTTTTCTTTAGTTTCCGATGAGCGCAATGCTGATGTTGTTGTTTTGAACACATGCACGGTTAAGCTCTCAACACAGAACAAGATCCTTGCGAGAATAAGAGAAATAAAAAAACCGCTCGTTGTTGCCGGCTGTCTCTGGGTTTTGAAGGAAAAGATAAGAAGAGCAAACAAAAATACGGTTTTACTCTCCCCCTCTTCCATTCCGATGGTTGTAGACGCTGTTCGCGATGCGTACAACAAAAAATGGGCCGACTATTCCCTTGAGTTTGCAGAAAAAAACTTCTCCCCCCGGGAATACACGGCCCCCATACTCCGTGTTCCTATTCAGGAGGGGTGCGTAGGAAACTGCACATTCTGCCAGACAAAACTCGCCCGACCAAAGCTTGTAAGTTTTGATGAAAAATGGATATGCGAGCAGATAAAAAATGGAATAAAAAACGGCGCAAAAGAAATCCAGATTACCGGTATGGACGCCGGCGCGTATGGATTGGAAAGAAACACCAATCTAGTAGAACTTTTGAGAAAAATAGTTCGTGTAGATGGAGAGTTTTTTGTTAGGTTGGGAATGGTAAACCCCCATCATGTTAAGAGGATGCTTTCGGATTTGATACAGATTTATAAAAATAAAAAAATGTTTAAGTTTTTGCATGTGCCGGTGCAGACAGGAAGCGAAAAGGTTTGCAGAGAAATGAACCGGGGGCATACCGTAAAGGATTTTGTTGAGGTTATAGGTGCTTTCAGAAATGAAATCCCGGATATCTCAATCGCAACGGATATTATCGTTGGTTACCCAACGGAGAGCGAGGAGGATTTTGAAAAAACCATCATGCTCCTCAAAAAAATCAAGCCGGATGTTGTCAACATATCAAAATTTACCCCAAGAGAAAAAACAAAAGCTGCGGGTCTGAGGCAGCTCCCGACAGAAACGATAAAAGAAAGAAGCGTTTTTCTCTCAAGGTTTGTAAGAAATTTAGTTTGGAAAAAAAATCAAAAATTTTTAGGAAAAAAACTGAAGGCTCTTATTACCGAGAAATTTGGGAAAGGGGTAAAAGGAAGAACGATGAACTATAGGCAGGTTTTTGTAAATAGAAAGATCCCCCTCGGAAAAATTATTGAGGTGAGAATAAAATCCGCAACAAACACAACCCTTTTTGCATGACTATGTGTAAAGATAAACATCAACAATTACGGGTACTTCCTCACCACTCCTGAGGATTCCTGTCCCAACCCTCGTTATTTTTACAATCCTTTCAGTTTTTTTCATCAATGGATTTATACCAGCTTCCCATCTCTGCGCGCCGGCATACCCAACTCTAATCTCTATATAAACATCATACGGAGTATTATAAACCTCTCTCATCTTAGATGCTGCAAATGTCAACATATCAGGCCTTATCCTCTTGTCGTTCCATGAAACAGCAATCCCCCCTCTTGAAAGGTCAGGAGTAAAAACAGCATTGCTTATCCTTATCGCCTCTTTTTCCATGAATCCCTGCTCCTCAGCAAGGCTGGATTTCAATGCGTTCCAATAACTGAAGAAAGCAAGTATTGTCATCAAAAATATTATTGTCGCAACCATGGCATCAAAGCTGAAATACTGTCCTTTTAGCACTCCTGCCATAGCACTACCTCCTGACCGTTGTTTGAGATCAAAACATCCTTATTCACATCTATCACATACCATCCCTTTTCTGTTGGTATGCACCCGCCTTTTACAATTTTTCCGCTGTATGTTGGATAGGGATAGGTCGTATTCCTTCCATCAAGAACGGTAAGATGCACCATCCCTTCCTGTATCTCCACTCTGTAAGGAATTCCGTTTATGTCACTCCCTAAATTCATTCTATAACTAAACCCCTCCTCAGCACTTCCAACCAATGCGATAACATTCGCAACCCTCATCACCTTTTCTCGAGCAACCGCAGCATTCCTTCCTTCAAGCTCTATCTTTTCAACCAAACCTATGCCTACAGAGATTGCCATGAGCGCGAGGAGGAAAATTGCGGAATACGCAAAAAACTCCATTGCTATCTGTCCCTTCCTATCCACTCACCCTCACCCCCATGAGCAAAACATACCCATACTCCCCCAAAAGTTTTCTTTCGCACTTTATCTCTATCGGAACTACTCCTCTTCTTGTACTCCTAAAATTTTCTCCATAGTTTAGCAAAACAACAGTGTTGTTAGCATCGCTGAGAAGGACAGGATAGGAATACTCATCCTCCCTTATTTTTACAACTGCCTCATTCTTGTTTATCTCTATGTGCTCAACATTATTCGGAATCTTTATAACAAGCGTTTTCTTCGCCGGGCAGGTCGCAAAAACCTCATTCACACCTTCCCCCAATTTTCTTGCGATCGCCCTTGCCTGCATCTCCTCCATGTTCTCAAGCTTCACAGAGGAATAGCTAAGCATCAAAAAAACTACTGGGATGGTGAGTACGAGAAAGATCCCAACCGTGATCAAAAGCTCGATGGATGCCTGTCCTTTCATCTACCCACCCGCCCCTAATTCTTTTTCGCATCCAGCCCTCCCATCATTGCACGCTATCTCATCCATGTTGTACTCTCCTAAACTTTCTTCTGTTAAAGCAAAGTTTCCGATAGGCGTATGTCCAGAGCACATCTCAAAACTCTTGCACCCCGGCATTCCCCTTACCTTTATTCCTTCCATTTCCTTAATAAATTCCCAGTCAATCCTGCTCCAGTTTCTTGCTTTTGAGTAAAGCTCTCCTCCGTAAACCTCTCCAACAACAAACCCCTCTATTCCATACTCGCTCGTTCTGTTTTCAGCATTCTCCAAAAACCTCTGCAAAAATGATGGCGCTTCTCCGTATGCTGGGAAGTAGTACCCGCATATTACTTCATCTCTGAGCATTTCAATATCATACACAAGTCCTTCACCGTGCCCATTTACCTTCTCCTCTCCCCCGCTTCTTTCTACCTCTTCGGGTGTATGCTCGTTTACAAAAAGAACAGCGTACTTTCCATCCCCATCAGTATCGGCCATCTCTATGTAAAAATCAGGCGCAACTGCAAATGGTTTGTCTGTTTTAATATAATTTGAATTTATTTTTGCTTTGCATCCTTCCTTAGGGTCGTACAAAACTGCATTGAAAACATACATCTCATTGTATTTCCCAGGGCAATTCCCGGATGCTTGGGTATCGATTGAGTTCGTTAAAACATACCCTCCAAACTCATCCAATATCCCCTGATCTTCGAGCAACTCAAAATCGCTGTAATCCCCAACAACAATATACTTCCATCTTTCAGTTTCATTCACTTCTTCTGTTTTGTTCGCTTTTCTCGCGCTTACAAGCGGGCCATAAAACCATCCCTGTCCGTGTGTAGCATAAGTTAGGATTTTTGGATTCTGCGGAGGATAGGGAGCAAACCATATCTGTCTGCTCGCGTTATCAAACCCGTGTTTTCTTAGCCATCTCAAAACCATCGGGTCATCCATCCCTTCTATCTCAAGCGTTCTGTGTATTCTGTATACTTTATCTAACCGTGCTCCTTTTCCTGATATGTTCAGCAAAATAACAGCCTCAACATTCAGCTTGTTGTACTCTGTTTGCGAAATATTTACATAAGATACGTTGAATGCTTCGAGCTTCATTCCTGTTTTTTCTAAACTCTCCTTCAACTTCGCGCCAAGCCCATCAAATGTATAGTCCCCCTTTTCCTCTTCGTTGTACAAAAGGGCACTTCCTGCGAAATGCCCTCTTTTTGACTCTCCGCTCTGAACAAGCTCCCTAAAAACCTCTCTGAAATGCTCGAGCTCATCTTTCTCACCTGCTTTGATGGGTTCTTCAGCAGTGTGGTTTATCATTTTGTATATTGCATAGTATGAATATATATCCACAATTTCGTTCATGGTTTCATTGCTCAACTGAGCAAGTACAATATCATATGTTGCAATCTTTATCGTTTCTTCATACCCCTTCCCGCTCTCATCTATCGCTCTCGTGTATGCCTGCAGGGACATGGCAACATAAACAAGAAGAATGAAAATCCCGAGGACAAAAAAGAACCCTTTTTTCATATGAACACCGTAAGCTTCACGGTTGAGGTGTATACTTTCCCCGGGTTGTAGTTTGAAGGTAGCGGTTCGCATGGCACCATCGTTCCTTTGCATGTTTTATACCTATACCAGTTTTCCCCTTTATCCCGCGGCTCTTCTGCGCCCACAACAACCGCAACAGAGCTCGCTTTGACTTTTCTATACTCCCCTCTGCTTGCGATCACCTTCCCATCCACTTCTAGCTCATACCCATACTGTGCTGGAATGAGCGAGTCGAGTATTCCGGTTCCACCCTCCTCCTTTATTATCGCATCAAGATAACTATTTCCTAGGGCGGTATCTGTGGTTATGAGCGTTTTCAGTGTATCCGTGGCCAAAGCTTTGCATTGGTATAGAATTGGGTAGTATGCGGTTGGAATGGAGTAGAAATATATAAGGAGATTTATCGCAAGGGTTGCAATTGTTAAAGCAACAAAAGCATCCAAGGAATAAACAAAAGCCTTTTTCATCATTTATGTTTTGAAAAAAACATTTAATAAAGTTTGCCCATTTCTCATTTAAATTCAATGCTTATTTTCTTTTTTGCTATTTCATTTATCCCCTTCAAAAAACTTTCTCCAAAAATCCCACCCGAGTACTTGCTCGGGAACTCGATTTCGCAAACCGGTACCTCCTTCTCGTATTCTATCCCCCCCATCTCCGCGGCTTTTTTCAGTGCATCCTCTTTGCTTCCCAGCTCATCCACAAGCCCATAAGAATACGCCTGCCTCCCGCTCATGATCCTTCCATCAAAAATCTCATTCATTCTCTCCTTATCAATCTTCTTCCCTCTATTCTCAATAACAACACCCTTGAATTCTTCGAAAGTTTCGTTTATTATGCTCTGCATAATTTCTCTCTCCTCATCGCTCATCGGCCTTTCAATGCTTCCAATATCCTTATGCTCGCCGCTTTTTATGCTCGTAAAATTTATTCCCAACATATCAAAAAGTTCTGAAAATTCAGCAACGGTTGCGATCACACCTATGCTCCCAGTGAGGGTGTTTGGGTCAGCAATTATGTAGTCCGCTCCGGATGCAACATAATACCCTCCGCTTGCCGCAACCTCCCTTAAATAAGCAACCTTAGGTTTCTTTAAATCTTTCACTGCAGAGTATACCTCCCTTGTTCCCACCACACTTCCGCCGGGGCTGTTCACCACAATCACAACAGCACCCACATCATCCCTCTTGTTCAATCCTTCTATAGTTTTTGCCATCTCCTCAGAACCTGGCTTTCCGATGGAAAATATTCCTGCCTCCTCACCCTCCACAGTTATTTCCCCATCTATGTTCACCACGCCGACGCATTTTCCGAAGATTCCCTTTCCGCTCAGTTGCGTAAAAACAACTAAAAGCAGGAGCAAAAGCACAAACCCAAGCCCCAAAAACCCAACGATTACATACTTCCATCCGCTCAGATCACTTTTTTTCATTCAATCATCCTCAAAATTCTGAATTCGAAGAATTTTAAAGCAATCGTAATGTTTATAAACGTTTCTGTGCTTAAAAACCTCTCCATAACCAAAAAGTTTAAAAATTTTTAGGTGGTTCGATGAAGGCAAAAAAGAAGGAAAAGAAAGAGGTTACGATTTGTCCGGAATGTGGAAGTAGTAGATTGATTAGAGATTACGAGAAAGGAGAGTTGATATGCACAAACTGCGGTCTTATTATAGAGGAAAGCATTCAGGATATGGGCCCTGAGTGGAGGGCTTTTGATTCCGAACAAAAGAAGAAGAGGGCGAGGGGTGGCGCACCGACCACACTCATGAGGCCTAACAAAGGGCTTGTTACCGAGATAGATCAGTATAATAGGGATATTAGAGGGTCGAAGATAAGCCCAAAAAAACAAGCCCAGTTGAGAAGGATGAGAAAATGGCACAAGAGGATAAGCATAGCTACTAGTATGGAGAGAAATCTTGCCATCGCTCTTGCCGAACTTGATAGGGTTGCTTCTTATCTAGGTCTTCCGGATAATGTTAAGGAAAGCGCGGCCCTGCTTTATAGAAGAGCGGTTAAAGAAGAGTTGATTAGGGGAAGGTTGATAGAAAGCGTCGTTGCAGCTGTTATATATGCGATATGCAGGGTAATGGGGATCCCGCGCACTCTTGATGAGATAAGCAGAGCGAGCGGGGTTGAGAAGAAGGAGATAGGTCGGGCTTACAGGTTTCTGAAAAGCCAGCTTGAAATAAAGGTTCCCCTCACAGACCCGAGCCAGTATGTTCCGAAATTTGCGGTTGCTCTTAAATTGAGCACAGAGGTTCAGCAGGAGGCGACGAGTTTGATAAAAAAGGCCCTTAGAAAAGGTTTGATTTCTGGGAGAGGGCCTACAGGCGTTGCAGCCGCTGCGCTTTACATAGCATCTGCCCTAAAAGGAGAGAGAAGAACGCAGAAAGAGGTTGCGGACGTTGCCGGTGTTACAGAAGTAACCATAAGGAACAGATACAGAGAGTTGAAAAAAGAGCTTAAACTGAAAGTAAATCTCTAATTTTTCTTTTTTATTTGAGCCCGCCAGGAATTGAACCTGGGATCTCCGCTGTGTGAGAGCGGCGTCTTAACCTCTCGACTACGGGCTCTGGATTTAAATAAACCTTCCGCAAGGATTAAAAACATATTCACTTACATCCATCTCGGTGTTTGGATGGAAACAAAAATTATCGTCTTGGCTTTAGCATTTGTCCTTCTTTTTGGAATGGCAGTTGTGCAGGCATACAGCGATTATGATTGGGAGGACGACTGGGACAGCTCTGACTATGACTATGGTTATTCCTGCTGCGGGCCGAGCTTTTTAATATTGGCGCTCGGGTTGGGTTTGGTTTCACAAAAACATTTTTAAACCTTATCTAACACAAATATAAAATATGGTAAAAGATGGGTGTATGCGAAACGGGCGATTGAGGTACGAGGAGTTGAAGGCTTACGCTTTAAATGGAGTATGTAAATGGTCCAGTGAAGAGAGAAGACAAATCTTCTCCTGGGTCTATGGTATGATTGAAGAGATACAAAATACTTATAATACGAGTAATGGGAATGGATTTGATAAACTAAACGGTGTTTTTGAAAATAAACTGGAGTCCCTTCGATCCCAAGGGATAGCCCAAGCAAAAAAACTCTCCCTTATAGCTATTTTAGATGAAAGCCCAGTAGTAAGAAGGGTTGCTGTTGTGCTTCTTCTCGGTCTTGCGACTAAGATAACGAATTCTGAAAAAAACCCAGAACGTGAAGAGATTCAGCTCGCTCATGATATATTTCGTTTCGTTATATCCTACGTGCAAGATTCCGAGATTGCAAGAGTACAGCAGGATTGTAGTTTGCTAAATTTCATATTAAAGAAAAGTGAGGCATATCGTTCAGTGATACTAACGCTAACGAACCTTCACGCTCAACCTGAAGAACCAATTTCCGTTAAGGATTGGGACTCGATGATTCAGAAACAAAACTCTGTAAATTAAAAACATCCCATCGCTATGCCATCTCCCCTATTTCAAAACCTTTCCTGTTTCGATATACCACAAGTATAGATCCAACTCACCAGGTTCTAATCCAGTCCTTTCCGCCAATTTTTTCAAAACACCTTCGATCTCAAAATATTTTTTTCGAGTGATTGCTTTGGGTTTTTTTATCATTCTATTTTTTACGAGTAAATCAACAATATGGAAGTCAACTATTCCAAGGTCCATAAACCCTACATTCCTTAAAAAGTGGCTCGCCTCCTTATACCCTAACCCCTTAACATTTTTAACAAGCCATTCCCTTGCTTCTCTTCCATCAGCAAAAGAAAAAACAATTTCCTTTATTTTTTTTGCAAATTTTTTTCTCGCCTCAACTATGAACTTCGCCCTAGTATTCGGAAACCTATGACCCAATTTTTTCAATTTCTTAGCAAGCGCCTTTTCACCCATTTTCAAAAATCCATCCCCGATTTCTTTTTGTATCCTTATCCCCCCTTCCGCTGAATAATTTGCAGTAAGAATGCAAAAACAAAGCTCGCTAAAAATTCTTTGCTTAGAGCTTTTTCCAGCTCGCTTGAATTCTTTTACTCTTTTATCTATCAGCTTTTTTACTCTGCCTTTTCTCAATCTCTTTATTTTTTCCAGAATTTTTTTCATTCCATCTCTGCCTTCCAAAGCCCATGTATATTACAGTATTCCCTCACCGTTGCAACATCTTCAATTTTTATTTTGAAATCTGCCTTTGGTTCCATCCCTGGTTTTAAGAATGCGATTTGCGAATACCCGCTCTTTGTGATCACCTCAACCCATTCGATATAGTGCTTCTCTTCCATCGGGTGCGGAACAGACCCAACCCTTACCCTTATCCCCTGCTTGATTTTCTCAACAACAGGAACATGCTTTTCATTTCCAACATCTTGAGTTTTTTCTTTGAGGAGTTCCATCGGCTGTCCGCAGCACACCAGAGTACCAACCCCTGCGTGCATTACCTCAACTATGTTTCCGCAAACATTACATCTATAAACCTGCAATCTTTCAGTCATCCTCTCAACCTTTTCCGAGGGCTTTAGCCCCAGGTATCAACCTAAAGTTCTTGAAGGAGATTCTCAAATCTCTGTTCGTGCTCCATCTCTTCTTTCATGATGTGGAGCATCAGCTCATATGTTATTTCATCCTTATCCTTCACCATATCCGCAATTTTCTTATAAACATCTATCGCGCATCTTTCTCCCTTCACCCCTGCTTCAATCGCTTTTTTCACGTCCTCATTCGGGATTTCATAACCGCAGTTTGTTTTTGTATAATATTGTTTCGGGTCAACTATGGGTTTTCCTTCAAGCTGGATTATTCTCTCCGCAAGTTCTGTTGCATGCTCTAATTCTTCCTTTGCAATCTCCTCAAGTTCCTTTGCAGCAATCGCGGCCATTTTCCCCTTTATTATTTTTGCAGAGTTCCAGTACTGCAAATAGGCAAGCCATTCATCCGCCAAGGCTTTGTTCAGTTCCGCAACAACTTTGTCCGCTAAATTCCCAACTATTTCATGTGCTTTCTTACTCATAATCTCACCCATGATACTTACATAATAAAATTAAAAAACCTATTGCAAGAACTCTCCCTATGCCGAAGGATTTTTTGAATAAGAAAAACATACTTGCTGTTGTGGGCGCGAGCCGGGATAAGGAAAAGTTTGGGTACAAAATCTACAAAGCGGTTCTAAATGCCGGGTATAAAGTTTATCCAGTTAACCCAAATGCAAAGGAAATAGATGGAAATCCATGCTACCCATCGCTCGCTTCCCTTCCAAAAAAGCCGGATGTTGTGATTGCGGTTGTTCCGCCCAAGATCACAGAAAAGATTGTTGAGGAAATTGCAGAATTGAAAATAAAAAAAGTTTGGATGCAGCCGGGCAGCGAATCTGAAAAGGCGATAGAATTCTGCAAAAATAACAGAATTAAAGTGGTTGCGTGGATGTGTTTTGTTGCTGATGGCCTTAAAGAAAATTTGGAAAAACTTGCATTTGGTTTATAATTTTTTTCTTTCTATCTAAAACATGGAAAAACTATACTACCTTCTTTATCCCATGCGCGTCTGCCTCATCACCTCTTCGTACAGCGGGAAGGACAACATAATGGCCGCTGCATGGGTTTATCCCCTTTCATTTGACCCTCCGCTGTTTGGGGTTTCTGTTTCAAAAAAACGCTTCTCTTATGATTTGATAAAAAAAGGAAGTGCATTTGGGATAAACACATGCTCTCCTGATATGAAAGAGGCAGTTTTGGTTTGCGGAAGGAGAAGCGGAAAGGAGATCGATAAGTTTAAGGAGGCGAAGCTTACAAAAGAAAAGGGAAAATTTGTTCCACTCATAAAAGAAAGCCCTGCGAGTATAGAATGCGAAGTAATAAAAGAGATAGAAATGGGCGATCATGTTCTGTTTGTTGGGAGAGTAATAAATGTTTTGAAAAGAAAAGAGGGGAAAGGACTCTACCATGCAGGCGGGGATAACTTTTTAGAGATCTGATTACCATCCAAGAACATACGCAAAAATAAGCGGCGCAACTATCGAGGCATCCGATTCTATCATAAACTTTGGTGTATCTACATCAAGCTTTCCCCATGTTATTTTTTCATTCGGCACGGCACCCGAATAGGAGCCGTAGCTTGTGGTTGAATCGCTTATCTGGCAAAAGTATGACCAGAAAGGCACCTTTTCTTTCATGTCTTGAAGAATGAGAGGAACAACGCATATCGGAAAGTCTCCTGCAATCCCACCACCTATCTGGAAAAACCCAATCTTATGTTTTTTTGATTCTTCTTTGTACCATTTGATTAGTTCTTTCATGTAATAAAGACCTGATTTTACAGTATCAAGGTTTTTTATCTTTCCTTTTACATGATTAGCCACGAACATATTCCCTGATGTTGAATCCTCCCAACCGGGAACAAAAAGCGGCAGGTTTTTTTCCGCAGCTGCAACTACCCAACTATCTTTTGGGTCAATCTCGTAATACTTTTCCAACTTTCCTGATCTTATCATTTCATAAAAGTATTCATGGGGGAGCATGCTTTCCCCTTTTCTATCCTTTTCTTTCCAGATTTCCATCAGATTGGACTCGATCCTTCGCATGGCCTCTTCCTCTGGAATGCATGTGTCCGTTACGCGGTTCAGCCCCATTTCAAAAAGTTTTTTTTCCTCAGGAGGGGTAAGCTCACGATAGTTTGGGATCCTTTTGTAGTGCGAATGTGCAACAAGGTTATAAACATCTTCTTCTAAGTTTGCGCCCGTGCAGCTTATTGCATGCACCTTATCTTTTCTTATCATTTCAGCAAGGCTCTTCCCTATCTCTGCCGTGCTCATCGCGCCAGCCATCGCAAGAAACATTTTTCCTCCGGAATCAATAAGTTTGGAGTACTCTTCTGCAGCGTCGGCAACAACAGCAGCGTTGAAGTGCTTGAAATGAGATTTTATAAAATTTTTTATTGGAGAAATCATTCCATCACCATAAAAATATTGCATTAAGAATTTAAAACTTTTGCTATTTTTTATTTTTCATTTTTGCATTTTAATTCTTAAATTTTAGTAAAAATTCAAACAGTTTTATTTTTAAATATTTTCATAAAAAAGAGCGATACATGGTTCCTACAAAAGTTTTTTTTACAAAAGGGGTGGGGGTTCACAAGGACCGGCTTGCTTCTTTTGAGGCCGCACTCAGGATGGCTGGCATAGCGCAGTTCAACCTTGTGTACGTTTCGAGCATTCTCCCTCCCGGATGCAAGATCATTTCGGAGCAGGAAGGATTGAAGGAGATGAAGCCCGGTCAGATTGTTCATGTGGTAATGGCAAGGAACGAAACAAACGAGCCGAACAGACTGGTATCCGCAGCCATAGGTGTTGCAATCCCGAAAAACCCTGAGGTGCACGGCTATCTTTCAGAGCACCATGCTTTTGGAGAAACGGATGAGAAAAGCGGGGAGTATGCAGAGGATTTGGCTGCAACCATGCTTGCAACTACACTCGGAATAGAATTCGATCCAGAAAAGGACTGGAGCGAGAGGGAGATGGAATACAAAGCAAGCGGCCACATATTCAAAACAACAAACATCGTCCAGTCAGCAAGGGGGAACAAGGATGGTCTTTGGACAACGGTAATTGCGGTGGCAGTCTTTGTCCCATGAAATAATTTTATTGTGATTTTATGGATGTTTTGTTTTTGATTCTTGCCGTTCTAGTGATAAACACTCTTCTCGGGGCCGTGGGAATTTTTTCATTTTGGGTAAAAGAAAAAAATTTGCGTACGGTTTCTTTTTTTCTCATGGCGTTTGCAGCCGGGACGCTTTTGGGCGGCGCATTCTTCCATCTTTTTGAAGAGTCATTGGAGCAAGGACTCGAATCAGAAACCGTTTTTCTTTTTGCCTTAGGTGGGTTTGTTGCATTTTTCATATTTGAGAACTGGCTTCACTGGCACAGGTGCGCGGAATGCAAAATTCATCCCTACACGTTTAACATTCTTATAGGTGATGGTATACACAATTTAATAGATGGTATTATTGTTGCAATTACTTTTTTGATCTCTGTTGAGCTTGGGCTTGCTGCAAGCATAGCGATCCTCGCGCATGAAATCCCCCAAGAGCTTGGAATTTTTGGGGTGATGGTACATGGAGGTCAGAACAAAAATAAATCGGTTATCTACTCCGTTGCTGCGCAGTCTACATCCATAATCGGTGGCTTGCTCGGATATTTTTTCGCACCTTCACTTAGCCCGTATGTTCCTCTTCTCCTTCCGCTCGCAGCAGGAGGGTTCATCTACATCTCTTCATCCGACCTCATACCCGAGATTCACAAGAGCGAAAGAACGCAGAAGATTTTTGGGATAGTTGCTCTTTTTATTGGGCTGCTTTTTATGTGGATTTTGAAAGGAGCACACTGAACATTTAATACCTCAAAGCCTCGATAGCAGGAATCTCAGCCGCGCTTTTTGCAGGAAAATAACCAGCAAGAATTCCAACTGCAGCTCCATACAGCAAAGCAAAAGCAAAAAGTTCAGGGGTTATTACATAAGGAATCCCAAAACTATTTACTATTTCTGCGCCAATCCATCCAACAGCAAGCCCCAAAATTCCTCCAAGCAAACCTATTATCCCTGCCTCTGCGATGAACAAAATTATAATCTGTTTTTTTGTTGCCCCTATGCTTTTCAAAACCCCTATTTCTCTTCTCTTTTCAGCGACTGCCATGTACATTGTATTCGCTATCCCTATCCCTCCGATTATGGATGAGACAACTGCGATCGCAAAAAGAAAACTCGTTAGCATCCCCATTACAGCATCTGTTATCTCCATTATGAAATCCCGGGTCATCACGGTGAAATCCTTTTCATCTAAGCTTACATGGTGGTTTCTTGCGAGTATCTCTTCTATTTTTTCTTTCACCTCGTTTACATTCGCCCCATCTTTCAGATCAACCATTATAGTATACACTTCATCCTTTGCAAGAACATCCTTAAACATCTCCTTTCCATCTTCATAAGGTATAAAAATAACTGCATCATCCTGTTCGCTGAGCGCAGTTCCTATTCTCTCAGCTATTCCTACAACCCTGAACTTTTTCCCCCCTATTGTCATGTAGTTTCCTACTCTTATTCTGTTTTTTCCAAAATACTTGTTCGCGATATCATTCCCGATAAAAACGACCCCTCTCTCATTTTCTTCAGGGTATCTTCCCTCCTCAACTTTAAAATAGTCCTCCCACATCTTAAAACCAGCAGTATCGCCTGGAAAAACAGGAGAATATAGCTCCACACCCCGAAATTCTATTGTTGTTCTCCCCATATTCATTTTTGCCACGGTTTCAACCTCAGGTAAGGTTTCAATGTCTTCCGCATCCTTTTCTGTAAGCTTTCCGGATGTTGGTCCTCTTCCAGTAAGCGCCCCTCTACTTGTTATGCTATCCATACTTATTGGAACAATGGCAAGCTTATCCTCTCCAAAAACTTCCATCTGCTCTTCAACATATCCTTTAACACCCTGCGCAATTCCCATCAGCACAACAATGGTAGCGATCCCTATTATAATACCGATTAGAGTAAGCCAGCTCCTCAAACTTCTGTGCGAAAGGTTTCTTGTTGCATACTCAAAAACATCCTTAGCGTTCATCTACTCATACCTCAGCGCTTCCACAGCGGGAATCTCAGCTGCGTTTTTTGCCGGAATAGCACCAGCAATCAAACCTACAACAAAAGCAAACACCGCAGCACCAACAACAACCTCGGGCAGGATTATGACCGGTGTGATAAAACCAACGAGAAATCCAAGAACAAATGCAGAGAGTATTCCAATAATCCCTCCTACAAAACCTATGATGCCTGCCTCCATCAAAAATATTGCTACTATTTCATTGTTTTTCATCCCTATCGCTTTCAGCGTCCCTATTTCTTGAGTTTTTTCAAGAACAGAAGTAAACATTGTGTTGCTTATCCCTATGCCTCCAACAACCAGCCCTATTCCAGCTACAGCCCCTACGAGCAGGCTTAGGATGCCGATCACAGAATCAACCTGCTCGTTTATGTATTTTGGGGTGATTACAGAAAAATCCTCTTCCCCTTCTCCAACCCTGTGGCTCGCCCTCATCTCTTCCCTTACCCTTTCCCCAACCTCCTCAACATCATAGCCGGGGCTTACCTTCATTCTTATTATCGTAATCTCCTTCTCAGCCATTATATTCTTGAAGAGCTCCCGTCCATCATCAAATGTCACAAAAACATAGTTGTCCAGCTGGCTTAAGGTGTTTCCTGTTTTTTCCAGGGTTCCAACAATTCTGAACTTCTCTTCACCTATTTTTATGTACTGCCCTACTTTTACATCCTCGCTGAAGGTATCTTCCGCGATGCTCGCACCGACAACAGCAACATGACTGTCCCCGTCTCTCAAAAACCTACCTTCTTTAACCTTTAGGCTTGTTGACATCTGCTCAAAAACAGACGGCTCCACCCCACCTATTGTCGCTGTTACCGTATCACCCTTGTAAGTAATGCTGGCCCTATTCCCTATTACCTTTGATATCATTTCTATTCCAGGTATTTTCTTCAATTTTTCATAGTCCTTTTCCCAAAGCTTCCCTTTTGTCGGAACATAAAAAGAAAAGGCCGGGCTCTGCACGTTGAATGCTACAACCGCGATGGTGTCAGTTCCGAACGCCTTCAGCTGATCATTAATTCCTTCTTTCAACCCCTGTGCGATCCCAAGTAGAAGGACTATGCTTGTAATTGCTATTACTATCCCCACTATCGTAAGCCAGCTTCTAAGCTGGGCGTACCTAAGGCTTTTGACTGCATAGTTAAATATTTCCTCCACTTTCATTCTCTAAACCCGGCTCTTTTTTCTCATTTTAAGGAAATAGTACACTCCGGCGATTAAAACAACCCCAAGTATAATCAGCAGCATGGTTCCGTTTCCGCTTTCCTGCACCGCGCCTTCTATTAGCAGTTTTGCTTCTACGTTTTTCGTTACCCATTCTCCTGAGTAGTCCCTATAGGTTATTTTGATACTTATTGGATATACCCCCGGCTCAACATTCTTCACCTTTACTTTAAACTGCTCGCTGCTGAAATCATCGTACTCCAACCCACCTATGTATTTTTCTGCCTGAGCTTCCTGTATCTCAAAAACATCGCTCTGCAGGCTCACGCTTACAGAACCGATAGCATAGCTCCCAAGGTTTGCAACTGTGATGGAAAGGGTATGCTCACCATTCGCCCTTATGGGCGCCGGTTTTGCCTCAACATACACCCCAACATCAGCATCGCTCTTTATCCTCATTGGAACCGTGATTATATCCTCTTTCTTTTCTCCATTCTCCTCCCACTCAATTTTTACCTGCACATTCGTTATCCCGGGTTCTGCGTTCACGTACACTTTTGCATCTAGTTCCTTGCTTCCTCCCTTTGCGATCTCTCCAGCATCTATTTTGCTCATTCCCACAAGCTTTATAGCATTATCAACAAAGCTTATCCTTACATTTTTTGCATCATTCCCCTTGTTCGAGACTAGCAGTTTAAGCGTTGTTTCTGTTTTTGTCTGCACATCTTCTAATTGCTCCAGTGAGAAATCGCCCTCCCTCTTATTTACAACAACATTTACTGTTTTTTCCTCTGTTTTTTCCTCTCCCAGTTCATTTTTGTAGTTGAGGATTAGTTTTAGGGGCGTGCTTCCTTCGCTCGCGCTACGGGCGTCGAACAAAACATTTTTGTTTACGCATCCCTTTCCAACAGTTCCTACGTAAACGCTGTCCGTCCCTGAAAACCTTATCTCCCCACCAGGCTCTATACTCATATCCCTTGCCTCTCCACCATCATTGCATATCGTTAGCGTGGCCTTGGTTTCCTTCCCAAGTTCTGTTTCATCCAATCTAACGCTCAGCACTGGAGTTTTAACTACCTTTACAGCCGCGATACTTTCGGTTCTTTTAAATTCTATGGGCGTTACGCTCGTTATGCTTCCCCTTGCATCAATGGTCACAAAGTACATTCCGCTTGTCGCTGTTTTCACAACAGTAATCGGAATGTTTATGGTTGTAGAGCTTGCGGGCCCTAGATCACCTATGTTTAGGACGGTTGCTCCGAGCGCGATGTTTCCACCTGCGCTTAATTGAAGCGTGATATCATTCACGCTTGCAACATCCCCATTTTTTAGTACTATAGTAATGTACCCAGTATCCCCAGGAGCATAGCTCATTTTGTCTGTTGAAACAGAGCTTATGCTCAGCCCAATCACCGTTCCTAAGACCAAAAACAACAAAAGCAATTTTTTCATTCTTTCACCTCTCCATCCTTTATTTTTATTACTCTTTCAGCATGTTTTGCGATATCCTCATCATGCGTTACCACAACGATTGTTTTCCCCTCCTTATTTAGCTTTGTGAATATTTCCACGACCTCATGCCCGCTTTTTGTGTCCAGGTTTCCCGTTGGCTCGTCCGCAAGAATAACCTCTGGCTGGTTTGCCAAAGCCCTTGCGATTGCAACCCTTTGCCTCTGCCCCCCGCTGAGCTCAGCCGGCTTGTGCGTGAGCCTTTCCCCAAGCCCGAGTTTTTCCAATAACTCCCTTGCTCTCCTCTCCCTTTCTTCCTTTCCAGCCCCATATATCATCATGGGTATTGCAACATTCTCCAATGCGTTCAGGCTGGGGATGAGGTTGAACATCTGAAAAACAAAACCTATCTTCTTCCCCCTTATCTTCGCCCTTTCATCCTCGCTTAGCTGCGACACCTCTTTCCCATCGATATACACCTTCCCTGATGTTGGGACATCCAATATCCCCATCATGTGCAAAAGGGTTGATTTTCCACTTCCGCTCCTTCCGAGCACTGCAACATACTCCCCTCTATAAATTTTAAGATTAACATTCTTCAGCGCAACTACCTTGGTGTGCCCCATAGGGTAAACTTTTGAAACATTCTCCAGCTCTATTATAGGAATCTTTTTCATCTTACCATCTCTTTGAAGAACTCTCTCTTCAGGCCCTTTAGAAACCATCTCCTTCCTGCTTCCAGAACCATCGTTCCCTTAAGCGTAGTTTTGTAGTATTTTTTTCTTCTTCCTCCTTCTGTTTTTTCCCTCACTTTGAGATATCCTTTTCTGACCATCTTCTTCAGTATGGGATAAACATTTGAAGGGGTTGCCCTATGCATCCCTTCCTCCTGCATTGTTTTTATTATCCCGTACCCATGCATCTCCCTTTTTTTCAGCATCCATAGCATGAACACAGCCAGGAATTTTTTTATCATGAATTTTCCTAACTGCGCATCGCTCATCCTCTCTATTCTCCGCACCTCTTTTCTCACTTCATCACTAATCCCCATAGCATCACTTTTAGATATATACAAATTTATATATATTGAAAAACGAACTATTTAAAAACCTATTCTTTAAACTTCCCCTTTATGATCTCTTCTGCATAGTATATGAATACCTGGCATTTTTTCCACTCCTCCGGAAGCAGCCCTGCTTTCATGGCTAAATTCTGCAGGAACTCTTCTTTATCCGAGAAGTGCTCCCATACCTGCGGGAGATAGGTTGCCAGATTATACCCTTTTTTCAAAATTACACCATGCTTGTGAGGAACAAGCTTTTCCAAAACCTCTTTCCAATCAGAGTAATGCAGCTCTTCCGGAACGCTTAGAACGGTAATCTCGATATCCAAATAGGGCAGGTCCCTTTCCTCAACAGGTGCAAACCTTGGGTCGTGTATTGCTGCATCTATTGCGCGTCTGTACACACCCAGCCAAAGCGCCTCCCTAGGCCATATATCCCCTATACATCCCTGCAGCTCTCCTTTCCTCTCAAGCGTAACAAAAACACCCTTTCTTTTCATCAACTCCTCATGCAAGAATATTTTTTTATCCTCTGGTGGCCTTTCCACCCCTTTCACAGCATCCCTTACCCCTTTCCTCGCAATCTCCAACAAAATACCCTTTTCTTCTTCACTTAGCGCCATACCCCCTCCACCTTTCTTCCGCATTCCGGGCATTTTCCGTTCTTTATATTATTCCTCACAACATCAAACCATCTCCTTTCAACTAGTAAAAATTTACACTTTGGGCAGTATGTGTTTTCCTTTTCCCCCGCGCTTATGTTTCCAACATAAACATACTCCAGCCCTTCTTCCTTTCCTATCTCCCATGCTCTGATTAGCGTTTTCTCTTCAGTTGGCGGAACATCCATCATTTGATAAGCCGGAAAGAATCTTGTAACATGCCAGGGCATTCCCCTATCCAACTCAGCAATCCATTTCGCAACCCATCTTAAAAATTCCTCGCTGTCATTCCATCCAGGAATGATGAGCGTTGTAATCTCAACCCATTTTTTTCTTTTTTTCAATTCCTTTATTGCTTCCAAAACAGGCTCCAGCCTTGCACCGCTCAGCTCCCTGTAAAACCTATCATCCCCTTTTATATCTATATTATATGCATCTATGTATCCATCCGCATACTCTATCGACTCTTCTGTAATAAATCCATTAGAAACATAAACATTATACAGCCCCTTCTTCTTCGCGATTTTCGCGCAGTCCACGGCGTATTCGCTGAATATTGTAGGCTCGTTGTAGGTATATGCCATCCCTTCGCACCCTTCAGCAACAGCCTCCTCTACAGCTCTTTCCGGAGCAAGGGATATGCTTCTCTCCTCAACCGCCCTCCTTGCCATTTCGGCCCCTTGCCCATAGGCTATTGCTTTTGGAAACTGGCTTAAATCCCAGTTCTGGCAAAACCTACACCTAAAATTGCATCCAAAAGTTCCTATCGAGTAAGCCCTTGTCCCGGGATAAAAATGAAAGAATGGTTTTTTTTCTATTGGGTCTATGTTCACAGCAGAAGGCCGACCGTAAACAAAAAGATAAAGTTTTCCATCAATATTCCCTCTTATTCCGCATACACCCGTTTTTCCGTTTTGGATCGTGCACCTGTGCGCGCATGCCTTGCATCTCACTGCTTTGTTCTCCAGCTTCTCGTATAGAACGCACTCGTGCAACCCATTCATGGAATACAAACTCAAACAAAGCTTTAAATAGTTTTTGTGCGAAGCAGAGCCATTGTTTTGGGGTGGCCATATGTACAAAACAGATGAATTCGGTCCAGAGAGGGTACTCGAAGTTTATGACCAGAGAACAGGAATGCACGGGGTTCTTGTGATAGACAACACCGCCCTTGGTCCTGGAAAGGGCGGGATAAGGATGGTTCCTGACATTGCAACAGTAGAAGTGATGGGGCTTGCACGCGCCATGACATGGAAGAATGCGCTCGCAGACCTTCCCTTTGGGGGTGCAAAGGCTGGAATAAGAGGAGACCCAAACTCCCCAAACAAGCTGGAAATCGTCCGGGCCTTTGCAAAAAAAATAAAAGAATTCATCCCATCCCTTTACGTTGCAGGTCCTGATATGTATATGGGAGAAAAGGAGATGGCAACAATCGCAGATGAGCTCGGGCCTGATTCCTGCACAGGAAAACCTTTTCACATGGGTGGTCTTCCTCACGAACTCGGCTCAACAGGGTTTGGGGTTGCGTGGTGCGCTCGTACTGTTATGGATGAGCTTGAGGCAGGAATAGAAGGAATGAAGGTTGCAATAGAGGGGTTTGGAAATGTCGGAACATTCACCATGAAGTCCCTCGCGGAGTGGGGCGCGAAGGTTGTTGCTGTGAGCGATTCAAAAGGAACGATTTTCAATCCCGATGGATTAAACTATGAGAGGTTGATGGAGGTAAAGCAGAAATCCGGAACGGTTACTGCTTACAAACCCGGTGAGATTTTATCCAAAGAAAAACTTTTCGAGCTTGATGTTGATATCCTAATTCCTGGTGCAAGGCCAAATGTGATAAATGAACAGAATTGGCAGAAAATAAATTCAAAATATATCGTTGAGGCTGCAAACATTCCGATTCCTGTTGATGTAGAGAAGAAGCTTGAGGATAAAGGTATGGTTGTTGTTCCTGATATATTAGCAAATGCCGGTGGTGTGATAAGCTCATACTGCGAAACAAAAAACATGAACCCCGAGCAGATGTTTGATACTGTAAGGTATAAAATAGTGACAAATACAAAGCTGGTAATAAACAAGCGTAGCGAGTCTAGATATACAAGGGATGCTGCCATGAGCATAGCAAGGGAAAGGGTAGTGGATGCGATGAAGAAGAGGGGATGGAAACCAAACAATAAGCGTGTCTAATGATTTAGAAAGCCATTTAAACCCTTCTTATTAAAATTATTCCTCATTTGATTGAGGTGAGAAATATGACAAAAGAAAGACTAGCCAGCGACGAGTATGCAAAACTCGCAGCGATTGGCTTAATTGGATTGATAGTTGGTTTGCTGATAGGACCGATGATAATTCCAGCGCAGCCAGTGGTTGAAAACAAAACAGAAGAGGTTTTTTCTCCAAACATGCAGAAGATAAATGAAATAAAAGCGCTGTTCGAGGACTACTACTATCTACAAACCGGTAAAAAAATCACTCTTTCTTATGTGAGCACTCAAAAGCTGGGAAACTTGTTGCTCATAAAATTTCAAACTCCAGACAATTCGCCGGTTCAGGTGTACACTACAGAAGACTATGTCTATCTTATACCGAACGTGATAAAATACGCTGACTTAAAACAAAGCATAGACGCTGCAAAATCCCAACTTGAGCAGATGGAAAAAGAATCCCAAACGACTCAGATGAAATCCGAAAAACCAGATGTTAAACTCTATATCATGAGCTTCTGTCCTTATGGAAACGTTGCTGAGCAGGCTTTCAATTCTGTAATACATACGCTCGGTGATACCATCGCCTTTGAACCGGTTTACATAATCTACGATGAAACTGTCAGCCCAGCATACAGCGCAAGCAACACAGAGTATTGTACTGTGGATGATAAGAATGTTACATACTGTTCTATGCATGGAATGAATGAGCTTAGGCAAGGGATTAGGGAAATAGCGATATACAAACTTTATGGTGCAGGTACATGGGCGGATTATGTTGATGCTGTCGATAAGCAATGCACCCTCCAAAATATCGAAGAGTGTTGGAAAACGGTTGCAGAAAACATGAACCTAAACTCATCCGAAATAGAAGCATACTACAATGAGCACATGTACGAAATACTTGCAGACCAGAAAGAGAAAACATTCTCAGCAGGAAAGTTCGGCTCACCATCCATAGTAATAAATGGAAAGGATTACAGCGGCTCACGAACATCAGAGGCTTTCAAGACAGCCATATGCGCTGCATTCATCGCTCAACCCGAAAACTGCAACGCAACGCTTTCAGAAACCCAAGCAGCACCCTCTGGTTCTTGCGGATGAATTAAAAACACTTCTTTTCTTTCTTTTTTATGGAACCAAAAAAAATTCTTATTACAGCCGCTCTTCCTTATGCAAACGGTCCGTTGCATCTTGGCCATATCAGGAGCACGTATCTCCCGGCAGATATATGCGCAAGGTACAATAGGCTCAAGGGGAATGAAACCCTTTACATATGCGCAAGCGATGAGCACGGCACGCCCATAGTTTTCAACGCTGAGAAGGAGGGGAAATCTCCCAAAGAGTTTGTAGATTACTACCATGAAAAAGACAAGCAGGAGTTCGAGGCATTGGGTTTCAGCATGGACATTTTTCACAGAACAAGCAGCAAAGAAAATGTTGAAATGACCCAGCACTTCTTTCTAAGGTTAAAAGAAAATGGGCATGTATACAAAAAGTCCGTTGAGCAATACTACTGCCCAAAAGAAAACCGTTTTCTTCCAGACAGGTATGTAAAGGGAACATGTCCCTATTGCGGTGCGGACGAGCAGTACAGCGACCAATGCGAATCCTGTGGGAGAACCTTAAAACCGGGCGAGATACAAAACCCAAAATGTGCTGTATGCAAAACCCCGCCCATTCTAAAAGAGACAGAGCACTATTTTTTTGCACTCAGTAAATTCTCAGAAAAACTCAAAGGATGGATAGAAAGCAACCCGGAGTTTCAGGTTGAGGTAAAGAATTTTGTTCTGAACTGGATTGAAGAAGGATTGAGGGACTGGGACATAACAAGAAACCTTAATTGGGGCGTTCCTGTTCCAAATGAAAAAAACCTTGTTTTCTATGTATGGTTTGATGCACCCATTGGCTATCTCAGCTCAACCGTTGCGCTCACTAAAAAATGGCAGGAGTTTTGGAAAAATAAAAACGCAAAAATCATCCATTTCATCGGTAAGGACATCACCTACCACCACTACCTCTTCTGGCCGGCTATGCTCATGGGAACAGATGAAAATTTCAATCTTCCGAATGCAATTCCTGTGCGCGGATACTTAAATCTGGAGCAAAAAAAATTCTCGAAGAGCCGTGGCTGGTACATAACGCTTGGGGATTATTTAAAAATTTTCCACCCCGATTTTCTCCGCTACTACGAAACAGCCATTACCCCCCACGCACCGACGGATGCAAGCTTTTCCTTGGAAGAGTTTAAGGACCGTGTGAACAATGAGCTTGTTGCAAACTTCGCAAACCTTGCATTCAGGATTCTTTCACTCATGAACAAAAAGCTTGATGGAAAGATTGAAGAGAGTAAACTAGATAAGCATGGCGAACTTCTTATTGAGAAGATTATAGAAGAAAGTAAAGAAATAGATGCGCTTTATGAAAAATATGAATACAAAGCAGCGCTAGAAAAAGCCATGCACCTTTCTTCAGAAGTGAATAGGTACATAAGCGAGAGGGAGCCGTGGAAAGAAACAGATCAAGAAAAAATAAGACGGACGCTCTACACCTCCCTGATTTCTCTCTTCTATGTTTCCATCCTTCTTGAGCCCATCATTCCGTTTACCTCAAGAAAATTCTGGAAAATGCTGCAGGTGGATGAAAAAAGCGTAAGATGGAGTGATATAGGAAAGAGAAAAATAGAAAAACTTAAATTGGAGAATGTTGAGCATTTGTTAGATAAAATAACAGATGAGCAAATTGGGGAGATGAGAAAACTTTTAGAATGATTACTTAATCAAAACTCCGTTCACGACTCCATCCTGCCCGGGCCTTGAAGTAACCTTTACCTTTCCTATCTCTGTATTAATGATCGCACCTTTTGTGATTATATTCTGCCTTGTGTAGTGAGGGTTGTTCCCTTCTAACACAGAAATTATTTTAGCCTTTTTTACCCCTTTATCCGTTGCAACATTTACGTATACTGCTTTTTGTAGCTTAATCTTTCTTCCCCCACCTTTTGTTCTCACCATTTTCTTCTTCTCGCTCTCACTTGTTTTTGTGGATGCGAACTCTCCTCCAACATGCGCAAGCCTCTTATCCCTATTCCCTATCCTTTTTCCACCTGTCCCTTTCGAAACCTTTCCTCTGTAAGCCTCGTGATACTGCTCCATAGCCTTCTCCCTCTCCATTTTTTATACTAGCTTTTATATTCCTTTCCGAACTATTTAAAAAGTTATGGAAATGTTTATCGTGGGGCAGGAAGAAGCTGATAGATGGAAAGAAAAAAGGAACGTGCTCGTTCTTGATCCTGAGAAGGTTTCTCTGGAAGGGATACGACTTGCGTATGCGCTCGCAAAAAAAGCTTTTGAGGAAAAGAAAAACATCGCCACCTCTTTTCACATGGAATTCGCCCTTTGGCTTAGCGGAAAGACAAACATCTCCTCTGCTCTGAAAGAGCTTTCTCCGAATCAAGAAAGGGCGCTGGTGCTTGATTTCAATTCCAAAAAAAAGAGAATTGCGAGAGGAATAAGAAAAAACGCAACATGGCAGGAGATAGAAAGGATTTCTTTAAGCCGGCTCTAACCCAAGCTGTTTATACAATAACTCCTTATCAACAGGCAACTCTATTCCCAAAACTTTATGTATGAACAAAAATATATCAACAACGTTCGCCTTCTCTTTTTTCTCAGCATATATCATATCGGCCATCTGCTTGAAATTCATCTCTCCTCCTATGAGTTCGTAAAGCATGACCCCTTCCAGCCCATATTTTTTAAATATTGTATACGCATCCTCCCCGTACCTTTTTCGTATCTCCTTTCTCGTAAGTGGTTTAAGCACAACCACCCCATACATTTCCAGCTCTTTCAATATTTTTTTAACAGTATATATGGGAACACGCAGCTTTTTGCTTATTTGAATTACATCGTTCTTTCCATCTATACTGTCAAAAATTTTTCCTCCTTCATTTCCATACGAGATAAGAATTCTTGCCCTTGCCTTTATCCCTTTTATCACATCCGCACCCCTTGATTTTATTGGTACCTCAATTGGCGAGACCTCGGTAGGTAGCTTCTCTTCTTCCTCCACCTCTCCAAGCTCGCCGGTGATGGGACCGAACCTCTCCTTCTTCTCTTCAGCTTTTTTCTTTTTTTCCGGATGCTCGAGTTTTATTATTCCCTTCTCTTCCAAAAAATTTAATATCTCGACTAATTTTTCCTCGCTTATCCCAACCTCGGACATTATCTGCTCAGCAGTTCTTATCCCATCTATTCTGTTGTATACTTCCAACCCTATCTTCCCATACTTGTCGTATATTATTTTATCCACAGGAGTGAGCTCCTTTTCCTCCTTTGGTTTTTCTTCCTCGATTTTTTCCGCCTCTATCGGCTTTATGGCTGGCTTTATCTCCTCAGGCTCCTTTGTTTCAGGTACCTCGGCAACTTCCTCTTTTTCTACAACAATCTCCTCTTTTTCCTCCGGCATTTCTGGTTTTATCTCTTCTACCTTCTTTTCCTCTCCTACCTCGATTTTAGTTGGTTCTGCTTTTGGTTTTATCGGCTCCTCGCCCTTTGCACTCGCCACCCCCTTTTCAAGCATAAAATTTACCATCTCCAAAACCTTCCCTTCCTCCAGCCCGATTTCCTTTGCTATCTCCCCAACCGTTTTCTTTCCATCTAGCGCATTGTACACTTTAAGCGCATCCTTTCCAAACTTTTTAAGAACGATATTCTGATTTTTGAACTTCTGCAAAGGACCCGTCTCTATTTTTTCAACGACACTATCCTTATCAATAGCCATACTCATCCTGAATTTAGTTTTCCCAAAATATTTATTAATCATACCTATAAAATAAAAAGCATGGAAGATGCGCTGTCTGATGCCCTCATTTCTACTGCCATCGACAAATTCATCAGGCTTATAAAAGAAAAAGGAAAGATAGAGTTGGGGCTTGCTTCAAGAATTCTCAATGTCCCAACAGCAACAATAGAAGAGTGGGCGCACATTTTGGATGATGAGGGAATAATAGATATAGAGTACAAGCTATCGAAGGTTTATGCTGTGTGGGTTGTGCCTTCCGAAGAAGAGATTGCGAGGGAAAAGGGTGAGTTTGAGGAGCATAGAAAAGAGGTTGTGGCTGAGTTTGAGAAAACAAAAGAAAGGGTAGAGAAGGAGAAGGCAGAGATAGAATCCATCTCTTCCCTGCTTGAGCAGTATGATGAGAAGATAAGCAAAAGGGTAGCGGGGATAGAATCAACGCTCCGCGCGCTCGAAGAGGAGAAGAAAAAACAGGAGGATGCCTACTACGAAAATCTGGACAAGCTTGAAAATATCCTTGCAAAAATTTCTGAGATAAACGATTCCATAAATTTCTTAGAAGCAAACCTGAGAAAGATTTCTGAAAAGATGACCTCGTTTGATATCTCTGAGAATGTTGAGGGAATAGAAGGGATGAAAAAAGAAGTGGAGGAGCTTAACAGAAAATACTCTGAGATAGAGAAGCGCGTGGAGTCCACGAAAGAATCCCTGCTGAAATATACTGGAAGCACGGATGTATCCAGCATTGTTTCTAGGTTTGAAGATATAGAAAAACAATATGCAAAATTGAGTAAGGTTTTTGAGGAGATAAAAGAGGCCTCCCATACCCTTACATCCTCATCCGAGATCATAGAAAGCACAACAAAAGCCCTCGAAAATTTGGAGGTTAGGAAGAATGCACTTCTCAAAGAGCTGCGCTCTGTTTCCGGAAGCCCTGAAGAGGTTGAGAGAAAACTTGCTTCAATAATAGAAAGAAAAAAATCTGTTGAGAAAGAGCTCTTTGAATTAGGAGAAAATCTTGAACTCGCAAAATCTATTCTGAGCGGCGCAGAGGTCCAGGATGTCCTAGCCAAGGTAAGGGAGGCAGATAGTAAATTCCTTTCTTTGGGCGAGGAGATGGAAAAATTAAGGAATGTTGTAAGCAGCATTGAAAGGTTTAAGGATGTTGATGAGATCATAAATGAACTTTCAGAGCTGAAGGATAGGGTAGAGGCGAGCAGGGAAAGGCTCGCGAGCGAGGCCGGTGCGATATTCGATGCCGTCAACGAAGAGGTCTCTACCTTTGCTTCCTACCAGAAGATAAAGGATAAAATAATGGCTGCTGTGCAGGAGCAGTTCGGCCAGCTTGAGGACATAAAACGAAAATACAGCGCTGTTAAGGAGGATGTTGAAAAATTAGAGGGCTCTCTTGATGCGCTATTCAATAAGCTCAGGGGGGAGGGAATAAGCGATGAAGCCAAGGCTGCTTTTGAAGAGGCAGAAAATTTGGTCAAAAAGAAAAGATCATTTGAGGAGATAAAAGCTACAATCTCCGATTTGAAAAACAGGATCACAAACCTGGCAAAAGAAATAAGTCTTCTTTCAAAAGAGCTCGAGCTTATAAACCTCAGAGCCGGTGGAGAGGGGCTTAAGGAATTTGAAAGTAAGGCAGAATTGACGGGTGAGGAGCTGAGGAGGTATGAGGAAAAAAAGAGGGAGGTAAGCGAGATTGTGAAAAGGCTCTGGGAGGCTGAGGGTGAAAAAGAAAAAGATAAGGGTGAGAAAGAATAGGAGGATGGTTTTTATGGTGGATGAAAAAAAGATAAAAATACTTGAAAGTTATGGGTTTAAGAGTGAGGGAATACCTGTTGTTGTGACTATTGTAAAAAAAGACGACTTTGTCCCCTACTATGAAATAAAGATCCCTGGGATTGCAGAAGGAACAAAGGTTCTGCTCGAAACAAAGCTAAAGGGAGAGCTTCTTGCAAAGGTAGAGCTGGATATAAGCGATATCCTAGACCCTAAAAAATCCGCTGAGGTAAAGGAAAAATTCTTCAAGGCGGCCATGGAGCTTCTTGAAAAAAATTTCGCTTCCCTTCCTCCAGAGAAAAGAGAGCTTCTTGCCTCATACCTGATACAAAACACCCTGGGGTTGGGTGAGCTTGAGGTCATACTTTCTGATGAAAGGCTTGAAGAGGTAGTAATAAACAATGCAAAGGAGCCGGTGTGGGTGTATCACAAAAAATTTGGCTGGTGCAAGACAAACCTTAAAGTGCGGGATGAACAGACCATCTACGATTACTCCTCGCTCATTGCAAGAAAGGTGGGAAGACAGATAAACGTTCTCAATCCATTGCTTGATGCCCATCTCCCAAGCGGAGACAGGGTCAACTCGACGCTTTTTCCAATCTCTGGATTCGGGAATACGATTACAATAAGAAAGTTTGCAAAAAATCCATGGACGGTCACAACGATCATGGAAAACGGTACGGTTAGCGCGGATGTTCTTGCGCTTATATGGCTTTGCATACAGAATGAGCTTTCCCTCCTTGTTTCAGGTGGAACCGGAAGCGGAAAGACATCCTTCCTCAATGCAATCGCAGGCCTTATTCCAGCGAACCAGAGAATAATAAGCATTGAAGATACCAGAGAGCTTACCCTTCCTTCATTCCTTCACTGGGTTCCGTTAGTAACCCGCGAGCCTAACCCTGAGGGAAAAGGAGAGGTAAGCATGCTCATGCTTATGATAAACTCCCTCAGGATGAGGCCAGACAGGATAATAGTAGGAGAAATAAGGAGAGAGAGGGAGGCAGAGGTTTTGTTTGAAGCCATGCACACAGGCCACAGCGTTTACTCAACCCTCCATGCAGATAATGCTGAACAAACCATCTCCCGTCTTACTACACCGCCCATAAACCTTCCACATGAGGTTCTTGATGCCTTGGCTGGGATAGTTGTTCAAATAAGGCACAGAAGGTTCAATTTTAGGAGATGCCTTGAGTTTGCAGAGGTGCATAAGAACGGAGAGTTGAATATAGTTTACAGATGGGATGCGAGAAAGGATGAGATCCGACAGGTCAATCCTTTAGACAGAATAATTACTCTTCTAGACCTTTACGCAGGAATGACAGAAAAGGAGATAGAGCAGGATATTGAGGAGAAAAAGGATATCCTAAAATGGATGGTTTCAAAAAAGTACTTTGATGTTGACCTTGTTGGGAAAATAGTTTCAAGCTACTACATGAACCCAGATGAGGTTGTTGAGTACGCTCGGGCCGGAAAGGACTGGGTGTTCTGATGGAGCTTGATGACCTGCTTGCGCAGTATGAGGAGATACACAAGAATGCAAAGAAGGTTGAGGTTGCTATTCCTTTGGCAGAGGTGAGTAAAACTTTTGATGATGCTCCAGAAGACCTGATAAACCTGGAGTATAGCGATCTACTTAATATGTACAAAAAAATACAAAAGATAATAGAGATAAAGCAAAAATTTCAAACATATGAGGTGCCCGAGAGGCGGGTGAGTATAGAGATGGCTGAGAAGCCCGAGAAGCCAGCGGGTAGAATAGTTGAGGAGATGCCGGTTGCAAGACCTTTACCTCCACCCCCTCCTCCACAAAAACCAGTGGAACTGCCCCCACCTCCAAAACCAGCAGAGGTTCCGCCTCCTCCACCCGTTCCAGCGCCAGAGAAGAAAGAAGAAGTTTTAAAACTTCCGGAAGAAAAAATTAAAAAGCATGAAGGATTAATATTCCCAAAAGGTGAAGAGATGGAGGAGGAAGAAGAAAAAAAACTTGAGGTGGCAGTTCCATACATCCATAGCCATGAGGAAATTATAATAGAGATGCCAAAGCAGCTTTCTGTTCCGGTTGATGAGGCGGCGAAAAAGAAGATAGAAAGTGTTCTTAAAAGATACCAACAAGCAGGAGAAATAAACAAGTCTGATTTGAAAAGAAGAATGATAGAGCTTACAAGGGAGCTTTTCAAGGAAAAGTCTGCTGAGAGAAAAGCAGAGCTTAAAGCAGAGATAGTTGAGTTAAAAAAGATGATCGAACAGAAGGAGGCAGAGAAAAGGGGGGAGGGTGTTTTTGAGGCACTTATGAAAGAGCAGGATGAGGAGCTTAACGAAGTTCTTTCAGGGTTGCTCGGAACTTTCAACACGAACTTCGATAAGGTAAATAATGAATACCAGCAAGCGAAATTGGTTATATTTGAAGACCCTTCCCTAACAGCAAAGGCAGATTCACTATTTCTCTCTGATTTGGACAGCATCCTTTCTCAGATGACGAGAATCATAGATGCATATCTAGATTATATAGTAAAGGTTCATGTTGCAGAACTGGAACATTTGAAGGGATTTGGAGGTGTGGATGCCGAAAGCATAAACAAAAGAGTAGAGTATGTGCGTCTGAACTATCCTTCAAGGTTTGATGAGCTGAAAAAGAGCATCCATTCAACAATAAACAAAGCAAAACCTTCGGCCAAACCAGCCCCACCTGCTCCGGCTAGAGAGGAAAGGGTGGTTTCAGCCCCTCCTGTAGAAAGACCTGGGCCTTCTGCCCCACCGGCCGAAAAGAAAGAAGAGGCGTTAGAGGGAAAGGATGTGCTCGATGAGATAAGCAGGATGCATGAGGGCGAGCTCCTTCACTACCTGAGCGCACGGGATAGGAGGATTTTTGTAAGCTATGTACGTGGCGAGATCTCAAAGGAAGAGGCAGTAAGGCAGGCAAGAATCCTTCTTGCGAAGGAAAGAGGGGTCAGCGATACCCTTATAAAAACTTACTGGGGTTAATACTATGGCATTTTGCGGTCCTATGGTGGTATGATGGCGAAAAAGAGAGGAAGGATTCCGTTGTTTTCAATATTCTCCGACGGTGTTCTTCCCTATTTTCCCGGCCTTGATAAAAAGCTTAAGATAGCCTTGATAGAAAAAACCCCGCACGAGTTTATGGACTGGGTAATGTTCTCTGCATTTGTCCTTTCGCTGTTTCTTACCCTTCTGGTCGGATTGATTGCGAATTCTGTTGGCATAACCCTCCTTTGGCTCATCCCAATATTCCTACTCTCCTTTGCGTTCTCTTTTTTCTACTACCTAAACTATCCGGATGTACTCATGCTCAAGATGAGAAAGGAGATAGATTATGAAATAGTTTTTGCAACCAGGCATCTTCTCATAGCCCTCCGCTCAGGCATGCCTCTTTTCGATGCGATAGTTGGGGTGAGTAAGGGGTATGGAGCAGTGAGCAAAGAATTCAGAAAGATAGTGGATGATGTTACTCTTGGAAAACCCCTTAGCCAATCCTTGAGGGAGGTTGCCGATGTCTCTCCATCCTCTGCCCTCAAACGCATCCTTTTACAGATTGCAAATGCGCTCAGCTCTGGTTCTGATGTTGCGGATAGTTTGGAGGGCGTTCTGAATCAGATAGCAAAGGAGCAGGTAATCGCGCTTAAAGAATACGGGCAAAAGCTAAACCCCTTAGTAATGTTTTACATGATATTCGGTATAATATTCCCTTCACTCGGAATCGCATTTGCAATAATCCTTTTCTCTTTCGTAGGTGGTGGATTGCAGATACCTTCATCCTACCTTTTCCTTATTGTGCTTGTGATAGCCCTGCTGCAATTCCTTTTCCTGGCAATGGCCGAGAGCTCAAGGCCGAAATATTCGGTGGTGTGATATGATAAAAACAATCGGGAGATTATTACCCCGGGAAAGGGTGAGAAAAATAGAAAAGCTCGCCGCATCCGCAGGCATGGAAGCAAGCGGTGAGGAAATTTCCGGCTACCTTATAATTTTTTCATTAATATTTTTTATCCTCTCAACAGTTGTTCTCCTAAACTTTCCGGACTCAAAATCCTTCATTGAAGAGATTTCATTTTCCATAAACCCAGCATACGCGGGTGCGCTCTCACCCTTAATTGCTATCCTAATTTCCCTCCTTATTGTTGTTCCATTCTTTGTCCTCATGGTTTATACATACCTCTCCCTCAGGGCAGAGGCTAGGAGGATGGCAGTAGAGTCTATCCTCCCGGATTTCCTCACCCTCGTTGCTGCTAATGTTAGGGCCGGAATGCCGCTGGATCAGGCAATGTGGCAGGCATCCAAGCCAGAGTTCGGTTTGCTCGCAGAGGAAACAAAATCTACAATAAAATCCTCTTTTGGCGGAGAGCCATTGGATGATGCATTGGACAGGCTTGCGATGAAATTTGATTCCCGGCTTATTTCCAGAACAATAGAACTCTTGAAGCAGGCGCTCGCGAGCGGAGGAGAGGTTGCAACGATTCTGGAGAGGACAGCCGAGGAGGCAAGGGAAGGGATGCTAGTAAAAAAGGAGATACAGGCAAGCCTCATAATATACATAATATTCCTTTTCTTTGCAGCAGCCATAGGTACACCTTTCCTTTTTGCGGTTTCTGAAAAACTTTTGGTTGTTCTTCATTCAGCATTTGCATTCGTTCCGCAAACAGCAGAAACCTCTGCCCTTACAGGCCTTACCCCAACATCCCCGCCCATTACAGCAAAGGATTTCCACTACTTCGCGCTTTTCTCCATGCTCGTAACCTCCCTTTTTGGTTCTTTTATAATTGGCGTGATACAGACAGGTTCAAGAAATCAGGGACTGCGCTACTTCCCGTTCATTCTCCTGATTGCTTACTTGGTATTTTTCTTTGCATCCTCCCTGCTGGATGCATTCTTCGCAGGGTTTATTGCATGAGGTGAGAATATGGAAAATAAAAAAATAATGTGCAGCAAAAAAGGACAGGCTGCTATGGAATACCTGATGACGTATGGATGGGCAATTTTGGCAATCCTTATAGTTCTCGCAATCCTGATTACCCTTTTCGGAATGATAAAGCTTCCGAGCATATGCAACTTTCCGAGGCAGGAGTTTGCATGCGAAGGCACCCCTCAGCTGTATGCTGATGATAACAACTATGTTTACATAAACATAAAAGTTCTGAATAATAATCCGGAAATTGTTGAGATAAAAAAGGTTGCATGCGTGGAAGGAAACAAGGTTCTTGATGCTGCTGCGCAGACAAGCGAAAAATCCCTTCTCAGTGGAGAAACAGGAACATTCCTTAACATACCATGCTACGATGCTACAGGTGCAAGGTTAAGAATGGTCCCTGGCTCAGAATTCCGTGGCAAATTCGCCGTATGGTATAATCTAAGGTCAGACCCTGATAAAACAGTTCTGAGAACAACAGATGCAACCATAGTGAGTGAGGTCGCACAGAAACTAAGCCAAACCCCCTAACTCCCAATTATCTCATTTTTTCCCATATAATTCTTTATCATACTCACTATATTCTTTCCTTCAATATGCCCCAACCCTCCCTTCATTCCGCTGTACTCATCAAACTTTTTCCCATCATCCTTTCTCACAAGCCCTCCGCTGAAAACAATGGGCACCTCATGCCCAGTATGCCTTTTCAAACTCCATGGGGTTGAATGGTCCCCGGTGACAACAATTACATCTGTTTCAAAATCAAACCCAATCTCCTTGTCTATTTTTTCAATAAACTGCTTTTTTCCCTCAAAATTCCCATCATGAGAAAAGGAGTCCGTTGCCTTTATGTGAAGAAAAACAAAATCATATTTTTTCAACGCGCTCTGCACCGCTCTCCTCTTCGCCTCTAAATCTGTATTCTTATCCCCGCTCGCTCCCTTTACTTCTATCACATCCATACCAACATACTTTGCAACCCCTTTATAAAGCGCCCCTCCTGCTATGCATGCCCCTTTCATTCCAAACTTCTTCTCAAACCTCTCAACCTTTCTGTATGCCCCAGCCCCTCTCAGCAGAATAGCATTTGCCGGTAATTTTCTTTTTTTATTTATTTCATTTTTGCTCAAAATTTCCATAACTTTTTTTGTCCATTTATTTACAACTTCCGCTGTTTTCTTTGCCTCTCCTGTTTTTTCCAGTGGCTCGCATCTTCTCATCTCTCCGATCGCATGTGGGTCAGTATCGGTTATTTTTGCGCTCAATCCGCTTCCCCGCAAAACAACTGCCCCCCTATGTTCTGTTGAATGCTTGAAAAATACCTCAACCCCCTCTACCCTAATCCTCTCAACTTCCTTTGCAATCTCTTTAGCCTCTTTGCTCTCTATCCTTCCAGCCCTTCTATCAACAATCCTATTTCCACTAACAGTTGCAAAATTTGCCCTGAACGCAACATCCCCTTCTTTTAGTTCCATCCCAACCCCAAGGGCTTCCAAAGGACCTCTTCCAGGATAGTCCTTTTTCCAATCATACCCTAGAATTGCCAGATGCCCTGTGTCGCTACCAGGAGCGAGCCCTCTCCCAAGCGTGCTCATCATCCCAACTGCCCCTCTCTCAGCCAACCCATCTAAATTTGGCTTTTTTGCTTCCTCAAGAGGAGTGCCCTTTCCATGAGCCCTTATATCCCCAACCCCATCTAAAACAACAAGCAGTGCCATAAACATTCTTTTAGCAGAATGTTTAAATAGTTATAAGCTTGCGGCAAAATATCTTAGATGTGATTTCATCGTTAATTTATCCTCTTCACTCCATCTGGCCTTTGCGAGCAACTCATTCATTTTATTTGCTTTTTCTTGGTCAATTCTTTGCATATACGGAGCTATCTCCTCCCAGATTTTTTTTGCTTGTTCATGATCCCCTGCATCTATTGCGTTTCTCATTTCTCCTATACTCTTTTTTAGGTTTGTTTTCATTTGCTTTACATCTGCTGTCTCGCTCCCTTCAAGCGCCTTTTTAAATTCAGGGTGATATTTCAGCAGCTCTGCCCGTGGAATCTCTTGCGGGTTTACTATTGCAAGATAGGTTATTTTTGGGTAGTGCTCCTTAAATATCTTATCTTGAAGTTCTGATGGCATGCCCTCATAGAGAATAGAGCTGGCTGCATTGTAGTACGCCAAAGCCGATTCATACTCTCTAGCTTTATCCATATTTCTTTCTTCCATTGCTTTTCTCCATTCTTTCGCAGCCTCTTCAACCCTATCCATCATTCTTAAAAATAAATGCGCTGCCATTTTTTTGTCTTGGTTTATCAGCCCATTTATGTACTTGCTTTCATTTTCAGCTTCCTCTTCATTTAACACATTTGAGTAATATGCCATTGCGTATGCTCCAATGATCGATTGCAGCTCAAGTTCGCTATCAACCCTTTCCCCAATTTCCTGCTTTTCTGAGTAATAACTTGCTTTTATGAGAACAGGATCTTGTGGCCTGCCAATTCCGCTTGTTTGTGCCTCGATCTGGAGGTAGGAATACTCAGGAGGGATGTTACCTAAATTGCCCGTTAATATATCGTTCAAACAGGTAAGCCTGTATGCGTTATCATATTTTCCATTTTTAATTTCTTCTCTCCACGAGTTAATCTTTCCTGTAAGTTTATCTATTCCCTCAGAAACCGCTCCAGCAAGCTCATCTTTCGGAACAACGCATGGCGAGAATTCTTCAAAAATTTCTCTTCCTGAGGCACTTGTTTTGTTAACTCCGCCAAGCTTCGCAGAAAGATAAGCAGTGTTCTGCTCAACATTTTTGCCCTGTTTTATCTCTTCAATCGCTTTTCTTGTGTTCTCCTCTATCCTCTTCTTAGCTCGTGATTTCTTCCATCCTGGTGGGAAGAGCGTGAATGGCAGACCTACATAAGCACCCATTATATCAATTCTATCTCTCATACTCATAAGATACCCTCTAAACTCAGGGGGAAGTTTCTCATACTTAAGCCACATATCTACATCATCCTTTGCTTTATCTATCATTCCCTCCCCAAGCTCGCGTTCTACTTTCTGCCGCATTTTTTCTATCTCTTCTGGTGTAAATTCCCTCGTTTTCGCATCCTTAGGAGTTTTTGCCCTGAAAACAAACCTATATAGAGAATTCACAAACAATCTCCATGGCTGAACAATTCCAACCTGCAACCCAACATATCCAATCGAAGCAAACATTCCTTTGAAGAAATGCCCAATACTATAAAAAAATCTTTGGAACCAATTCCCCTTACTTCTTTTCCATGCCCTTGTTCCCTCTCTTATTCCGCTGCTTAACCCTATTAATTCCCCAAGGCCAGCAAAAACCTTCTTTCCAGTTCCGCATCCTTCGCACTCGTTCATCCCTTTTGAAAAAGCAGTTTGTGCATACGATATTATTCCTCCCCATACATTAAACCCGCCGTAAAAACCTCTTGTTACTGGGTTGTAGAGAAAATACCATGGCCCATAGTTCAAACCAAAATAAGGCCTCACCCACGCACCTGTTTTTTTCCAATCCACTTTGATATTCCATGGCCTCTCCAACCCTCTCATTAAAACAACATCTTCAATATCCCCACTCATCAGCCCAAATTCTAGAGGGCCACCCATCCCAACTTTCCATTTATCCGTTGCAGCTGAAATAAAAAGGTCAGCATAGCTTACTGTTCCTCCATAAGCACCAGCACTTGTATAGCTAAACTCTCCCCCCCAGGTTTTTCCGTATTTTTCCGTTCTTTGAACCCCAATTCGGCCACCTCCTTTCTCAATTCCTTTTGCTTCCCTATCCTCTGCTTTTACAGGAATGCCTACCTGCGCACCTGCTTCAAACCCAAGTGTTCCTTTTCCAAGACTATCCGCCTTTCTCATTTCTGCAATATCTTTGCTTAGCTCTTTTTCAAGGCTTTTTGGGTTTTTTGATGCTCTATATCTCTCTATTGCTTTCACTACCACATCTTCAGGAACCCTGTCCCCTACTTTATACTCATTGCCCGAGTATCTAAATAAAAAGGAAAGGGGCACCTCCCCCTTTCCGCTTCCAACAGTATAAACCCTCTCCTTTTTCCCATTAATTTCTATTATTTCCCCTTCTCCAAAAACCCGTCTCGCAACATTCCCAACATCTGCCCTTTCTTTCTGTTTTCCATTACTCATTTTTACCCCCTCTAATCGATGGGTATTACAATACCAAGGTTCCCACCAAACCATACTATTCCGTATCTCTGTGATTCTGGTGCGCCCTTTGGTTTTAGTGTTTGATAGACAGCTGAGATCTCTCCGTATTGTTTGCTCCCCCTGTTAACAAGTTCAACCCTAAAAGCCCCACCGAACTCATGCTCTTCCAATTCGGTAAGGAAGGGTTCTTCTGTACTTCTTATTTCCTCGCCACTTTTTATCTTTCCAGCTCCAAAAAGCCCTGCAAAACCATAAATGATTTGCTTTCCTGTAAGTGGGTCTATTCTCATCATAGTCCATCCAGGCTCAAGCTTCCATTTTTTCCACTCCTCACCAGTTAAATCAATACGATACGGAGTAAAGACACCATTTTCATATTTCATCAAAACATAAACCTCCTGTCTTGTTCCTTTTGCCATTCCCTCTAATGGTCCTCCCCACCATCCAAACACTCCACTTTCATAGGTCGTTACATCTGTCCTTCCTGGTAACATCCGACTGCTGGTTATCCATTCACCTTTTCTTCCCGCTACTACTCCTGCTCCCTTTTCAGAATATGGATTGCTTATTATACCACCAAATACAGCATTTCCTTTTCCGTCCAAACTTGTCCATGCCCCACCTTGAATTGTAGCCAAAGCATCTCCGAGAGGCATTATTATCTTCCCACCACCTGTTTTCAACCTTACATCTGTTCGGTATCCAAAGTTTGCGCTTGCACCTGTCCTGTCAAATTCAATAAAAGTATTCGCAAGCATTGCCAAATAGTCTTTGCTCGCCCCGAGCGCGGCCTCAAGCCCAAATCCACCACCTATAAACTGGGCAGTCCAGTACTGCTCTCCTGCTGCGGCCAAGAAAAGCCTGTTCGCAATGTTCCTCCATCTCTCTGCTTCTTTTTGCACAATGAGCAGCCTTTTTTCAGCATCCCTTAACTTCGCCTCCAGTTCTTTGTATTCAATAACACTCTGTATAGGCTTCTGCAGCTTCTTCCTATACTCATCTATTTCTTCAAGTATGTCATTTTGCTCCTTCATTTTTTGAAGGAATGCATTCCTTGCTGCTTGGAACTGATAGTGTTTTAATTCTCTATTTGCATGGAACCAAGAAACCTGCAATCTCGGCTTCCCCAAAAAAGTTTCATCCTTGAACTCAATTGCACCCACAGCCCCTTCTGTTCCTGTTAGACTATATAAGAAGTTGCTCATTATGAATGAGTAAAACTCGCTGTTTTCAAAATACCCTCCCCATCCTGCCCTTCCTCTTTTTCTGCCCTTTTCATCAGTTCTGTGTAGCCATGCTGCATCTACCCCAACATTCCTTTTCTGCCATCCAAAACTTGCGACAAGGTCAGCCGTTCCTCTCCCTATTCCCCCAAGCACCCATCCTCTTTCTATGAATTTACCCATATCAGTATCCTCTTCTGATTCCCACTCATAAGCCGCCCCAGCACCCATGAATCTTTCCATAGTTATTTTTGAAAGGTTGCCTCTCGTATCCCAAAATGTTGCTAAATAAACAACACCATTGTTTAGATTTCCTGTTGTACTAGACTCAAGAACGATATCCATTACTGTTCCTAAGTTAATCTTCCCCTCCTTATCATATATCACTGCTCCACCTATCCCTTTTGCTAAAAGGTCTGTTTGCAACCCTAGAATAAATCCAGTCATTCCCTTTCCTTCTGTAAGCATCATCCTAATATCTTTTGATGTTGTTGTGTATCCTGCGAACCAGTTTACTGCTTGCTCTTCGCTTAACCTAAACACTCCGGCCCTTACCCATACCGGCTCCTCTCCTTCTTTCATAGGAGGCCTTAGATGGTATACATAGACATTGTAGTATCCGTTTATCGTATTCTTTTCAGCGAACATCACGGTATCAGAGTTTGTCTGTCGGTGGTAAAGGTCAAGCATGGCCCTTACGTCTTCGTTTAAAACTTCACTCTCCTTCCCTTCAGGCGTGTAGTATGTAACATCGCTTTTTGTGTACACAACATTAAAATTATCTATGTTCCAATCCTCGCTTCCTAAATCCTTTGCAACTATTTTTGCCATGTATGCATCGTTCACCTGGCCTCTTTCATCAACAGGGTTCTCAAGAGCCGCCTCTCCTGCGGCCCCGATTAATTCTACCATACTCCTCGGTCCAAAAAGCCCAACGCTTGCAGTTCCCCTCCCAGTTCCTGTTGTTATCCCTGCCCATTCAACAAGTCCATCTGCCGCGCTCTGGCCTCTCAAAGTTGTGAACTCAGTTCCTAACAGTAGTCTTTCCCACTCCACCCGCGCAAGCCTCGCAATCAGGTCAAAATAACTTCCTGGTGGAGGCCGCACTGCCCAGTAGTTTCTTTCAGGAAGCATCCTTAAGCTTGCAAGAGAGAACACATCCCTATATATCTCCCTCACGCTCTTTATGTCAACACCAACCCTCGCCCGCACATCATCCGGAGTGAGGTAGAGATAGGTTTCTCCTTCAAACAAAGAGAAGTTCTGAGGCAATCTTATATCTAATGGAGTTATGTTTGCCCCGGCTCTCATTTGAAGCATTCTCTCCCATTTTGTTACCGGGTCCTCCATTTCAAACCTTTTTCCCCAGGGTATTCTTTCTCTTCCGGGTGTTATCGCGCCAAGTGCTTCTGATGGGTCCTTGAGTAGGTACTGCTCTGCCCTTCCCAAGAATGCTCCAAGGGCAGCGTCAAGTGCAGCAGGCACCTGAACCTCGCAATAATGTTTCATCACCCTTGAGCTTATTGGCGCATAATGGCTCTGTATCCCATCTGCTGTTACTTCTATTGTTTCAAGAATGCTCATTATTGTGTTATATTCATTATAATACCCGAGTATTCTTGGAATACCCCTCGCAAACAATCCTGCCTGGCCTGCATACCCAGTAGCCATTGCCACATCCCCGCATTTTTCTATCATTTCTTTTGTAAACTGATCCGGGTCAACCTGTTCGGGTTGGTTGTAATAATCATTGATGGATTGAGAGTAGAATGTTGCCCTTCCAGCTGCTTCTATGGCTGGTAGTGTCCATGTTAAGAAGCTGTACTGCCCCATCAAATCCATCTTCAAAAGCGTATCCTCCCCATATTCGTTTATGAAATCCCTCTTTTTTTGCCTGAACCCTCTATCATTTATTATCTGCCTTCCTATATCATGCAGAATTTCTAACCCATCCTTTCCTTTTGCTCCAGTCCACATACTCTTGAGCATATCCTCAGCAGTTATCCTACTTCCTGTAGTTTCATCAGTGTGTGTGTAAAGTCCGTAAGTATATCTCACTGCAAGATTATACGCTGCCCTTCTTTCACCACCCACTCTTTCTATCTTTTTCCAAGCACTTTCGTACTCATCTATTTCTTTTGCGCTTGAGAATTCGGATATAAGCATCTGTGTTCCTGCATATGCATCCGCGAGCATTTCCCCCTTATCATAAAAATCCCCTTTGCTAAATATCTCTTTAAGCAAATCCGTGTGTGGTTCAAGTGCATGCTTTATTACAAGTGATTTGTTTTTGCCCATCCCTTTACATGCTGTCTCCCAGTCGCCAACCAGCATAGCCCTTGTCCGTTCATTTATCTCGCTCCTTGCAGCATCTCTGTATTCCGAAGGTACCTCTCCCCATACTGATTGGAATGCTTTCCAGTTTTCCTGCGTTGGGTCTGCAACAAACCATAAAAATGATTCATACGCTCTAAGAGTTCTTTTCTTTACTTCAGCCCTTGTTGTTGGGTCTGAAATTTCATCTAACTTTGATTCATACTCATAGACAGGAACCACCTTTCCTTCTGTTGCCTCTTCTATGAGTTTTGATAGTGTTATTATCCTATCATGTACCTGCACTACGGTCGTTCCGGGCTTGTAGAGAAGTTTTATGGTTTCATCTATCTCCTTTACTATTTTCTTATAATCTGATTCTTTTATCTCTCCATTTTTGTACGCTTCCTCAACTTCTTTCATTAAATCTATCAACCCATCATGAAGTTCTACTCTTATACCTTCTTTATTATCATAAACAACATCCAAAAACTTATTCGTGTTGAAAGCCACAACCATATCCTTCACCCCGCGAGTTCAGAGCCAGCAGTTATAAGCGTTTTCCTTAGATCTTCTTGCGCAAGCCAATATTCTATTATCTCTTCCGGGTTTTCGCTTTTCTTCAGCATTTCCAATGCAGCAAGCATCTTTCTTTTAGCTTCCGGGTCTTTTTCCCTCTCTACAATTTCCATAATCTCTTTAGGTATAACAAACTCTCCTCCAGATACGGGCGATGGTTCCGGTGTAATGGCTGTTTCTTCTTCCATATATCTCTCAATTATATATGCGATTGCTTTTGCCTCTTTATTCGTGAATTCTTTTTCTCCATTGAGCGCAGCCTCTAAATCTGTTTTCGTTACTTTCCAGTCTTTTTTTTGGTCTTTATTGTACTCACTTAGATATGTTCTCGCATCCTCGCTCAACACATACTTTCCTTCATCATCCTTTAAAACAACCCCCATCTCGTACAGTTCTTCGCCGTATTCTTCCTCCCATTCGAACCTTTCATTCGGGCTGCTCTTTTTTGTTATTCTTTTTACATCTTTGGAAAAGTCCTCAAGGTTTTTTCTAGTAGGGATTTGTTCTTCCTCTTCCGGCATTGTTACCCTTTCCGGCACTTTTCCTCTTGCCGGCTTTCCCATCACCTCTTCCAGCATTGCAGTGTTTCCAGTGAGCAACGCAAGCGTTCCGCTCCATGTTTCTATTCCGAAATACCCATCTACAAGAATTCCCATTCCTGTTTTTTCATTTATCTGTTTCTGCAAGTTTTTTATTGCAGCAGCCGTCTCATCCCCATACTTCCCGTCCTCGCTTATTTTCTTTCCAGTAATTATTCCCTCATCAATCATCCTATTGTAAAGTACTTGAAAAGCAACAACCTCTTCCCCATACCTAAGCCCACTCGCACCCCCCAAATAAATCTTTCCTTTATAAGTACGATAGTTACCTCTTGGCTCAAGGTTTATTGCGCTCAGAACACCCTCCATTTCCATAGAATAAAATTTTTCTCCAGATATTTTTGCAGCCTTCTGCGCCATATTCGCCACCATATCTACTTACTCATCAAGTATTTTTAATACTTTCTAAAACACCATCCTAATCAATGTTGGAAATATCACCGCTCCCATCAGACTCGTTCTCTCCACCCTCATTAAATTCGCCAGCGTTCCAAGAGCAAAACCAGCGAAAACAACAGGCAGGCTATCCATTCCATCGACTACGATACAGAGTGCGATCAGATAAATTGCTAGTGCAACAGCAAAAGGTTTCAAATCCATACCCGCAAGTTTTACTATCCATTTTCGCGAAAAATACAAAACAATCGCAGCAACAGCCATGGAAATAGAAAAATACAGCAACACCCGCTCTATTTCCTCTCCAATGTTTATGGATTTTGATGCGTACACAACCGCACCCGTCCTTGCTTTCTCAACAGTTGCCATGGAAACAAAGGAGTGAAAACCATTGCTAACGGCAATGCTCGGCAGAACAGCCAAATATCCCTGTTCAGACAGTCCTATGGTTGCAAAGGTTGCGACCTGTGCCGGTGAGCTAACCCCGGGAAGAATAACAGCAAATATCCCGAGCAAAAATCCAAAAACCGAGAGTAAGAAAACAGATTTTGGGTCTGGTGCCTCATCCCTCTGCTCCACCACCCTTCCTCTCTTATAAAAAATTAATACTGGAAGAGCAAACATGCTTGAAAATAAAGGTAGAAATGGGTCATCCATTCCGAGTTTTAGAGCTTCTTTCCCGAGTATCCCGGCTGCCAAGAAAAGTGTTGTATAGAGAACCGGATTTTTTGATTTTGCAATAAGCACAGCAACAACAAGAAGAAGGATGTATGGGATGTACGGTTGAACGACTGAGAAAATGGATGGGTAGAGCAGAAGAATAATTCTGTAAAATATTACGCAAATGAGAAGTGTGAGGAGGGCGGAGGATGCGACTATTCTAAGAGCCTTCATCCCCTCACCCCTCGCAGCCATTCTCTGCCCGGGCAGAACGCTCAGCACAGTTGTCTCATCAGGAACAGAAAAGAATATTGCCGGAATGAATGAGAATAGTGTTTGGGCGGCAAACATAGCAACAACAAAATACCCTTCGTTCTCAACCAGCGCGGCAACTGTATTAGAATGGAGCCCAGGAACAAGCCCGCAAACAATTCCAGCAACCATCCCAAAGATCAGGTCCAGCACCCTCTCCACCCAGAAATTACTATCGCCCGATAGTTACTATCGCCCGATAGTGGACTTAAGGCCATTCCTAACAAGAGGGTCAGCGATGGAGTATTTTCCATCCTTTTTCTCTATGAATGAATACCTGCCAAGCTGCTCTAGATAGTTACTCAACCGTGCATCAGTTACATTAGGCATGAGCGCCTTTATCTCCTTCCAAGTTTTTTCTCTTTCACATAGGCTCTTAAGTATCCTAAGATATCTTATTTTATTAGGTCCCTTATTCTTCAAGAAGCTTTCTATTTCGTTTGAGGTTATACTTGTTGCTTCCTCTGCAACTTTTCTCATGGCTTTTGTGTGCGACATCCTCTTTCTGTAATGACCGTACATGGTCAACCATCCTATTATCCCATCAAGATTTTCTACAGCATCTTCAAGCTCGTTCTCGGGAACCTTCATTCTAATTTCTTTAAAACCGAGCGTTAGGAATTCCAATGATTGGGAAGGAGGAAGCCTTTTCATCTCTATCTCTTCCTTCGCGCGCCCATAGAGCGGGGAGTCTGAAGAATATCCAGAAAATTCTTCAAGCACACCGACTTCAGAACCCGTAATGACCATGGTTATGTTTTTAGTGTTATCATAGATGAATGAAAAGAGGGCGTTTGTGCCAAACCTTTTCGTTATCTGAACCTCATCAAAAAACAAAACCGCTTTCTTGTTTCTATTTCTTAGTTTTTCATCTAATTTTTCGATACTCTCTGCTATGTTTTCATAGGAAGGGAATCTAAATACCGCTCCTACCTCAAACATCCCCACCTTACTTATTACCTCTATACCCCTGACAAAACGCGTAATCTTTTTTGTTGCATCCAAGCTCTCCATTAGTCTGTTAAAGCATCCCATGAGAACAGCGTTCCACTCGGATGGTCGTGAGGGTGAGATCCCCCTTACATCTATGTATGCTTTTGGTTGTGCTATTTCAGAATACACAACTTTTATGAGTGAGGTTTTCCCTACTCTCCTGATCCCCTTAACAACAACAAGCTTCTCTTCCTTTATTGCCCTTTTTAGCGCAAGGTATTCACTTTCGTAGTTGTAAAGGTCTTTTCTGTTTGTTTTTGGGGCCGTGTCGAACAGCATAGGTTCTGTTATGGGTGCAAAACCTTTTAATACTATCGCCCGATAGTTACTATCGCCCGATAGTTATATCCGTCGTCTTTAGGAAGGATAATTTTAAAAATGGATTTTATAATAATCATCCAAGGTGATACTTATGGGCACGAGAAAAAAAAGTGTTGGTGCATGCATGGTTTGCGGGGCGAGGTTGGGAGGGATAGGAAAAGGAGCAAAAACAGAGCGCAGGCCTGAGAGAAAATTCGGCGGCGCCCTCTGCCACAGGTGCGCTGAAGAGATAATAAAATACTCGACAAGGGTAAAATCGGGAGCGATTTCCATAGAGGATGTTCCGCTCGAATACAAAAAATATGTAGAGGGAATGAAATGAAAAAATATAGCATAATAACCATAAGCGGTTTTGCGGGTGCAGGAAAAACAACGCTCGGAAAACTTCTTGCAAAAAAACTAAACTACCGATTTATTGCGCCAACATTCAAGGATATCGCAAAAAAGGAAGGAATAACTCTTATGGAATTTCAGAGAAGGGCAGAAAAAGACCCGGATATAGATAAGAAATTTGATAACTATATAAAGAAAGAAGCGAAGAGCGGAAGGTGTGTGATCGCGACATGGCTTGCACCATGGATGGTGAAAAATAGTTTTAAGATTTGGGTTTTTGCACCTTTGGAGATAAGGGCAAAAAGATTGGCAAAAAGAGATGGAATAAGCATAAAAGAAGCAAAAAGACATATACTAGAGAGGGAGGAGAGCAACCGAAAAAGGTATAAAAAAGTGTATGGAATAGATATAATGGATTACAGCATATTTGATGTGTGTTTGAATGCAAAAACATTCAAGCCAAAAGAGATGGTTGGTATCATAATGGAGGCATTGAAGAGGTGAGCGGTATGGCGGCTATAGAAAAAGGAAAGAATGCAATAGTATTAAGAGGGAGAAGGGCCGGGGAGAAGGTTATTATCACGAAGGTTGAGGGGAGCTTTGCATATGTAAAGCTTGCTGGTGCGAAAGAAGGGAAGGAAAGGAAGATTTCCATAAGACATCTTGAGCCGGTTGCTTAAGTATGGAATGTACAATAAACGATGGTTTCATAATCCTGGATAAGCCCCCTAAAATGATATGCCATGAGGTTACCTCATGGGTCAAAAAAATAGTTGGTGCTAAAAAAGCAGGTCATGCAGGAACGCTCGACCCGGATGTCACCGGCGTTCTTCCGATTGCGTTCGGTCCATCAACAAAGCTTCTTCCTTTTATTTCTGGAAAGAGAAAGGTTTATGTTGGAATTGCCTATTTTAAAAAAGAAAAAACAAAAAAAGAGATAGAAAAAATTTTTTCAACATTCATGGGTGAGATAGAGCAGGTTCCTCCTAAGGAGAGTGCGGTTGCAAAAAGAAAAAGAAAGAGAAGGATATATGCGCTCAAACTTCTTGAGATTAAGGAAAGACGAGCATTGTTTTTGGCGGATGTTGAGGCAGGTACTTACATCCGAGTTCTTTGCAAGGATATGGGTGGGGAAATGGCAGAGTTGAGAAGGATAAAGGTAGGGGAGATAACCGAGAGTGATGCGGTTAGGATTCAGGATGTAATAGATGCGATGTGGGCATGGAGAAACAAAAATGATGATTCGCTGATCAAAAAAATTCTCATCCCTCCTGGTGATATGATGGCCCGGGTCATGAAAAGGATGATCATAAAAGAGGGAGCAGCAAAAGCCATTCTCAGCGGAGCCCAGCTCATGGCCCCCGGAATAAAAGAAGTTCCGGATAGGTTCGAAAAGGATGAGAATGTTGCGCTCTTTTCGGATGGAAAATTTGTTGGGGTTGTGAAAGCGCTTTTCTCATCTGAGGAGATAAAAAATATGAAAAGAGGGCAGGTGGCAAAAACACTGCGGGTCCATCCATCATCCTTTTAAATCTTTTCTGAACAAAAAATAACTTTACTTTCATTCATCTGCCGGGATGGCGGAATCCGGTAACGCGTACGCCTGGAGCAAATTTCCTTATGGAAAGCGTATGCCCGCAAGGGCTCGTGGGTTCAAAACCAAACCCAGGGGGAAGTTTCCCCCTAGGTTCCAGGTCTCCTCCTTAACCCCCTCATTTTTGCTCGTATAAGATAGGGGGGTGGAAGAGGCAGGGGGTCTTAGAAATGCTTAAGTACCCCCTGGTCTGGTGGATATCCCACTCCCGGCGATTAAAAAGTGATAAGATGGCAAAGGTTGGAAAAGCACCAAAAAAAGAAGAGAAGCATGAAAGGAAGGAGAAGCCTGCGATGAAAATAGCCGAAGGCATGGAGAGAGAAGGGTTTAGAGGAATTGTTCGAATTGCGGGAAAGGATTTAAGAGGAGATCTTAAGCTGAAAAGGGCGCTCCTCTACATAAAAGGAATAAGCTATTCGCTAAGAAACCCTGTTGCAAAACTCATTTCTTCTGAGTTGGGCATAAGTGAAGACGCGCAAGTCGGTTCTCTTACCGATGAGCAAATCGCTTCAATAGATAAGATTCTATTCAATTTAGATTCTACAAAACTTCCGGCGTACCTTCTGAATCAAAGGGCAGATATTTATGAGGGAAACAGCCGGCACGTAATAATGAATGATTTGGATTTTATGACTAGAAGGAATATAGAAAACAAGAAAAAAATATGGAGCTGGCAGGGAGAGAGATGGATAAAGGGAAAGAAAGTAAGAGGGCAGAGAACAAGAAACACCGGAAGAAGAGGACTTGCGGTTGGTGTTATGAAAAAGAAGGAGATGCCCGGAGCTGCTCCAGCAAAGCCAGCAGCCGCAGGAAAGCCCGAGGCAGCCACGAAGCCAGAAGCGCCGGCTAAAACAGAAGCTAAGAAATAGGTGTTTGCATGGGAGACCCAAGAAAACTCAGAAAAAAATACAAGGCCCCAAAGCGTTTGTGGGATAAGGCAAGAATTTTGGAACAGAGCAAGCTAAAGCGCGAATACGGATTGAAGAACATGCGCGAGCTCTGGATATCTGTTCAGGAACTCAGAAGGGTGAGGAGAGAAGCGAGAAGGCTTCTTTCCCTGAGCGAAGAGGAAAGGGCGATAGAGTCAAAAAAAGTGCTAAACAAGCTTACGAGGCTTGGCATTCTTTCTGAGACAGCATCCATAGATGATGTTTTATCCCTTACGGTTCGGGATTTTCTGGAAAGAAGGCTGCAGACATTCGTTTTTAGGAAGGGTTTTGCGAAAACACCACTCCAAGCAAGGCAGCTTATTACACACGGGTTTATTTCCGTATCCGGCAGAAGAACAACCTCTCCTAATTATCTCATAAGAAAAAATGAAGAAAATTCTATTGCTTACTATAAACCAATTAATATTGAACCTCCGGTTAGAGAAGAAAAAGAAGGTGAAAAGCAGGAGGCTCCAAAAGAAAGTGAAAAAGAAAAGGTGGAATCATGAAGGAAGGAAAAACAGCGATGATTAATGTATTCTCTTCAAAAAACGATACCATAATTACTGCAACTGATATGAGCGGGGCGGAGACGATCACATGGGCAAGCGGCGGAATGATAGTAAAGGCTCACAGGGAAGAGGGAAGACCTTACGCAGCCATGCAGGCGGCAATAAAGGTCGCCAACGCGCTCAAAGAAAAAGGGATATCAAAAGTTGTGATAAAGATACGGGCCCCGGGTGGAAACAAATCAAAAACACCCGGCGCAGGGGCGCAGGCTGTTGTAAGAATGATCTCGAGAATGGGGTTGAGGATCTTAAGAATAGAAGATGTTACTCCTTTACCTACAGACTCCATGAGGAGAAAAGGCGGGAGGAAAGGAAGGAGGGTGTAGCATGAAAGTTGAGATTGTAAAGAATACACCGGAAAGGGTTGAGCTTGTCTTTGAAGACATTCCTTACTATATTGCAAACATCATACGCAGATACTGCATTTCCGGGGTTCCTGTTTATGCCATAGATTCGGTTGTTTTCTACCAGAACAATTCTTCTTTTTTTGATGAGTACATCGCTCATAGAATAGGTATGATTCCGATAAGAACACCGAAGGGTTCTCCTGCTGAATCCAATGTTGGGTTTTACTTAGATGCCACAGGTCCAAAAAAGGTTTATTCCCAAGAATTAAAAAGCACTGATAAAGAAATTGTTGTCGCTGTTGAAAACATCCCGATTGTTAAGCTGGCTGAAGGCCAGAGTATAAGGCTGGAAGGAAAATTGAAAAAAGGTATTGGTAGGAATCACATGAAATTCCAATCCGGCATTGCTTCCTATGAGATAGTGGATGATAAAAGAATAAATTTTTTCTGCGAAAGTTTATACCATATGGACGCAGGCGATGTTGTGAAAAGGGCGATTGATGAGATAATCCATGATTTGGATTCCCTTGAAAAAGAAATAGAAAAAGCAACAAAAAAGGCAAAATAAAAAATAGGTGTATTTAAATTTTTTCTCATTCTCTATACTAATGTTTGCAGGGGTAGCCAAGCGGTCAAAGGCGCAGGGTTTAGGAATAAGGGCACCTAACCCTATACTAACCCCGTGCCCTTATCAACCCCTTCCGCCTTTTGGTGGAGGGTAGATGGGACGGCGGTTGGGCACCTAACCATTTACTAACCCCGTGCCCTTATGAAAATACCCTGTCCCTTAGTGGGTTCGTGGGTTCAAAAGCCCAGGGGGGCTTTAACTCTTTATCATCCCCCCCCTGATGCGGTGAAACAACCCAAAGGGCTTCGGTGCGACCCAACCCTCCTAAACTTTTGGGTCGCACTTGTTTCACCGCATCACTGATGCGATGAAACAACCCAAAGGGCTTCGGTGCGACCCAACCCTCCTAAACTTTTGGGTCGCACTTGTTTCGCCGCATCACGCTTCCACCCCATATCTGTTTAGGATGGTTTGGAGGGTGGTTTGGCTGAAAATCCCATCCCCTGCATTAGACCAGGGGGTACTTAAGCTTATTCTCAGACCCCCTGCCTCTTCCACCCCCTATCTTATCTAAGCAAAAGTTAGACCAGGGGGTACTTAAGCTTATTCTCAGACCCCCTGCCTCTTCCACCCCCTATCTTATCTAAGCAAAAATTAGACCAGGGGGTACTTAAGCTTATTCTCAGACCCCCTGCCTCTTCCACCCCCTATCTTATCTAAGCAAAAATTAGACCAGGGGGTACTTTAACTTATTCTCAGACCCCCTGATGCGATGAAACAACCCAAAGGGCTTTGGTGCGACCCAACCCACCTAAACTTCTGGGTCGCACTTGTTTCGCCGCATCACCTTACTCTACTATCCCCTATCTCCTCTAGGATAAGAAAAATTATTTTTTACTCAATCCATGCTTTTCGAAAACCTTTACAATTCTTTCATCTTTCGGTTTCCATCCAAACTCTGATGCCGCCGACAGAAGCCTTTCCACAATAAGTTTTTTTAATTCCTCATTTTTTATCTCACCAATTTTTATCAAAAGAAAATCCGGATCTAAAATGCTCAAAAATTTTGAAATCGTTTGCTTTTCTTTTTCATCTATTTTTGATTCGCTGGTTATGAGTTTCAGCAGTCTGAATGCTGCTTCCGGATTTCCCATCCCGGTACTGAGAATATAATTCAATCCTGCAAAAACCAGGTACTTCTTGTCTTCCCATTTCTTTAGCATTATGTCCAGAAGCTCAACGGCCCCATCTGCAGATTCTACATCATTTACTGCTTTGTTGAGCGCTACAATGTTCACTATGTTTAAGTCCATTTTTTTTAGGGTGAGCTTTATCTCTTCACTCTCAAGCATTTTCCACACGATTTCTTTTTCATTTTCAGGAAGCTTTTCGTATGCGTATATTAGGTTTAGGAAGAGTCTGACAATATCCTGTTCCGTGAGAGGGAATACGCCTTCTGTACTTGTCTTTTGTATTTCTTCAGTGAGTATCCTAATCCACAGGGTGAATTTTGATGCATTCTTCTTCATTTGGAAAATTCTGAGCAGCTTGATTTTAACATTTACATCTAGAGCGCGTACAAAATTCCTTATTGCCTTCTCGTTTATTTCTTCGCTACCATCATTACCGTTAATATTTATGAAAACCTCATCCATAAATATTCTAATGTTAATAGGTGTTTAAATATGTTTCGGTTAAGAATTAAAAACCTTTTGTGTGAGAAAAAACGGGTTAAGGGTGAGTGAATGGCTCTGCTCGATGATGAAACAAAAAACCAGCTTAGGAGAATGCTCTCCGGGCTGAGTGGAAAGGTGAAATTGATTTTTTTTAAACCTTCTGCTGGCTGTCCTTTTTGCAGCCAGATTGAGGAGCTTTTAGAGGAGGTTGCATCAACCAGCCCCATTCTCTCTGCAGAGATGCATGTTCTGGAAAATGAAAAAGAGCTTGCAAAAAAATATAAAGTGGACAAAGCCCCAGCAATAATAATAGAAGGAAAAAACAAAGGGTTAGTGAGGTATTTTGGGATTCCCTCTGGATATGAGTTTTCTTCTTTCATTCAGGATATCATGGATGCCTCAACCGGAGAAATAGAACTCCCAGAGGATATAAAACAAAGAATACGTGCAATAGACTTTCCGCTCCACATTCAGGTTTTTGTAACCCCTACCTGTCCATACTGCCCTCCCATGGTGAAGCTTGCTCATGATTTCGCTTTCCTCAATCCGAATGTGATTGCGGACATGGTTGAGGCGATGGAGTTTAGGGAGCTTGCGATAGCATACCGGGTGCAGGGGGTTCCAAAGACTATTGTTAACAACAAGCTTGAGCTTGAAGGTGCCTACCCTGCAGATATTTTTTTGAAAAGGGTTTTTGAGTTAAAGGGCAAGGTTTAAGTTATTTGCTGTGCTTATTTTTTCATGGCCTTGCGTTTCAAGACAACAGCAGACATACCCATCCCATCCGACCCATTTGAGCGCATAGTGGGGCAGGAGAAGGCAGTGAAGTTTGCTAAGATTGCAGCAAAGCAAAAAAGACATCTTCTTTTGGTTGGCCCGCCCGGAACTGGAAAAAGTTTGATCGCAAAGGCGATGGCATCTGTTCTTCCGAAACCAACCCAGCAGATTTCTGTTTTTCCGAATGAAAAAAATCAGAACAGACCAATTCTGAAAATTGAAACTCCTGAAGAGGTTGGAGAGAAAGAGGAAAAAGAATTGGGTAAACTTGTTCATCCATTCGAGGTTCCTTCAGAGGTCGCAGAAGAGTTAGGATACAGATGCAGAAGGTGCTTTGAGCTCAGCCCCCCTTCTGTTGAATTCTGCCCAAGCTGCGGAGCAAAAAAACAGCCTGAGGCATTGCTGGATGTTTTCGGTGGAAAATTAAAGAGAAAAAAATCCATTTCTGTTGGTGGTGTTGTGTATGATGCTTATGATGAGGGAAGGATAAGGATACTGTCAGAAGAGGAGGCAAAAAGAATACGGGAGGGAGGAATCCTCCCAAAGAAGAAGGTTCTCGTTCCGCTCAACCGCTCAACATTCGTCCAGGTGGTAGGTGCAACAGAAGCAGAGCTTTTGGGGGATGTTGAGCACGACCCATACGGAGGGCATTCTGAAATCGGTATCCCTGCTTATCTGCGGGTTGTTCCCGGAGCGGTTCATGAAGCGCATGAGGGGGTATTGTTCATAGATGAGCTTTCCTCCCTTTCCAAATCCCTTCAAAAAAGCATCCTTACTGCCATGCAGGAAAAAAAGTTTCCGATTACCGGAAGGAGTCCTGGAAGCACGGGTGCGGTAGTTAAGGTTGAGAATGTTCCTTGTGATTTTATCTTGGTTGGTGCGTTGAACATGACTGACCTTGAATCTGTCCTTCCTGCTTTAAGAAACAGAATAAAAGGAGATGGGTATGAGGTTTTAATGGATGTTTTTATGGAGGATAATGCGCGGAATAGAGAAAAGCTCGCACAGTTTGTTGCTCAGGAGGTATTTTTGGATGGAAGGATTCCGCATGCGAAAAAAGATGCGGTTGATGAGATAGTACACTACGCAAAAAAGGTTGCAAAATGTATAGATGATGTAAATGGTTTGACCCTTAGGTTGAGAACACTTACCGGAATTATTCGTCTTGCTGGTGATATTGCTGTTGAAGAAAACTCAGGATATATAGAAAGAAAACATGTGAAAAATGCGATAGAGAACGCAAAGAGCATAGAGGAGCAGATTTCTGAAAAATACCAGACTGCATACAGAGCTGGGATTGCAGATTACGGAACAGAAGAGAAAAAACAAAGCGGGATTGTTTAGGAGCGGGGTAAAAAAATTTAGAGAGATTAGAGGTTTAGTTATCCTCCTACTCTGTCCATACGTTCCTATTCTTTTTCCTCTCCAATCAACTCTTTTGTTTTTTCTATAATTTCTTTTTCTATAATTTCTTTTACCCTTTCCATTCTTTCCTTATCCAAATTTTCCAAGTTTTTTTCAGCCATCTCCAAAGTATCCCTTATCAGCTCATCCAATAACTCCCTCGCTTCTTTTCCATGCTCTTCTTCAATCCTTTTTCGGAGCTCTTCAATTTGGTTTACAACAGCCTCCCCAGCCTGCATCTCCTCAGTTCCTCCAAACATAGGCCTGAGAACCTTTTCAATGTACTCATCAAGATAATTAGGACTAAATTCAAACAAAGAGATAGCAAGCGGAACTAACTTATCCA
>JAWAFD010000002.1:0-247129 GCA_038890745.1 Candidatus Anstonellales archaeon
CTTTGCTCCTAATAAGATAGGGGGGTAGAAGCGTGAGGGGGGAATAAGAATATGCTTAAGTCCCCCCTTGGCTAGTGGAAGAGGCAGGTGATGCGGCGAAACAAGTGCGACCCAGAAGTTTAGGTGGTTTGGGTCGCACCGAAGCCCTTCGGGTTGTTTCACCGCATCAGGGGGTCTGAGAATAAGTTAAAGTACCCCCTGGTCTAACTTTTGCTCGTATAAGATAGGGGGTGGAAGAGGCAGGGGGTCTGAGAATAAGTTAAAGTACCCCCTGGTCTCACGGGCCCGGAGGGATTTGAACCCTCGACCTTCGCCTTTCTCCAAAAACTTCTAAAGACATTAATGGATAGAAGCTGAGGACCACTTACTACTCTTAGACCCTCCGGCTTAGGAGAGCGCCGCTCTATCCAAGCTGAGCTACGGGCCCTAGGCTAATTTAATAACAAAAAGAATTAAAAATCAAGAGCAAAAAAGGGGAAGAAAAAATTACTCGAACTCTTCCTCCTCTTCTTCAAAATCTTCATCCTCGTCGAAGTCCTCTTCCTCCCAATCCTCTTCCTCATCCATTCTTAGTGGTTTCATCCGATCACCTTAAGTGCTAACCGATAAATAGCAGAAAGGTTTTTAAGTTTTTGTTTGATTTGGGCACTCGCATGAAAAAATGATAATGTATAAAAATCCTTTTGCGCATTTCTAATCCATGAAGCGCGCTCTTGCATTACTGTTATTGTTTTTTCTTTCCAACGCTGCATTCTACATTCAGCAGATAAACATAGATTTTTATGTGAAAGATGATGGAACCGTGACCGCAAAGGAGAGGATAAAGGTTTTGGTTGAAGGAGAAACCGATGTTGCGAGGTACAATGCCGCGCTTAACAAGGATGACCTTGCAACATGGGCAGAACTCATAGGAAGCGGTGATATAAGGGTGCATGTAAACCGGGATGTTGTGAACGTTCAGAACCTTGCAGTCAGACCGCAACCGCTTAGCCACAGCTTAGCTTCTGACACATGGAGAGGAGAGATAATCATAACTTACGATGCATTGGAGTATACATCAGAAGATGGAGAAATTGTAAAAGGGACCGGAATGTTTAATGCAGTTGACATAAGCCCGAGAATTACGCAGTATGAGCTAAGGGACAATGCTCTTTCTTTGAGAACAACAACCGGTGGCGACTATATATTGGAAAGTGGCCAAAAGCTAACCTTCTATCTTCCTGACAATGCCGTTGTGATGGACCTTAACCCCATGCCACGCTCGCTTGCCATATCCCTTCCGGCTAGGCTTGAAAGCGTTAGCTGGTCAGATTCTATTCTTGTCGGTCATACCTTTGTTTTCAAGGTTGAGAAAGGGATGGATGATGAGATCTATACTTTTTTCAAAGATGCAGAAAGAAGGCTGGTATACATTGGAAAAACTACAGAGGGAATGGCCTTGATTGTGATGTTTGGTGCGATTCTTCTCACCTATGTTTACCTTCAGTACAGTAAATCCGCGAGGAAGAGAGCATGATACTCCACGAGTATGAAAGTAGCATTTTAGAATATTTGAAAAAGACAAAAAGAGCAGAGGATGGGGAGCTTGTAAAGAGTCTCTCTCTCCCGCTTGATGGTGTGAGAAGGGCAGCGTACTGGCTTAGCGAAAAAGGGCTGGCTAAAATTTCCGAGAAGGAAGAAATAGCATACGAGATTACGGATGAGGGAAAGCGCTTTCTTATGGAGGGTTTTCCCGAAGAAAGAGTTCTTGAATACAACGGAAAAAGCATAAATGCGCTTGAAGAGGAGCTGAAAACAATAGGGCTTGGGAAAGCAAAGAAGGAAGGATGGATAGAGATCGAGAACGGAGTTATAAAAGTTTTGAAAAGGCCGGAAAAATACCACCTGCGCGAAGCTTTGGAAAGAAAAAAACCTGAGCCAGAGCTTCTGCATAGAAAACTTCTCGTTGAGAAAAGGGAGAAGCATTATTCTATTCAAATTACAGAAAAAGGAATGGAGTTCTCTACAAAAGAAGAAAGGGGGATAGGTGAGCTGACTTCGGATATAATAAAAAGCGGCGAGTGGAAAGAGAAGGGGTTTAGGCCATATAACATAAAATTTGAGAAAGGAGGGATTAAACCCGGAAGAAAACACCCAATCACTATTGCAATAGAAAAGATAAGCAGAATTTTCAGGGATATGGGTTTTGTTGAGATGCAGGGCGGGTATGTTGAAACTGCCTTCTGGAACTTTGATGCACTTTTCCAGCCGCAGGACCATCCGGCAAGAGACCTCGCAGACACTTTTTATTTAGATGGGGAAAGCAAAGAGAAAATAGATGAACAGCTTATAAAAAGGGTAAAAAAGCAACACGAGAAATCTTGGAATTACAAGTGGAGTTTTGAAGAGGCAAGAAAGCTTGTTCTCAGAACGCACACAACTGTTTTGAGTGCGCGAACACTTGCAAAATTAAAAAAAGGGACTGGCAAATTCTTTTCCATAGGCCGTGTTTTCAGAAACGAGGCAACAGATTTCAAGCACCTTGCCGAGTTCCATCAGATAGAAGGGATTGTTGTATGGAAAAAGGCAAACTTCCGACACCTTCTTGGTGTGCTGAAAGAGTTCTACTCAAGACTTGGTTTTGAGAAGATAAGGTTCAGGCCGAGTTATTTTCCGTATACAGAGCCGAGCTTGGAGGTTGAGGTATTTTTTGAGCCGAAAAATGAGTGGATGGAGCTAGGGGGTGCAGGAATATTTAGACCTGAGGTGTGCAAGCCGTTAGGTGCAACCTGGCCTGTGCTTGCATGGGGGCTTAGTTTGGAAAGACCACTCATGATGATGCTTGGGCTTGAGGATATAAGAACATTCTACAAAAACGATTTGAGATGGCTTGATTCGGTTTCATCCAAGGGGGTATTCTAATTGAAGAAAATCTTCTTCTTGCTTTTGGCTATCTGCTTTTTGTATTCAACCAGCGTTGGGATTGCGCAGGATGTACTCTACTCCTATGTTGGAAACAAAACTGGTGTTCTTGCGTCGTTGAAATACCCGCCTTCCAAAACAATAGTGCTTGTGAATGGGGAGTATAAGGAAACGATCAAGGATAAGGTTTCAACCTTAAGCCAGTATGGAATAACCATAAGAGAGCTCTCACCCTCAGCAGCGGTCTCATCCAGCAATTCACTCATTATAATATGCTCTTCAGCGATGCCAAGAGAATTTCTAAACAGTAGCGATGTTTTTGACAGGAACAGAGTTGTTTATTTTGGAAGGATGAACCTCGTTCTTGATGAGGATGGGATGAGAGAGGAGGATTGGTCCTTAAACTTCGCAAAAAACTTCGTTGCCCTTGATGGTGTGGATACCCTTCTTGGAAAAAATGATGCCTATTTTCTCTTTGATGTCTATGAGATAGAAGATATTAGGGAAGGAAAGGGGATGGTGTATGTTTCTGCAAAGGAATCCAAAAATGGGAGGGTTTTGGTTGGGAATGAAGTTATCGATGGTTCATTTGAAATCCTGCCCGTTCGCATAAGCGGGAAAAACGAGATATATGTATGGGAGAGCACAGAGCTTGCGTTTACGGTTCCAAGGGCAGATGGAGCCGGCTTTTTCTCGATTGAAAAAGACGGTAAGAATGTTTATGAAAAGAAGTTAGGGTTTATCACCTCTCCGAAAGCTTTTGTGGAAAGGCTCTCTTTCAACGAGAGCGGGATGTATATTGCAAAGGTATATGACCGGCTGAACCTGCTCGGTGCTATGCTCATCATTGTAAAGGGGGTTGAGATTGAATATATCGGTAAAAAGGATGTTAACCAGATTTTCAACATTACTATAAACGGAGAGCCGGTTAATTCCGGGTTTGCTTATGTTTCTGTTGGAGGAGGGGTGGAGAGAAGGTTGCCTATTGTCGATGGGATTCTTGTTGTTCCCGCGAAGTTGAAAAAGGGAGACAACGTTTTCAGAATAAGGTATTTGAGTTTTGAAAAAGAGATCAACGTACAGAGTGAGGTTTCGAGTGTATGGGATGTGTATATCACCTATGGAATTCCCGGTGCGATACTCATCATTGTAGCTTTTATATATGGTAAAATGGCAAGAAAACCAACATACCGAATAATAACGCACGAGGCTGCTGAGGAGCTGCTTGGTAGAAAGGCTGTTAGCGTAGAGGATATAAAGGATGTTTTTAGGTATGTGGAAAAGCATTTTGGATGGAAGGATGTTCCGCTCACCGTAAAGGATGTTTCTTGGGGAATAAAGGAGACAATAGCAGAAGGGATGGATGTAAGCGAGGGAAATGTTGAGGAGATTCTGAAAAAGCTTGAGAAGAAGGGAGTGGTTGAGAGCTATGCGGGATATTATCAGATAAAAGGAACCGGTGATATAAAAACAAACGTTATTAGAAGAATAATCCGAGATATCCTTGTTGAAAAAGGGGTGTCTTTCAAGGAGGATGCCGGTGTTTTCAAGACAGACAGCTGGAAGATCGGTCCGCCAAGGAACAAGCTTGGGAAGAATGAGATGATCGTTGTATTCGATGAGAAGGAGAAAAGAGAGTTCATGCGCGGATTGGGAGAACTCGAGCCGAAAATTCGGTTGAAGATGGGGAATGGAATAGTCCGGCTGGTTACTTTGGATGAGTTGAGGGAAATTTTATGAGTCTGCTGAGAGTTTTTTTGCTCTCGCTGTTTTTTTCTTTTATTTTTTCTGGTGCTTATGAAGACCCACCGATACCTGAGGTTTTTGCTCATAATCAACAGATTGCACCCTCACTCGTAGACTACATCCCTCCAGGACAGGAAGGGGTTCCTACGTATGATGAGCCGGTTTCATATGCAAGCATGAAGCTTCTAACAATAGACCCTAGCGTTGATGATAGGATTGCTGCAGAGGATATGCATTATTTAATCTGGACATGGGGGGAGCATCATGGGGATGATTTGCACAAGGATGTTGGAGGGGGATGCGATGGGCATAAAAACGAGAATGTTCTGGTGTCAAAAGGAAAGCCGAAAGTTTCCGGAAACATCACATTCTCTTTTATGGGAAAGAAAAAAACAGTTGAGATAAACCCGGATGAAACAAGAGTTCAAGTCCCATTTGCCACGCATGATCTCTGGATGACAAATGGCCATTCTGAGCTTAAAGCAACCCTCGATGGACAGATAGAGTTCCCATATACATTGAAAAAGATAAGATGGCATGAGGAATGCGATGAGGATGAGGAGGGGGGCGAGGATTGTCATTGCGAGAAAGACGTATTTATAGAGGATGCAACCATACTAAAAGAGTTTTACAGTTCTATTGCTTACACTGTAGAAGGCGGGAATGTTGTTTTTTTTACTTTTCAGCCACCAATCGGTGAGCAGTGGTATGTGAACAACCACTTCAACAATCTTATTTTTTCAAAGAGAAAATTCTACAGGTTTGTTTTCTACATTGATGGGATGGAGTACGGAAGAAGGCAGCTTTACACTTTTGATACCTATGATGATGTTTATGGCGTTTGGTATATCGAAAGCGAACGGGATGAGTACGGGGATGGGGAGAGCGAGGAGACATGGTACAAACAAAATGTAAAACCATATTTAATAGAAGAAATACCGGAAACATTCTGCTATATTTATCGCTCAGATTTTCCGCACTACCCTTCCTTTGGTCCAAAAATCATTTCAACAGAAGCATACGACCATTTTCTAAGAACATACAAATATGATAGATTTATCGCGCACAGGGAGAATACCGCGGGCAATTACTACGGAGATGCTTTCTACCGGCCGAGCGTGAGCTATGATTACGGAAAGATAAACATGATATACTTTGTATTTCCGTTTTTACTCGTAATTCTGATTGTGCTCATTTTCTATAGGTGATTGATTATCTTATTTCAATACTTATGTTTAAGCCCTCAATAGGTACGGCTATTCCGTATGAAGTTATTTTGTACCAGTGGCCATTTACTTTTTCAAATATCTTGACCCCATCTTTATCATATATAACCGCTGTTTTGCTATCTACCTCTACAACCCTTGCGTTTTCGTAGATCGTTGAACCGTATACAACAGTTGCGGTTTTTTCTTTTGAGGTTGGAATACGGAATTCATCAACTTCTGGTTTTTCATCAACATAAGGGGTTATACTTAGGTTAAGGGCTATGCTGGGGTTTGAGGTAGGCCTCCACCCTCTACTTGACGGATCCCATCTATAAACGACATTCCCTCCATTGTCTTCTATCCATTTTCCTCCGCCGGGCTCTTCAACGAGCACCATCTGAGTATTCTCCCCACGTGCCGTCCCTACATTTATTTTTGTTCTTTTTATATTCACATTTTCAACAATCTCTGTTCCAACCCAGCCCACTTTACTCTCCCCTCTTCCAGATGCGCACCCAGATGCATAAGTACCCGCTCCGCTTAACATAAAAAGAGCAAGTGCCTTTACTCCAATGTTTTTCATTTTTCCCATGCTATCCCCCAGAGCAATGTTTATGTTCAGTAATGTTTAAATATGTATGCCAACATAACAGGAAAACATTTAAATAAGAAATGCTCCAAAATTAAAACTCTTAAGGTGAGAGAATGGTTACAGCATTAGATGTAAATCCAAACAAGCTTATAAAAAGCGTTGCAGCCATCCTCGAGAAGGAAGGGCTGGAGAAACCGAAATTTGTTGGCCATGTGAAGACGGGAAGCCATGCAGAAAGGCCGCCTGAGCAGGAGAATTTCTGGTACATAAGGCTCGCATCACTCTTAAGGCAGGCGTATGTTCGCGGGAAAATAGGGACAAACAGGTTAAGAAGGCATTACGGAGGGAGAAAAAGACATAGGGTAAAACCAGAGCATTTCAGGCCCGCTGGGGGAAGCATTATAAGAAAAGGGATGCAGGTGCTTGAAAAGGCCGGCTACCTTACGAAAGCCCCTGATGGAAAAGGAAGAGTGCTTACGGCAAAAGGAAGAAAACTATTGGATAGCGCTGCGAAAGGGGTTGGGAAATGAACGAAGAGGAAATAAGAAGAAAAAAGCTTGAGGAGTTTAGAAGAAGGCAGGAGGAAAGTGAGAAACTAGAGCAGATAAAAACAGCGCTAAGGGTTGCCCTCCAGCCGGATGCATACGATCGAGTCATGAATGTCATGCTCGCCAACCCTGAGCTTTTTCAGGGTGCCGTGCAGTACATAGTTGCCCTGTACCAAAAGGTCGGAAGAAAACTTACAGATGAGGAGGTAAGAAGGATACTCATAAGGTTGAAAGGAGAGGAAAAAAAGCCTGAAATAAGCTTTAAAAGAAAATGAGAGATGGTGAAAATATGGCTAAGAATAGTCTTGCTTTGAAAATGAGGCTGAACAAAGAGAGAAGGAAAAACAGGAGAATACCGAATTTCATAGTTGCAAAAACAAAGAGGAAGGTTGCGTATAACAAATTCAGGAGAAACTGGAGAACGGATAAACTCGGAACGAAAAAATGGAGGAGAGAGTATGGAAGGAAATGAGAGAATATATACTGTTCCGCTTGGGGATGCTTTTGTTAAGCCAAGAAACAAGAGAACGCCCAGGGCCATAAAAATTCTTAGGGAATTTGCAGCTAGGCACATGAAAACAGATTTCGAAAATGTTGTAATCAGCAACAGGGTGAATGCATTTATCTGGGCGCGCGGGATACAGAAGCCACCAAGGAGAATAAAGGTTAAGATGATCGCAAAAGACGGAAAGGTCCACGTTCTCATGGTGGATGAGAAGCTTGAAGAAAAAGTAAAGGAAGTAAAAGCAGAGAAGAAAGAGGAGAAAAAAGAGGAGCCGAAGACCGAGGAAAAAAAGGAAGAGAAGAAAGAGGAGAAGGAAGAAAAGAAAAAAGCACCAAAGCACAACTGGGAAGAAAAAGGTAAGAACAAATGAAAACCGCATATCATGGAAACCAGTACATAGGTCTTTTTGGAAAAGCTAACGATAAAGTAGTATTCCTACCGCACGATGCAAACAAATCCTTTTTTTATGCAGTAAAAGAAAGGATGGGGGCAGAGGTTGTGAAAACAAGCATTCTCCAGAGTAATCTGATTGGGGTATACATGGCCCTTACAGAAAGTTTTGCGATACTACCCCATGACATTCCTTCGTATGAGGAGGAGGTAATTTCCCAGCATGTTGAGGTTGTAAAAATAAAAAGCAGGTTCAACGCATGGGGGAACAACATAGTTGTTGGGAAATCTGTGATTGCAAACCCGCACATAGGAGAGAATGAGATAAAGAAAATCGAGGATGCGCTCGGGAAAGAGGTTTTCAGAAAAAGTATAGCCGGCTACAGCACGGTTGGTTCGCTTTTGTGCAGGACCTCAAAAGGTTTTGTTGTTCACTACAAGGCGAGCGATGAGGAGATGAGATTTTTGGAGGATGCGCTCGGGGTGAGAGGGAGCAGGGCTACAGTGAATATGGGGAATGGTTTTGTTTCCATAGGGATGATGGCAAATTCAAAAGGGTATGTTGTTGGTGAGGGTACAACTGGGATAGAGATAGCAAGAATAGAGGAAGGTTTGGGATATTTGGAGGGATGAAAATGGAGAGTGTGGAGTTTTCGGATTTTGCAAAAATTGTTTTAAAAACAGGAAAAATAATTTCTGCGGAAAAGGTTGCGGGGACGGATAAGCTTGTGAGAATAGAAGTAGATATTGGGGAAGAAAAGAGGCAGCTTGTTGCGGGTATAGCAAAGGACTATCCTGCGGAAAAACTGGTTGGAAAAACAATTATCGTTGTCGCGAATCTTAAGCCAAAAAAAGTTTTTGGGATAGAGAGCCAGGGTATGCTTCTTGCGGTTCAAGATGAGAAAGGGGTATCCTTGCTAACGACTGATAGGGAGGTAAGGCCCGGGTTAAGGGTTTCGTGATATCTGCATGCTTAAAATCCTTTACGGTTGAAAAATACAATTACATGGGGTGCTAACATGGAATATGTTGTAAAAGGAATGATAAAATTTGGCGATGGTGGAGAGAGAAAGTTTGAGAAAAGGGTAGAGGCAAAAAGCGAGAGGGATGCGAGGGAGAAGGTGTATGCTCTGTTCGGGTCTTCGAACAGGGTGAGGCGGGACAGAATAAAAATAGAGGTGGTTGAGCATGCCTGAACTTACTGAAGAGCAGCAGAGGATTCTTTATGAGGCCAGGGTGCTGGATGCGCAGCTTAGGATGCTGAGGGCGGAGTTGGATAAGGTAGGACTTGCCCTTCTTGACCTTACGAATTCCCTACATAGCGTTGAAAACATAGAAGTTAAGAATGCACTTGTTCCGATAGGTGGAGGGGCATTTGTAAAAGCGCAGGTTTCCGAAAGGAATATACTTGTACCGATTGGGGCAGGATATCTTCTTCTTATGGATGAAAAAACAGCAAAACAAGAAGTTGAAAAAAGAATAGAAAAAACAAAAGAGGCGGCAGAGAAGCTTAACGATGAGATAAAAAAGGTTGAGATTCGGCTTAAGGTTCTTTTGGAAAAAGCAAAAGGGTTGTGATGGATGTTTGGTTTTCTTAAGGAGAAGATAGGTGGATTTATCCAGAAGATAGTTGGGAAGAAGAAAGAGGAGAAGGTAAAGGAAGAAAAAAAGAAAGAGAAAAAGGAGGAAAAGAAGGCCGAGAAAAAAGAGGAAAGAAAGGGGAGAGCAGAGGCAAAGCCGAAAGAAAAACCAAAGACAAAGCCAGAGAGGAAAGAAAAGCCTTTGGTGGAAAAAAAAGAGATAAAAAAAGAAATAAGAGAAGAAAAAAAGGAGAAAAAAATAGAGGAAAAAAAGATTGAGGTACCGGAATTCCGGGAGGAGAGAAAGCCGAGGGTTAAGGTTGGGCTGCTCAAAACAATAACGAGCATGCTCTCCGGAAAGGTAAGGATTGATGAGAGCGATATAAGCGATGCGCTCGAGGATTTTGAGCTTTATCTTATTGAAGGGGATGTTGCGATAGAGGTTGCTGAGGAAATAAAGAATGAGTTCAAGAAGAAGGTTGTTGGTAGCGAGGTAAAAGATGTGGAGGGTTTTTTGAAAAGCGCGTTCGAGAAAACGCTCGTGGATATAATGGAGGGACCCGATGTTGATATCGTAAAGCTCGCAAAAGCAAAAAAGGAAAAGCCTTTTAAGATAATGTTTTTTGGTCCGAATGGAGCGGGAAAAACAACAACGATCGCAAAGGTTGCGAATCTTTTTTTGAAAAACAAACTAAGCGTTGTTCTCTCTGCTTCTGATACTTTCAGGGCTGCGGCAATAGAGCAGCTTGAGGAGCATGGAAGAAGGCTTGGTGTCCCAGTTATAAAATCTTCATACGGTGCAGACCCGACAGCAGTTGCGTATGATGCGGTTGAGCATGCGAAAGCAAAGGGAATAGATGTTGTTCTGATAGATACAGCAGGAAGGCAGGAGACATCCTCAAACCTCATGCGCGAGATTGAGAAGATGGTAAGGGTGATAAAACCGGACTTGAAAATATACATCGGGGAGAGCATCGCGGGTAATGCCCTTCTTGAACAGGTGAAGGAATTCCATGAGAGGGTTGGGATGGATGGTGTAATACTTACTAAGATTGATGTTGACCCGAAGGGAGGGACGATACTCTCAGTTAGAAAAGCAACATCTGTACCGGTTATATATGTCGGCACAGGCCAGAACTACGATGACCTGGAAAAATTCGATGCAAGGGAGATAGCAAAAAAAATAGTTGAAGGATGAGTATGAAAAAAATAGTTGTTGATACAAATTTTATGCTCCTTCCATTCTATTTCAATGTGGATGTTTTTGACCAGATATTCTCCCTAATTGAAGAGCCTTTTAAAATAGTGATAGGAAGGAATGTTCTTTCTGAGCTTGAAAGGTTAAGAAAGGGAAGGGGAAAATCTGCGAAGGGTGCTGCGGTTGCACTTCTTTTTATTGAAAAGTACAAAAAATTTATACAGGTTGTTGAGGCGAAAGGGCATGTGGACAGATGGATTTTAAATTATGCTAAAGAAAATGATGGAATAGTCTGCACAAACGATATGAAGCTTAAAGAAAAGGCAAAGGGAATCGGGTTGAAGGTGATAGTTTTAAAAGGAAAAGCGAGGATTGATTTTGCATGATTGAGTATGTAATAATTGTTGTTGCAATCGTTATTTTTATTGTTGCATTCATGATCACGCGGCCGATCTCAGTCAGCAAGGTAAACAAAGGAGCACGTGATATAATTACAATAACAGCAAAAAAACCAATAAAAAAACTTTTCATAAAACGGGCGCATTTGGTTGTTGTGAGGAATAATCTGAAAAAGGGGGAAAAGATTGAGGTTGTTCTCCCTCATAGCACAAACCCGGTTTCCATAAGCGATGGGGAAGGGAAGATAAATATTAGTGTATGAGGATCCCATGATCGCAGCATGGAGAAAACCTTAAATATCTCTTCTCAAGTAAATGAACTTATGAAGCTTAAAACAGCTTGGAGAAATATTAAAAATACTGGTTTGATTCTAGTATCATTACTGCCTGCTTTAAGCTGCGCATTTGCTCATAGGGAGGTTCAGCCAACCGAAAGCCCTAAAAGCGCTCCCACTCAGAATACCACTCAGAATACTAGTGATAGTATGATAAGTGCTCAAAAAACAAAAGAAGTAGCCAAAGATACGATTCCTGTAAAAACAGATACAACAAAAGTTTTTGATGAGAAAAGCGAGGAAAAAATAGAGAGCTACATAAACGAACTCATAAATACGGGTCGGATAACACTCCCCAAAGAAGATGGGTGGATGGCTAAAGTAATACAGGATAGGCTTAATCCTAAGGATGGATACTACTACATGATATCAATTCACAGAGATAGCAAATCAGGAGATATTGATATATATCTAATTGTTAGAATGAAATTTTAGCTGATGCAAAGCTACTTTGTTATTCTTTGAGGCCATTTTTCAATAATTGTTTTTTTAATTTCGTCCATTGCTTTTAAATTTTCTTGTTTCTCGTAGACCGCTAGAAGCAGATCATATCCACCAAAAAATCCAGGATAGTTTTTGATTAAAGCTAATCCAATCTCTTTAGCTTTATTTAGATCGCCACTGTCAAAAGCCAACCGCCCTTCCAAGCATAAACTTAATTCATCTTTGTTTCCGATCTTGCCTAAGTAAGCTAAACTTAACGTTATTGGCTCACCCGCAAGATAGCTAAAATAAGCAAGTCCAAAATAGACATAATCTGCTGTATATCCATACTCTAAAGCCTGCTCCAACCATTCACTATTTTGATAAGAACCACCAAATTCGGCCATGTAAATTCCTTTTATTTGGTTATCTTCGGTTGAGACATAGTAATCACCCAAAACATGGTAGCCAGGAAAGAGTGCGTTAACATGAGAGTAAACAACATCTTCTAGACTACCCTCTTCAAATTTGAATACACCTGCAGCTGAGTCAAGGATGTAATAGCCGTTAGAATAGTTAATAACACAGAAACTATGCCCTTTTGGTTCAAGCACTCCATTATCTAGATTCTTTCCTACTCTAATAGAAACCACTTGTATATTCAAACCTAATTCTTTTCCAATCGCATATGTTAAAGATACGAAATCTGTGCAATCACCTGCTTTTCTTTCAATAAACTCGTTTGCCGTGGCAGGAGGTAATCCTTCTTGATAGGTCAAACTTAGTTTTCCTCCCTGCTTTATAAAATCCCACACAAGTTTGATCTTATCCTTATCATCTAAATTTGTGTGCATTTCTTTCCTTACTTCTTCAGGAAGCTCTAGCAATTTTTCTGGCTCTGGGGTTTTTCCGCTCTCAAGTCTTTCTTTTGTTTCTCCACCCAAAGTTAGGGCAAGCCATCCAACCTTTCTAGCGCTTAAAGGATTTATTGGAAGTTTTGGGTTTGTGATTAAATAAGCAGGAAAATCCTTTTCATCAACTCTTTTTACATTCAAGTTTGAATCAACAGCATATAGATAGATTCCATCTTCTTTAAACGCAATCAGAGGAAACTCTTTTTGTTTATACCCATAATACCAGTAGAACAGAAATTTTCTGTTATCTATACCAAGTTTGACAAGAAGCTCATCTTCTTTATGAGGGTTCACAAAGGTAGGAGCTCCTTGTATTAGTTTTCCTTCTTGCCCTGATTTTTTTATCACAGTCAGCTCATAAGAATCATCAAAAGAAAGCTGAATTCTAAACTTTTGAGCATGCTGAGCCGCGGTTAGTGTATCTTTATCTTCTTTATGCACTGGGCAATCCTCATCCATTTCCTTTATTCTTAAAACCTCCTCAACCGTCATGTGCCTTGGTCTTTTTTTCCTCAAACTTTCAGGAATCTCCGCATTTATTTTTTTCAGCGCATTCTCGACAGTTTTGTTTTTGTGCGCGTAGAGTTCGCGGATTAGTTTTTCCTCCCACTCCGTAAGCTTTCTTTTCTTTTTTAGAACCATCACGATGGAATCAACTTTTGGCTTAGGGAAAAAATTTTCTTTTGAAATCGCAAAGCCTTTTTTTACCTCAAAACAAATCTGGGAGGTTACGCTCAGCCTCCCGTAGTTTTTCTCCCCGGGCTTTGCAACCATCTTCTCCCCAAACTCCTTCTGCACCATGAGCACCGCTTCCTTAAATTCCCAGTCCAAAAGCCTGAATATTATTTTTGATGAGATGTAATAAGGAATGTTTCCAAAAATTACATCAACCTTAAAGGGCCTTAGTTTTAGAAAATCCCCAGAGATTATTTCCACATTATCTTTTCCCTCGAATTTATTTTTCAATAACTCCACAAGCTCTTTATCCAGCTCGACCAAAAAAAGCTTTTTAGGTTTTCTGGAAAGCAGGATCTCGCTAAGCCTCCCGTCTCCGGATCCGATTTCCAAAACTTTTTTGTTTTCTATCTCCGCCAGGTTCGCCTCTCTTTCGAGGATACTTCTGTTTTTTAGAAAGCTCTGGCCGAGAGATTTTTTTATTTTCATAGAACCACATGGAATAAGATTGCGCTAGCCATCGGAATAATAAAGTTATCATCTATTCCTTGCGGGATGGTCTCGACAATGGCCATTACTAGGGAAAAAACAACCACCGCCGGGCCTATGAAAAAATAGGATAAGAGCGTCCCGATAAAGAATGCGCACATCCCTTCCAATGTTTTTTGATTGTTCCATGGGATTTTTGTTTTTCCAGCCCTTCCGAAAATGTTTGAGAATGAATCACCAACAGCAAGAGCGATTATAGATGCCGCGATCTCCTCTTGGTTTTGGAGGAATGCGGAGCATATCAACAGACCCGAGACATACCAAACAGTGGACTCACCAAGAAATTTTGCATCCTTTCTCTCAAACATACTCACAATTTTTTTTATCGTTGGAAACCTTCCGAGTATAAGCTGGTTTATGAGCAACACCCCTGATATGAAAGCTATTGAAAGGGCTAGCAGGAGGCTGTTCCTCCCCCTTATGACAAGAAGGATAAGGAAAAATATCCCCAATGCAAGATGAAGGATCTGCCTGCTTGTTTCTTTATCAAGTTTTAATCCCAAAAACCCACCCCCAAAGAATGTTTGAGAAATGAAAGATCAAAGGAGCCATGGCAATGCTTCCAGCAACATCCACTAGGGTATGCACCCCAAGGTACATCCTCGTTAATGCTACGAGTATAGTGAAGAGCCAGAAGAAGATAAACTCCCTTTTATTCAAATAAGCAAACATTACAGAGGCTGTTATCAGAACATGACCGCTCGGAAAGCTGAAATCTGAAGGGCAGGGAATCTTTGACTCTATCTCAGAGACGCAGGGCCTCTGAACACCAAAAACATTCTTCAGCCCTTCTGTCAGGATATATGCGAGGAATATTATGAAAAGTATCTTGCTGATCCTTGCGAAATCCTTCTCCTTCCTTTCAAAAACAACTATCAAGAATGCAATGGCTATAATGAGGAATGCCTGGCTGTTTATCAGGGTTGCAATCCCATCCAGAAAAGGGCTGTTTAGGGAATAAACAAAATATGTTGCCTTATCTATCATCTACCCAACCCCGCTGCTTCCTGCGAAATAGAATATTCCAATGGATACGACCGCAATCCCAACAAAATAAACAAGCCCTTTTGACGGCTTTCCTTCGCTATCGCTTATGTAGAAAGCCGTGAGGCAAGAGTAGATTATTAAGTAGAGCGGGATGACTGAATGCGCAACATCGATAATATCGGATTGCTCCTCCATAAGCCCAGCAATTTTCCCAACAAGCCCGAGAGCGGTTGAGAGTATGAGCGGGATTATGATTGCTCCGGCCAGAAGGGTGTATTTCTGCATGCTCAAAACATTCGCCCTCTCTCTTTTCATCTCATAGAAAAGAAGCATGTCCTCAGCAAGCTCAGCAAGCCTTTCTCCTATGTGCCCCCCTGCCTCAAAAACCTTCACCATTATCTCTCCTGCTCTTGTGAGCATATCGCTTCCAACCCTCTCGCCCAAATCCCTCACAACGATCTCAGGTTTCACATTCGCTTTCATCTGTTTGCTTGCGGTTTCAAATTCCATGCTAAGCCTTCCGAAGCCAGCATGGGCTATCCTTTCGAATATTTTTTCAATGTGCGCTCCTTTTGGCATTCCCGCTATGCTGAACAATGCATCTGGAAGATTGCTTTCTATACTCTCAACTTCCTTTCCTTCTTTATAAGAAGAGTAAAAATTTTTTGCACTAAAAAGCAGGATTATACCAAGGATAGGGATTTTAAAAATCATATCAACCGGAACAAGCCATACTCCAACAACAATTACTGTTGCACCGGCAAGCGGCAGGTATGCCTTAAGTTCCCTCCTCTCTTTGAAAAGAGATGGTGGGAGAGAGGATTTTGATAGGAGAAGGATGAGGAGGGAGAGAAGAGGAAAAACGATGAGGTACATTATGTAAACCATCTCACCAGACATATTCATCTGAAAGGCAAACCTTCCAACAACGCTCATCACAAGGAAGAACGTTGGGGCCACAGCGGCCATAACAATAAAGAAAAGACCATACATTGCGCTTTTTGAGGAGAATTCCTTTATCCTATGCCTTTGTATGCTCAGCAGTTCATTTGCTATTCTTTTTATCTCATTCCCTCCTGCCCCCTGCTCGTAAGCAGATATCACCTGCGCAATCGCCCTCTTTACAGCTATGCTGTTTATTCTTTCTGCTATGTTGCCTAGGGCTTTCGGAACGCTCGACCCTCTCTCTATCTCCTTCACCGCATTTTCCAATTCATTTCCGAATGGGGTTTTACTTTCTGCTATTACTTTCAGCGCCTTTACAAAAGGAACATTCATGTTTATGAGCATACCAAGGGTTCTGAGGGAAAGTGGCATTTCTGCTTCTATATCCGCAACCTTTTTTGCCAGCTTCATCTGTGGGTAGTAGATCACGTATGCATACCCAAAAGCAAAAAATATCACTCCGAAAACAACCCCGCCTAAAAGAATTCCCAAAACAAAAAACAGCAGACCGGTTGCTATCGCAAGGGAAACAAACCTCCCTTCATCTATCTCATACCCCAACCCCCTGAGCGCCTTCTTTACGCTCTCTGCTTTAACATTCAGCGCAGGGAATTTTTCAGCAAGCTCAAAGAGATTCATTTTATCCTCTCCCATCCTCTTTCACACCTAAAAATTTTTTTATCTTTCTTTATCTGGCTTTTAAGAGCAAACCTCCCATATGGGGTTGATTTGGTTTTTGCTCTCTCAATATCCTTATTTTTGTGGAATACTATCTCGTCTCCATAGAAAGAAAGAATGCGAGCAAGTTTTTTCGCCCTGAATGTTTTTCTGGACAAGTTCGACTTTATCCTTTTTGCTATGTTTATTCTTCTGCTTATCCTATTGTTTGCGATATGCACCCTTTTTGTTGGTCTCCATCTTATACCAAAATATTCTTCTGCAGTTTCGCAGGTATAATAGAAATTGTCTACCCCAAGAAAGACTGCCGTAGCCATGGTTAATACTCGTAAAGGTTTTTCTATGAACCATGCTTTCTTTTCCTCTTCACTCGGGACGTAGTATATCCCCTTAAAAGGTGTTGGGAAAATTTTGAGTGAGGAAACCAAACGTAGAATTTCCTTTTTTGTAAGCCCTTCTTCTCTGAGCTGTTTATAGCTTACTACTTGTTTTGGAAGCATTTTTCACCACCTTTGCAAATTCTTGGTATCTTTTTTCATCTGTCAGTATTCTTAACTCTTCCATATTTTTTGGGGGCCCAAATTTTTTTATTATTCTATTGATTTCTTTTCCTTCTTTTTTTAGAATAAAAAAAATATCGAATAGGTCCCTTGCCTCTTTCCTCTGAGCATAACTTCCCATTTTTAACTTCAGAATCTCTTCAATAGAAGCAACCAGTAGTCTTGAGTTTCCGAATGCATAATAAGAAAAGCTTTTTATTTTTTCATCTGGTTCAAAAAATTCAACCTTTATGCCGGTATCCTCAAACTGAACAACAAACTGATCCTTATAGGCCCCCCTAATTGTTCTATATCCCTTTTTGCTCAGACATCCTTTTAATTCTTCTTTTATTATCTTACTCTCCCCATCAGCAGCTACGAAGTCCAGGTCTATGCTTATTCTATGCTTTAAGTAAAAAAGCGCAAGGGCAGTCCCACCGATTAAAATCGCTCTTTCGTGCAAACATTCTGCCACGTCTGGCAGGATCTCCATAACTTTTTTGTATCTTCTGAGGAATACCTCATCCATGGATAAAATTTAAAGCAAAATATTTATATTCGTACGTGTTCTACCTAGATTAAAATTTTTATAATCTAGTTAGAACGGCCTATTTCTCCAACCCATAAAATCCTTTCTGCACGCTCGCAAAAAACTCATTAAACTCTATCGGTGCTTTTTCTATTTCCTTTTTTCTTTTTACATACTCTTTTTCTACTTCCTTTTCCTCAATCCCCAGCTTCTCGCTCAGCATCGGGAATATTCTTTCAATTCCTTTTTCCTCCCACGCATCTTTTGCAGCGTTGTATTTTATCACAGGAACAGCCTTTGCATTCTCAACCATGCTGAGCTCAACAACCCTCCTAACTTCAACATTCTTTCTTTGTTTTAGGTCGTATATAAGCATCCTTCTCTGCACCAAGATCGCATCTATGCTGTTTAGGTCCATCTCGCTTATTCCAAAGCTTTCCAATCTTAAGAGTGCTTCCTGAGCGCTTTGGGCATGGAATGTTGCGTACGCTCCCCTTGCCTGCCCTCCTAAAAGAACATCCACAAGAGCGCGTGCCTCCTCTTTATTCCTTACCTCCCCGACAACTATCCTGTCCGGCCTCATTCTCAAAGAATCATACACCAAATCCATCAAGCTTACCCCCATCTCCTTGTTTGCAACCATTCTTACTTTGTGTGCATGAGGGATGTTTATCTCAGGGGTTTCTTCAGTAATTAGGATCCTTTCGTTCAGCGGTACGAATGAGAATATCGCGTTCATCGTTGTTGTTTTTCCGCTTGCTGTGTTCCCAGCAATCAGGATGGAGCTATCGCTCTGCATTAGGAGAGAGAGCAGAGCCATGGTTTCTACGCTCGCAGTTTTCAGTTCAACTATCTCCTTTGGAGAAAACGGTCTATCCCTGAACCTTCTTATTGTTATTTCACCATCAGAAATGGGTGGAAGGGATGCGTGCAATCTTGAACCATCAGGAAGCATGGTGTCTAATCTTGGGTTTTGCAAAGTAATCCTTCTCCCAAGGGTTTTAGCCATTTTGTTTATTACATCCATAAGGGTTTTTTCATCTGTAAATGCAGCATTAACCTTTTTCCATCCCTGCTTTCTTATGTAGACATATGCTGGTTTCCCAAGCCCGACTATGCTTATCTCCTCAATGTTTCCATCTTTCAGTAATTCATCTATAAAAGCAAAACCATATATGTGATGGTAGGCAACCTTTGAGAGGTATTCCTCCTGATCGCTATCCAAATATATCCCCTCCTCGCCAGCAGTGTTCTGGAGGGTTTCTTTTATTGCCTCAAGGATTTCCTCCTTATTGCTCATCTCCCGGAGCCGGGCAACTTCCTTAAACCTTTCCTCAACAACCTCAACCATCCGCTCCTCATCTTCGCTGAGCTGAGGCATTTCTATTCTATACTCTCCTTCAGGAAGAATCCTCCATCCGAGCATACAGTTAAATTTACCTAATAAGATTTAAAAACACTTTTTTCCTTTTCTCTACGTATTACTTCCTGAGAAAGCTTTATTGCATTTTTTATCATGCGTCTATACAGCCATTTCTTTATTCTATCCTTCATGTTTTCTGGTCTGTCAGCTTCTATCTTTCTTAATTCCTCATAGAAAACCAGCTTCATCATAAGTGGATTTCTCATAAAATAAGAATACTCTTCTTTGCTTACACACGTAGCCACTCTTGCCACATAGCTCTTAGCGTTTTTATTGTCCCTCAAATCCTTTAACATCCGTGTTGTTCTCCATATTTCCTTCCATGTCATTTCTCGATATCCCATCCTACCACCAATCTATTATTTTAAAGTATGAAAATTTTTTAAATCTGTTCCCAATAAGCCATTTTCTAGAACAGCAAAAGCATGTTCGCCTTATGCCGAACTACATTTCGCTAATTTTTTAAACCCTTCCAAAAAAACAAAACCCCATGAGAGAAGTAGCAGTGATAGGCGTAGGTATGACTAAATTCGGAGAGCATTGGGATAAAGGGTATAGGGACCTGGTATTAGAAGCAGGATTAAAGGCAATACAGGATGCAAACTTAACAGGAAGCGAGATAAGCGCAGGGTATGTTGGAACAATGGCGAGCGGAAGCTTAATAGGGCAGGAGCATGTTGGCTCTCTCCTTGCGGATCAGATGGGCCTTACCCCAATTCCTATAACAAGGGTGGAGGGTGCATGCGCATCAGGAGGGCTTGCTCTTAGGCAGGGTTATTTGGCTGTTGCAAGCGGAATGCATGATTTTGTGGTTGTTGGCGGAGTGGAGAAGATGAACGATCTAAGCGTTGAGCAGGTTACAGAAATTCTCGGTGGCGCAGGGGATCAGGAGTGGGAACTCTTCTTTGGCGCAACTTTTCCCGCTCTCTATGCGCTCATAGCAAGAAGGCACATGCATGAATACGGAACAACAGAGGAGATGATGGCAAGCGTTGCTGTGAAAAACCATGCCCATGGAGCAAAAAATCCTTATGCTCAATTTCAGAATGAAATAACGATAGAAACAGTCCTCAACTCAAAGGTTGTTGCCTCCCCGTTAAAAATTTATGACTGCTCTCCAATTACAGATGGTGCCGCGGCTGTGATCCTTGCTCCGTTGGAAAAGGCAAAGGAGATCCTTCCTCGGGATAAGATAGTTAGGATTGCAGCATCTGAGCAGGCAACAGACACGATTGCGCTTCATGATAGAAAAACAATTACGAGCCTTAATGCTGCAAAGGTTGCTGCGCAAAAAGCATACGCGCGCGCAAGAATAAAACCAGAGGACGTTGATGTTGCTGAGGTGCACGACTGTTTCACGATTGCGGAGATTATTGCAACTGAGGATTTGGGCTTCTTCAAGCCTGGCGAAGGAGGAAGGGCTGCTTTAGAAGGAGAGACAAGTTTTGGGGGGAAGGTTGTGATAAACACTAGCGGAGGATTGAAGGCATGCGGGCATCCTGTTGGAGCAACCGGAGTAAAGCAAGCGGTTGAGATTGTATGGCAGTTGAGAGGTGAGGCAGAGAAAACTCAGGTTGAGAACGCAGAGATAGGGCTTACACACAATGTTGGAGGAAGCGGTGGGACAGCAGTTGTCCATATATTTACGAGGGTGTGAAAATGAGAGAGTCTGTTCCTTTATCTTGGAGAAGGTATCCTGAGAGGTACAGGATGGAGGGTACCCAGTGCACAAATTGCGGGGAAAAGTTTTTCCCTCCAAGAAAAGTTTGTCCAAATTGCAGGAGAAAGGGAAAGATAGCGCCTTTTAGGTTTTCTGGGAAAGGAGAGGTGTACAGCTATACCATTGTCTTCTCCCCCCCAGCAGGTTTTGAAGAGCAGGTTCCATACACAATAGTTCTCGTTAAGCTTGATGAAGGAGCGATGGTTCTTGGGCAGCTTGTTGATAATGGAGATGTTAAAATAGGGGATAGGGTAGAAGCCGTTTTTAGAAAAATTCAGAGCGATGACCCTGAAGGGCTTATACATTATGGGTTCAAATTTAGAAAAATATAGGGTTAAAAAGGTTTTTACACATAAATTTATTTTGTGAAACTAAGATTTTTTGATGAAAGGAAAAAAGGGGAGTTCTACAAAACCGTTAGGAGCTCTGTTATGGAGGAAGAGAGTGGTGAATCTTATATTCTCCTAAGGTATAAAGGCTCTAAACCAAAAACAGCTTTTGCAGAGTATCTTCTTGAAAACCTTGATAAAATAAAAAAAAGAGCCCGTGCGAACAAGGAAAACATAAGGAGCAAGAACCTTGTTTACGAGATAGAGTACCCACCAGGAAAGCAGGAAAAGAAGAGCTATATCATAAAGATGCCAGATTTTGACATCATGGAGGATAGGGGGATGAGTGAACAAAAGGCAAGGAGCATAGAGCATGAATTCTATTCAAATGTTTATCTTCATGAGCTTTTAGAATACCCCATGGAGTATGGGTTTGGTGAAAAGGAGAGGATAGTCCCCCTTCCATCCTGTTTGATATTCAATCAAAAAACAAACGAAATCATATTTGTTAGAAACAGCGTAATAAACACCCCGCTTTCCATAATCGCAGGGGAAAGGGTTTCTGATATTGTGGCTAGAAATACAATTCTGAATACTGCAATAGCATTGGCGCTCTTTACAAGGCTTGGTATACATCACGATATGCATTTCGCAAACATAGGTGTGGATTTTTCAAGCAACAAATGCAGTGTTGTGTTTTTTGACCTGGAGAATTTTATTCCTATTGAGTGGATTAAGAAAACAAAGGTTCCTGAAAAAATTTTTTCCTCGCTTTCCTCCACCCTGCTGGTTTTGATTGGGGTTGGAATAATACGGAACGTTGAGCAGGTCGAGATGTTTAAGGATAAATATTTGGAAGTGAATGAAACATGGATTCTTGAAAACAACCCAGAGATAATTCGTGCGTTAAACAAAAAAAACCCGTTCGCATCAAACGATAGGGAAATAGCCCTTTACCGTGCGCTCACAGAATTAAGACTTAAGAATCTTGCAAAGCCGGCTTTTTGGATGCCTGAAGAGATAACACAAAGAGTAATGGCAGCACTATATTTCCTCTGGAAGGCTGTGAGGATACTTACAGCAGGTAGGGTGTAGCCCCCAAACCCTTTAATTCTTTTGCTGTTTTTAAAAATAGGTGCTTTTATGAAAATTTCAGAGTTGAAAGCAAACCGGAATGCCACTGTTGAGGGAAAGGTTGTGAGCAAGGATGAGCCAACAGAAGTTACTACAATGGCAGGGAAGGTTGTAAAGGTTGCTAATGCGGTTTTGCAGGATGAAACCGGAAGAATCACTCTTGTCCTCTGGGCTGAGGATGCTGAGAGGATAAAAAAAGGGGATAGGGTAAGAGTGGAGAATGGATGGGTAAGCGCGTACGGAGGGATTCTGAAGCTCTCTGCAGGAAGGAGCGGAAAAATAGTAAAGCTGTGATGCCTGCGACCCTATATTTTTCCCAAAGCTTCCTTCAATTTGCTTATCTCCATCTTCGTTACTATAACCGGTATTTTTTCTCTCTCTGAGATTTTTAGAGCAAGCGGGTCAACCTTTTCGAGGTTGAAAAGAACAACTGCTTTTGGTTTTGTTGGAGCAACCCGTATGACTACAAGCGGGCTTCTTCCGGTGCTTACCCCGGTGAATATGAATGCCTTGTCCCCTATGCTTCCATAAAGCTTTGGGAAGTGTGGGTAGGGCATTTCCAGGATAACTTTCATGCTGTCTATGAGGGTGTATCCATAGATTTTTATTTCATCCAAAAGCTCCTGGTTTGTGAGAACCTTTCCTTCTATAAGCTTCACAAAATCAGAAAGAAGAATTCCTCTTGTAAATTCGTGCACTTCAAAGTACTCTTCACTCTCCTTTTCTTCTTGGCTCAGCTTTTTTGCAATCATCCCCCCTCTTTTTGCATCTATCTCAAAAAGCGCATTCACAAACCTTTTTATCACATTTATCCCGGGGCTTTTTCTTCTGTTGCTCTCGTAATCGCTTATGGTTGAAGAGCTTATGTTAAGATGTTTTGCAAGCTCTGCTTGGCTTATTGCAAAAAGCTCCCTCCACTTTCTCATGGTTTCTCCTGGGCTGCTGCTCATCGTAATCTCGCCAGCTATGGAGAGCTTTATTTTTTCCATCTATATCTCCTCTTCTGGGTTGAACAGCACCCTCCCCCCTATCCTTTCTATTCTGTAATCCTCCTCAAACCCTAAAAACATATCTGTTGGCAAAATATTAAATATTTTATTAACATATATCCTGTCGCCCTCAAAAACATTAGCATACGCTATGGATATTTTTTTTGCGCTTTCAACCTGCCCCATAACTATTACATCACCGGGAAATGCCCTGTTTCTGTATATGGATGCAGTCCGAATGGAAGCGCCTATATCATTCTTTACATTTTCTCCCCTTTCATCATAAGAGAGACGGATGTAAAACCTCTGGGAGAACATCCTTTTCATTCCCATCCCAATTATCGTTGATAGTTTTGCTACGATCTCTCCTCCAGAGATGATGTAATCTACTCCTTCCTTTAGCCCTTCTTTTTTGAAAAACTCGATGAAATCCGGGCTTACTATAACTTCACTGTTGAATGCCCGTTCTCTCCTCTTTCTCTCTTCATTAAACATCTTCGCATCCCCGCCAAAATTCATCATGTATACTCCTATTCTTTTTGCTCTTTTCATGTTTTCAATCCTTCGCTCCATTCTTGTTCTTTCCACTCCCTCAAAGGATGGGATGATCTCCTTTGCAAATTCTGTATTCAGGAGGATTTCATGCCATGGAATATTCTTTGCTTTTTTTATTCCTCCAAAGATTACATTATCAAGCCTTTTTTTAGCTTGGCAGAGGGCGACGAGAGGGGAGGAGCTTAGGGAGAGCACCCTTTTATTCCATGAGTACACGCTTTCTTCATCAACTATAAAAACAACGCTTGCGAGCGAGAGGTTCATGTCCCCTTTTTTATCAGAGAAGTACAAGCATGGCTCTATGCTATCGGTTTCATAACAAACTGCAAACGGTGGCTTAAGAAAAGGGAAGGGAGGTTTTGTTGTTTTTAGTTCACCAACGAGCTTTCCGCTCTGGTCGAATATTTCTGTCTTATTTCCGTTGTTTATGAGAATTCGCTCTGTTCTTTTTATTCCTAATGGGGTTTCAACCGGGAATGAGAGGATTTTTGAAATTTCTGAAAACCTCTTTTCCAAAAGAATTGGGAGGATGTTTGATTTTGCTATCTTATCGAATACAAAGGCCTCCCACTCAGTTTCTCCGAATAATTCAACATGCCTTGCCATGTAATCCAGAAATATCCCGGAGAGTACGATGCTTCTTGCATCCCCTTCCTCAGCCCTTCTCAAAACCCTTCCTAAATACGAGGTGCTTGGAGCGAAGAGTGTTCTTGCTGCGCTTTCTGAGAGAAAGCCCTCCTCAACCTTTGAGAAGTATTGCATGCCTTCTTCCCTAAGCAGTTTTTCTATCTCTTCCATACCCTTCCCTCCAGGAAAAGTGCAAGGGTTTTTCCATCAGGCTGGCCGAAAAAGAAAAGGAATTTTGGAAGTTTTGCGAATATTCTTAGAAGAACTGGATTTGCCTTTATCCTTCCTCCCATACTCTCCTTCATCATCTGCTTTAGAATATCGCTTAGGTTCATGCTAACCATTCCGCATGCATAAAGCGCTGGCAGGACTCTTCTCAAAAAAACGTACCTCAAAATTGGGTCAAGGGAGGAGGCAAAAACCCTCAACTCTCTCAGCTTTGCCCTTCCTATTGCCTTTAGCAGCATGAGGTATTTTTCATCGCTTAGAACCTTCGCGTACGCCCTTAGGAGCCTTATAAGATGGGTCTTTCCCTTAACTCCGAAAATTTTTGCAAATCCTTTTTTGTTTATAGGGAACGCTTTTTTCAGGAAAAACCTCGCCTCCTTTTCGCTCATGATAAAATTTATCGCATCCACAAAAGCCGGGTGTTCCTTCCCTATCTCAGAAAGCGCTTTCTCCAGCCCCTTTTTGTCATTGCTCTCGATCAACCTCGCTATTTCCAGCAAATTTTCAGGGGGAATGGATTCAACTTCATAGGAAAGGGTTTCTAAATAGTTTCCCATACTCTCTGCTTTTGCAACAAGCTCCCTTCCCCCTTCTTCAAATCCTTTCTTTTCGAAATAATACTCTGCGATTTTCCTTGCCCTTTCTAGCTCCTCCCTTTCCCATTTCTTTTTCTTTTCCTCCATCTCCGCAGAAAGCGCAAAATAATTGAAAAACTCTGCTTTGTTTGCCGGCTTTGCCATCTCCTTCAAATTATCCCGGATCGCGTATTGGTTTAATGGGTTGAAGGGGTTTTTGAAGAAATCCATAAAATAGTTGAAGAAGATTTTCGGAAAACTCTCCTGCTTTTTTTCTTCTTTTTTCGGTCTTTGCGCCTGCTGGAGCGCAAATACCTCTATACTACTTGGCCTTTCTTCTCTTATGATAATAGGCTGAACCATCAAAATCTATTACTTTGCCAGGATTTTTATTTGTTGCGTTTGGAATTCGCTAAATAAAAAGATAAAATAAAGAAAGATTATGCCGTCGGTCGCGGTGCTTTCAGACTACCATCGCACTTATACGTTGGTTTTCCGAAGAAAGCAGTCCTCCAATCTTGGAACTCACCATCACGCCCTCTCAGTCTTGAACCGTCTTCTGGCTTCTCCTCTTGCATCTCTTTTAGCATCTCTTTTTCCACTTCCTTAACCGCTTCATTTATAACCTGCTCTATATCTGTTCTTCCTCTGTTCAACTTTTCAGCAATTATTTTCAGACTCTCCTTTCTCCACAGATCGTTTTGGTCTCCGAGGTTTGTTGCTTTTACCGGTCCTCCCTCAATAATTACAACATGCTCAGGGACTTGTAGCGTACCTAAGTATTCACCAATCGTAATTGGATGATCTATGTAATCTTTGTTGCTCGGCTGGAAAAGAATTTTTTCAGCACTATCCACGCTTATTGTTCCTCCGCCAACACCGATTTCAAATGTTCCAACAGAACCTGGTGGTGTGTATCCTGGCGGTTGTGGGAGATCCTGGAGACCCTGTCCTCCATATCCTGGAATCCCCAGCTCTTGCAGAACCTCATCCGCAGATGGAATTCTACGCTGTTCTTGTTCTGCCTCTGGTGCTGGTTCGTATTTCTTACCGGTAAGCTGCTCATAAATCGATGGCTGTAAACTAACCCTCATGGTTGCTTCCAACTCTCCTATCTGCTCCAAAATCTCCTCTTTCTTTTTAGGATCGGTTTCCGACTTATATTTTTCAACGAGCCTTTTTAGTTCGGATAGCTGCCTTATCTGTGAGTCGTATTCTGAATCGATTTCACTTTTTCTCCCCGTTTGAAGGCTTTGATAGTTTGCAATCTGCTTCTGTAATGCCTCCACTCCACCATCTTTGCCCTTCGTATTAAGAGCGTCAACTAAAACCTGGCCCTCCGGAACAAGGTAAATTCCCGCCTCCATTAATGCTTTTGCCAGCGTTTTGTCAAAGTTTTCTCCGCTGAGATTTCTCTTATTCGCCATTTCTTGAAGAGTTTTATTAAGTGTTTCTATGTTTTTACCCCAGTTTCCTTTATCCTTATACCCGCATTTTTCCTTCAACACTCTTACTGCTTCAGGTGTGAGGCATGCTTCCCATTCTCCATTCGCCGTGGAGTAGTAGCTTACAAGTCCGGCTCCATTAGCTTCGATGAGAATGATATCTATCGTTGAGGATTTGGTTTCTATGGTGTACAACATCTGGCCATAATTTATAATCGGGTCATAATACCCGACCTTTTGTTGGTATTCACTCTGTCTCCCACTTTCTAATGTGTTTATGACTGAGTTTATTCTATCAAGCGCATTTTGTACTTTTATCTGCTCTTGCGTTGGCGGTTGTGTTTGTTGTGTTTGCTGACTTGGTGTCTGTTGGCCGCCGCCGCTGGGCATCTGCTGGGAAACCCCCGGATATGGTTTTGCAGCTTGAACAGGGGGAACCTGATAGCCATAATCAACATACGCCCTGTTATAAATTCTATAAACATCAGAAATTACGGATTTTGGAAAGTCTAGGCTTACCCATCCTTGTGGAGTTTGGATTCCTAGTGGTAGATATTGCAGTGCAAGTGTAAGCGTCCACTTCGAAGAATCAACATTTGCCATCATTGTTGCTACTGCTATATCAACAGCTTTTTCCATATTTGGCCTGCCTATTCCATACCCGAGCGTAGCAATAGAAGCATAAGCAACTGCAAACTCTTCCACTTGGACAGAATCAGGGTTTATTCCAAGTATAGCACACAATTCAGGTACTTTGTGGTTTTTTGCGTACTGATATTCTTCCAAAAATAGCAATTGTTTATATTGGTAATCAGTTAATCCTGTTCCGTATCTTTGCTGAAGAAGATACCTGGTTCCTGGGCTTAATGCCCATGCAGGAAGGACAATTTCTAAAACACGTGGGTCAACTGTAGCCTTAAGTTCAGCGATCCTTGAATTTACTTTCTTCATATCTGCTTTATTCATGTCTGCTGGTTTTGGTTCACTAGTCTGAACTTGTTGGGCTTGCTGAGCTGCCATCTCTGCTTCTTTCTTTTCCCATTCCTTTTTTGCTTCTTCGATCTGCTTAGAATAGTCTTTAATATTAAAATAGCTTCCAGATGAGCCTCCTGAACTTGCTACCAAGCTGGTGTCTGCCGTGGTTCTACCACTATAAAAAATGTTAAAAATATCGCCTGGCGTGTATGCATTCGCAGCCCCAAACATACCCAAACCAGCAATTAGCATTTTATATGCCCAGTCCTTTACTCCCATGTTCTCACCACTATATTTTTATGGAAATACATATTTTTAAACCTTTCTACACCATACTGAAAAACAACAACGTTTTTAAGCATTTCATATGAGTTTTTTTCGGTGGTTTTATGAATTTGGGAAAGGGATTTGGAGCGGCAAAGATACCTGTAATCATTCTGGTTGTTCTTGCGGCTCTTAGTTCAGTGTTGGGTGCGATACCAGTAATAGGAGGGATGCTTACATGCTTAGTCGGGCTGCCGATGTTTTTAATATCTGTAGCGCTCTACCTCTGGCTTGGCTTCCTTATATACAAGGAAAAGCTTGAGATTGTGGATGCCGCAGTTGTTGGCGGACTGACAGGCCTGATTGCAGCAGTTGTTGGCGGAGTAATCTCTCTGATAGCAAGCATGCTTGGTATAGGAGTGGGAATGGCAACTGGCAGTACGGATATGTTCGGAGCTGCTTTCGGTGCGGGAGTAGGAGTGATTGCGATAGTGTTCGGCGCAGTGGTTGGATTTGTGTTCGGCTTAATTCTGGCAGCAATCGGCTACTTCCTAGGGAGCGTGCTGAAGAAATAACCTAAATTTTTTATTTTTTCTTTTTTTACTTTTTAGCGGCGCAGTTAAAGTTAATATTTTTTAAATTATCGTATTATCATAATACCATGGATATTGGGAAGGCTTTTGGAGCGGCTAGGGCCGCGTTGCTCCTTATATTCTTGTTTGCTATTGTTCGTTCAGTTGGACTTTTTTTATCTTCTTCCATTTCTGAGATTGAGATATTCGGCGAGTTGTTTGAGAGCGTATTTGTTTGTGTTGTTGTACCAGTAATTCTTATCATAAATGTTTTGATATACCTCTGGCTGGGCCAGCTAGTATGCAAGGCAAAGCTTGGGATGTTGGATGCAGCAGTTGTTGGCGGGCTCACGGGAGCGATAGATGGTATAATTACCGGAGCGATTTTCACAATTGCCTCCCTCTTGGGGGTAAGAACAATGGGTGGTATTACCACGGGCACCATCGGCACAGTGTTCTATGGGCTAGGAGTTGGATTTATTGCAACTATTCTTTTAGTAGTACTGTTGCTTTTCGTTGGTCTAGTTCTTTCAGTGATAGGATACATGATGAGCCAGGGTATTAAAAATAAAAAATAATAAAAAATTTAGAATTCCGGCAGGATAGTTTTTTCTCCTTTTGCATAAAGGTAGGTATCATAGGTTACTGCAACAACATATATTAATGGGATCACAAATGCTGGAAGGCAGAGAAGGCCTCCAACACCGAATGTTAAGAGACTGCTTACAAAATATGCCGCGACTATCACCCCATAAAGCACCCAGCATACAACCCCATATATCAAGCCCCTTTTCATGTTGTCCATGTACATGTAGCCAATTCCTGGAAATGCGATTATAATCCCGCCAACCAAAGCCAGGATGGCTGCGATCGCCGGATCCTTTTTTCTGCTTTCTGTTTTCTTTGCCATGCAGAGAATTCCTACAAATTGTTTATTAATCTTTCCCCTCTTTCTTACTCATGGAGGAGCAGTATCTTTTCAGGCAGAATAAGATTTCAACAGGAATAGAAGAGCTTGACATCATGCTGGAAGGAGGATACTCAAATCCCGGTTCTGTTGTTCTCATTGGACCTGCAGGGATCGCAAAAGCGGTTTTTGCATTTCATTTTGCGTATGATGGAATAAAAAAAGGCGATGCCGTATACTACCTCGCTTCAGACATGCTTCCGAAAGAGGTTGAGTCAAAATCAGCAGGTCTTGGAATGAACCTAAAAAATATAAAGTATATAGATTGCTATTCCGCAACTGTTGGGGTTAAGGATGAATCAAGGAAGGATGTTTTTGTAGATGGACCAACAGCTCTAAACGACCTGAGCTTGGTTGTGAACGATGCAATAAGGGAAAGCGCAGGGAAGAGAATAAGGTTTATATTCCACTCTTTTTCAACATTCCTCCTTTACAATCCGCAGGATTCCATTTTGAAATTTTTCCAGGTTGTGGAAGGAAGGCTGAAGGCAGCAAACGCAACCCTTTTCCTTCTTATAGAAAAAGGGATGCATGATGAGAAGCTCCTGAATACATTTTTGCATTCTGTAGATGAGGTTTTTGAATTAGAAGAAAAGGATGGCGCGTATGAACTTTCTTCTTCTCTCCTTCCGGCTAATGTTCCTGTAAAAATCGGTCCTACAGGGGTGGAGATTGTATGAGCATAGTGGATGAGCTTATGGGAAGAGGGATAGAGTCTGCTCTTATAACGAGGGATGGAAGGGTAAAAGAGCAGAGCGGCAAGTTTGAGGATGCAGCCATCAATCTTTCTACAAATATAGTAAACAGAATGGCAGTTATATTTGAGCAGATGAAGGATAGCGTGGATGAGATTGTTATAGAAACAGCATCAAGAAAAATAATATTCATTCCTTTTGAGAAGGAGTTTCTGGTCGCTTTTGTTAAAACAGAGCAGGAGAAAAAAATTGTAAGGGAAGTAGTGGGAGCAAATGTACGCTGAGAGAAGAAGGGAGTGGAGCGAGGAAGTATTTCTCAGCATTATAAATGATGAGTTTAAGATAAATTCTGGAATGAGCAGCGGTGTATCCGCGAGGGTTTTAAAAAACGGCTGGGGGTTTGCTTCTGGAAGCAACGAGAGGGAGGTTTTTGAAAAAGCTAAAAGAATTGCCTCCCTACGCGGAGAGAAGATAAAAATAATCCCTTCCTATGCAAAATATAAAAAAAGGATAAGCAGCGGTGTTCCGGATAGTGAGGAGTTGGCCCGATTCGTGAAGGAGGTGTATGATTCCATACATGCATACAAAAAACAGGTTTCCATAAAAGTATGGAAGATAAAAAAGGAGTTTGAGAACACCGAGGGTGCCGAAATAGAGGAAGAAAGTTTCTATGTTTATGGTGGGGTTGGTGCTTTTGCGAAAAAAGGGAACAGGATAGAGAAGTACTTCTCGCGGGTTGGGGAAAGAAAATTCGATGAAAAGACAAAGCAAAGGTTTTTTGATGCGGCTAGTGAGGCTGAGAGATACGCAAAAGAGCTGCTGAGAGCTAAGACGGCAAAGCCCGGCGAGTATGATGTTGTGCTCGATAGCGAGATAACCGGCCTTCTTGCGCACGAGGCAGTTGGGCATGCGAGCGAGGCTGACAGTGTTCTTGAAGGAGAGTCGCTTTTTAAGGGAAAGATAGGAAAGAAAATAGGGAAGGAGAGCCTTACAATAGTTGATAATCCAATGATTGGGTTTGGGGGGTATTATTATGATGATGAGGGACACGAGGGGAGGGAAGTGAAAATTATTGAGAATGGGGTTTTGAAAGAGTATTTGAAAGACGAGCATGCTGCAAAGGTTTTTGGAAAGCCGAATGGACATGGAAGGGCGCAGGGTTTTGCGTATCAGCCGATTGTAAGGATGAGCAACACGTATGTTGCTCCTGGGGATGCAGATGATGAGGAGATGTTTGATGGAAATGGGGTGTTTCTTAAGGGAATGAATGGGGGGAGCGTTGACCCTTTTACAGGAGGGTTTATGTTTAAGGCTGCGATAGGATGGAGGTTTAGAAATGGGAGGTTTGGCGAGGTTTTGAAGGATGTTGTTGTTTCTGGAAATTTTCTTGAAACGATAAAAAATGTTGAGATGGTTGGAAAAGAGGTTAGATTGGACCCTGGGTTTTGCGGAAAATCGGGCCAGAGTGTGCCTGTGAGCGATGGGGGGCCAAAAATAAAGATAAAGGGGTGTTTGGGATAGGAGGATTGTAACTATAGTTACATTGGAACCCAGGTCCCCAAACATTTATAAATAAAAAATTTCTCATCCCTTCGGCGACTGGAATGATAGAGGATGAGGTAGTACATTGGTGGAAGGATGAAAAAGGGGAGCAGCACAAAACAATTCTTAGATTGGAAAGCGAACCTGCTTCTGAAAACAACGGCTTTCCTAGGGATGGCATTATTATTATAAGGTTGATAAACACAACTGGAAATGTTGCAATGAAGCTAAACCCAGATGAAGCCCTAAGGCTGAGCACCCAGCTTCTTGCAATCGCAAAAACGCTTTTAAATGAAAAAAGAAAGCTCTGGAATGAGAAAGAGCTATAGTTTTTTCAGCTCCATCCCAACCTCTAACAAAAACCTATTCAATTTGTCTTTTGGAATCTCTGCACCTGCAGCTAGATGATGCCCACCCCCTATCCCTCCAACCCTTTCAGCTGCCACTCTCATCACACCCCCAAGGTTCAGTCCCCTCTCAAGCATCCTCCTATTCCCTCTCGAGCTTACCTTTATTCCTCCCTCTTCGCTATTGCTTATCCCAATAACTGGCTTATCATAACTTACCCTCATAACCATTCCACAAACAATCCCGATTATCCCTTCGTATATCTTTTCCCTCCCATCTATAAAATAGAAACTACCCATATCTACAAAATTATTCCTAGCAAACATGATCCCTTCCCTTATTGCGTTTTTATGCATCCGCAGAAGCCCCTCTGCTTTTTTGTATGCTTCTCTGTTTCCTAGCGCAGCCTCAATCCCAACATCCGGCTCATGATGCCTTCCGCACGCATTGAGCATGGTAGAAAATTCATGCGCATCATACATTATTGTTTTTTCATCGTAATTCGGCAAAGAATAAACATTCCCAACAAGCTCGCCAACGTCCTGATCATACTCAACCATTATACTCGCAAGCGCAGAGATAAGCTTTTTTTTCTCTTCCTCCCTCAAATCCGAATAAGTCTTCCATCCATTCTCCTTCATTTCTATTCCAATTTCGGTGAGGAGTCTTATTGCACTATCCTCATTATAACTTATTGTTGGTATGTATGGCTCATCAGAATACGCAAGGAAAGCATGCAATGGTCTGGAATGTCTCCCATAAAGGGTAATATCATACTCTTCCTTAACCTCACCCATTTTCTTTCCTTCCTCAACAATATACCTATTTGCGCTTTCAAATGGGTATTGCATATCCCCAAGCGCTCCAACAATCGCCAGGTCTCTTCTGCAACCGAAAACAATACTCGCAACCCCGCTTGAAGAAACCTCCCTTCCCCCATCCATCCCAAACATCCATGGGTTTATCTGCGGTTTTTCTATTTTGACCGGCTGGTGGTGGTCTATTATTATCACATCCCCGAGTTCATTCACCCTCTCATTCCCACTTCCCAAATCAACAAAAATTATTTCCCTCTCTTTCCTTAATCTCTCTATTGCATTATCATCCAGTTTTTTTATTGAAACTGCCCTGTATTTTTTCCACTCCCTTCTAAGCGCATACTCAACTATCGCTCGCGCCGCCAATCCATCGCAATCATAATGGGAAACTATCAATGGATTCTCAAAACTGAGAGCAATCCTCCGCATCTCCTCTCCATGTTCCAGCATCCTTTCTGTTTTCTCTTCCACGCCTTTCATTCTCTCCTCCTTAATAAAAATATTTGCTCGCTTCACCGCCAAATTTTAAAAACATTTTTATTTATAAAAAACAACATGCAGTTTAGGCAGGCGTTCAGGGAATTTGGAAAATTTTCAAAAAGAACAGCAGCCGCGCTTTTCCTCTCCATTGGTTTAGCATACGCTCAGGAGATTCAAATGAACCAAAAAACCCAATCAAATAACCCAGCCTACACAGCCGTGATGGACAGCATTTCTACATACAGCTCCAATTCTTTTTCTGTTGATACCTCGCAGATAGATTCTATTATTGCAAAGATTAAAGCAGGAGGATATGCAGCAATCAAAACTTCATATTTGAATGTTGTTGAATACGGAACTGCCGCCGATCCTTTTGGTGGGGGCTCCTACTCCTATGCAAGCGACCCTTTCAACTGCAAGATTTATAGAATACTAAAGGATGGTGAAGTTGTTGGGTGGATTGTTGATAAGGAAACAAAACATTATTCTATGAACGAATTCGGCCAACCAGACCCTTTTAATTATTACATAGACCGCTCCATCTTGCTATTTTTTGCAAAAACACAAAAAGGAGAAGAACTTAAAAAATTTTTAGGATACTAGATCTCCCTAACCCCATCCTTTTCCACATGGATGCAGTTTACAGGACAGCTTTGGGCGGCAGTAAGATTGCATCCCTCTTCTTTTGCATTAAGCTTGAAAACTCCTCCCTCATTTTTCGCTCCCTTTAACTTACTCTTCCCATCATTAGCCATCTCCCAGTATGCAGAGCAGACAGCAGCGCAAGCACCGCATCCTATGCACTTGTCCCTTTCATGAATTATGATGACTGTCATACCATCACGCAAAGAATTCGCACGCAAACTTTAAAACTGTTTCCTCCTCTTTTTTCCGCTCTTTTTCTTTTTGATTGTCTCGTTTAGTAGTGGAAAGGCGATGATAAAGAGTATGAAAGCAAAAAGCCCTATCGGGATAATAATATCCCAAGAAAACCCTCCCCCTTCATCCTCATCCCCTTCTTCATACGGCGCTACAACAACCTTTTCATAATCTGTTTCATCGCTAGTATACTCCCCATCCCCGTTCATGTCCAAGCATGCAAAATATTCATGCGTTCCTATGGACGGAATGTTGAAATAGCATTCACCCTGGCTTAGTTCAAAAGAGCAAACAACATTCCCTTTGCACGACCCTTCACTTATGTTTATCTCCCCTATGCAGTTTTCCAACCCGCTTACCTTAGCAACTATTTTTTTACCGCTTACATCAATAGTTAGGTCCATGTCTCCGTAGCATTGGGTTGTTTGTTCTTCTTTCTGTTCAGCATAAAAAATAGGAATAATGAAAAGCATGAGTAGAACTGCTAAAATTTTTTTATGCATGGCTTAATTTTTCAGATAAAAAATTTAAATGTATGCCAATGCAAAGTTTCCAATATACGCAACCGCAATAAACTTCAAAATTTTTCCAGCCCCGACCGCGAGCAGGAATCTCCAAACAGGAATCTTCAACGCCCCAGCAGCTATTCCTGCAACATCGAATATTGGGTTTGGAAGGGCTGCAAGGACAAAGAGCACGATCACATCCGCATTCCTCAACCATTCTTTCTGCCTTTTATATTCCGGAAGTTTTTTGCTATCAACAACCTCCCTTCCCCCATACCCTATCATATATCCTGTAAGCTCCCCAAATGCAGACCCAATCCCCGCGCATACCCCAAGAATGAAGGGGTTGAGAAATGAAGCCATACCCGCAACAATAGCCCAACCAGGCGCAGGAAGAATAACTGTTGCAGAAGAAACGAGCGCAACAAAAAAACCACCCGCATACCCCCATTCTTGTAAGAAGGTAAGCTGGGAAGAAAGATAGAATGCAACAACCGCGACCACAGCACCTAAAACCATACCAAAGATTTCCTTTTTTCTCATCCTTCAACCTTTTCCATTATCTGCTCAGCAGTCCTAAACCCAGTAAGCTTGTATTTTTCATCTATCACTATTGTAGGATAGTGTACTACGTTATGCTCTTTTTTCAGTGCTCTTACGATGCTGCTTTCGCTCGACCCATCAAAGGAAAACACCTTCAAACTCCAATTGCTCTTTTCTCTAGCAAGCGTAAGTTCCTTTCCCTGTTTTTCACATTCCGGGCAGTCCTTTGAATAAAAATAAAGCGCGAGCGAAAAGTTCCCCCCGCACATCTCTTTAACTTTTTTAGCCATAAGATAGTTCCTAAGCTCAAGGGAGAAATATTTATTTTTTAGTTCCGGGTCGTAAACCTGTTTCTGCTTCTCAAGGTATTCAAGCTCCTGCCCGAGCGCCTCTGTTTCTCCAAATGCTTTCGCCAGTCCCTCCTCATAAACCGGACAGAAAGATGGGGATTTTTCAATAAGAAGTATGAGCTGCACATCGCTGATCCTCCCCATCGACTCCTCGATGGATGAGCGAATGCTTTTTGCTGCCTCCTGTTCAATTACTATCCCTAGATACAACCCTGCTCCGAATATGAATGTTGCAATCAAAAACGCAGCAACATAAAGCGGAAAATTTATCTTTCGCATATCACCACCTCAATTTTTCAAACCTTAGCTCTTTTGCTATCGCGCTTATCCAAAATATTGTTATGAGATATGCATAGCTAAAAATATAAATCAGTATCATCGGCATGTCTATTTTTTCATTCCTGAAAACCTTTAGCCCAAAATATATCCACACGAGATTCAGTATGAAAAGCATAACCCCGATTATTATGGCGGGTGTAAGCGCAAGAAGAATAAAATGCTGTGTTAAAGGAATCTGCTCTGAATAAAACCTCCCGTATATAAGAATGAAGAATATCGCAAATATCGCGAGGACGGATAGAAAGCCTATGGGAAGAACGATCAGCCCTAAGTCACCATATTTCGGGCTTATCAGGTGCAGGTATTTGTAAGAATTTCTTAACCCTCCCCTGTGCCATCTTATTCTTTGCTTGAGCAGAGAACCAAAAGTTCTGGGTACTTCTGTGTAAACATCAGCATCCAAGCTAGACCTTATCTTGTAGTTGTAGCTTTGTATCCGCATCGCCATTTCCTGATCCTCTAAAATGTTGTTTCTGTCAAACCCACCTATCTTCTTGAACAACTCTGCTTTGAACATGCTGAAAGGACCGGGCGTTACATATATTGCATCTATAAATTCCATCACCTTTCTTGAAAAAAGGGTATAGATGTACTCAACCGCCTGCAGCCTCTCCAAAAAACCCTCCCTGTTCGCGGCTTTAACCGCAGCGGTTACTGCCATCACCCCCTCTTCTTTAAAATACGGAAGCATTTTCACTATTGCTTTTGGGGTGATGTATGAATCAGCGTCCAGCGTGGCTATTATCTCTCCGCTCGCTTTCTCTATCCCCATATTCACGCTGTCAGCTTTCCCAGAGTTTTTCTTCCTGAAAACCCTTATGTTTTCTGGGTGTTCTTTTTGCAAATTCTTTGCAATCTTATACGTTCTGTCCGTGCTCCCATCATCCACTATTATGATTTCTATTTTGTTTTTTGGGTAATCTGCATTTAGAACAGACATTACGCACCTTTCCAGGTTTTTCTCCTCATTATAAGCTGGAACAATCACACTTATTTTCGGCTTCCATTTTTTATCCGGCCTTGGCTTTTTCAGTATTTTTTCTCTATTTTGTATAAGTACAAGCATGAAGAATACCATTATGAATAATGCAAGGTAAAGGATGAACAGCTCAATAACAACCTTTATGTTGAACTCCATCAAAGGAGATTTGTTGCTAAGTTTTTAAAACACTGCTTGCGCAAACAAAACCATGCTTTTCGAGATTGGAATATTCGGGCTTCTGCTTACAATCCTTCTCTCCCTCCCTCTCATCCTTTCCCCTCCCCTTAGCCAAAAAATAAAAAAATCAAGACCCAAGCAGGTTGATGTTGTTCTCTTTGCCCTCAACGAGCCGGAGGGTATAGTGAAAGACAGTCTCCTTTCCCTAAAAAAACTAAAAGGAAAAAAGAGGGTTTTTTTGATAAAGGGCGGGGCGGATAGCAGGGAACTGAGAAAATTCTGCGAGAAAAACAAAATAAATTATATTTTTGATGAGAGTCAGGGAAAAGCAAAAGCCCTAAACAATTTTATAAAAACCAAAGCAGGCGAATACATCGCAGTTTTCGATTGTGATGAGCGTGTTATAAACAAAAATTTTCTGCTCGATGCGCTCGCTTTTTTGGATGAGCGGGCGGCCTATGTCCAAACAGTGAAGAGCTTTCCAGCAGAAAACATTTTTGAAAAATCCATGCGCATAACAAACGAAACGTTCCTTGCAAAGGTTCAGGAAACTGAGGGAAAAAAGGAAACCGCGCTTTTTGCTGGAAGTGTTGCGGTGTTAAGAAAAAAAGCAATAATAAATTCTGGCTTTTTCAGCGAGGACGCGGCAGTTGAGGACATAGATTTTTCTTTTAAGGCTTTCAAGAATGGCTACCGCGGTAGGTTCATTCCAAAACTCTACGCCATTGGCAGAACCCCCTCTTTCTTGGGTTTTGTGAAGCAACATTTAAGGTATGTGTATGGGAACGGCCAACTCGTAAGAAAATTCGGTATAACCAGAATCCTTCTAACCCTCCCTGCCCTTAGTTTTTTCAATTCCCTCCTTCTTCTCTCCCTCACCCCTTCCGGGTATGCAGCAATTTTCTTGGAGATTGTTTTCGCTGCAGTCATAGGAAAATTGCTATTCAGGGAATTTTTTGCGTCCTTCCTCTCAGCATTCATCAATTTTGTTCTTCTTCCCATCCCGCGCTCCCTTTATTTCCTTTTTGGTCTTCTCAGCATTAATGTGATTTTCGGACCGACCCATGAACACACGCCATGAGTGCTGATGCATTTTGTAAATTATTTTTTACAAAATGCATGCGGATTGTAAATTTAGATTTACAAAATGAAGACTCTCGGTTGAAAAACCGCACCTTAAGATAATTTTAAAAATTTTTCGCGCATAAGAAAAGGACACCATTAATTTTTTCAGCAAGAATAACATAAATACTTCTGAAAAAATAAAAGGGTGAGAATATGGCAAAAATAAGTGGAGAAGGAGGAAATATAATGGGCGAAGGAGCCCAGAGGATAATAGGAAGGGACGCGATGCGCCTGAACATAGCAATCGGCTATGCAATGGCGAACATAATAAAGACAACGCTTGGGCCAAAGGGAATGGACAAGATGCTGGTCAGCGACCTTGGGGATATTGTAATAACAAACGATGGCGCAACAATTCTTGAAGAGATGAACGTGGACCATCCAACAGCAAAGATAATGGTTGAGATTGCGAAAACGCAGGATAAGGAGGTTGGGGATGGAACAACAACGAGCGTGGTTATAGCCGGTTATCTTCTGAAAAACGCAGGTCAGCTTCTTGACAAGAACATCCATCCGACAACCATAATAAAAGGTTTTGAGCTTGCAGAAGCAAAATGCATGGAAGCGCTTTCAAAAATATCCGAACCAGTCACTCCTAAAGACACAAAGATACTTAAGCAGATTGCGATGGTTGCGATGGGAAGCAAGGGAATAGGAAGTCAGAAGGAGAAGGAAAAGATTGCTGACATTGTTGTTGAAGCAGTCGGGCAGGTTGCCGAACAGATAAATGGAAAAACAGTAATAGATACTGATTTCATACAGATTGAGAAAAAGGCAGGCGGCGAAATAATGGATACCTCCCTGATAAAAGGCGTGGTTGTGGATAAGGAAATTGTAAATGCAAGCATGCCGAAGAAGGTTGATAACGCAAAAATTGCCCTTCTTGATGCGGCGCTGGAAATAGAGAAAACAGAAACCGATGCAAAAATAGAGATAACCTCTCCGGACCAGTTGGAGGCATTTTTGAGGCAGGAGGAAAAGATGCTGAAAGATATGGTGGATAAGATAAAGAAAACCGGAGCAAACGTTGTTTTTGTGCAGAAAGGAATAGATGACTTAGCTCAACACTACCTTGCAAAAGAGGGGATAGTTGCTGTACGAAGAGTGAAAAAGAGCGATATGGAAAAATTGGCAAAGGCAACCGGCGCAACAATAGTCTCAAGCATAGATAGCTTGAGCCCGAATGACCTTGGAAATGCTGGGTCTGTGACAGAGAAAAAGATTGCAGGCGAAGCGATGGTTTTTGTTGAGAAGTGCAAAGACCCGAAGAGCGTATCCATATTTGTAAGGGGAGGAACAGAGCATGTTGTGAATGAAGTTGAAAGGGCCATAAAGGATGCGATCGGTTCGGTTTCCTCTGCTCTTGAAGAAGGGAGCTATGTAACCGGGGGAGGGAGCGCAGAGATGGCGATTGCAAAAATGCTCAAAGATTATGCAACGGAGGTTGGCGGAAGGGAGCAGTTAGCGATTGAAGGTTTTGCGGATGCGCTTGAATCCATCCCAATTACTCTTGCTGAGAACGGTGGGATGGATGCCATAGACACGATTGTTGAGCTGAGAACAAAGCATGGAAAGAAGGGAACAACATGGGGGGTTGATGTTATAAACGGAAAGATTGCTGATATGAAAACCCTTGGCGTTCTTGAACCAACAAAAGTAAAAAAGCAGGCGATCTCTTCAGCAACAGAGGCGGCGAGGCTTATACTTAGGATTGATGATATAATAAGCTCAAAAGGAAAATCTAGTGGAGGAAGCTCTGGAAAGGGCGGTAGCGAGACTGGTGAGATGGGCGGGGATATAGACTAAGCTAAACCATTCTTCTTATTTTTCCTATTCCTCTGCTTTCTTCTGTAAAAAAAGATATTGTTACTTTTCTTCTAGAACCAAGCCTTATTTCTACGTCTTTTTTACCACTCCCAAGATGTATTGCAGCTGTTACTATGATTTGGTCAAGCGTTCTTATATCCTCCGGTTTCCATATATTCTTAACCGCTTCTCTTACCTCATTCAATTTTCTAAACAAGCTTCCAAAATAGAATTCCCTTATTTCAGGGATTTTCATTTTTTCTTCCGATACCTTATTTCCTATCATTCTCTGAATCGTGTAGAGTAAGAAATTGATATCATGCGAGGGTGTTTTCAGAGAGTCTATAATCTTAAACAGCTGATCATGGTATTTATTACTTGCGTATATTAGGTAGAATTCGTTTTCAGTATATTTTGAAACAACCTCCATTATGCCACCTAGCATCAGCAGATCATCTTCTGTTCGTTGGATCTTTTTCTTCTCTTGTTCTGTTTCAATTTCTATTACTCTATTGCCTATGTATCTAACCACGTCTGCGACCTCTTTCATCAGTTCTTTATTATCACCAACCAAGTGATCAATGGTATTGATGACAGTATGGGCGTCTTCAATAGTTTGGATTGAGCTGCAGAGCGCTTCTTCTACTATTCTCTTCATCGCTATCCTTGTTTCAGTTTCATAGTTATAGTAAGGTACGCGTATCTTTCCCCATTTTTTCAAGACATCGAGGAAGTTTATCAACATTCCTATCATAAAAATGCTTTCAGCATATTTTAGCTTTCTCTCAACCCGACCCTTTTCATTCTCATCTAAAACATACGGTACTTGAAATCTTATCACAAACTTTGAGATTAGAGCAGCAGCCGCCTCAAAAAGAATCTCTAGGTCTCGCATATAATTTTTGTACTCATCCTCTTCTATCATTCTTATAATCTGTCTCATATGGGCTATAAGGGGATAGGCTTTATCCCTTGCTCCTTTCAGCAAGACTTTATCATGGTCTATCCCGTCGACTTCAAAAAGTTTATCTATCTGTTCATCGCTAAGCCGTTTAAAGATCGGATCTTTTTTCATTATAATGTCTTCTACTAGTATGCTAATGCCATCACTTATATCCACAACTGTTTTAACATAATCCTCCCGTTCTTTTCTGAATCTTACGATATTCTGTCTCTTTGTTTCTAGATACAGATCGTACATTCTCTCCATCAGTTTAAACGCAGAGGTCTTTGCAACATCATTGCTGGTTTCCATACCCTCAAGATACCTTATAGTTGTAATAATCTTTTGGGCTATCTCATCTGACTTAATTGCGAACTCATCAATTCCAGACTCATCAGTTTCGTTTTTAAGCTCTTTTTCTTTCTTAAACTTTTTTTCCAGCTTTTCCCAAACAATTTCTAACAGTGCAATCAATCCTTCGTGCTGATCCTGTTGGTTAAAAATCAATCTTCTTCCTATGTTTTCTAACAACTCTCCAAGCTCTTTGCTATCCAGATTCTCTACATCCTTCTGTAAAGATTTTTTCATTTCCTTAAATGCCCATTCTCTCTGAATGCTTATCTCCTTTGCTATAAGCTCTCTCTCTTCATCAATGTTCCCTAATTTTATTTCTTGCTCATCCACGTTCCAGAATTTTTTATGTGGATTTTTAAGGTATACAATTCCGTTTCTTATCTCCCAAAAATCTCTCCTATGCTCCTGAGTAATTATTCCTGTTTTTATGATGTGTAGGAGCTCTAGCGATTGGGTGATGGAGGCATACCGCATCTTTGTTTCATCGCTTAATCTCATTCTTTCTACCTGTTTCATCAGTCTTCTCATTACGCTCATGTCCTCAACAGCACCATTCAACCCCCTAAGAACCTTTGTTTTATCCATTTTTTCAATTTTTTTGAGCTGTTTTTCTGCTTTTTGCTCTTCTCTTTTTTGAAGGTACGTATAAAACAAATCCTCCATTCTCTTTTTGTTTTCTTCCAATTTTTTCATCACCATTTCCTTTTTTACCTTTTCTTCTTGTTCAAGTGTATCGAATTCAGCCACACTTTTTTCACTATCCTCAGTACCAAATATCTTGCTCAGTGTTGCAAAAGCTTCCTTTAATAGTCCTTCACCATCTTTAATACTAATACTCTCCAAAGCTAGACCGCTCTCGATTTTCCTTTTTAAAACTCCATTCTCATCGGTGAAAAAATCCGGCATGTTTGCGTAAACATCATCCCACGTACCCAACATATCTTTTTGTAGCATTTCTTCAAAAATTCTGTTGCTCTTGGTTGTTTCATATTTTATGTAATTCTCATTTGCTTTTCTAATCTGATCATCTACCTCATCATCAAATTCCTCAGGGTTATTTTGGTACTCATTTTCTATTTTTGACTTTAAAATTTTATATACTAACTTAAGGCCAGTCCCCTGTTCCTGTTCATTGAAAAGTAATCTTTCAGATACATTTCTCAAAAGAATTGCCAATGTGTGTATATCCATCTGCATTTTTTCATGCATCTCAAATATTTCTTTTTTTTCTTCACTACTTGATGCATTCTCATCCAAAGCCTCTATGTTTAGAGTACTAAAAATACTCACTAAGTCGAGTACGATCTTCTCTCTTAATTTGATAAGTTCCTGGATTGTGTCATAGTTTGTTACAATCCCTATTCTTTTCCATCCTCCATCAATTTTTACGTACGCCACACCTCTTTTTATTTTTGTGTATTCAGATTCATAATCCCTCGGAGCGTTTTCTACCATGTTCGCTGTTTTAAGCATACTAAGAAGCTCCATACTCTCTATCATTTTATTCAGTTCCGTCCTTACTTCACTCGGAATATTCAATCGGTCTATTTCTTCATAAAGTTCATGTATTTTTGCTACATCTTCAACTATTCTCGCAATTCTCAAAATATTCTCATGTGGCATCTCACCATTATTCATAGTTGTAGTTTATAATTAAAAGTGTTTTTAAACTTTTCTCTAAAACCTTTTATTCCTTTTCCATGAAAAAGTTGTAGATGATAGAGCCTCTTACACTATACGCGTTTTTGTTCATATCCGGTGCACTTTTTGCTTCGTTCATAGGAGATCTTATATACAGAGCAACCAATATACCAAGTATACTTTGGCTCATGATTATTGGATTTATCCTAGGCCCATACATGGGAATCCTTGACCCAGTTGCAATGAGAGAAATCCAACCTATAGTTGGACCCATCGCCCTTTCCCTTGTTTTTTTCGATGCAGGTTTAGTGTTGGATATTTTCAAATTCTTTTTCCGTTCTGTAAGACCCCTTTTTTTCAGTTTTGTTGTTGTTGGATTCACAATGATTGGTGTTGCTGTTGTAGCAAACGCCATATTTGGTTGGAATTACCTAGTTGGTGCAACGTTAGGGGCGATTTTTGGTGGAACCGGAACCGCCATAGTCATATCGCTCTCAAAAAAACTCCCAGTTATAGAAGAGGTTAATCAGTTCTTAACTGTCGAGGGTGCGATCACGGGTGTTTTGGCGGTTGTTTTAACAGCAACACTTACGGACGCTCTAATTTTTGGAACAGCAGATGTACACAGCGCAGGTATGCAGATAGCTTTCTCACTTGGCAAAGGTCTTGGGCTTGGGTTTGTTATTGGGGTTGGATGGATGATGGTTCTTTACATTTTGAGAGACCTTGAATACTCCTACATGATAACCCTAGCCGTTAATTTTCTTACTTATGCTGGGTCTGATTACATTGGTGGAAATGGACCGCTCTCAGCCCTTATTTTTGGTATGGTTATGGGAAACAACCCGACCATTGCAAAAATGCTGAGGCTCAAACATACCCCAATGCCTATTGAGAAGCTAAAGGAATTTCAAAGCGAGATTATGTTCTTCTTAAAAGCATTCTTTTTCATCTACTTGGGAACCCTCATAAATCTTGGAGAAGACAAAACTCTTCTTATAAGCGGCATTCTTGTGCTTGTTATACTTGTGGCGAGGATATTTGCGGTGTTTGTGAGCACTGTTGCAGCAGGGCCTCTTTCATACTACCGGCTTATAATATCCCTCATGTTTACGAGAGGTCTTAAAAGTGCTGTTCTTTCTACCTTGCCACTAACAATCGTCCATAACTATATGAAAACCCAGCCGTACATCCCTCAACTCTATCCACTTGCTTATGTTTTCAGGCAGTTTCCGGACATAGTTTTTGTGGTCGTAGGGGTTTCGATTATTCTTACAACTTTTCTTGTTACCCTCTGGTCACTAACGCATAAACAAAAAAAGGAAGCGCATCTCCCTCTTCAATCAAAAATAATCCATGAAACGGAGTTGTTTGAATGATCATATACACAGATGGTGCTTGTTTCGGGAACCCAGGGCCGATGGGAATTGGGATAGTTTTTGTGAAAAACAACCGGGTAGTAAAAAAAATAAGCATGCTTATCGGAAAAGGAACAAACAACATAGCGGAATACACCGCTGTTCTTGTCGCGTTGCAGGAAGCAAAGAAAATTGGGGAGAGAAACATAGTCCTGCGCGCAGACAGCCAGCTTCTTATAAAACAGCTAAACGGCGAATACAAAGTGAAAGCAAAACATCTCAAGCAGCTTCATGCTGCGGTTGTTTCTCTTGCAAAGGAATTGAATGTAAGATTTGAGTGGGTGGAGAGGGAAAAGAATAAAATTGCAGACTGGTTGAGCAAAAAAGCAATAGAAAATAAAAGTTAAAAAACAGATGCAAACTCCCTTAAAAATTCTTTTGGGTTTTCAGCTTTCACAAATGCAGACGCGAGAAGCACCCCTTTTGCACCTAATCTAAGCGCAACCTCCACATCCTCTTTACTGCTTACCCCAGCACCTGCGAGAACAGTCCCTTCTATTTCTTTAACCGCATTCTCTATCAGCTCAGGCCTGTACTTGCTTATGCTCCTTCCTGAACCTATTAGCTCTGGTGGCTCTATTGCTATGAATTCAGGTTTAACTTTTGCAACCTCCTTTCCTTCCTCAACCTTTTCAACGCACACAACACTTTCCAATCCATACCTTTTCATACTCTCAACAGTTTCCTTCGCCTTTTCCACCCCCACCCTTTTCTCAGAGTGGTTTATCATGCTTCCCTTTACCCCTATTTCTTTAAGAGCAAAAGGAATGACTGCTCCGGTATTCGCACCCGGCTCGAAAGGGTCAGCGTGCTGAGCAAAAACATCAGAGTAGATTTTTCTTCCGTCTTTCAGAATTACTGCTGGAAGCGCAACCGCAATCCTTACCCCGCTCTCTTTGCTAACCTCTTTTGCTGCCTTCAGATACTTTGCAGGCTCTCTTATGCTCTGCTCATAATTCTTCAAGTTTAGCAAAATCATAAGCTTTTAATTAGTTGCTTACATTTAAAATATTTATCTATCGCCGAGGTCGCATAATCCGGTAGTGCGTCGGTCTCGAATAGCCCTTTTTCGCCTTTGGCGAAAAAGCATTTAATCGGAAAAGAGAAAACCGATCCCGCAAGGGATTGCAGGTTCAAAACCAAACCTAGGGGGAAGTTTCCCCCTAGGTTCCAGGTCTCCTCCTTAACCCCCTCATTTTTGCTCGTATAAGATAGGAGGGTTGGAGTTAGGGGGCTCATCTAATAAGCTGAGCTCCCCCCCTGGCTGGTGGAAATCCTGCCCTCGGCGTTTAATATCTTATCTAAAGCACACGCAGGGCCAAAATGATAGGGGGTGAATGGCATGCATATCCCCCGCTATTCTTGAGATATTAACTTAACAAACTGAATAAACCAAACAGGATGAATAGGATAGAGGTGATTGCGTTTATCGCTTTGCTTGGAATTCTCTCTGCAAGTTTTGTGCCTATCGAAACATATATTGCGATCACTAATGCAAGCGCTGAAATCAATCCTAGTAGAACAAGGATGGGAGACTGGTATCTAGCAGCCAATAGACCCGAGGTTATTTGTGTCTTGTCTCCAAATTCACTAATAAAAACTGTTAGAAATAAAGTTGCCAATGGCAGTTTGGTTGAAATCTTCTTTTTATTTCTTTTGACTCTAATGAGATATGGCTGAGCAAAAGTCCATAATCCAAAAAGAATAAACAAAACAGCAATTAATATTTTGATTAGATCAAATGGTAGATAAAAACTAAAAAGGGCACCAACCAAAATACCAAGCACATCCATCAGCACCTGAGCAGATAACCCAATAAGAAAAATCTTGACTGGTGATTTATATTTTAATGCTAAGCCCAGGATTACCAGTTGGGATTTATCAGCGATCTCTGAGATTAATACTAATACAAAGGTAGCGATTAATGGTTCAAGCATATTTTCTAGTTTTGAGTAAGGGTTTAAAAATACCACCGCTAACTTCAGCGAAAAGCCCTAACTCTTTTGCTTGATATAATATCCATCATATGCTCTTTTAAGTGTGTATTATAAAAAATTCTTCTTTTCCTCCTCTTTCTCCCTCTTCTCCCTCTCCAACATTTTCAATTTTCTTTTTAAGAATTTCCTCATCGCTTCCCTGTTGTTTCCTGCGTATTTCGTATAGAGTGCAAGCATCACGAATATTTTGTTCGGCAAAAAACTCAGCTCCTCAATGGTTATCTCTCCCTTTGTTTCGAGCATCGCAAGTGCCTTTTTCACAAGCTCTATCCTGCTTGTTCTTTTTCCCTTTCTCTTCTCAAAATACTTAAGCAATCTCTCCGGGTTATCTATTTTTTTGAAAAGAAGCCACTCATAAATTTTGAACCTTTTTGCACCTATTCTGTGCAGCCGGTCTATAAGCGCCTCTATCTCATAATTCTGCTTTATGTGGTGGAAGTGCGAGTATATTATCTGCTCTTTTTCATGCTTTCTCAATTCTAAATAGTGCTCATAATTCATTGGGATGAGAAGCTGGTGCTTCTCCATCTCCAGCTCAACTTTACTGAGTTTTCTTATCTCCTCTTCTACGGGCTGGGTGATCTGTAAGGTAAGAGGTTGCTTTTCTTCCTCTAGTATTGTCACCAACGCATCTAACCTAGAGGGCTTTAGCCCTGATGCGTTGACGGGGGAGTGACTGAACACATTAAGTATTCAATGAGAATTTTTTTAAACCCTTCTTTTTAGCCCTTCTCCCTTTTACCTCTCTCAACATACCTTATCTCGTTCTTTTCAATCGGCATTATCGTATCCATGGCCGATTTTTCTATCTCCTTTATTTTCTTACTGGAGTGAAACAATAGCCGCGTATAGTCATACTGCAGCGCACCTGGCACCACCCATGTTAAGAGGGATGAGAGGAAAACAACCCCGGCGGTAAAACTTAGGATATCAATCGTGAATGCCGGTGAAAATTCTTTTGCCATGATCATCGAAAACTCTCCAGTCGATATCATCAATAATCCTATGAGCGCAGATTTTGCCCAGTTATTATTTGTTGCTATCAGCATGAGCGTTGATGAAGAAAGTTTCGCGACGCAGCTTACGAGAGTAATTATTATAATTGCAAAAGCAAAAACGGGATTCAGGAAAAATAGGATGTTTGCATTCATACCTAATGAAAGGAAGAATATTGTTATAAAAAGCGAGGTGAGGATGTTCATTTTTTCTATTGTGTTTTTCAACCCCATTTGCGTTGAGGAAAGAATGCCTGCGATGAAAGCACCAATGCTCTCAGGGACTGAGAAAACATGCGCCACAAGAATTACAACAACTGCGAGCGCTATGTAGAATAGAAAGTATGTTTCATCATTTTCAGGAAGGTGCCTTGCAACCATTCTTGAAATGCCGACTATCAAAAAAAGCGGAATAGCAAACATCAGCATGCTTACCAACGCAGAAATCCCAACACTCCCGGTTTTTATGAACGATGTGGTAAAGAGGATAAAAAGAACAGCAAACAGATCCTCCCATATAAGTTCTACATACATCGTTGTCGTTTCCCTTCCATAAACTATTCTAAAATCCTGCAATGCCTTGGAAAATATTGCAGTACTTGTAATCGAGAAAATCACGCCAAAGACTAATGCTTCAAATGGTGATAATGCGAACAGAAGCATTCCAACAGCGCCAACAACAGCCGCTGTAAAACCCATTTTCATAATAGAGATACCAAGTGAGTTTATCCCAACCTTTTTTATCAAATCCACCCTCATTTCCAAACCTATAAGATACATTAAAAGAATTGCGCCTATGGAAGAAAATATATCTATACTCTGTTGGTTTATGATTGAGAAACCATTTGGCCCGGCAAGCGCTGCGATTATAAGAAGGAGAGGAACGGATGGAAGCCTGAATTTTGCGGAAATAAAACTCGCTATGAATGCAAGCGTGAGCGCGATGAGAAAGCCGAGCGGGGTTACGGAAACATCCATAAACCTAATTCTCTAGTTCAGTTTAAAAATATTCTTTTACATTAATTCTATCACGCCCCAGTAGCTCAGTGGTAGAGCGACCGCCTCGTAAGCGGTAGGTCGTGGGTTCAACACCAAACCCAGGGGGAAGTTTCTCCCTAGGTTCCAGGTCTCCTCCTTAACCCCCTCATTTTTGCTCGTATAAGATAGGGGGGTTGGAGCTAGGGGGGTCTGAGAATAAGTTAAAGTACCCCCTGGTCTGGTGAGAATCCCATCTGGGGCTTATTTTTGCAAAATACCAAAACCGATAACCTTTTATTTGTTTTGTAATATAGTAATTAATGGTGGTAAAATGGCAGAAGAGCTACATACGAAAAGAGCATTGAAGAAAGAGATGATGGAAAAACCCGGGCTTAGGAAGTTAGTTGAAAACAAACCTCTAGTAGTAGAGCATATAAATAAGTTTATTAAAGGAAATCTTGGGGTTCGTACACTTTTCAGAGACCTTTCGAATATCGATAAAGATGTAATACCATCTATTTTAAACATCATTCTAAGAAGAGCAAAAAACAACCTAGCTTTGAGTAATTTGTCTGATCTTCTCTTAAAACTTTATGGTGATAATATAATCGATGATAGATTTTATGAGGATATCCAAAGTACCGTGATTTCTATGCTGAATACACATGATTTGGCTAAACTACAACCTATCCCTCCCGGCTCCGATGTGATGGACATATATCATGCATATACCTATTATGAAGTTCGTACTGGTTTTCCTCCGCAATACCCGCTAGGGGACCTTATCTTTAGAGAGCTTATGAACAAATAAGAATACCAAATCATTTTAAACAGTTTATTATAATCCTTTACATGCACCCCATAATCATTTTTTCCTCAAAAAACATCGCGAGCAAAAACATAGCCGAGCATCTTATTAAACTTGGTTTTGAAAAAACAGGAGAAAACGAATGGAAATACAAAAACATTCGCATGATTGATACGAAGGTTGATTCTATTCTTAGTGTGCCAACAGATTTTGAGGAGGATTACATAATTGTTTTGAGCTCTCATAAAAGCGAGATGTCCCTACCTACCTTAACCGTTCATATTCCTGGCAACTGGGATTCTGCTGATTTTGGAGGCGAGCCAAGAACCCTGAACGTAGCCTATGCAGGAAAGATGCTGCAGATTTTGAAGGGTTTGAAAAAATACGGATCCGAACTAGAAAAACAGGGATGGTATATTTGCTATGAAGTAGACCATCATGGGCCTACCTGCAAAAAACCTATAATGTTTGTTGAGATAGGGAGTATGGAAAAGGAATGGATAAACGAACATGCCGGTGAGGTGGTTGCGAAATCTGTTTTTGATGCAATAAGCAAAGATGAGGATCAAGCGTTTTGCTATTTTGGGGTTGGGGGAGGGCACTATGCACCTAAGTTTACAAAACTTGCCCTAGAAAAAAATTTTGCTTTTGGCCATATGCTTCCAAAATCTCGGGCGGGCAGCGTAGGAGAGGACACCTTCAAACAAGCAATAGAAAAAAATGTTGAAAAACTAAAGGCGATTGTTCTGGATTGGAAAGGGTTGAATAAGGAACAAAAAGATAGAGTTATTGAGTTGGCAAAAAAGTTCAATCTTGAGGTAATACGGGAATAAACTAAAAATAAAGAAAGTGTTTTAATATTTGCCATGCTCATATTTTTGGTGAGAAAATGAGAAACCCGGCAGTATTGTTTATTTTGTTGATGCTTTTTTCCGGATGTATCCAGCAGAGCGGGAATGTTTACATGACTTACGATATAACAGAGTGCAGCAAGGAAGAGCCTACTGGGATGAGTGTTGAGAAAGCCGGTGATGTGATATACATAAAACAGGTTGAGAGCTATGTTTGCTGCGCTAATATTACTCTTGCAATGAACACAACTGGAAAAACAATAAAGATTTATGAAGAGAATGTCGGGGAGATGTGCAGGTGCATCTGCCCATTCAGAGCAAATATTTATCTCTACAACGCAACCGATTTTGAGAACATAGAAATCTATGGAATAAAATTCAGGGATGTCTATGGGTATGAACTTATGCACAACTATTCGCTTTTGCAAAACATAAGTAAGAATGAATCAGAAGAAAACAAAACAGATGAAAAGTTCTGCAATGTTGATAGCGATTGCGCATGCGGTGTCCATAAGATTAGTGGGGAATGTTTTTTTGGAAACAAAAAATATGTTGATGAAACAATCCAATGTCCTGATTTCTGCACAGGGATAGCTGGAAACCTTGAGATAAGATGCGAAAATAACATGTGCGTGCAAAAGCAAAAACGCGTCATCGGGATTCCGAACCCGGCTTCTGTTTATTGCGAGGAACATGGCGGAACCCTTGAAATAAGAAAGGATGAGAAAGGCGGCGAGTATGGCGTTTGTATTTTTGGTGATGGGAGCGAATGCGAAGAGTGGGCTTTTTACAGGGGGGAGTGCCATCCCGGAGAAAGGTTCTGCAAGGACATGTGCGGGGATGGAACATGCCAGGAGGTTGTTTGCATGGCTGTTGGCTGTCCATGTCCAGAGACGCCAGAAACATGCCCGCAGGATTGCAGAAGCAGCATCATAGCAGAGTGCAGTTCTGATTTGGATTGTGTTCATGTTCCTTCATGCTGCCATCAGCAATCCACGGAATGCGTTCCTAGATTTCAAGTTAAAGAATATCCAAATTGCGATGGGGTTGCATGCACTTTGGAGTGCAGGCAGTGCACAGAATGCAGGTGTGTAGGTGGAAGATGCGAAACCATTCCTTTACCCATCGATATGTGCTGCGGCTGAGCTGGTTTCAAATCTACTAGAAAGAAAATAGACCAGCTTGTGGTCGTATCTAGAGAACATTTTGATTATCTCCTCCTTGTTTTTTAATCTTATGAACCCGCTGCTTAAGTAAAGTTTAATAGCACGGCGGTTATTCCTATGGGATGCTATAACAGCAGTTTTATTTTTTTTCGAAGCAATCTTCTGCAAATGATCAAGTATGAGCTTGCCGATTCCTCTTCCCCACAGATCGCTCCTTACCCATAGGCTCAGCTCTGCAAAGTGTTCTTTAATTTTTATACCTCCAAACCCAACCACTCCCATACCCTTTTTTCGATAAACGTAATAGCAGCTTTTATCTTTACTCATTTCTCTGATTAGCTTAATTAGATATCTCTTTTCTTCTTCTAGGCTTTTAGGATATGGTGATTTAAGATACAAAAAAATCTCTGGAGAAAGGGCCGTATATAGTTCCTTAGCATCCGTTACCTTCAATCTCCTTGGCCTTATTTTTATCTGCATGGTAACCCCTTTTTATACAAATCTGAGATATGGGTTAAGTTATTCCAATAGAAAAACAATAAATTATTTTCTGTGGTTTCTGGAAGAACTTTCTTTAATGCAGCTCTGGTATAGATAGGATCGATGTCGTAAAGGCAGTCAATGATTTCATCCGAGAGAGTTGTGTATATCTGGTCATTTTTCGCAAAAAGGTTTTCGAGTCTTAATCGCTGTAGCAGAGCCTTCAGCCCTTCTTTTTCTAAAAACTGCGTCTTTGGGGGTTTGGAATATTTTAATTTATGAAACATTTGAATACTTCGTTCGACATTCTCTGAGAATTTTATAGCAAATATTTTTGCAGTTGTATCGTCTAAATCGTCTAATCGGAAATAAAAATTGATGACCTTGATAAAAGCTATGAACTCTTTTTTCGTTAGTTCGGTGTCAATAATTTTAGATAAAAGCAGCAAATAATTTTTTATTTCACTTGTCTCAAAGTCTCTTGTCGCTTCGTGCAGGCATTCTAGAACCATTGTCCTTTTGCAAAGTATCTCAAAAAATTCTGCTTTGAACATTTTATTTGCGAGTTGTCTTCGCTGCTCTAAAAAGAGCTTGTAAAAAGAGAGAACCTCGTTTTCATCAAACAAATTCTTACTATGGGCGATTATTGAATACCATCTTAGATAATCTATCGTTCTTTGTAATCCAATGGCTTTTTTAATTAAGTCTGTTGGTAAAACTTTTGTTTTGTCTATGCTTTTGATCTCTTCTTGAAGTATCTTTTCGAACAGATATCCTTCAAAAAGCCCTTCTATTAAGTATGCCCGTGAAAATTCTGGCGCTAGTCTACTAAGTTTTTTATATAGTTGTTCTTTTGTCAGATTATCAAGATTAGAATCAAGTAGCATTGAGACAAATTTCATGTTAAGTCCGTAACCAAAATCCTCTTTTGTAAAAATCTTTAGATCGACTTTTTTCTCCTGGATTGGCTTGATGAATAAGTTCGCATTATTTTCAATGCCTGGAATTAGAATCATATCTCTGTCCGTGAAGATTGTACTGGCCGCGGAGGGGCAGACCATTTCGCTTCCAGTGTCGTACAACTTTGTTTTCCTTGGAAAGATTGTATAATCTAACACCGCGCATACTAATCCAAACTCAGATATAATCTCATACAAATTATGGAGATTTGTTTTTTTAAAGAGGTCGATAGCTCTGCTTGTTGCTAAAACGATCGCCTTTACCTTGTTAAAATCATAGAACACCATATTGTTTAAATTAAGTTTTCGTGAACCTTCAGTAAATGGTGTTGTAAAGTGATAGGGAAAAGTATTATTTATCCAATGCGAGATATTTATTATTTTATTGCAAATTTTCATTACTTCCTTTATGTCGCTGTCCGTTATCTTAATTTCCTTACCTTTTGCTTTTGTGGTATAATATAAAGTTAGAACATTAAAAAATAAAGGCCAGTTTGTTTTATCTAGTGTAGCCGCGTTAAGCAGATCAGTGGTATCTATTCCCTTTCTCCAGATCCCAATCTTTTCTCTATCTAGAATTAGTATCGGATGAATAAAAATATTATAATGATCTTGCAGTTTGCCTTTTGAATTTATCAATTTGAGGGCCTTCGTTGGCCATGCACCAATAATGTTTCCACCTAAAACAAATGTATCAATCTCATCGAATATGCAAGGAAGAGCTATGTCGATAAATTCTTGGGTCACATACAAACCGTCTTCTATTTCAAAAGGCGTTTGTTTTTTTTTGTTGACTATGTTTAATTTTTGTGCCGTCTCTAAAGAATACCGTAAATCAGATTCGAACTGCCTTCCAAATATTAGGTTTACTTCGATATCACCCTCTTGAAGTGGGGTCAGGATCATTGTTTCTCCGTATTTTTTAAAAGAGAGCTCAGCTAACTTTCTAATTTCTTTTATAAAATAAGATTCATTTTCAACATCCAAAATTTCTGTGTTATGGCATTCGTTTTCTGTTAGAGTTTTTTTAATGGTCTCAACTAATGGATAATCAGAAACTTTTCTGAATGGTAGCAATAAACTTTTTCTTGTCATGCGCGCTATTGCTGCAGCATTTTTGAGAGTTAGAAGCTGACCAAGGTGCAATCCAGATATGCTTAGTAAAGTAGGAATAACGGTCCTCATAACAATATACTGCCTGTTGCGAAATATAAGGGTTTGCATGGCAGTAACTGTGGGGCATAATTCCAATTAAAAAGATGCTTGGTTGGGAGTTGCATAGATGTTGCCTTGGCGAGTAGATTGTGCATTTATCTGTGTAGACCTATGCTACGTAATCTGCTCAAACTCGATCCGGACTAAATTTACCTCACAGCCTGTTATCAGAATGGAAACCCCGAGTGCAAAGCAATACACCCCAAACCACCAAAACCTTCCTTCCTTTATCATCCCAATCAAAAACTTCATAGAGAGATATCCAACAATCGCAGAAACAAAAAACCCAGCAAGAACAGAAATTAGATTCTGCTGAATAAATTCAACTGAAGCACTCTCCATTCCCTCAAAAATTCCTGCTCCTACTATTGCAGGTATGGAGAGTAAGAACGAAAATCTAGCAATGTTTGTTTTGTCATTTCCTAGCAGCATTCCCGCTGCAATGGTAGAGCCGCTTCTTGAAATACCGGGCGCAACAGCAAAGCCCTGGAACATCCCCATGATAAGCGCATCAAAATAGGAGGGTTTTTTTCCTTTTATTGTTTTTGCTTTTTCGCCTACAAACAGAAGCAGGGCGGTTATCATTAGCGCAATCCCAACATATCTTATCTCAAAAAACATTCCCTCAAAAAAGTTCTTAAACGCAAAACCTATCACTGCGGTTGGGATGGAGGCAATAATGGTCATGAAAAATAGTTTTATTCCATAATTAATTTTCTTTGTTTTTACCCCATCAATAATCCCGGAAATAATTTGAAAAATCTCATCTTTCAAAAAAACAACCGCCGCGAGTAAGGTGCCGATATGCAAAACAATATCAAACATTACAGGAACTTCCAAACCAAAAAAATTCTGAGCTATCGCAAGATGGCCTGAGGAGCTAACTGGAAGCCATTCCGTAATTCCCTGCAAAACCCCAAGCAAGATCGCGTAAAGAACATCCATGCTCTATATCCCCAACGGATTATCCATCTTTCTTTTTTCAAGAAATTTTTCTATCCCAAAAATTTTTAGTATGTTTACTCCAAAATTGAACATTTCTGTTGGGAGGGTTTCATTTATTTTTTGCAAAACATTAAACTGCGTAAGCGCCAGTCCATACCTTCTTCTCCACTCTCTTTCATACCCCTCCGGTCTTTCAATATATTGCGCAGAAAGCTCAGCAGTTCTCAAACCATACGCAAGCCCTCCTCCGCTGAATGCCTTCACATGCCCAGCAGCATCCCCTACAAGCAGAACATTCCTTCCATTTTTTTTCATTCCAGTTTTTCTCCTAACGGCTATGGGAATTATTGCGCTTTCCTCCACTCTTGTTTTTATTCCGATTTCTTTTGTGAATTTTTCAAATGCTGCATTCACGTTGTTTGGCAAAACAACCCCACACCCAACCTCCTGCATTTTTCCTTGGTCAACAATCCAAGAAAAAAACCCTTTTGTGTATTCATTAAAATAGAGATGGACGCTTTCTTTATCTATAATCTCCTCATTTACTTTTGCTATCGCTGCTGAAACAAACTTTTCAATCTTCGGAAACCCAAAATTTTTTGCAACAACAGAGTTCGCCCCATCTGCGCCGATAATATTTTTTGATTTGTACTGCGACAATCTTTCGATTCTTCTTCCGTATTCTACTGTCGCGCCCCGCCTTTCAGCCTCCTTTGCCAGCAAAAAATCCATCTTTTTTCTATCGATTACGTAAGCTCCTTCCCTATGTTTTATTTCTAATTTTGTTTTTCCAAAATGGAAAACCGCCTTTTTTATTCTCTGCAGACCTATTCTTTCAGTTTTTATGTATTTTTGCAAGAATTCGAGGGTCTCTTTTGAGACAAGCCCGGTGCATATAGTGTTCGCACCAGGTTTTTTCTCCTGCTCGGAAGCATAAACCTCATACCCATTACGGAGTGCGGAGAGGGCAGCAACAGAACCAGAACAACCAAGCCCAACGATATGTACATTCATTTTTTCATCCTTTTCAACGCATCCATTAAGATTTTATTATGGTCAAAAGCAAGCTTAATTTTTTTCGCTTTCTCAACATCAAACCATCTCACTTCCTCAGCATCATCGCTTGCTTTTAATTTCCCGCCGGTAATCCGGCATAAAAACGCAACCCCAACAATTTTTCTTGGGTCCCTTTTTGGGTCAGAATAAACCCCAACTAATTTTTGTAATTTTACCCTAAGCCCGGTTTCTTCCATACATTCCCTTTTTGCGCATTCCTCTATTGTTTCGTTCTCCTCTAGCCTCCCCCCGGGAAAGGCCCACATTCCTTTGAATGGTTCATTTTTTCTTTTAACCAAAAGCACAGAATTATCTTTTATTATTATAATATCAGCGGCTATGGGGCGCATGGGGAGTGTAGAGCAACATAATTTTTAAATTTGCAGGGCATATACACACATGCGAGTTTTTTATTTTGCTGCTCTCCTTCTCATTTTTTCATTTGCGTTTTGCGCAGATGCAGAAAATGTTCCATCAGAGGAGGAGCTTATAAAAATTTATGAAGAGAATTTTGCCGACGCGAGCATAGAGGATTTTATAGTTGTTGAGGGAAGCGGCCTGAGCACAGCAGAGGTTGCGGCCATTGAGTATATAAAATCGCAGTATCCTGAGTTTGTGCCATACTACCATCCTCTCAATGATAGTGAACACTCATTTCAGGTTGTTAAAAATGCCCCGCAGGATAAGATAATCATCCTCGTTGGTGGGCCCAGCCAGAATAGAGTATCAGAAAAAATTATTTCCTTGGGCTGGGTGAAAGAAGAGAGCAAGGCAACATACTATACTCAGCTGGTTGTTCAGAATGGAACAAACCCAAATGGAGCAAAAATATTCATCTTTTCAGATAAAAAAGGGTACAGCAATCTTCCGAGAAAAAGTGTGGAGTACTCTCCTCTTTCAAAAGTTATTCCGCCGGAATACGTGCCCCCAGCAGCAACTGGAATAAGCGCAATCCTCCTCCATGTTTTCAACCTCGGCCAGACCATGCTTGAAGAGTCTCTGGAGGAGTTTGGAAAGAAAAAAAAGAAAAAAGGGAAGAAAAAAGAGAGCTTGATAAAAAAATATGGGATGGAAATCCTTTCTTTTCTCCTAGCCTCATTCATCCTTGCGATTGGGGTGACATGGACCTTTGTCGGGGCGAGTTTGATGTTTATCCCATATCTTATCCTTAATATGGCAGTGTGTTTCTTCATCATCCTAACCTACGATGGTTTTAGATGGGTTGCAGCAAAAATACTCGGAATACCCGCAGAGTATATTTTCTGGCCTGCAGGTGCATTAATAACGCTCGTAAGTAGTTTCCTTGGAAATCCTTTCGGGCTTTCGGGCGTTTTGGTTGAGGAGACAGAAAAAATAAAAGCAAAATGGAAGGTTGGAATAATGAATCTGGCGGCATCCTTTTTCAGCATTTTTATAGCAGCTGTTTTTTTCTTAATAAACTTCCTTTTTCCATTCGAACTTTTCCAGATGGTATTTAGCGCCTCCTCAACGATAGCTATGGTCAGCATGCTTCCTATCGGTTCGCTCGGTGGAAATGAGATAAGGAAGTGGAATTTATTTGTATGGTTTTTTGGATTTGTTTTTGTTTTCGGGGTTTATGCTGTGATTACTTTCTTGATCATCTAGCCTCTCTAAACAAAACCATTAAAAACATTAATTCCTAAGTTATCATCATGCTGTTTGAGATAGTAGCATTCATTCTTGCCCTTCTGCTCGTTGCGGCCGTATTCAAATTTATATACGAGTTCAGCTGGAAAAAACTTATTCTGAATGCAATAGCCGGCTTTCTTTCTCTCCTCATACTCAATCTCTTTGGAATCGGAATCCCGATAAATCTCCTTACGATATTCATAATTGCAGTAACAGGAATGGTCGGGCTGATCATAATCCTCCTTTTTCATTTTTTTGGCATTGCGTTCTGAAAGGGGAGAGGTATGGATTTAGGAAAAGGGCTTAGGGATGCGCTGAAAAGGTTTGCTGGCAAATCTGTTATTGATGAAAAGGCGGTTAAATCCCTAGTGAAGGAGTTGCAGAGAATTCTGATTGCAAGCGATGTTAATGTAAAACTGGTTTTTGAACTTAGCAAAAGAATAGAGAAAAGGGCGCTGGAAAGCGAAAAATTGGAAGGGCTTACTTTGAGAGAGCATGTGCTCAAGGTTGTTTATGATGAGCTCGTTTCCTTTCTGGGTGAGGGATACGAACCAAAGCTATCTCCTCACAAAATTCTTCTTGTTGGTTTGTATGGAAGCGGTAAAACAACAACAGCAGGAAAGCTTGCATACTTCTATAAGAAAAAAGGTCTTAGGGTCGCTCTCGTTGGTGCGGATGTAGATAGACCGGCTGCAAGGGAACAGCTTAAACAATTGGCTGAAAAAACAGGTGTTTCGTTTTATTCCGAAGGAAAAAAGGAAAACGAGATCATAAAGAATGCGCTTGCAAAAGCGAAGGAGGATATTATAATTGTAGATTCAGCTGGGAGGAGTGCTTTTGATGAGGAGCTTGCGCGAGAGCTCGCATCGATATATAAAATGGTCAAGCCAGAAGAGGTTTATCTGGTGATAAGCGCGGATATAGGCCAGGTTGCAAAGAAACAATCCGAAGAGTTTTCGAAAATCTCCCCGCTTACAGGGGTGATAATTACAAAGATGGATGGCTCTGGGAAAGGAGGAGGGGCTCTGAGCGCGGTTGCAGCGACAGGAGCAAAGATTGCGTTCATAGGAACAGGGGAAAAAATAGATGCGTTTGAGGTTTATGATGCAAAAAGATTCGTCTCCCGCCTTCTCGGAATGCCGGACATAAAATCCCTGATTGAAAAGGTTGAGGAGCTGAAAAAAGAAGAGGGAATGGAGGAATTGGTTGAAGAGGAGTTTACAATAGAGGCATTCTACAAGCAGATGAAGGCGGCCAAAAAAATGGGTCCTTTGAGTTCTATTCTGAGTATGATAGGAATGCAGGACCTACCTAAGGAGATGGTGGAGAAAAGCCAGGAGCAGCTGAAAAAATACGAGGCCATGATAAACTCCATGACCCCGGAGGAGAGAAAGGATGCCCTTCTTGTAAGAAAAAGCAGGGAGAGAATAGAAAGGATTGCAAGAGGTTCGGGTACGAAACCAGAAGAGGTGCGCGCATTCCTAAACCAGTTCAACAGAATGAAAACCATGGTGGAGAGGTTCAAGCATGATAGAAGCTTCAAGAAAAAAATAGAAAAACTTATGGGCGGAAAACTACCAACTTAAAAAACCCCCGCCGGCTCCTTTACTATTGTTAGTACTGTTGCTGTGTTTGTTTTTTTCACGCCCGGACTTGTTGCTATTGTATGTATTATCTCCTTAAAATTGCTTCTGTTTTTCGCAACAACCAAGCAAATAGCATCATATTCGCCGGTTATCTCATAAACGCCAATAACCCCGCTTATTTTACCAAGCTCTTCGAGGGCATACTTCCCAAATTCATACTGAACAAAAACAAAAGCAGTTATGGTATAACCAAGCTTTTCGTAATCAACATTTATTGTATATTTTTTTATTACCTTCTCCCTTTCCATCTCTTTTATTTTTTTTATCACGGTTGCGGGGTGCATCCTCAGCAAACTCGCTATCTCCCTGCACGAAAGCCTCGAGTCCTTGCTCAGAAGTCTTAGGATGTACAAACTTTTTTCATCAATTTCTTCCACCATATCCTAAATCATTAGGACAAAATATTTAAATACTTTTGTTTTTTTATATCAAATGTTATAGTTTTCTTGCGAAACATATAAAAATATAACTAGTGATATACTCCTGGTGGGCTTATGGTGAGAGAGAAGGAGAGTAAAATTAGAAAGAAGGGTGAGGAAAAAAAGCCTGCTATACGGGTGGATGAACACACGCTGATCCTGAAAATAATAAGCGATGCGAGCAAAGAGCTGAACAAACAGAATAATAAAAATTTTCTGGAGATGGCATATGCCCTGAGAGATAACATAAACAAGGCAAATGGCGCTGGCTTTTCCGAAAATGAGAAAAAGGAAGTGAAGGAATTTTTGAGGAAGGCCAAGATTACAATGCTTTTGAACGATAAGGAGGAGGAGTTCAAGGCGCTTTCACAAATAGAGAAGGATATACTGAAAGCATTGAGAGGGTAAAATTTAATCACCAGCAATAGCAGCAATCAGCGATATTTTTTTAAATATATAAGTTTAAACTAATATTCGTGAAAACTAAAATTATAAAAGCAATCAGCGATGGAACAAGGCTTGGGTTGCTCGGAATTATAAGAAAAAAAGAGATTTGCGCATGCGAGCTTCCACATTTCGTAAAAGTAACCCAGCCTGCGGTTTCCCAGCATCTAAAAGTTCTTCTGAAAGCAGGGCTGGTGAAGGTTCGAAAAAAAGGCACAAAAAGATTGTATTCCCTCTCTCCTCTTGGCAGAAGGGTGATTAAGGATATTTCAGGATGGTGATGGAATGATAGAGTATATAATATATTTTGTTGTTGGGATTTTTGCTGGCGTAATCGGTGGACTGCTTGGTACTGGTGGTTGCGCGTTGATGATGCCAGTTTTGCGTTTTGGCTTTGATTTTCCAGCGGCGTTTGCTGTAGGAACAACCTTAACCGCAGTGGTTTTCACGGCCGCATCCGGGGCGATTCAGCACATGAAAATGGGCAATGTTGATAAGCAAACTGCGATATTTACCGGCATTTCTGGAATTTTGGGTGTGATCATTGGTTCAATCATTTTTATGTACATAAGCAGTCAAAGCGCAATGATAGACCTTATTGTAGGGGTCGCTTTTTTGGTTGTTTCTATCCGCATGATCTATGAAGGGGTAGTTCTAAAACAACCGGCTGTATCAAAGTCAAAAAACATTCCGGGCAAGCCGGTTTCGAAAGGAATTCTTGGAGCCGGGGTGGGTATGCTGACTGGGGTAATAGGTTTGGGCGGTGGCTATGCTCTTGTACCATCATATATCCTTCTTTTTAAGGCTCCAGTAAAACTCGCAATTGGAACATCCATGGCGGCATTTTTTTGGATTGCTCTTGTGGGGGCGCTTTTCAAGATCTACAATGGAGTTGTAGACCTCCCAGTGGCAGTGGCTTTAGGTTTTGGGGCTCTTATAGGTGCGATATACGGTGCAAAACTTGTTGCAAGGTTTAAGCCAAATATACTGAAAACATTGTTCGGTATTTTATTTTTCTATGTTTCCCTAAAATACATTTTGGTTTACTTTAATATCTATATCTAATATCTAACCTTATGGCAAAAGGAATGGCTGTTGGCACAGCCCTTGTCCTCATGATGTCCATTACCGCGCTTTCATTTCCACAGCTCCTAATACTCAGAAGGGTTGTGAAAATAAAGCTCCTGGCCGTTCTTGTGGCGGTACTTGCGGTTTCGTTCATTTTTATTGGGTATGTGTTGAATTTTATTCTGCAATAGGCTATTCAGCAAACTACAATCAATTTAAACATTTTGTTTTTTATTTTCCCCATGGCTGTTAAAATAAATTATGAGGGATGCATTCTCTGCGCTGGCTGCGCTGCTGTATGCCCAAAGAGCGCACTAGAACTTGTTGGTACAAGGATAGAGCACTACCCAGAAAAATGCATAAGCTGTGGAATATGCGTGAAGGCATGCCCTGCGAATGTGATCTCGCTCGTTAAGGCGAGCGAAAAAATAAAAAAACCAAAGAAGAGAAAGTGATCTTATGGAAGAGTATGACATTCTCGTTATAGGTTCTGGACCAGCAGGCTCAACATTTGCGAGGATTGTTGCATCTGAAAGAGAGGTTCTCGTCGTGGATAAGAGAAAGCAGGTTGGGGTGCCGGTAAGATGCGGGGAAGGGCTTGGTGCAAGGGAGGTTTTGGCCCAAGGTCTTGAACTTCCAAAGCATGTTATTTCAACAGAAATTTTGGGTGCGAAGGTTGTTGGGCCAAGAGGGGAAAAAATAGTATGGAAGGATGAAGAGACAAAGGGCTGGGTTCTTGAAAGAAAGGCATTTGACCAATGGCTCGCAGAACTCGCAACAAAAAAAGGAGCAAAAATAAAGGTTTACACGCGCGCCCTTGATATCAAAAGGGATGGTGATGGATTTGTTGTAAAGCTTCAGCACGGCGCGGACGAGCCATACGAGGTAAAAGCAAAACTTGTGGTTTCTGCAGAAGGGATGGAAGCCCACATTGCAAGAAAGATGGGTTTTAATGCTATTCACTCTCTTTATGATGTTGATACATGCTACGAGTATGAGATGGCGCCATACAATCATGAAAACCTGATTGAGTTGTATTTTGGAAATAATGTCGCACCGAGAGGATATGTGTGGATTTTCCCAAAAGCGGATAAGAAGGCAAATGTTGGAATAGGAATAGGCGCGCATCTTGTAACAGGAAAAAAACGCGGGGGGCTTGATGGCGCAACCCCAAGAACTTTTCTGGATAGATTTATACAAGAGCATTCTGAGCTAAGGGATGCAAGTGTATACAACGATTTTGGAGGGATTATAAGCGTGGGTGCTCCGATGGATTCTTTTGTGAAGGACAATTTCCTTGTTGTTGGTACCGCAGCAAAGCAGGTTGATCCGATACATGGCGGAGGAATCGCGCTTGCGATGGAGGCTGCTGCCCTTGCAGGAAACGCGGCGTTGCGAGGATTCCATGAGAAAAATCTTTCAGCTGATTTTCTCTACAGGTACTATGAAAAGCCGTGGAGGGAAACAGCGGGTAAGAAGATGGCAAAGAGGCTCCTTCTGAGAAAGGTATTGGAAAAACTGAACGATGATGATTTGAGCCACATTTTCTCAACCATAGCAGATTCAGATTTAAACCAGGTTATGAAGGGGAATTTTGCAGGGCCTGTTGCAAAGGCGGTTGCAGGAAGGCCGCAGCTACTTAAAGTGCTTTCTGCTCTGTTGGGTTAAGATTTAAAAATTTGCACTCCCCATTCTGTCTATGAGTGTGATCGAGACGCGGTATAGAACTGAGATGGCGGATATTTTTAGCGATGAGAACAGAATAAGAAAATGGGCTGAGGTTGAGCTTGCCCTTCTGAAGGCACATGCAAAACTTGGAAATGTTCCAAAGGAAGCTGTTCCTGCTGTTGAAAAAGCGGTGAAGGAGATCTCGCTGAAGCGAGTCGAAGAAATTGAAAAAGAGACCCATCATGACCTAATGGCGGTCGTAAAGGCGATTGCTGAAAAAAGCGGAAAATATGGCGAGTATATCCATCTTGGTGCAACAAGCTATGATATTGAGGACACCGCAACTGCGTTGATTTTCCGTGAAGCGTTTGACCTTATTGAAAAAAGAATGCTTCTTTTAGGAAAAGAACTGAAGGCAAAGGCGCTGAAATATAAAAATAATGTTTGCATAGGAAGAACGCATGGCCAGCATGCAATCCCAACAACCATAGGAATGAAGTTTGCCCTTTACTACTCCGATAACAAAAGAAATCTTGAGCGATTGAAGGAACTTAGGAGGAGGGTTGAGGTGGGGAAGATAAGGGGAGCGGTCGGGAACTACGCTAGCTTTGAGAATTATGGTTTTGAGAAAGTTGAGGAACTCGTTCTGAAAGAGCTTAAGCTTGGAAAAGCAGATGTTTCAAACCAGATAATCCAAAGGGATGTGCATGCAAGCGCCATGTTTTTCTTGGCCGTTGTTGCATCCAATCTTGAGAAGATTGCGAAGGAGATAAGGAATTTAAGCAGGACAGAGATTGCAGAATGGTTTGAGCCATTTGGGAAAAAGCAGGTTGGTTCTTCAACCATGCCCCAGAAAAGAAACCCGCACAAAAGTGAGAGGATATGCTCCCTTGCAAGGGTTGTTCGCGCGAATGTTCAGGTGGCTCTTGAGAACATCGCGCTGGAGCATGAAAGGGATTTGACCAACTCAGCAAACGAAAGGATAATCTGGCCAACGAGTTTTTGTATTACTGACTACATGCTCAAGCAAATGATAGAACTGATGAGCGGGCTTGAGGTTGATGTTAAGAAGGCAAGGGAGAACGTAGATATCACAAAGGGCGGCGTTTATGCTGAAAGGCTTATGCTCGCGCTTTCAAAGAAAATAGGAAGGCAGAGGGCGCATGAGGTTGTAAGGGAGCTTACGCTTTCAGGAAAAGGGAAAAACCTTCAGGAGATTTTTGAAAAGAGCAGATATGGAAAACTGATCGATAAGAAAGAAATAGAAAGAATATTCAAAACAGAGTATGTTGGAAAGGCAAAGGAGATTGTGGAGAAGGTGTGCAAATAGTTTTTTAAACCTCATCTTCTAATTCTCTCTCTATGGTTGAGATAAGCAACAAGCAACTTGCGTACGGCTCTCTAGTCATCGGATTGTTCGCAACCCTTGTCGCAATAGCGAGCGGAGGGGGGATATTCACAATGCTAGGTGCTGCGATAGCCGGCATATCCACCCTTTCAGCCATTCTGTTTCTTAAATACGGTTATCTGATCGTCCCGCTTTTCACGCAGAAGGGAAACATCCTTCTGGTTACGGATACTGGATACGAAATTCCGCCTAGCCAGGATGTTATTGTGAAAAAAGCGCCAAATGGGATCTTCTATGCTTCAGCCTACCTTGCGATAAAAATATATGAATCCATGCTTGAAAAAACCGAAGAAGAGGTTACAAACTACTCAAAGTTTTTTGAAAGGGCGATCTCAAACATAAAATATGTTACAAAGGTTTCATACCTTCTTTATGCTGAGGATATAAGCGAGAAGAGAAAGATACTTGAAACAAAAAAGGCAGAGGCGCAGTTGAGGCTTGCTAGGGAAAGGGAAAAGTCAGAGCCTGATGTTCTTAAAATAGACAGGTATGAGAGGGAGGTTGCGATGTGGGCGGCCCAGCTTGATTCTCTTACAAAAGGAGTAAAACCAATGGGCGTTGTTGCTTATGTCATGACCACCGCATCTGGTATAACAAAGGAGGAGGCGATCACAAAGGTAAAATCCCAAGCCTCTGAGCTGAAGGCAACCCTCTCAAATGCCTTGAATGTTGAAGTTGAGCCCCTTACAGCAGATGAAATGCTCAGGGTGGTTGAGTGGGAGAGGGCCCTACCCACAACACCAGAGGAGCTTGAGAATCAGGTAATCTAGAATTAAGGTGAGAGGAGTGGGAAGACTCAGTGTGATGAAGGTTTCCAATGTTGCTATTGCGATGAGGAACATCCTTGTCCACCCACCCGAGCCACCCGGATACGTGCTTTTTAAAGACCCTACGAAATCGATATATGTAGGTAGAACAGCCATCCTCCACTCTCCTTTTTATTGGAGTTTTGAGGATGTAACAAACCCGCACATGGCAATTGTTGGAATTACCGGGAGCGGAAAAAGCTACTGGATAAAAACATACCTCATGAGGGCAAGCTTTGTGTGGAACTCGAACGCGCTCATAATTGACTGGGCTGGAGAGTATAAAGATTGGGTATTGCAAACAGGTGGAAAGGTGATCGCACTCGCAAAAGGAAGTTACATAAACCTTCTTGACCTTGGAGGAATGAAGCCGTATGATAGGATAAAACAGATAATGAGAACGCTTGAGATACTCACGGATATTGGTCAGTATCCTGAGCAAAGAAGACTTACTGAGGAGGCAATAGAGCAAGCGTATGTAAAAGCTAAATTTCGAATGGACAGCAGGGACCAGAGGGATGAGTTAGGAAGACAGCTCACCCCCCCAACGCTTAAGGATGTGGTGAGGATACTAGAGGAGCAGGCAGAGCTTGGAACGTATGAGTTTCCGGCAGAGTTGGAGAACGCAATCTATCGTTTGAAGCAATTCACAAGGCCGGGGGAGGACTATTTTGCTCAGCAGAGCACAATAAGTTTGGACGAGCTTACAAATTCCGGGCTCGTGAGCCTGGATTTAAGCGGCCTACCGGACGAGAGATTTAGAGCTCTCGGCGCTCTTAGTATTCTTCAATTCATAAAGGAAAAAATGCGCGCAACAGGATGGGCAAGGGAGAAAGGCATAAGGTTGATTGTTGTTCTGGATGAGGCGTGGAAGATCGCAAAAGAAGAGAACAGCGATGCGGTTATGATCGTCCGGGAAGGAAGAAAGTATAACTTTCAGCTGATCGTTGCGAGCCAGAACCCAACAGACATAAGCGAAAGCATATTCAGCAATGTGGGTACAACATTCATACTAAAAGTGAAGTTTGCCCAATTTTTGGATTACCTTCAATCCACATTGAATTTCAGCAATTTCATGCGCGAGCAGATTTCCGGGTTCGGTGTTGGGCAGGCAGCAGTAAACCTTGCTTTCCACACAGCAGAAAAATACCCCTCCACATTCCTCCTTGAAAAGATTGCTGGAGAGGAGCCTTTAAAAGACCTTTTCCTTGATTTAAAAGATGTAGCCGGTGAAAACATGCCAAAAAGTATTCCGTTTAAAAGGGAGGAGCTTAGGGCTAGGTTGAGGGAGTTCGGGCTGAGCGAGGAAAAGGTGCAGGAGATAAGCCAGCTTTTTGACAAGAAAAGCAGGCACATGGATGTCATAAGCTTTGTTATTCTGCTTGAACGGTATGGGGTTGAGAGAAGGGAGATAACATCATTCCTAAAAGAGCTGGGTGTTGATGATGCCACAATAATAAACATTTTTACAAAAGCAGATTTCAAGAAAAACCAGATAGGCGATAGGGAAATAACGCAGGTAATATTGGAGGAGGATTAGATGGCGAAGATGTGTATTATTTGCGGGAATGAAATAAAGGGAAAAGATGCCTATAGGGTTAAGGAGGATATCGTGATAGAGTCGATTAGAAAGATAAAGAAAAAACTAAACATGGCAAAGAACAATGAACTTTTTGTGTGCAGGGAGGATTATGAAAAATACAAAGAAAAGAGGAAGCAGTTTGAAAGAAACTTTACATTCGCTTCAGCGCTCGCAGCAGCCATCCTGCTGCTTCTTATAATAGTCCCGATTTTTTTTGGCTCCCTTCCAAGCATAGGCAGCATACTATTTGGTATTGTTGTTGGCATTTTCCTCATTTTCATGGCTCTCATCTCTTACCTCCCGGCTCTTGAGGAGGAGGTGGAGAGAATCGAGGGAGAGCAAAAAAAGAAAAAGCGGTGAATGAATGGCAATACCGGTAAAAACAGGAGAGGGTGAAAAGCCATCTACTCCTGATGTCGGTGCGCTGAGAATAAATGCCAAGCTCAATGTCAGCTTTGATGATGTAGAAAGGGCGATCCTTCCTGTTGAGAAGGGAGAGGTTGCAAAAACAAAAGAGGGGGTTTCCTTCGCTTATGTGGAAACAAGGGATTTGAACGGTGTTCCTATTTCATTTTTTATAATAAATTTTAAGAAAGATGGAATGGACGTGCTTTACTCCATCCCTCAGAATACAACCCCATCAAAGAGGAAATGGGAGGTTACGAAAAAACTTTTGACCATTCTGATGCTTCTAAGAGATGCCTACACGATAGACACGAAGGATATTATAGGGCTTGTGGATATGGTCATAAAAGATTTGGATGCATACGCCACGCAGGATTATGGCCGGCTTTATTCCGAATACGATAAACTGAAGAATGAAATAAAAAGGCTGAACAGAAAGGTTGTCGTTCTTTCCGAGGAAAACGAGCGCTTGGTTAAGGAAAACTACGAGCTGAACAGCAGGAATGATGAGCTGATCCTAAAGATAAAAAAACTTGAAACGCTTTCTCCGGAAACCTTGAGGGAAAGAATACAGGACTGGCTCAGGGAGCACAATGGTGAGATAAACATTGGGGAGTTTGCGAGAATATACAGCGTGCCTGAGGCTCTTGTTGAGGAGCAGCTTAACAAACTCGTTAAAGAAGGATTCATAACCCCAATTCAGTAGTGGTTTTATGGCTGCGATAAAGAGAAGGCAATTCAAGTTTGAGGTTGAGAAGAAGTATACGCATGTAAAAAGGTTTAAGGAGATAAAAAAATCAGAGCTTCAGCTTTTTCTAGAGGCGCTGTTTAAAAAAAAGGAAGAGAAAAAACCAGAATTACGGGAAGAGGAAAAAAAAGAGGAAAAACCATCAGCCGTGAAGATAATTGTGATTGGTTTGTTTGTATTCATCCTGATTCTCGCAGGAATAATTTTTTACATACTAAGCCTTCCACCTATTGTTCCTCCTGCTGAAGAGAAGATTCCGGCACACTTCATAAATGTTCTGAAGACTGGGACTGCCAGCTATGGTGCCGAATTCTCCCCAAGAACCGTTGCCTACTCAATAGTGGAGACAAACGCAACAAACATAAAACTTAACTTTTACACCTCCCCGGTTTCCAATCAAGTTTTCATACTTGAATGTGGTAAATACCAATCCCAGAATAACTATCCTTACTTTGAGGGTGTTTTGAAAAACTCTTTGGAAGAAAAAGGTTTTTCTGTTGGAAAAATAAGCGCAGAAGAAGCACTTTCTATCCCGGAAGGGGCGGTGGTAATCGCGCCCTGCGGAAAATTTCCAAAAGAGCTGATGGTGCCAGAATTTAGCAGTTTTGTCAGAAGAGGAAATACGTTTGTTTATATAGGATTAGAGCCGAATCAAGCAATAGATCTGGACGGTTCTTTGACCTCAGTTCCATCCTCTTTCTGGAAAACATTTAATATAAATTTTGAAAGAGTTGGGATGACTTGCAACGCATCCTTAAAAGACCCTCTTTACAAGGCTGGGTCTCTTATAAGAGGGTGCATAAGCGTTGTGGATTACGGAAAAGGAAGTATAATTTTTGTTCCGCAAGCTCTGGATGTTGGATGGGACAGCGGAACGCATGCTGCGGAAGATGTTGAGAAAATACTTTCCGGCACAGAATGGTTAAAACCTAAATATGAAAGTTCTTTCACAACGAATCAAACGAACATTCTTGTTTTTGTTGATTCTGAAAAAACCGGCTATCTAAAAGTCTATTCTACAGCAGATAAAGGTGAGCTTACGTACGCTGTTTTTAGGCAGATTTTTACCGATGTTGCCGGCGAACTCTATGTAAGCGAGGGACCTGCTGTTCTTTCACCAACGCTCTCCGGCGCGCCCCTTAACTTCCACGCGTTCATAAACGATGGTGGGGAGCAGAGATCGCTTTTCTTAGATGTTGTGAATTTGCAGGGGGAGAACGTAGAAAAAATTTCCTTAGGCGTCCACCCACTCTCTTCGGATTTCATATTCTCCTACACAGGCACCCTTCCGGAAGGCACATACCTTTGTGAGATAAACGATGGGCAGAAGGCATACGCGAGAGGAATTTTTTCCATCTCTCCGATTGAGATAAAAACGCAGACAAATTTCATGGAATCGAAATACACATTCAGCTTTTTTGTGGGTGATAAAAAAGTTTCTCTTAGGAATGTTAAAATAAAATTCCGTGATAAAACATATCAGTATAGCAATGTAAATTCTGTTGAACTTGACTTGAATAGAGAGTTTGGTGGGCCGACCCCCACTGGTTCGTATGATTTTATTTTCACAATAGGCGGGGAACAGAAAACAGTTACCGTTGTAAGGAGAGAAACAGGAGGACTTTCGACAATTTTTACTCCACTAAACATCCTTCTATTTTCCATCGCGCTGGCCATTGTAGCAATAGGAGTGTACTTCGCAAGGAAGGAGGAAGCTCCGTATGCGCTCGATATTCCGGCCTTCCCGCCAATAGAAAAAATAAAAATTCCAATAAAGAGAAAAGAGGTACTTGAAATATTCAAAAAAGTTAATGATTTCTACAAATGGAAATACACCCCGCTGAAGCTTTCTGAGATAAAGGGAGGGTTTAAGAGCATATACTACCAGGGGAAACCGATATACCTCAGCGACTACAACCTCGAATTCATATTGGATAAGCTTGAGAGGAGAGGGGATGTGAAGAGCTATCTTGAATACTATGGGCTTACGGAATGGGAAAAGGAAAGCGGAAGAAGTATTCCTGCGCTCTGCATGTTCAGGGCAATAAGGGATATATGTGTAGTGAACGCGATTCCGTTTAGCGATCTGGGAAGGGCAAAGGACTGTGATACGAAATTAAAGGTTATCGGCCAGGATTTCTACATAAATTTCTACGAGAAGGGGAGGATGGCTGAGGTGATGAAGAATTCAACAGAGTGTGCGAAAAAAGGGGTTTCCATAATACTTTTTGGGAGTCAGGAGGAAAAGGAAAGTTTTATCCCATATGTATACTCCCCAAACAGGCTTTCTGGTATTTTAAAGTTTTATGTTGAAAGCGGGGATGTCCTCCTCCTTACTGTTGATGAGTTGAGGAAGAAAATAAAGGAAATAAAGGGATGATTCTATTTTTTGAGGAGGGATTGGTAGAGTTCTATGTATTTTTTCGCAACCTTTTTTATATCATACTCTTTCGCGGCATTTTTTGCATTCTCACCTATTTTTTTCTTGCATTCCAATGCTTGGATCACCTTTTCAGGGAATTCTTTCTCGTCCCTGAATAAAAATCCCGTTTCACCTTCTTTCACGAACTCTGCCGGTGCGGAGTTTGCCGGAACAACCGGAGCGCATCCGCATGCCATACTTTCCAGAACGCTTAACCCTTGCGTATCAAACGAAGATGGGAATAGAAATGCCTTTGCTGAATTATAATACACAGGAAGCTCCTCATCCTCAACAAACCCGGGCATCAAAACATTATCTTCAACCCCTAGCATCTTTATCTTGTTCCTTACATCATCCTCATAAGGCCCCTTTCCAACAAGAATGAATGTTGCTTTCTTTCTGTTTATCACAGAAGGAATGGAATCTATTATCAGGTCCACATTCTTTTCCTTCACTATTCTACCAACATAAAGTGCAAACGGCCCTCTTTTTCCGTTTATTTTTGCTTTCTTATTCTTTACCCTTGCGAATCTGTTATACTCTATTCCGTTTGGCATTACTACGCAATTTTCAATTCCGATCTCTCTTAGTGCATTTTTCGCGTAGTTGCTTGGTGTGGTTACAACCCTAAACTGCTTGTAATACCATCTTAGATATTTTACAGCAACATCCTCCAGGATATTTTTTAGGCTCGGGTTCTGAGAGAGGTAATAGGTTGCTTTATGCACCATGGTATGAAAGGAAGCTATGGCCGGGATTTTTAATTTTTGTGAGCACTGGATAGCAGCAAGTCCAGTTGTTGCTATTCCATGGCTGTGTATAATGTCGATGTGCATCTCCTGCACCAATTTTACAGCAGAGATGAACGGAAATAGAGCAATCCGATAATCAGGGTAGGGTTTGAAAACAGCAGAGCTGAAATAATACACCCTTTTATCCTTATTCTCTTCCTTTTGTTTTTTTGTTCCCGGAGTAAACATAAAAACCTCATGCCCTTCTTTTTCGAGTTCATTCCTTAGGTTAAGCATCGCTGTAACCACACCATCCCTCTGCGGAAGATAGGTATCTGTGAAGAATGCTATTCTCATCAGAGCGCCTCCATAAAATTTATTTTTGCATACTTATTCGGAATGGTGTTTGAGGTAATTATATAATCCGCTGAGCCTTCTATCCTTTGCAAACTATCCTTCAAAAAGAATGCATGCACGGTTGCGACCCCAACCTTTCTCGCACCTGCTTTTTTTACGTTTTCCAGAGCCCTAACCATCGTGCCGCCGGTACTTATCATATCATCAATTATGAGTACATCCCTGCCCATTACTTCCTGCACACCTTCTACCTTTTCAATTTTCCTATACGCCTCCTTCCCTTTAACATACTCCCCTCTTACTTTTTTCATCGATTTCTCAGCCATGTATCCCGCTCCTTCATCAGGGCTTATTGTAATAAGGTTTTTTGAGAATTCTTCTTTTGCTTTTTCAATCAACTTCCCTCCAAGTGAAATGTTCTTGATTTTCATCCCTGCCCTTTCGTACTCTCCGCTCCCGGTTTTTATAAAATGACAATCAAATGTTATTATTTTTTCTACCCCGCTCTCTCTCAGCATGCTCAGCAAGATATCTATGCTCAGCGCTTCTCCTTCCAAAAATGTTTTATCCTGCCTTGAATACGGAAGGTATGGAATGACAGCGGCCTGTATTTTTGCACCCATTTTTCTCAGGGTTCTTGAGGCTAAGATTAGCTCAAAAATTCTTGAATTCTGCTCAGGCCAGAGCCTGGCATATATTGTTACTTCCTTTCCTTTGAATTTTTCCGGCTCAAGAATTCTCACGTAGCTGTCCCCATCCGGAAAGTTTTTTACTTCTATGTTTGGGTTTAGCAGGTCTGAGAAATTCGGCATTACGGCTTCCATGTTTTTATACTAACCGAAAGGATTTAAATCTGTTTGGGGGCAGATCAGCTACTCTATTTAATAAGCGCAAGCCCAACCCCAATTATTATCAGGAAATCCTTCCATATCGAACAGGTTTAGACGAGTTCTTCGGGTGCAAAAACCCTCTCGCAATATATGCACCTATACCTTTCCCCTTCCTTTTTGAAGTGCTTGTGCATCTCTTCATTATTCGTGATGCAGCTTGGGTTTGGGCAATGGCCTATCCTTAAATCATCGGGCATTTCAACGCTCTTTTTCTCAACGACCTTTGAATCCCTTATTATGTTTATGGTTGTTTCTGGAGAAACGAGCGCAATTAGGTTCAGCTTTTCATCAGAAAGAAAAACACCCTCAATCTTTACAATATCTTTCTTCCCAAGCTTTTTGCTCTTTACGTTTGAAAGAAGGGCTATGCTTCCCTCATGTTTCTCATCCAACCCAAGAAGCTTCAATATCTTTGTCCCTTTCCCGGCCCTTATATGGTCTATCACAGTTCCTTCCTTTATTGCCTCAACCTTAAGCATGTTCTCCCTCCAAAATATATTTTATCAATCCCATGCGAACAGGAATCCCGTTTTTCGCCTGCTCAAAGTATTTTGCATGAGGGGTTTTGTCTATCTCCAAATCTATTTCATTGACCCTTGGAAGCGGATGCATTATTATCATATCCTTCTTTGCATTCTTTATAGCTTCCTTTGTTATTCTGAATTTTTCCATTATCCTTTTCGCTTCAAGAGGGTCAGCAAACCTCTCCTGCTGTATTCTTGTTACATAAAGAACATCATCCTTGCTGAAGTCCGGCTCATCCTCAACGCTTATTTTTGTGTTGAACTTTTTCTCAACCTCTTCTATAAAATCAACCGGAACCTCAAGCCCTGCTGGGGATGTGACAGCGATTTTTGCACCAAACATAGCGAGCGCGTATATTAAAGAATGCATTGTCCTCGCATGCTTCAGGTCGCCCATCATCCTTACATTCAGCCCTTTTATCGTTCCCTTCTCTTTTAGTATTGTATAAAGGTCTAGCATTGTTTGCGTGGGATGCTGGTTTCCTCCATCCCCACCGTTTATTATGGATGCATCGGCAATCTCAGCAGCATATCGCGCAGCACCCTCATACTTATGTCTTATGACTATAATATCCGAATATCCATCAAGCATCCTCACAGTGTCTGCAAAGCTTTCCCCTTTTTTTACAGAACTAAGCTCGCTTATGAAATCAATGTACCTTAGCCCGAGCCTCAGGGATGCGCTCTGGAAACTGAGCTTTGTCCTCGTCGAGGGTTCAAAGAACAGCGTTGCAACAACCCCATCAAGCTTTTCCACCCTACCGCTCTTCAACTGCCTATCCATTTCCTTTGCGATCTCAAAAATTTCTTCAAACATTTTTTTGTTTATATCACGAACAGATATTACATCCATAAAACCCCCTTGTTGAATTTGGCAAAAAAATATTTAAACCTTTTGAGGGAAGGGAATTCCATGCTGATTGTTTTTGAGGGTATAGATGGATGCGGGAAGAATACGCACATCACCCTTCTTCAAGGGGAATATGATTTTGAGGTTTTAAAGTTTCCGCGAGAAAAATATTCCATACTCGGTGATTTTCTGCGCGGGAATGTTGAGATAAACAGAAAAGCGCTTTTCCTCCTTTTTCTTTCCGATATAACAGATGGGATATCTGAAATTTCAAAAATAAACAAGCCGGTGTTTTTGGACAGGTATTTTTTCTCAACGATTGCGTATGAGGTTGATGGAGTAGAGTATGAAACGGCAAAAAATATTGTAAACTCCCTTTCCCTTCCAAAACCGGATGGAGTTGTTCTGCTTGACATCCCACCTGAAATTTCGTATGAAAGGAAAGTTGCCCAAAAAGGATTGGACAGATACGAGAGGGACGTTGAATACCTTCGGAGGGTGAGAGGGAACTTTCTGAAACTTTACGAGGAAAAGTTCTATACTGAAAATTGGTTTTTGATAGATGGGAACCGGCCGATAATGGAAGTTTATAAGGATGTGAAAGAAGTAATAGAGAAACTTGGCATAAGAAAGGGTTAAAAAAAGTTCCGCATAGTTTAAAAAATCTTCATTTCCATTTGCTCCGATCGTCTAGTGGACAAGGATACTGGCCTTTCGAGGAACCTTTTCGCCTTCGGCGTAAAAGCGTTTCATCGGAAAATGAAGAAAGCCAGTGACCCGGGTTCGAATCCCGGTCGGAGCAATATACTAAGGGTAATATTATGTTGCCGAACATATACAAAGGGAATTATTTTCTTGCGCTGATTCCCCCACTTCTACTCATAATTCTATCACTCTATTTTATTTTTTCCAATGGGATAGATTTAGGGGTTGATTTTCAGGGAGGGACGCTTGTTACCCTGCAAATGAAAAACAGCGTAGATGGGCCATGGTTAGAATCGCAGCTTTCTAATGAGGGTTTTGCAAACCCAAAGGTTAACGTTTTCCAGACGACTTATGGGTACAAGGCTGAGATAGAGTTTGCGCAGAGCGAAGAGATAAAAAAAGCAGAGGAGCTGAAATCAGAATTTCAAACCCTTCTTCCTGAGGTTTCAAACCTTGAGGTGAGATATCTATCAAGCGGAGAAGGGAAAGAGGAGTATGAGCAGAAGAAAGAGCACCTCTACTCTATTGCTAAGGAGATGATAAACGACCTTGCGGGGATGAACGAGAGTGTTTCTAGCAAAGACCTCAACGAGCTTAATTCTCTATTCTCTTCTTCCTACAACCAGGTTTACAAGAATTATGAGCAAAAGGTTGGAAACGCGATCAGAAAGTATATATCCTATGATGTCATTTCTGTGCAAACCGTGAGCCCCGCGCTCAGTGCGCAGTTTATAGAGAAAGCAGGGAATGTTGTGCTTTTCTCGGCTATCCTTAGCATGATTTTTGTTTTTGTTGTTTTTAGAACATTGGTTCCGAGCGCCGCTGTTTTAATAGGGGCTTTTAGCGATGTTGTGATCGCGTTGGGTGCGATGAGCTTTTTCGGAATTCCATTGACCCTCGCGAGCTTCGCAGCCCTCATAATGCTTGTTGGTTACTCCTTGGACACTGATGTTCTTCTTACCATGAGAATGCTCAAGAGGGCTGGCGACCCAAGGGAAAAGGCTTACGATGCAATGAAAACTGGAATAACAATGAGCATCACTTCAATAGTTGCATTCTCGGCCCTTTTCGCCCTTGCGTATTTTACGAGAATTTCAACTTATTATGAGATTTCTTCTGTAGTGGTGTGCGGGCTTATTGGCGATATATTCGCAACCTGGGGCATAAATGCCGTTATACTTCTTCACCATATCCTAGGAAGGCGATAGGAATGTTTGAAAAATTCCCATCTGTTAATGAACTAAAAAATGACAGAAAATTCCTGTTTCTTCTACTACTCGGCATTCTGATGCTTGCGGGCATATTTATGTATCCTGTTTATGTTGGCTTCCTACTCATACTTAGTCTTCTTATTTTTGGAACCCTTTCCAGCGTATGGAAGGAGAGCCATATAAGGCTATCCGCTCTTTTTGCTCTGATCATTCTTGCTATTTCTGCGATCGCTGTGCATGGAATAAAATTTGGAATAGATTTTGAGGGCGGAACAAGAATTCCAATAGTGCTGGAATACCCAGTCAATCAGATTACTATGCAGGAGATGGTTGAGACAATAAAGAAGAGGGCATCCGTTCTTGGGCTTACAGAAGTGAAGGTAAAAGCAGTCGGGAACAGCGAGATATATGTTGAGCTTCCGAGCGCAGATGAGGAGATGGTGAAGAGGGTGGAGGGGATACTGGAAAAGCAGGGGGTTTATTTAGGTGTTGTGGATGGAAAAGTAGCGATAACCGGGCAGGACATCCTTCCGGGAACGATATACAGGATTCCTACTCAATACCTACAAGGGCATGACTGGGGGGTTGGTTTTTCCATCACAAAAACCGGCGCGGAACGTTTTGCAGAAACAGTAAAGGGTAAGGCAAACTATCCACTCTACATGTTTTTGGACAGACCGAGGAATGCTTTTGTTGTTGTGAACAGCGAGCAGCTTAAGCAATCCCTCGCTGAGAGTTTGGAAATTGAGGATGCGCTCTCTGCTATGAAAGAGGCGTTGGAGCTTGAAGGGGATAACACAGTAATCATTTTTGAGGAGGATGTTCTTCCTGGTATGAACCTTTCAAACAGGACATATGTTGTTTTGAGGAAGAATGCACCCCAAAGCGTAAAGGACATTTTCTCTTCAGCTGGCATGATGATAAAAGAGGTTGAGGACAGCGAGATGATTCCGGAAATTTCCTATGGGAGCGCGGGCACTCCTGTTGTTGCAAAATGGGAGGGGGTCGGGCTTCTTTCCTCCCCATTCCTTTCTCCTCAAATTACGGATGGAATCCCAAGCTATTCCTATTCTATTACAGGTCCTGCTTCTGGAGTTGGGCAGGAGAAAGTACTTAATGCCGAGAGAAGGGTTAAAGAAATAGAGTCCATTTTGAAGGGCGGGGCTTTACCAGTTAGGATAACGCTCGGAAGCAAAACTACTATTCCTGCGCCTCTTGGGCAGGAGTTTCTCCGACTTAGTTTGCTCGGGCTTGTTTTTGCTTTTATCATTGTTTCTGCGGTGATCTTTATTACTTATAGAAAGCTGCGCGTTATCCTTCCGATAATTCTTATAACGTTGGCTGAGATAACCATTCTTATTGCAATCACCGGCTCGTTTACGATAGATCTGGCAACAATGGCCGGTATAATAGCAGCAGTTGGCGTAAGCATAGATGCACAGATAATAATTACAGATGAGCTTCTGAAAAAAACCGGCTCAAAGGAGGAAAAGCTGGACAGGGCGATGTCTATTATAAACACAAATGTTACTGTTGCAATCCTTGCGATGCTCCCCCTTCTCTTTTCTGGTATGGTTGAGATTATTGGTTTTGCTGTTGCTACAATCTTGGGTGCTCTTCTTGGAGCCCTTATCTCAAGACCAGCTTATGCTACAATAGCAGGAGAGTTAGTAGCATGAAAAAAATAGAAGAGTATCTTCTGAAAAAAGAAAGAATAATGGACGGATTTCTGGTGATGCAGAGAGAGTTGGTTAGGGAATGCTCAAAAGCTATAAAAGAAATCCATGAGGGAAAGGTTTCAGATGCTGAAAAGAGAATAAAGAAGGCGGAAGAAGAGTTCAAAAACCTCCCCAAAGAGCCTTTTGTCTATCCATACTATTTACATGTTGCTCAGGAATTTTTTGAAGCAAAGATTCTTCTCAGCGTTGTTAAAACCAAAGAGATTCCCAAGCCTGAAGAGCCGTACGAGGCTTTTTTGACAGGTATGCTGGATGCAGCCGGCGAGTTGAAAAGGGAGATGTATGAAGCGTTAAGAAAAGGAGACAAAAGGGTTGCAGAAAAATACTTCAAGCTCATGGAGAAAATATATGATGAATCCCTGCATTTCAAGTTCTCAGAGTCGGTCCTTCCGGGTTTTAGAAGAAAGCAGGACGTTTTGAGAATACAGCTTGAGCAGGCGAGAGGAGAGCTTTTGTAACTATAGTTACAACGATTACCAATAAAAACCCTTCTGCTCTTTTTTTATCGTGGCTAGAATAAAAAAGAAAAGCATATTTGATTTTTCCAGCAAGGAAGAGGTAGAGGAAGAAATAAAAAATTTTTATGCCATTCTCAAAAAGGATGCGAATCTCAGGAGGTTATTTAAAGTCCTTGCGGAGATGTAGGTATGAAAGAGCTAACCGTTGATATATTAATCCACTTCAACAAAACCCTTCATAGACATGGAATCCCAAAGCCAACCGAGCAGAGGATGAAGCAACATCTGTTTCACATCCTTAATTCATGCAAAAATGATCTCTGTATCCTCTCTTGGCTTCTCGCGTACATACTCCAAGAGCATCCGTTCGTTGATGGAAACAAAAGAACAGCGGCATTTCTCTTAGAATACTATCTCCAAAGAAAAAAACTGTTCCTTGATAATTCAACAAAGCTTCAGCTTTTGTTGAAATACACGAATCATGCATATAGACCAAGTAAAATATATCGCGAACTTTTTAACCTCCTTGGAAAATATAACCCAAACTTTACTCCTTAGCCACTACTAATAAAAACCCTTCTGCTCTTTTTTTGTTATGAGAGCGTATATTGTTTTGTTCTTGGTTGGTTTGTTGTTGTTTGCAGGGTGCATAGACCTTGGACCAAAGCAAACCACCACGGGGGGAAACAAAACAGAACAAAAGCCACCAGTGATCATAGTAAAGGAAAACGAGACCAAATGGGAGGAGGAGAAGCCAATCTACCCGCCCGCCGGCGAGTACACCGCAAACCCGAACGATGTTTTCAGAATGTACTTTTTTAATGTTGGGTATGAGAAGAAGCAGGGGGAAGCCATCCTTGTACAGAAGGGAAATTTTGACATGCTCATAGACACAGGCCCGAGCGAAACAACAGACAAACTCATCAACCTTCTTTATCCAAGGGTGGATGACATAGAGGTTCTTGTGATTACAAATGGATTGAATGGGACTGTTGAGGGAGCAAAAAGAATAATGGACTATTTCAGGGTGGGAGAGGTTTGGTGGAACGGAAACGAAAATGATGAGAGGCTTGTTGAAGCAATAAACTATGCGAAAAGCAAGGGAATACAAACAAGGGTTGTGCAGAGGCCAGACAAGTTTTCTTATGCCGGCATAAACATAGAGGTTATGCAGCCGGGTGCTGAGGATAAAAATCTAGTTAGCATCCCTGATAGAGGACTTGTTCTTAGGTTTAAGGATAGGAATTCCTGTTTCATAACAACCTCAACGCTTTTGGCAGCAGGCCAGGCAAACCTTGTTGACAAATACACAAACAAACTCCAATGCGATGTTTTCCAGGTTCCGGGCTTTTCAGAAGGATGGGGGATTACGGGCACTCTACTCACTTCCACCGGTGGACAGCTGATTACTCAGGTTTCTCCAAAATTGGGAATATTTACAGGCTCAACATACGACCCGGATAATAGCCGGGAAACATTGAGAATCTATTTAAACCTGAAGAAAGCGCAGGTTTATGAAGCGTATGCTTACACAAACGGTTTGGTTGTTGAGTATGATGGCCAAGAGTATAATGTAAGGGGCGTGGGATGATGGTTGTTACACTCTCTTTGGGCGGGAGCGTGGTGAATCCGGAAAAACCTTCTCTTGAGAACATAAGGAGAATTGCCAGGATTTTTGAAGAGAGCAAAGAAAAGCTTGTCATAGTTGTTGGAGGGGGGGCGTATGCAAGGGAGTATGCAGAGATAATTAGGAAGCTTGCGGGAAATGAGTTTTATGCCGATGCGGTTGCGACGATGGAGACAAAGCAGAACGCTATGCTTCTCCTCTCAGCTTTGAAAAATGCATACCCAAAAATCCCAAGCACTTTTGAAAGCGCCGCCGCTGCTATAAAAAATTATCAGTATGTTGTGATGGGCGGAACTATTCCCGGCATTACCACGGATACTGATGCTGTTCTTTTGGCGGAGGCAACATCCTCAGCGAGGCTTGTCAACATAAGCAATGTTTCGGGGGTGTATGATAAGGACCCATCAAAATATAAAGATGCGAAAAAATATTCAAGGATGAGCCATGATCAGCTCGTTGAGCTGGCTGTTGAAAGCGATAGGAGAAAAGCGGGCGAGCACTTTGTTTTTGATATGATTGCATGCAAGCTCGCTGCAAGGAGCAAGCTGGAACTCCATTTTGTCTCATGGAAGAATGATAGTGATGTTCTAAATGCGATAAAAGGAAAACCTCACAGTGGGACGGTTGTGAAGTAAAAATAAAACATAAAAATAAAAATTACAGAAATGCTTTTATCTCATTTTCTCCAAGAACCCTAAATTTCTTTTCTCCCTTTACCATGTACGCAATCTCCAACTCTTCCTCGGTTATTTTTGTTTCAGAAGTTTTTTTGAGCGCATCCACCCCAATCCTTATTGCATCCTCTATTTTCATTTTTTCATCATAGTGTTTCTCTAAATAAGCGTCTACTTCCTTTTTTGCGCTTCCTATCGAATCAGCATAATACCCTGTCATCGCCCCGCTTGGCTCTGCCTCAAAAAGCTCTGGCTTTTCGTTTATGCCCGCAATGAGCAAAGAAACCCCAAAAGGTCTTGTCCCCCCATATTGAGTGTAAAGCTGCATGATATCGCAGACATACCTAGCGACGCTCTCGACCGGTGCGGGTTCGTTGTAAAGTAGACGATGCCTGTGCGCTTCGGTTCTTGCGATATCAACAAGTTTTCTTGCATCTGCTATTAAACCAGATGCAGTTACGAATATGTGATTGTCTATTTCGAATATCTTTTTTATGGATTCCGGCAGGATGAGTTTTGAATGTCTTGATTTTGAGGCTATCAGCGCCACCCCATCCTTTGTAGTTATTCCTATACTCGTTGCACCTTTTTTTACAGCCTCTTTTGCATACTCTACCTGAAACAGCCGCCCATCAGGGCTGAAAACCGTTATTGCCCTATCGTAAGCCTGTGGGGATACACCATACATAATTTCACCCGACTAAAATTGAATGCATATATTTATAAACATTATAAGCGAGCGCCTTATCATTACCATGTGTGTTTTTATTCTTTTTTACATTGAATAACATTATGGTAAACATCATACGCATGCTTAGAAAGCCAGAACCCATCGTTCCGTATGACTGCCCAAGGGCGATCACAAGAATGCGTATTTCTGAGCAAGAGGAGAGGATTGCGGTATTTAAAAAACCCCTCCTAGACCATAGGCAAACAGATTTTTTTGGAAGAGTGGACAAAACCAGAGCAGTAAAGTTGAAGGAAGGGGATGGAAGGATTTTTGTTGTTATGAGCGGTGCTGGCCAGAGGTTTTGGGCATACCTAGGTTTTCTTCAAGCTCTTGACCAGCATAACATTCCTATAAGCGTATACATAGGGACGAGTGGAGGGGCGCTTGCATCCATGCTCGCTGCTTTAGAATATTACTATGAAGATGTAATAGAAAAGCTTGATGGCCATATGGAATACCTATTCTATGATTTTGATTTTGGAGCGCTTTTAAAAGGAAAAAACATCCACAGAGGAGAGAGAATAATAAATTATATAAGAGAGAGCCTTCCTGAAAGGACGAGATATTTTTCTTACGCCTCAAATTTCTATGCTGTTGCAAGCGCGGTAAATGTTTTTCTGCGTCATCCAAACGGAGCCTTGGAGTATAAAAAAATTGCACCGGTTGTTTTTGGAGCTGGGTTTACAGAAGACTTCCCGATTGAAGAGGGAGTGTATGCGAGCATGTGCCTTCCAAACTTCGAGCCCGTAGTTGTTGAAGAGAATAAAAAACTGTTTGGTGTGAGCGAGGCAGGAAAAAAATACGAGCTCATATCTGGAAATAAAGAGCTTGGGATGACCTATCTGGTAGATGGTGGATACACGAGCCATAAACCACTGGAGGTTGCCGTAAACCTCTACGATCCAGAAAAGGATGTGATTCTCTTCCTAACTCCATCTGCCGATTTCAAACCTCTAAACATTAACCTTATAAACAGCCTTTTCACCCTCCCGCTTACCGTTGATATGGAAGGGGAGTTCAGCAGAAAAATAAAAAATTTTGCAGATGAGAACATAATGATCGTTTATCTGCAGGATTGGGTTGTGGACAAGTGTGATATAACGAATATCAAGCCGAACGATTTCTCAAAAATAAGAATGCTGTACAATGCAGGAAAATCAGCGGCTGAGGGATGGATGTACCACTATTGGGGGATCTCCTTATTCATTTGATTCAACTGCTTTTATCGCAGCATCAGCCCTTACGCCTTGAATAATCATATGTTTTATCCTATCCTTTTTCTCCTCATCAAAATGAAGCTTATCTATCTGCCTAAATCTGTTTGCATACTCCCTGTATGCCTTCATTGTCGCAGAGTATGCATCCCTTAGATGAGGGTCCTGTATGTTTCTTCCGATTTCATCCTTTTCCTCCTGCATCAAGGAGCGGGAAGGGTAAAAAAGTTTTGCGTTAAAACGAGCAGCGATCTTTTCAACCATATGAGGGGCCGGTGAAACATCCGTAGCGATTATGGATGGAACGCCGGTTTTTCTTATTATCTCAACTATTTTCTCCTCTCCAACGTCCCTATCTACAAACTTAAGAACAACATTTCCTTTCAAATCAATCGCAACTATTGCAGTGTATAGACCCGGGTCTATTCCAACTATAATATGGATATTATCCTTCCTCCATCCATTCCTGTTTTACGAATATTTTCTTGTTTGAAGGAATGTTTTTGTACACAACAACACCAGAACCTATCCAGCAGTTGTTTCCTATTATTTTCCCAGGCATCACCATGCTTCCAACACCGAATTTTGTACCATCCCCAACAAATGCACCGAGCTTTTTTCTTTTTGTGTTTATCCTTCCCTTTTCTGTTTCAACGCTTATCTCACCAGAATCAAATCTATAGTTTGCTAACTGGGTTGAAGAGCCGAAATTAACATTTTCGCCTACGATACTGTCCCCGATATAGCTCAAATGCTTTGCATTCACACCTGGAAAAATTATGCTGGCTTTTACCGTTGTCCCTCCACCAACAGAGCAGTTGTCGCATATAGAGCTAGGCCCTCTTATGTACGCAAACGGCCCTATATGAACATTCTTTCCAAGATACACATTCCCTTCTATTACGCTGTTCTCAACAACCGCTCCTTCCTCCATTATAACCTTTCCTTTTATGGTTGAGTTAACTATCCTCCCTTTTTTTTCAGGCATCTGCTCCAGGAGAATTTCGTTTGCCTTCAACATATCCCATGGCCAGGTTATATCCATCCAAAACTCTTTTGTGATCACTGCCTCTGCACCCGGCAGAATATCCGTTATTTCATACTCCTCCCGCATTGATTTTTTTATTTTTTCTATCTCACCGAACACCTCATCCGTAAATTTGTACATGCTAAGATTGATCAGTTTGGAAGGTGGGTTTTTGCTTTTCTCCTGCACCTCCTTTATCTTTCCTCCCGACACTACAACAGAACCGTACTCGTGCGCAGCAGGATGCTCCCTAAGTGCCGCAACCTTATTCCCCTTTTTACTCATCAATTCCTTTACTATCTTGTAGGAGAAGAGCTGGTCTCCTGCAACAGCAATAAACTCGCCCTTTATTTTTCCCCTGGCCGCTTCTATCGCTTTTGCAGTTCCATACTCCTTTCCCTGTTCCAAAAAAACAATATCCTTTAGACCCGCGAAGTATTCAAGGATTTTTTCTTTATGATGCTGAACAACAACATAATACTCATGTATGCCGGCTTTCTTCAACTCCTCAATTATCCAGTAAAGGAGGGGTTTTCCAGCAACATACACCATTGCTTTGGGCCGGGTGTATGTAAAAGGCCTTAGCCTTTTTCCCTCCCCGCCAGCAAGGATCAAAGCCTTCATAAAAAACTTACATATGCAATATTTTTTAAACAATTCCTCTCCTATCCCTGCATGATGGATATAAATGTCCTAAGGGAAAACCCGGAGAAAATAAAGGAGATGCTCAAAAACAGAAACCAGGACCCTTCCCCCGTAGACAGGATTCTCTCTTTGGATAAAGAGTGGAGGGAGCTGAAAGGGAAGCTTGATTCGCTCAGGGGAGAGAGGAACAGGCTGGGATTGAAAATTTCGGAAAAGAAAAAACAGGGGAAAAGTGTTGACGCAGAGATGAGAAAGAGCAGGGAGCTCGCGCTCATGATAGAAGGAATAGAAAAAGAGGTTGAGAGGGTTGAGAAAGAGAGGTATGATGTATGGGTTAATATTCCAAACATCCCTCATTCTTCTGTTCCAATAGGAAAGGATGAAAACGACAACAAAGAAATAAGAAGATGGGGAAAGCCAACAAAATTCAAAAACGATGTGAAACCCCATGAAGAGCTTCCGTTTTTTGATTTTGAGAGGGGGGTAAAGCTCGGCGGGCATAGGTTTACAGTAATGCACTCTGCATTCGCAAGATTGGAGAGGGCGATTGCAAACTTCATGCTTGATGTGCAGACCTCACGGGGATATAGGGAGGTTTGGGTTCCACACTTGGTTAAAAGCGAAATAATGTTCGGAACAGGCCAGCTTCCAAAATTTGGCGAGGAGCTTTACCATTGCGAAAAGGACGACCTGTGGCTTATCCCAACAGCCGAGGTTCCGCTTACAAACCTTCACGCTGGTGAGATCCTTGAAGAAAAGGAGCTTCCAAAATACTACACTGCCCTAACTCCGTGCTATAGGAGGGAGGCAGGGGCGTATGGAAAGGATATAAAAGGAATGATAAGACAGCATCAGTTTGATAAGGTTGAGCTTGTAAAGATTACTGCTCCTGAGGAGAGCTGGAAGGAGCATGACCTTATGCTCAAGGATGCAGAAAACATTCTTGAGCTTCTCGAACTTCCATATAAAGTTATGGTTTTATGTACTGGTGACATGGGGTTTGCAGCCGCAAAAACATACGATGTTGAGGTTTGGCTTCCGAGCCAGGAGAGGTACAGGGAGATAAGCTCTGTTTCAAACTGCACAGATTTTCAGGCAAGAAGAGCGAACATCAGGTATAGGGCAAAGGATGGAAAACCGCATTTTGTGCACACCCTCAACGGTTCTGGGCTTGCTGTAGGAAGAACGCTTATCGCGATTGTTGAAAACTATCAAGAGCCGGATGGAATAGAAGTTCCAAAGGTTTTGCAGGAGTATATGAAAACTGATTTTATTCATTTTGGCTAGGCTTGCTTAGATATGCGCGCACTCCTCCATACTCTTGTTTAGCTAATTGGGCCTTTTTTATCTCCTCCCATACTTCATCATTGTTGTTTTCTCCTTCAGCTTTTTTTCTGCTCCACCCATTATGCCCAGAGTGATAAATGCCTGCAATATCTTTTATATCACCATACCCAGACTTCTTTATTTCGTGAATGAGTGCGCAGAGCAAGAATATACTCATATCATAATCCGAAAGCACAACATAAACATCTGTTGTTTTAAACGGCCATCTTCCCTCTTCCAAAAGTTTTTTTATGGTTATTTCTGCTGTTGATGGTTTTATCTGCGCAATCCCCATCGCACCCGAACGCGAAACCGTCTTGTCTGCTAGGTGAGGATTTTTGCTAAATCTTAACCCTACATTGTTTAGTATATTCGCGTCTGTGCTGGATCCATTCTCTGCGCAGAGAATCGCAACAACTATTGCCGGGTCTATCTCAAAATAATTGCTCCAAGCTATTATGCTTTTCGCAATTTCTTCCCCAAAAATGAAACTAACTGCCATATAATCTGCCGGCATTTTATGCACAACATTTCCTTTGTTGGTGAATGTGAATACATATTTTTTGTGCAACTCATCCGTACTAAGATTTCTATCATCTTTCCTAAGAATTTTTGCCTGCTCAACTATTGCGTTTATCCTTTTCTCTCTTTCGTTTTCTTTTAACTGTTCATAACTATAATCTGGTTTTGTTAGGAAATAGATCATTCCTATTCCGCTAGAATAAACCACGCCCGCAGCCACTATTCCGAGAGCACTAAGAAAAAATTTTTTTACCCATCCTTTAAACTGAAAGCGTTGTGCTTTTTCGAGCTTCTCAGCAGCCTCTACCCTTTCCTTATACTTTATTTTCCAGTCTAGCGCTCTTTCTACCAGCTTTCCCTCACCTTTACCCCAGCATACAGGCATGTTAGAATTTATGAATAAAAATGTTTATAAATCTAGAGCTCCATGAAGTGTTCGGCAGTTGGGGGCTCAGGAGGTAGCCCTTTCCTCTCCCTTATCTGTTTCACTATTTTTGCTGTGAGCTCTTTCGGAAGCTTGAAATATCCAGCATACTCTTGATACCATATTGCCCTTCCTTGAGTTGCCCCTCTCAAAGCATTGCTGAAACCGAACATTTCTGCAACAGGCATTATGTAGTTCAATGTTGCGGTTTCCCCTTCCTGTAATATCTCTATCATTTGCCCTCTCCTTCCGTTGCATGCATTCATAACTTCAGCGGTGTATTCCTGCGGGGTTTGGACAAGAACCTTCTGTTTTGGCTCTAATAAATATGTCCCTCCCCTGATCATTGAAGCGTATATCGCTCTTTTTACAGCAGGGATTACCTGCGCAGGTCCTCTGTGAACATTATCCTCATGCAAAGTGGCATCTGTGAGAACAACCTTTACACCGAGACATTTTTCCTGCGCAAGAGGTCCTTTGTCCATCGCTTCCTCAAATGCCTGTAAGACCAATTCCTGCACTTCGTTTAAATACTGCACACCTTTGGTTGCATCCACAAACATGTTCTTTTTGTATATATGCCATATCCCCTTTGCTTCCTCTCTATCCATTCCCAACTCAACGAGCCGGTCTATCATTTCCTGAGCCTTTCCCTTCACCCGGCCCTCTCTTATCTCCCCTCTGTCTATGGCATCTATTATCTCCTGTGAAAGAGGCTCGGCATAGATATAAAATTTGTTATGCTTGTTCGGTGATTTTCCTTCTATCACATCCCCCTTGTTTTCTATGCTTTCTCTATAAACTACTATTGGCGGTGAGGTAACTATATCCACTCCTTTCTCTTTTGTTATTTTATATTCTATGATTTCTAAGTGAAGCTCACCCATTCCGCTTATGAGATGCTCGCCGGTCTCCTGGTTCAGCTCAACTTTAAGCGTCGGGTCCTCCTTTGCAATCCCCCTCAAAACCTCAATAAGCTTGCTCAAATCCTTGCTGTTCTTTGCCTCTATACTTTTCGTGACAACCGGCTCAGAATAGTGTTTTATTTCTTCGAATGGCTCAACGGGTTCGCTGCTTATTGTTTCTCCTACATAAACATCCTTTAAGCCAACAAGCGCACCTATGTTTCCGGCGCTGACCTTTTCTGCATTCACCCTGTCAGGACCCATATAGATGGCAACCTGCTGTACTTTCATGTAGTTTAGTTTTGATGCAAGGTAGAGTGAATCCCCCTTTTTTATTGTTCCAGAAAACAACCTCACAACAGCAACCTCTCCTGCATGCTCATCGTGCACAACCCCAAACACAACCCCAACTGTTTTTGCATTCGGGTTGCATTCAAGCATCGCCTTCCCAACCTCGCTGTTCAAGTCCCCTTTCCACAACCTCGGAACCCTGTACCTTTGTGCACGCCTTGGGTCCGGAAGGTGTCTTATGACCATCTCAAGGATAACCTCATCAAGTGGAGCCCTTTCTGTTAGTTCCTTGTGCTTTTGAGCAACAACAAGTTCATATATCTCCTTGAATGAAATCTTATGCCTCTGCATAGAGGCAAGGCTTATCGCCCATTTATAGAAAGCACTTCCTATTGCAACCTTTCCATTCTCAACAGAAACCAACCATTCTTTTTTGAATTCATCTGGCGCATTCTGTTCTATGATTCTGTTTACACCAGCTATTATTTTAGCTATCTTTTCCTGCATCTGCGCAGAATTCAGTTTCAACTGCGTGATCAGTCTATCAACTTTGTTTATGAAAACAACCGGTTTTGCCCTTTCCTTTATTGCCTGCCTCAGAACAGTTTCCGTTTGGGGCATTACCCCTTCAACCGCATCTATTACGAGAACAACACCGTCCACAGCCCTCATCGCCCTTGTAACATGGCCTCCGAAATCCACGTGGCCTGGCGTATCTATTAAGTTGATCAGATAATCCTTCCCATCATACTTAAAACCCAAGCTTATGTTTGCTGCCTTTATCGTAATCCCTCGCGCCTGCTCCAGCTCCTCAAAGTCCATAACCCTCTGCTCCCCAGCAAGCTCCTTGGAAATCAGGCCTGCTCTCGCGACTAGGGAGTCCGTCATTGTTGTCTTTCCATGATCCACATGGGCAACGATGGCAACATTTCTTACAGTTTCCAAGGTATCCATCAATCGCTGAACATCTTCAACTACAGCTTCTTTCCTAACCACAAAAATCACCTTGCGCTCCTTGCGATTCTTTCTATCTCATCCCTTTTCTTCATTGCGTAGCTGTTCTGCACATCCCCTTTTGCAGTATTTATTATTTCATCAGCCAGCGTTTCCGAAAGAGACTTTTTGCTGTTGAACGCACGCATCAGTGCAGCGAGCGTAATATTTCTCAGCGCCATATCCAACCTTCTTGTTGAGGATACATCAACGCTTACTTGGTAGGTTACTCCTCCGAATGCAACCCTCGTAACATCCTCCCTAGGCGCAGAGTTTTCAATCGCCCTTACGAGAACTTGAATTGGGTTTTCTTTTGTTCTTTCATAAACCATATCAAAAGCCTTTTCAACTGTTTTTATAATCCGTAGTTTTTTTCCCTGCAACCGCCCATGGGTCCTTATCACTTTTCCAGCAGTTTTTTCTCCCGTACCCCCTCTCATAAACTTGTTTATCAATCTCTCAACAATGTTCATCTTAGTTTTTTGGAGGGGTTTTTTTGTAAGCCTTCCGAAAGTATGCGGAACCTTAACTTCATTAAGCATTATTACCTGCTTTAAGCTTGGGTCTTTTACTTCAATATTCTTCCATTCCCATTTGTTAAAAAGTTTCATCTCCTCACCTTTATCTCTTCGGTTTCTCCTTCTTTCCGTGCCTTAGCGCTTGGAGGTCAACCCCATTAACAGCAACTATTTTATACCTTACTCCCGGGATGGAGCCCATCTGCCCCCTCTGCGAACCACCGAGGCCCGATATCAGGACCTCATCGTGCTCGTTTATGAAGTTTATTGCTTTATCCCTTACTGCATGGGCAGTGACAATCTTCCCGTTCTTCTTCAACTGAACCCTTACGCATTTTATAAGCCCAGAGTGCGGCTGCTTTTGTTCTAACACAACCTTTTCTATAACTATGCCTGAAGCTAGTGGCGCACCCCGAGTGGGGTCATACTTAAGCTTCAACTTAAGCTTCTTTGCCTTCCACCTCTTGCTCAGCCACCTGTATTTTTTCCTTTTTCTCTGCAGGTTCCTTCCTGCAAACTCTCCATTTGCTCCCTTACCCATTCTATCACTCCGTTTGTATGTTTAGGAAATTATTTTTCTGTTGCCAATTATTTAAAAACCTATTGGATGGAAACCTGCGAATTCGGAAGAACGCCTTTTGCATCAAAAATTCTGCTGCTGTCAACTTGGCCGGAAAAAATAATTTTTATACTTCTGCCGGAGGTGTCGATTTCTCGAAGGTATGCTAGCGTGCTGTCCCATCCTGCTTCATTATGAACGATAAAATGTGCGCCTGAGGAGTCTTTTTCCATTATAAACGGATCCGGCTCAACAACAACCTGCGCGGTCTGCTCAACATTCCTTACTGTTTTTTCTGAGGAGTTTGAAAGAAAATACATGGCGCCAGCCATTCCAACTGACGCAGTAAAAACAGAGCTCATTAACTTTACCCTCCAGGGATATTCAACATAAAACCTCCAATCTATATACTCTGATTTTATGAAAAATTCAGGTTCATCTTTCTCAAACCTTCTATTTTTTATTCTGTAAGCAATCGAAACCCCAACGCCGGCAATCCCCAACGCGCCCAATCCCATCAAACCAATCCCGAGCCAAAAAGGAATTTCCTTTCTTTTTGTTTCTTCAATCGGAACTGTGATTAGCGTGTCCTTTGTTTGAACCTCTGGTTTTACAAACTCTACCCTGATTAGGTACTCCTCTTTCCTCTTTTTTATTCTTTTCTTATTCTCATTCTCCTGAGTTTTTACCTCCACGTTTCTTTCTTCGATCGGAACCCCCTCATACTTCCACTGGTTTGCACGTGCGTTAGTTGTAAGGAAAGCGAGCAAAAAAGTTCCGGTGAAAACGGCTGCTTTTAGTTTTTTCATACTATTATTATACGCAAAAAAATATTTAAATGTTTATTTTTGTGTTTTTTATTGGGTTTCAAAAAAAGCTGCTTTTTTTGTTTTAAAGATAATGTATGGATCGTTCATTTGAATAAGATAAGCGTCGGATCAATAATTTTATAAATCTGATAACTTGCTAGTGCTGTACCCATAAGCCCTGTAATGAGTTGGATTCTGAGTATAAGTTCCACATCAGCCCCGCCGTCTACACCGCAACCATCCCTATCTTTTCCACGCGCTGCCCAAAGCCCCACGCTACCCCCCATTGCACCGATTCCCACTAACCCAATCGCAAGCCAAAAAGGAATGTCTCCCATGTTTTTGTCTCTCCTCCTTTCCTCTTCTTGAGGCTTTCTACCCTTAAAATATTCATCATTCAAATGCACCGTCTGCTGTTTTCTCTCTCCCATATTTTTTGTTAATGCTCGACATGTAGCTAGTAAAAAGCCCATTCCTACAAGAATCGTCTCTGCCAATACAATGGTACGACACACTTTTTCTCCCATATTAATCCAATATTATACATTGTGTGGAAAAGTTTTTAAATGTTTATTTTTGTGTTTTTTATTGGGTTTCAAAAAAAAGCTGCTTTTTTTGTTTTCAAATAAAGTTTTGCGTTGAATTTTTTCTCCACAAACTTCCTTGCCGCCTTTATTCTGCACCCGCCTTTTCCGAGAGCGATTCCCCTCTCTGCCTCGCTTACTGAGAAAAATATACCCCTTTCCCCCATCGCATCCCGTACTTCAATCTCCATAGGTTTTACGTTGTTGAAGAAATTTTTTATGAACTCCTCAGGGTTTTCGCTATCCGCAAAAATCAAAACCTTCTTCTTAAATTTCTTTTCTAGTTTTGGAATCATGAAGCCTTTTTTCCCTATCGCCTTTCCTAAGAGGTTTTTAGGAACAAGAAAGAAAAGCGTCTCGTTAACCTCTGCAACATCGGATGGCATTACATGTGTTATCTTTTCAAATTCGCTTAAATAAAAAAGCTCGGTTTCCCCTATTTCCATGCGCTCACTCTATTTTTTTCCTTTCCTGCCAGCTATTTTAAGAATGTTTGATTCTCCCTCGTCATATATAGAGATTACAGAAACAGGATGCGGTCTTCCGCATATTGAACCTAGCTCCAGGCTTGTTTTATCCACAACAAAAACAGGAATTCCTGAAAGCCTTGCGTAGTGCTGTATGTCAGCTGCGTTTATTGGAGGGGTGTTTTTTGCTAGCACGATGGCCTTAGCCTTTCCGAGAAGCGCATCTGCCTGCCCTCTTCTGAATCCCATCTCGTACTTTCCAGTTTCAACCATGAGCTTCAGCGCGCCTTCTATCTCTCCCTCGCCCTCTTTTTTCTTCCTCTTTCTTGTAACCTTTGCCCCTTTTTTATCTCTTTTTTTCTTCAGTTCTTCTTCAGCCATTTAAATCACTCACTTTTTTGGTTTTGTAGTGCTAAATTCGAGCATAACATTACCGGTTCCTATGGGGACGGTTTGACCAACTATTATATTTTCAGTTACCCCTACAAGCTTGTCCTCCTCTCCTTTTGCAGCTGCGTTTACAAGGTGTTTCACTGTTTCCTCAAACGCAGCCCGGGCAAGAACGCCGGGTTTTTTTCCACTCAGCCCATGCCGCCCTATGTTTACAATCTTTCCTTCTGAGCACATCCCATCAGCGACGAGCATGATATGTCTTATGTCAACAGCCAGCTTTTGCATGTCCATAACCTGCTTCATCTCCCTGACTAGCGCAGCCCTTCCTGCCTCTATTCCGTATATCCTTTCTATCTCCTTTACATTGTTTGTGTATATCCTTAGCGGGTCCACATAGCTATTTTTCAGAACCCCTTCGATATTCGAGCCACTCGCCCTTACAAAATACTCTCCGTTTTCATCCTTAACGACTACTGCCCTCGTAATGCCGGCAACTCCTTTCACAATGGTTTTCTTTACGGTCTCGTAAGTTTTTCTTACGGTCCTTAGCACTCCTCCCTTATGCTTCTTTTCTTCAGCAATCACAGTGATTGTTTTGCTTCGTTTGTCAACCCTTTTTCTCATTCCCTCAAGCGCCTTTACCATCTGGTCAAAAGTTACGCGGTAGCTTTTTCCGAGCTTCTCATCATAAGTAATTTTCACAACCTTCTCAGACATTTGCTCCTTGACTTTTGCAATCTGCTCAACAGTAATACTCTCAACTTGATGCGCGACCTTTTCTGCTATTTCTCTCTTTCTTGAGAATTCTTTTTTTAGGTAGATATCTATGGTTGGCTTTTTCGGCTCCTTCCTTACATCAACAAGCTCTATCAACCTTGGCAGGCCGGTTGGCACATGTTCGGCTACACCGGCGTAGTGGAAGGTACGCATTGTGTTGTGTGTAATCAATCCATCAAAAGTGGCGAATGTGTGTGCATCATTAACAGTCAGGTCATAAACGTATGGGGTGGTTGGCGGTGCGTATTCTATTCTTACGATTTCATCCCATACAACATCTGAGTTGTACATTCTTTCCATCAGCGTGATCTCTTTAGAGATGTCAACATTTTTTTCTTTTGAAATCTTTGTGAATGTGTTTATGTATCGAAGCAATGTTGTTCGCCCTATTTTCTGTCTTTTTGTGAAGTTGTTTACCCTCCTTGTTGGATAGCGAAGTTTTTTTGCAGCTGTGTGCAGAACATCCCCAAATCCACACACCATATCGGTGTAATCCTGGGATTTGGATTTTAAAAGTTTCCCAGCAACCAGTGCAAGCTTTTGCAGCATCACCCCTTTTTTCTCCACACTGGAACCTATTTTTTGTGAAAATATCGGCGCATATTTATATGGGATGGTAAGCCAAAACTGTTTTCTATCCTTCTTTTTGCTTGCAAATATCCCGAACCTTGCAAGCAAAAGTTTAATCCCATCCACGAGCTCTTCAGAATTCGAGCTAACCCTAATCATTTTTCTATTTAGCGTGATGTTTCCATCGCCATCAAAATAAGCTCTAAGGAGACCTGAAACAAAGGCTTCATTTGCGCTGTACGCAAACTCAGGCACACGTTTGCCAGCAGATCCCTCTCCGCATGTATTTTTTACGAGTTTGTGGAGGAGTGTTGAGCGTATTCTTAGGTCATTGCTCCACGCAAATCCCCGATGATGCTTGAATTCTTTGAAATGGAGGTTCGCTCTTTGCGCGAAGGTTTTTATTTTGGAAATAAAGCCTTCATCTGTGTTTGAGATGCTCACCTCGCTATTACTCAAGCTACCTTCTGAGAGGTATGCGCCAATAAAATAACCAAATATTTCATCAAGCTCGAATGTTTGAGGAATGGGCAGACTTCTCTTTGTTGAAACAGATCCTGCGCTGCAGTTTACTTTGCCCTGCTCATGCTCTGGCAAAAGCTCCAACGTTTGTATGCTATGCACACAGTTTTCCGGAAGATATTTCAATGCTGGTATCCTATCTCCAACTTTTAGCATCTTTCCAGCCACAGGAACAATCCTATTGTCTTTCCGGATTACGAAAGAGTGAAAATCTGTGGCAAAAATTTTCCTGCCTGAAGCAGTCCTTACCAGCATGAGTTTTGCCGGTGCTTTGCTTCTGTTGCATGAAATAAGCCTATTCCATTTAACTTTCTCATCCGCATCCAGGACAGGAACATACACCTCTTCTCCTATCTCCACAATTTCATATGGCCCTTCTTTTTTACACCCGAAATTTTCTATCCCATAGTTAGTAAATTCATCGATACGCCATATCTCAATCCTTCCATTTCTTTTTATTATTATCCGTTCGCTACCGTCTATGCACATCTGCGTACCTGGTTCACCTAGGCTCTGCGCAGCCACAACCCCAACAGCATCGTGCGGGCATATTTTGTTCGATTCTTTCATCATATTCTTTCCACCTTCTACACAGTGTCAACATCATCCTCTTTTGGGGCGATGTCGTAGATTTCTGTTTTTGCGAGCATTGGGTCCTTCCCATCGCCCCCATAAATGTACTGGATAACTTTTCCGTCTGCATCCCTTACACTCAGGTCGCTGGCAACCGTAAGGTCCTGTAGCGCATTTATAAGCCTTCTCTGCATGTATCCGCTCCTTGCTGTTCTTATTGCAGTATTCACCAACGATTCCCTTCCTCCCATTGCGTGGTGGAAGAACTCATCCGGCTCAAGCCCTTTTCTAAATCCGTTTGCCACAAACCCGCGCTCTCTCGCAGTAAGCTCTCCGGGCTTGAAGAATACGAGGGTTCTCTTATTGTACCCTCTCTTTAGTCTTTTATTCCTCACTGCCTGTTGCCCTAGAAGGGCACTCATTTGTATAGCATTCAGTAGAGAACCCCTTGATCCGATTTTGGCCATGATTATGGATGGGTTCTCCTTTCCAAGAGACTTCTCCACAACCTCACCCACAGCGTCTCTTGTTTTAGAGCCGAGCGACATGATCTGGCTTTCCAGCGTTTCTCTCAAAGTAAGCCCCGGGCTTCTTTCCAGCGTTCCGTTCTTGTATTGTACTATCAGGTTTTCTATCTCTCTTCTCATTTTTTCAACAAGTTTGTTTACTTCAGCCCTCGCTTCAGGGCTGAGCTTGTAGCTTCTTAATGAAACACTGAGCCCATGCATTGTAAGACATTCAAGTGCCATCTTTGTAAGCGAATCCAAAAACCATTTTGTATATTCCGGCCCTTTTGTAAGGAATATTTTTTCTAGCAACTCGCCCTCGGCCCCTTTGCTTTCCACAGCTCCTTTGATGAGCTCGCCGTTTTTTATTACGACCCTCTCCCCAAGCCTTGAGGTATAGGAAACATTAAGGTCTTTTGGGAGCAGGCAGGAAAAAATACTTCTTCCAGAATAATTTTTACCTCTATCTGGTTTGGGAAGTTTATCTATCCCAGCGAGGTAGAGAAGTTTTGCTGCCTCATCCTTTGTGAATTCCGCATCCTCTCTTGTCAAAAAATAGATTCCAGAGACATGATCCTCCTGCGGTTTTATGATGGCATGTCCGTGCCTTGGTGATATTATCTGCTTCTCAACCTTTGCAAGCTCCAATGCCTCAGCTCTTGCCTCTTCTGTTTGTATGGCATGAAGGTTCATCTCATCGCCATCAAAATCAGCGTTATAAGGAGGGCACACGGCTGGGTTAAGCCTAAATGTTTTTCCAGGGATTACTTTTACCCTGTGAGCCATCATACTGATTCTATGCAGGGATGGCTGCCTGTTGAACAGTACAATATCCCCATCTTTTATATTCCTTTCTACAACCCACCCAACTTTTACCTCCTCAAGAACTTTTTCTCTTGTCTGCTCCCCTACCTTTATTTTTCTTCCATCACTCCTTATCACATACAGAGCCCTCGGGTAGTCTGTTCTTTTTATCAGCTCCTTTGCATACTCAATGTTCCATTCAGTAATCGGAACAGGAACGGTGAGTTCGTTCGCGACAGCTTGAGGAACTCCAACCTCATCTATGGATATTCTCGGGTCTGGAGAGATCACCGTTCTTGCCGAAAAGTTTACTCTCTTCCCGCTGAGGTTGTATCTAAATCTCCCCTCCTTCCCCTTCAATCTCTGCGCAAGCGTTTTGAGCGGTCTCCCACTCCTGTGTCTGGCCGGAGGGATGTTTGCTGTTTCATTATCAAAAAAAGTTGTGATGTGATACTGAAGAAGCTGCCACAGGTCCTCTATAATCAACTGCGGCGCGCCGGCGTTTATGTTTGCCTCCAATTTCTGGTTTATTCTAATAATATCAACGAGCTTGTGCGTTAGATCATCCTCGCTCTTCTCTCCACTCTCAAGAGTGATGGATGGTCTTACTGTTACCGGAGGAACCGGAAGAACTGTCAGAACCATCCACTCAGGCCTTGCTGCCTCAGGGTCTATTCCCAGTTCTCTTACATCTTCGTTGCTTATCCCCGCCAACCAGTCCCGTACTTCGCTAGGAAGAAGCTCCTTTTTCCCAAGATAAAATGAGGTCGGCTTAACGAATTTAAGCTCCTCAACTTCTGCCCCACACTCAGGGCATTTGTTCGGCCTTTCCCCCTTTTTCGTGAGAATAATTTTATGGCACTTTGGGCATGTTGCCTTCAGTATGTAATATATTATTTTAGCGAATTGGACATGCACAACTGGCCTTACAAGCTCTATGTACCCAAAATGACCATGGCATTCTTTTATGCTCCCTCCGCATGTTTTGCATTTTAACCCTGGGTCAACAACACCCATCCTTGGGTCCATAAGCCCTCCATCTATGGGATAGCCATCATCATCATAAGTATCCGGAACATCTATCTTCGCAACTGCCATCTTTCTTATTGTTTCTGGTGAGAATATTGAAAATTTTATTTTTTCTATAAAATATTCAGATGGGTTGTAGTGAAGCATGCTATTCACTCTCCCCCCTTTCTTTTATTACTATGTGCGGGAATATCCCCATTGACTGGATCTCATCTACCAAAAGCTTGAACGCATAGCTCATCTCAACCTCTCCTATGTTCTCACCTTTGCAAACACTACAATAGCTCCTTTTCTTTATATAATCTGTTATTGCAATCCCTCCACAATCCTTACATATTAGCATGGATGTTTTGTCGCTCTCCTCCAAAAGCCTTTCCCTTATCAACATACTTGCTCCATACCCTATCAGGCAATCCCTTTCCATCTCCCCGAACCTAAGTCCTCCTTCTCTTGCCCTTCCTTCTGTTGGCTGCAAGGTTAGGAGTTGGACCGGTCCTCTGCTCCTTACATGCATTTTGTTTGAGACAAGATGATGTAATCTCTGATAATAAACGATCCCAACAAATATTTTTACTTTTAGCGGTTTTCCAGTCTCTCCATCGTACATTATCTCTTCTCCATACTCATCAAACCCTGCTTCTTTCAGAATTTTTGTATACTCCTCCTCTTTGGTTCCGCTGAATGCCGTACCATCCATAAGCTTTCCGGCAATGGCAGCTGCCTTCCCGCCGAGCATCTCTAATAAGTGGCCCGCAGTCATCCTGCTCGGTATCGCGTGCGGGTTTATTATCAAATCCGGTACAATTCCATCCTTTGTAAAAGGCATCTCTTCATGGTTGAGGATAAGACCTATTACTCCTTTCTGTCCATGCCTCGATGCTAGTTTGTCACCTACCTCCGGAACTTTCGGAGACCTTAATCTTACTTTTATTACTTTGTTTCCTGTTACTCCCTCAGTAATCATTACCGCGTCAACCTTTCCCTTTTCACCGGCCTTTACGGCTAGCGAGTTCTCCCTCTTTTTTTCCTCTATAACACCGAATATTGAAACCTCCTCCAAAAATCTTGGAGGGGATGTTTTTCCTACAAGAACATCACGCGGGCCTACAACACTCTCCGGAATAACCACCCCATCCTCATCAAGGTGCCTGTACGCTTCCTCTCCCCTATACCCCACAACATCCGGGGTTGGAATCTCGACCTTATCTTTCTGCCCCCCGGGATATGTTCTCTCTTCTGTTTCATACGTTCTGAACATCACAACCCTACCAAGCCCTCTGTCTATCGCGCCCTTTGAAATTATAATTCCATCCGCCATATTATATCCAGAGTAGGTTGCAAGAGCAACCACAAAATTCTGTCCAGCTGCCCTAGAGCCGAGGTTTAGCGCAGTGTGTAAATCCGTCCTAACAGCTGGTTCTTGCGGGTAGTACATTACATATGCCCGGGTGTCAAAACGCTGATTATAGTTTGAGGCATAAAGCCCTAGACTCTGCTTTGTCATGGAACATGCCATCGTGATTCTCGGAGAAGAATTATATTCCGGATATGGAAGAACAGAGGAAACAACGCTGAATATCGTTGAGGGATCTATTTCTAAGTGGGTGTGCTCTGGAGTTAATTCCTCCTCCCTTATTGCAACATACGCATTCTCCTCCTCTTCAGCATCTAAATACTCTATTACACCCATTTTAATCAGATGACTCCAGGTAAGCTGCTTTTTCTTCAGCCTTTCAAGAATCTCAGGGGTTAATTTTGATTTGCCTTTCTCAACAACAATGTATGGCCTTCTCACCCTTCCCCTATCTGTGTTTATAAAAAGCTCGTTCGTCTGCTCTCTGAAATAAACATTAACCTGGGAGCTGAGTTCGTTCATTCTTCTTTTTTCTCTTAATCTTTCTGCGAGCCCCTTCCCATCTTTATGGTACCCTACAAGCCTTCCATTCAGATATACAATTGTTCTTTCACCCTTCTTCATTCTCTTCACCTATTCTTTTTCAATTCCAAATGATTTTAGCAATTCTTCAACCGGTGCCTCATCAGTCCCGACTGAAACCTCTGCAAAAATCGCAAGGTTTTTTACAAGAGAACAGCTGGGTCCTTCTGGTGTTTCGCTTGGGCATATCTTTCCGTAATGGGTCCCGTGCAGGTCCCTTGCTTTAAAGTGCGGATGTCTCCTGCTAAGCGGAGAGATTACCCTTCTTCTGTGTGAAAGGCTTGCTATGTAGCTCGTTCTATCAAGAAGCTGGCTTACTCCCGTCTGCCCGGCTATCCAGTTTCCTGTTGCCATTGCATACCTTATCCTGTCGCTGAGAGCGTCCTGCCTTACGAGTGTGTGCACCTGCAGTCTTCTTCCTCGTGCATCTGCCCTGCTTGCCTGATAAACAATATCTTTTGTAAGGAACTGGAACGCATACCTGAAAAGCTCTTCCATCAGGTCTCCGGCAAGTTTTACTCTTTTGTTTCCGTAATGGTCCTTGTCGTCCGGCGGAAGTTTTTTGTGATATACAAGCGTTGTTCTCTCAGCCATTCTTACCAAATAAATTATTTTTCTTTCTCTATCCGCTTTATCTGTTCCAAGGTGCGGAAGAAGGTAGCTATCTATAAGGCTCCACATTCTGTTGAGCCTGTATTCTTCCGGTTGACCCGGTGAGAGCCTTCTGCTTAGATAATCTACTGGGTCTTCGTAATTCATTGCTTTTTCATATTCAATATTTAGCAGAACATCATTCTGTATAAGTATATTTTTTGTGAAAGAGTTCTTTATCTCCTTCATTTCTGCTCCAAGCACCTGTAGAACAGTAAACAAGGATATTCCGGGCGCAGAAGCAGGAAAATCGATTAACCATCTTCCATCCTTATTCCTTGAAACAACACACCTCGCCCTGAACCCATGCCTTGTTGAGAAAACTTTTGCAACAACCTCCTTTCCCTCTTCTACTGTTGTTAGGATTTTGTTCGGTACCAAATCCTCAACGCTTACAAGCACCCTTTCGCTTCCGTTTATTATGAAATACCCGCCAGGATCCTCTGGATCCTCTCCTGCTTCTACAAGCTCCTCCTTTGACATTTTTGAGAGATGGCAGAGTTTTGATTTTACCATAACCGGCAGTTCGCCTATGAAAACATCAGAGTAAACAGGTCTCTCTATCCCGTTGAAAACCGGAGTCATTTCAAGAAAAATCGGGCTCGCGTACGTGATGTTTCTGAACCTGCATTCAGAAGGAAGGATTGTTCTATATCCTCCTCTAACTTCATAAAACCTTGGGGGTTCTATCCTGATCTTCCCCAATTTTATCTCAAACCCCTCAACATTTGTGCTCAATTTTCCAACACGGTCTATTACTTCCTGCATTCCGGTTTCTATGAATTTGTTGTACGAGTCAAGATGCTGTTTAACAAGGCTGTTTTCCTGGAAATAAGCCTCGATCATTCCTTTTACCATTCACTCACCCGGAACTACTATTCTATAATACATATACTTTCCGCTCGGTCCCTCCCTTTCTATCTCTATCACATCCCCAACGTTTGCCTTTAGCGCCTGCACGGCCGGGTCGGAAAGTAGGATTTTTGCAAGGTTTTTTTCTCCGTATTTTTCAATGACCTCTTTTTTCTTTTTCTCTCCGGCTATTTTCATTTTCGGGGTAAGGAAATAATTTAGAACATCAACTTCTATTTTTGTTTTTTTTGCCACCATCCCATCCTCCGGAGGAGCCGTCTAGTATAAGGGCTGCACAGATGCTCTTCATTTTTAAATACGAAATATTTTTAAATCTTTTTATTAGGAGAAGAGATGCGCCCGTATATGAGAAACGCAATGATGACAATGACGAGCAACATCAAAACCAAATAATACCAACAAATATCAGCAATTTTATAGCAGATATTAAACATACAACACTCTTCCTTTGGCGTTGGCTTTGTTGTAACTTCCTTCTCCACTTTTTTTGGCTTTTCTATTCCCACAGAAGGTTTTGTGTGAGCATATCCGTATTCTTTTATGCTGGGGAGTAGTTCCAAATAAAATGTATACCTCCCTTCTTTGGTTGCTGGTACTACAAAACTGCCATCCTCACCAGAAAAAAACCTCCCAATAGAACTGTCTGGGCTGATAACTACTACAATCATTCCTTTCACAGGGATACCATCACCGTAAATGATGCCATTAAATCTCTCACCCACCGTAATGTTGTTTGCTATTAAAACAATGGTGTAATTAGTTTGAACGCATTTGTGATTGATACATCTTTCGATATCTTCACAATCAGCATCGTTTAGACATTCATAAGGCACACAAACATGGTCTTCTACATATCCGTGCTCGCATTCAATCTTTAAGCATAAACCCCCCTCGCAATATTCATCGGAGCCGCAATCAGAGTCAGTTTCACACTCCGGTAAGACTGTGAAATTGAATTCTCTAAAAGCGCGGGCGTCATCGCTTACTGCCCATGCTTTTAAAACGAAATGCCCTATCTCCATTCCTTTTATGGTTATCGAGCCGTTTTTTGTGTCTCCTTGTGGGATCGTACCCAATGAAGCATTTCCGCATACAAAATTTTGATGTGGTTCTATGTACAGGTTTAGATTATATTCGCTGTAATCCCCAATGTTTTTTACAAATATCTGAACAACCTTGGGTTGATTTATTATTGCATACTGTGGTTCTATTGGTTGGATGTATAACTCATGCTCGCGTCTTCCTCCTTTTTTTGGCGGTTGCGGGCCGGCAATTTCTTGTAGTATCCCGTATATACTTTCTGGATTCGTATTGGTAAGGGAAAGACGATTGCCCGTTGTATCGGGAGTATTATTTAGCATTGTCCAGCCTGAAGAGTTGTATTTCCAGAGCTCAAAATTTCTTTCATCATATCCGAATAGTTCAGAGTTCAACCAGTTAAACGAAAGTAGATCTATAGAAACATTTCCAGCGATAGTACTTATATTTATAAATTTGTTTGCGAAGCTTATTTTGTTTGGGGGTAGATTTGATGGGTTCGGTATCCATTTTATTGAATAACTTTCATCACCTGTTTCTCCCATTAGGTCATGAATGTCAATGGACGTGTAGTTCTCAAAACTTCCATTAGGATCGTCTATCGTTATGTTAGAAGCGTTGAGAAGATACCATCCTTCTGGCATGCTTGCGCTGCTAACAAAATCTCCAGCGTAGTTGTTGAAAAGATGCAGGTTGTAGGCGTATGTATTGTTTGAATTGTTTATACAAATACCGTACTTTGAACTTGATGCGGTGCTGTTGATCAGAATATTCTTTGAGCTATTGAATATCTCTATTGCTGTGGAGAAGTTCATTACTATACAATTTGAGATGATTACATCTTTTTTTGAAGTGACATTTATGCCAACATCCGCATTGTTGGTCCTATCTCCTAAAAGCACTGAGTTGTTGCAGTCTAGATATATGTTCGATGCGTTTATTATGAGTAAAGATTTGTTTGTAGTATAATTATCCATGCATAGTGTTGTATTTTTGTTCACAAAGTAAACTCCGCTTAGATTGACAATCCTGCTGTAGTATGTAAATGGGTCTGAAAGATTAACACAGGGAGAAGGTTGTGGCCCCATGGAATATCCAGAGAATGCACCAACCGTGGAAAACTGCGCCATATTATTCGCGCATGTAAAATGTGTAGGGAATACAATCTCACCATTGTATACTATTTCCTCTTTTGTCGATGGAAAACCATCTTTTTTATATACCGAGTGGCTGCAGTTGGCTTCTATCGTAATGTTTCCATCTTTGTTGAATTGAGGGGCGTTATCTGAATCCAATGAAACAAAGTCTGGCGCGACTATAAAGTTTGATGCTTCGAGAATGCTGTCAGAAAGACTCAAAAAATCCCAATCAACACAGCCGATTGTTTCGTTATGGCATATCTTTAAATCTGTGAAATTGTTTGGGTTACCTCCGGTAGGTTCCTGATACACATATTTTAGAGCTTTTATACCGCTTTTGTTGATATAAATTGTATTTTTTATGAATACATTATCAAATGAGCCGGATCTGGAGTGGATTTGGTATTCTTGATTTTCGTAGTAAGTGCTGTTAAAGATTCCAGACCTATTGATCTTGTCCAGTAAAATACCGTTTGTATTATTATGGATAGTGTTGTTGGCTGAATGGACGGTGTTGGAATTACTCAAGTAAACTCCATATGTATATCCTGAAATATCACAATTAGAAATAGTGATATTTGAGTAGGTTTGGGTGAGAGAGCCATTTATTATAATTCCTGCTGAGTCAGCTATCCCAGAATTTCTTATACTATACCCTTTACAATCAAAAACAACATCCGAAGCGGATATTAAAATACAAGCCTTTGATATGCCGGGAATATTAGGAACGTCTATTGGTGCGCCCGTGATATTCTTCTTTATATAATGCTCACCCGAATAATTTATTATCATACAAGAGGAATTATACTCAAGTATTCCATAATCAGAGCTCGGGTTAAGATTGGTCAAAGAGAGAGTATTGGAGGATACATCAGGACTGCCATTCAATTGTGACCATGAGCCCCCATCGTACATCCACAGTTCAAAAGAGTTTTCATCATAATACCCACCGAGCAGCTCATCATCCGTCCAGTGCCAGGATACGCTGTCGATTGAAACAGTTCCTTTCTCGGGTTTTATTTTAACGTACTTATTTTGGAATGATATGAAGCGGGTTGGAAGGCTTGATGGAGTAGTAGTCCAATTTATAGAGTATTCTGTGTTTGGTTCTACCACATCCGCTATGCTCAAAGATGTATAATTCTCATAATTGCCAGACGGGTTGTCAAAAGTAACATTTGATAATTCTACCAAGAAAGATGAGTCATCCGCCGAAACATAAAACGACCTAGTATTATTATAGAAATGAACATTAGAAAGACTTGCACTTGAATTTTGGGTACAAACCCCGTTCTCAGCACTGTGTATGCTGCCACCAATTATGGTTGTGTTTTTTGTGTCGTTGATTGAAAACCCATGTGTTGCATTGTAAGCCGTGTTGTTTATGAAGGAATTGTTTGCTGAACCATCTACTAAAATAAAAGCATTATCACTAGAATATACAATATTATCATAGAAATTGTTGTTCGAACTTAACCTAATATATATGCTGTGTCCATTATCATGGACAATATTCCCCCTGAAAACGTTTTCGTGCGATTCATACAGAGCTATTCCATAGGCACTGGTGTTTGCTGAGTTATTAAATAGCATGTTGTTTCTATTCGAAACAACATAAAAACAGTAAGAGGAGTTGTAGCATTTATTTTCTGATACGTTAATTCTGGATGAGAAAGATGTTATCAGAAAAGAATAAAGGGAATCAAATCCAGTGTTATTATAAAGTAGGGAATCATTGGAGGAATAAATCTGTATATTAAAATTGTGGTTGGTGTAGATTGCATTGCCGCTAACCTTTATTCTTGAGGAGTTATAGATGTTCAATCCTCGGCTGTTGTTGTATACCTCATTTTCAGATACATTACAATCAGATGCTACTATGGTTATGCCCTCCCGCGTGTTATTGTAGATTGAGTTTTTTTCTACAATAGTATTGTTTGCTCGAACAGTTATCCCATATGAACTATCAAAAACACGATTATTAATCACAAAGTTACCCTCCAAAGCAGAATTGCTCAGATATATACTGTAATCATTCCAGTAAACTGTATTATCCTCAATCATGTTCATACTTGAGAAATCGTGAACTTGAATACCATACTTTCCTATGTAAATGTTATTTTGTGACAGAATATTTCTACTAGCGGAATACAAATAAACTATTCTATCCCCTTCACTTAGATTATTATAAGATATGTTGTTCGAGTTTCCGTTCAGGTATATCGCGTAGTATACGTCAGATATATCATTACCCATGACTGAGTTGTTGTTTGAATTTTGAAAGATGTATATCCCTCCTGTTGCATTTTTTATTGTGTTATTTTTTATTGTATTATTTGTATTTCCTTCCGTGTACAGTATGATTCCACCGTAACTGCTGTTATAGAGTAGATTGTGCTCAATAATGTTATGATGACTATTACGTAAGAAAAACCCATTTGTCAATTCTTTTATGTAATTATCCCTAAACAAATTATAAGTTGAATTAGCAACAGAAAAACCGTTCAAATGATTTGCATTGCCGATAGTTGAGATATTGTTACCAACAAAGCTGCTTGACCCGGTGGTAGAGATAAAAAAACTAGCATACGCGTTATTACTTAACGTGTTATTCTCAAAAATGCAATTAGAAATGTTGGATGTAACTATTCCACTATAATTGTTTTCACTGATGTTGTTATTTATCACGTTTATTTCTAGCGAATCTTGGATGACTATCCCATAGAAAAAATTATTTATTATGCAATTCTTTATTGTAAAGTTGAAGGTTTCGTTTGATGAAATGATAATACCAGACGTTTGGTTACCTAAATTTCCTGTTATTGAGTGGAACTGACAATCAAAGGTTTTGTTTCTGGCATTTAAGTTTTGAATACAAGTATCGCTGCTTGATATATCCGATCCGAGCCTCACTTCAAAATAACAATCGACATAATCGTTAAGCGCATTAGTGCAGTCACCACAATTTGAGCATTCGCAGACACCACCACCTATCGGGGTGTATGCCCCAACAAAAGAAAAAAGCATCAAAAAAATAAAAAACTCAGATATGCGCATACACACAACTCATATAAAAAAAATAAAAATATATCGGTTAGCGAGTAGTATTTTAGGCTTTCCTTCGGAATTCTCTCTTTTCTATCTTACTGATGTCCTGCTTTTTTTCTCTAATCATTTCCACGAATTCCTTATACCTTTCCTTCATTCCATCCTCTACCTCAAATAACTTCGCCCTTCCACTAATGAGGCCTAGGATTGCGTTCTCTACCGATTTTGGAATATTTCTATTTTTTGCCTCTATTTCTACTGAATAGGGACTTTTGAGGTCCATATTGAATCCTATGTAAATCTCATCTTCCAGAATAATGAGCGCCCCTTCAATACCCTTGCGTGGGTCAGCAATGATTTCTTTTATTTTTAGCTCCTTCTCAACAAAAACATCTTGCGGGTCCCGCATGATAATTGTCGGATTTGCCTTTCTTAAACTTTCATCGTCATATGAAACGATTTCTCTTTTTGGCTGGACCCTCTCCCCTCCTTTCGCTGTTTCTTCTTTTTTGAACAGCCCTACCTCCTCCGGGGGATCATTTGGTTCCCCTGTTTTTCTTATCCTCAAAATGCTGCTCTCTGTATACAGTTTGTTCTGCTCCTTTTCGCTCTCTGGCGGAATGAGATAAAAGCTTCCGACCTTTTCCAGAGCAAACCCAAACTCTTGGAATATCTTTATTATTTCATCTGCATACTCCACGCCTTTTGGGCTGGTTATGAATATAACATTGTTGTTGCCAACAGCTCTGTTCAATCTTAAGAGGATCTCAGCTGCCTGCTTTTCTGTAAGCCAGTGCATAAAAGAAAGGAGAAGAACTTCCTTTCCTTCCTCTGCTTTAAACTCCCCATTCCTCAAGCTATCAACAAAAAAATGTTTTATCTTGCTTCCCTCAACAAACTCCAGAAGTTTGTCAGGCATGCTTTCATGAAACATTGAGATAACCTGACCATCCCTACAAATCCCTGCTTTCGCGAGTGCTACCATCTCCCTAAACCCCCACAGCTGGACCAACCTTTCCCCAATAAGTCTATGAAGTTCGGGCGATCTTGTCTCTTTCCACACATGCATGGCCAGGACTATCCTCTGGTCTAGTGTTAGTTTTTGCTCTTCTTTTACTGCAATAAGGAACGCCAAATCCGGAAATTTTTGAATGTATCTTTCTATCGTTGAACGGCTTACCGGAATTTCATATGGGTTATCGATATGGGAGAGGATGATAGTATACATTCTTTTATCCACTGCCTCTTTCACTTCCCCTTCAACATTACTCAAAACACCCTTACTAAAATTCTCCAAAAACTCTCTATCCTCACATTTCTCTACCCACTCTTTCTGCAAAGAAGAAAGTTCAATATTCCTACATATAGTAGCCCCACCAATCTTTACCCCATACTTATTTTCAATTAATTCAGCAATCTGAGGACTACTCGGAAACACCTCTTTATTCTCTCCTAAAACCTTATTCACAATCTCCTTAAACCTTCTATCTCTTGCTTCCTTCCCCTCCCCTTCAACATTATTCAAAACACCCTTACTAAAATTCTCCAAAAACTCTTCATCCTCACATTCCTCTACCCACTTTTTCTGTAAAGAAGAAAGTTCAATATTCCTCCGTATAGTTTTTTCACTAATATCCACCCCATACTTATTTTCAATTAATTCAGCAATCTGAGGACTACCCGGAAACACCTTTTTATTCTCTCCTAAAACCTTATCCACAATCTCCTTAAACCTTCTATCCCTCGCTTCTTTCACTTCCCCTTCAACCTTACTCAAAACACCCTTACTAAAATTCTCCAAAAACACCCCCTCCTCACACTTCTCTATCCACTCTTTCTGCAAAGAAGAAAGTTCAATATTCATTAATATAGTAGATGCGCCAATCTTCACCCCATACTTATTTTCAATTAATTCAGCAATCTGAGGACTACCCGGAAACACCTCTTTATTCTCTCCTAAAACCTTATTCACAATCTCCTTAAACCTTCTATCTCTTGCTTCCTTCACTTCCCCTTCAACATTATTCAAAGATTTATTACTAAAATTCTCCAAAAACTCTCTATCCTCACATTCCTCTATCCACTTTTTCTGTAAAGAAGAAAGTTCAATATTTCTCAATATAGTAGCCCCACTAATCTTCACCCCATACTCAACATACTTATTTTCAATTAATTTAGCAATCTGAGGACTACCCGGAAACACCTCTTTATTCTCTCCTAAAACCTTATTCACAATCTCCTTAAACCTTCTATCTCTTGCTTCCTTCACTTCCCCTTCAACATTATTCAAAGATTTATTACTAAAATTCTCCAAAAACTCTCTATCCTCACATTCCTCTATCCACTTTTTCTGTAAAGAAGAAAGTTCAATATTCAGCTGTATAGTACTTTCACTAATCTTCATCCCATACTTATTTTCAATTAATTCAGCAATCTGAGTACTACTCGGAAACACCTCGGGGTTTTCTTTCAGCGCTTTTAATATAAGTTCTCGTATCTCCTCTTTCATAATTTCTATTATGTGAACAAAAATATAAAAAGATGTATGTTATAAGCATTTAAGGATTGTGGGCAAAAGTTTTGGTTTTGAACTGCAGGTTTTTAATTCCTTCTACGCAATTTCTCTTCATGCTCGCAATAATAGATAATGGAAGCCAGTACACCCATCTAATAAAACGCTCCTTTAAATACTTGAAAAAAGAGGCTGAGATTTTCAATGCGCGCGGGCTTTCCATTGAAAAAATTAAAACCGCAGAAGGGTTTGTTTTGAGCGGGGGCCCGTCAAGCGTTCTCTCTTCCTACGAGAAAATAAACGAGGAGATTGTAAAAAAGGTAAGCGGCGGAGAGTGGAAAAAGCCGGTTTTGGGGATATGCTTTGGCCATCAACTCATAGCGCATGTTTTGGGTGGAAAAGTTGAAAAGGGGAGGAAGGCGGAGTATGGTTTTACCGAAATAGAGCGGATTGGGGAGAGCGTTCTCCTAAAAGACATGCCAAAAAAATTTAAGGCATGGGCAAGTCATTTTGATGAAGTGAAGAAAGTTCCGGCTGGCTTTAGGGTTGTTGCAAAATCAGAAACCTGCGAGATTGAGGCGATGGAGAATGAAAAAAGGAAAATATTCAGCACACAGTTCCACCCGGAGGTTTGGCATACCGAAAACGGCGAGCAGATATTCAAGAATTTCTTGGAGGTTTTCTAATGTTCCTAAAGATTCACGAGCGGATGGGGAAAAAGGTTGTTGCGGTCTGCGATAAGGAGCTGATAGGAAAAGTTTATGAAGAGGGCGATGCGATCTTGGATTTAAAAACATACAAAAATTTTTATATGGGAAAGCTTGTAAGCGAGGAGGAAGCGATAAAACATTTGGCAGAATTTAATTCTGCGAATATAGTTGGAAAAAAATCCGTTTCCCTGGCTCTAGGTTTGAAGCTTTGCGAAAAATCAGAAGTTAAGACAATCGCTGGAATTCCTCACATACAGATTTATAAATTTTAGCATTAAAAATTAAAAAGGGTGAGCAGCATGCAAACAGTTACTATAGTTGCAGAAGATAGAGTGGGTTTGTTATCAGACATCTCATACATACTTGGGAAAGAGAAGATAAATATAGAATCCATATCAACAAATAGCGTTGGTAACACTGCAGTGATAGTTCTAACTGTAAAAGATGCAAAGAAAACAGCATCCATTCTCAAAAAGAATGGGTTCAATGTTGTAGCTGAGGAGGCATTTATAGTGCAGTTGGAGGATAGGCCCGGAGAGTTACACAAAATGACCAAGCTTCTCGCAAGTAATAAAATAAACATCAAGAATGTTTTTGTAGTAACAAAAGGAGGCGGGAAGGCTATACTAAGCGTGATCGTGGACAGGCCGAGAAAAGCCGCGAAGCTTCTCAAACCATACCTAACAACCGCTTAAATTTCAACCTCAACTGTTTTTTCTTTTTTATTCATTATCTAAGTTTAGATCATTGCAACATGGTAGTAGAAAACCTTAAATATACTTTTTCTCATAAGTAAAACACATGAGTAAGTTTAGTAAGATAATAAAAAGAGTGGGTGAACGTGCATTATTTATGTCAACTCCTTTAATCCTCTCCTGCGCATTTTTACATAGAGCTCCTAAGGTGGATGGGATTGAAACGGATAGCAAACAAACCGAGCTAACAGAAGTAGGTGGAAATGAGGTTGAAAGAGAGATGGTTTATTGGAAAACAATTTTTACAGATGTTGACTCTTCACAGCTTTTTTCCTTTCTCTATATCGCCATGAATACTGCACTCTTTCGTGATGGAAAGGTATGGGATTCGCTTACAAGAGATGAGCAGAAAGAAAGAATTGAGAGAGTAGTAGAAACAGAAAAGTTAATACAAAAAGAACTGCCTTACTGGAGGACCGTTCTCCACGATGAGTGGGTTAAGGATACTGCAAGGTTTGATGGGGTTGTTCGAGGGTTAATAAGTTATAGTGAATATATACAAAGACCATGGATGGCTCTTTCAAGAGAAAAACAAAAAGAAATGATATTGTATGATTTGGGTGTTGGAACACGAGGGAAGGATCCAGAACCAGCTAGTTTGATTTCACCTCCGGCAAGCCCATTCAAATGAATGTTTTTATTTTTTCATACTTTCTTTAATTCTTTCCATCTTATTCAATAATTCATTATACATTGCATGCTTTTCTCCTATGATTGAGGTGCACTGTTTTAACATAGAGTAGGCATCATTATATAAATCACTTGCAAGCCACCATCTTCCTGCCATCTTTTCTTGCTCGGCCAGTTCCTCATACAATTCACACAAATTCATATAAGCAAGAACATAGAATCTATCTGCTTCAATTGCTTTTTTATAATTCTCTTCAGCTTCTTCGTATCTTTTTTGTCTATGATACACCCTTCCAAGCCCAGTTAATGCTTCGGCATACTTTTCTTTTAATTCTATAGCTCTCTTAAACTCCGTTTCTGCTTTATCTAGTTCATTCAATCCAAGATAGGCCAACCCTAGATTCATATGAGCCTCTCCATTTTTGGGATAGTTTTTTGCTAATGGTTCAAGCAGTTCCCTAGCTTCTTTGTATTTTGCTTCAGCAATCAAAACCTTTCCTAGACCAACCTTTGCATAGATATAATCTTTATTTATTTTTAGAGATCTCTTAAAACAAATCTCTGCATCCCTTAACCTTCCTAATTCAACATAAACATATCCAAGCCTTTCCCACACTTGCTCTTTCTTTCCCCATTTTTTACTACTCTCTAGAAAAATTTCTTCTGCTTCTTTATATCTTCCTGCTTTATAATAGGCATCACCCAAATTGAATAATGTTCCAAACTCCCCCATTATCCTTGCTCTTTCATAATTCTCTATTGCTCTATCATAAGCCCCATTTTCCAAAAACAGATACCCTTGCTGATCATAGTAGGTCGCCTCAACCTTATCTCTCGTGTCAAGCAAAAGAACATTGTCTTTGGGAAGAGCAAATCCATTTTCTATTAGGTCAGCATAATAAAGAGAAATCTCAGAAACAAAATCTTCACTTCCTGGCTTGTTTGTAAGTGTTCCAAATAATTTTCTTGCAGGGTCTATAAGCAATGTTTCATTTTCCAGTTCAACAATTATGATTGAGGCATGCGCTTCATCAACAACAAAACCCCCCTCTTTTTTCTCAAATCTTAAACATAAAAGCTGGGAGCTTATCCCAATCTCATCCAACAGAGCATACGTAAACCTTGAGTATTCTAAACAATTTAGTTCTATAATTTGGTTATTCTCTATTGCATCGCATATCTGGAAATTTGAATAAGGAGTTCTTGGGTTTGGTCCGTTGTATGATTTGATGAATTTGTTTTCTGTTATGAAACTATAAACAAACTTTGCTCTATCCTTCTCTCTGCTAATATGGCCCCAGTCAGTTTTTAGTCTTAAATCTATTTCAAGCTGTTGTCTTATTCTATCAGTTATCCCAAGAATACTATAGTCTGGTATTTTCTTAGGTATTATCTTACCTATATCGAGCTCTTTCTCTAGTTTTGGCTCCTGTATTTGGATTTGTCCAGGGCAATCATTATATATAAATTCAATTTCAACCTCAACTGTTTTTTCTTTTTTATTTATTCTTGCACCAATTTTTTTCAAAAACTCGCTTTCTTTTTCTTTTTTCGCCTCGTTTATTATCTCCTCGATATAATCATACTTTTCGTACATTGTTTTCGCAATCCTCTCTGCTTCCTCAGCTTTCTTTTCATACTCAACTATGCTTTCCTTTTGTTTTTCTATCGCGCGCCTGAGCTTTTCAACTTCTTTTGGTTCTTTCTCCTCCCCACAGGTTAAATAATATTCATCCACAACCTCGCTCAGCGTTCTGTATTCTTTATAATTCTCGTTGAATCTCGCAACCCCAAAATCAACCAATCCCTCATTTTCAAAAAACCCGTATGGTCTGGCTTCTTTTTTTAGTTTTTCAATCTCGGTTTTTATCCTTTCGATCTGCTCTTTAGTTAGTTTATTGCCCGGAGTTTTTTCTTCTATCCCGCACCTTTCTAAAACTAATCTTGCATACCTTTTCCCCAAAACAGAAATCAGGGAAACAACGACATATTTTTCAGAAATGTTCTCTTCAAATTCCGCAGGGTTGCTAACCGGAAACTTATACCTTTCGCCCCTTTTCAAAACCCTATCCTTCCAACTCTCGTTCCTGAAAACACTCTCTATTATTCCATTCTTTACAAAAACAGCATTCCCTTCAGCAAACATCTCAAAAATCAACTGTTCTTCCCCAAAGTCAAAGACAACAACCCGGTCCAAGTTGTGCAAATAAATTTTTTTCACAACCTTGTTTTCAAGCGCCTTTCTTATGTAATCAGTAAAATGGTTTTTCTCGCTTTTTTCCTCTATTTTTTTAGCAACATTTACCCTCACACCCAAATCCACAACAATATTCACATCCTCAAACTTCAATCTTATTCTTTTTCCACCTAGAAAATATGCTTTTGTAAAATGCTTACCCTGAGCGGCTTTCAGCTCCTCTAGCATATACCAGTATTCAAACCTTTCAAGCGAGCGCATTCCTATCCCCAAAAATAATCTCCAATTTTTCTTTTATCTTGATGATGTCCTCTAAATACACAAATTCATTGGGCGAATGTATGTTGTTCTCATCCCTTCCAACCCCAAAACAAACGGTTTGCATCTTATCCACAAAGAAAATTCCATCGTTGCTTCCCCATTCTGCAAAGTTTTTCTTTATCCCGAAAACATTCTTCACATACTCAACAAAAGGACCTTTTGATACATATCCTTTGTTTTTTGATTTTATCTTTATCTCAGCATCCACCTCAGTTTTATCCACTACTTTCTCAAAAAAGCTCAAGAATTCAAGCTCAACATCATCTATGTTTTCTTCTGGGAGAGAGCGGAGGTCGAACCCAACAACAGCCTTTTCCGGAACAACGTTCTCTTTTCCCCCAGCTTTCAGAACAGTGAAGGAAAACCTTCCATAGATCGGCCTTTCTTTCTCGTCTGTAAGCTGAGAATACGTCCCTTCCCGCAGGAATTCATACCCCCTAAGCTCCTGCATAAGAAGGATCGCTTTTTCTATTGGGTTTTCTGTTAGGAAAGGCATTCCCGCATGCCCTCCTTTCCCCTTTACTATTATTTCCCCAAGAATAGTTCCGCTCGCGCCTACTGTTGGCAGCAGCCCGGCATCCAGTATTATTGCCCCATCTCCTTCAAGAAGTTTATTTTTTTCCAAATACCTCAGCCCATACTCCCCCCCCATTTCCTCATCAGGTGCTATCAAAAGTTTTACCTTATATTCAGGTTCTGAGTTTTTCAAGGCAAGCAAACCAGCTACGATATTCCCTTTACAATCCGTCGCACCGCTTCCATAAAGCCGGCCTTCTATTTCGGTTAATTTGAATGGGTCTGTTTTCCATTCCTTTTTTTCAGTGGGGACGGTATCGTAGTGGGTTGCAATCAGAAGTGTTTTGTTTCCCGTTCCCTTCTCAACGATTATTGTAGGCCTTTTTGTTCCGTCTTGTGTTTTTGGGTTTATTGTCTTAAACTTCATCTTATTTTTTTTCAACCATCTTTCAAGAAATTTAACAAGCGGGAGGTAGTTTTTCTCCTCCACATTCGTATCGAAGGCTACAAGAGATCTCAGAAGCTCCTTTGCGTTTTTTTCATCCCTCATGCTTTTATATATCCTTCCATGTTTTTAATATCTTCCCATTCATGTTATCATTTCTGTTTTAATCATACAAAAACATTTAAAAACACTTTCCACCAAAAATAACACTGATCATATGGCTCCATTAAAAGAAGCTGTGCTGCTTCCACATGTACGGCAGAATGCAAAATCCACCATCATGCGTAGGATGATTGATAGAAGAATAGAGGAGGTTAGAAGAGAGCTTGCCGCTACGGAGAGAGAGGCCCTTTTTGAGGAGGCACGAAAATTGCTTCTCAGAAAAGAGGTTGGATTTAGTGAGCTTGTCCCTGTTTTTATCCATCTCGGGATTCTAAACCAGAATAGTTATGTTGGAGCAATAAAACTAGCCCTTCTGCTTAAGGATGATGATATTTTGAAGAGCGCGGTTGAATATGCGAAGGAAAATGGTGCGAATGTTTTTGAGATAAGAAAAATTCTGTGGGAAGAGGAAGCAGAGCAAAAGGCAGATTTTATCTACCCTCTGCTTTCCTCTATCAGCTTGCAGTCATACGAAAAATTTTACAGCGCGGCATGGAAATATCTCGGTGGGGATGTTGAGAGAATAAAATCCGCTGTTGCACTCTTGCATGCAAGAGAAAAAACAATAAAGGCGCTGAGGAACGAATACAGAAAAAAGGAAAGCGTGAAGGAATATGCCACAAAACTTAAAAAATGGGCGGATGATGAGCTTTCAAGGGTAGGTATAGAGAACTTCTCTGTTGCGGTATACCGCGCGTATTTTGATGATGTTCATCTCAAAAAACAAGATAAAATGGCATGGCACTACCTTAAACTCATCTCTGATGTAGGAATTTTTGATGGGTTTACCTGCGCGATCGTGAATGATGCTTTGAGGAGTGGGGAGAGGAGGGTGAGGGAAAAAGCTCTTCGCATAATAAGAGATTTTAAATTGAATGTGAACGTTGAGAGCGCTCTGAGAAGCGAAAATATGAACGAAAGGGTTCTAGCCCTTCGAATAATGCTTGAGAAAGGATGGAACGAGATTTTCCGTGAGATGCTTTTCTCAGAATTTTATAAAGAAAGAGAGATTGCTCTTAGGGCGTTCTTAAAATACTCCCCAAAAATTTCTGAAAAAGAAAGAGAGAGAATACAAAAACTTGCGAGGGTTGAGATAGGAAAGTGCGAAAAGCTTGCAAAAGAGATTTTGAAAAAAACCGCTGAGATGGGATGCGAAAAACAAACATTAAAACTATTTGCAGAGAAAGTAAGAGAAAACCTAGGAAAAGTTTTTGATGCGAGCAGGGCTTATGTATCTAAGTTTAAGTCTAGGTTGGTAGAAAAAAGGAAGACAATGGAAACCGCGAAACAAGCATTAAAAGTATTTTCAGAAAAAGCAAAAGAAAATTCTGCAAGAGTCTTTGATGCGCTGAAAGTTTATTCGCATGATGCGTACGAAAGAATGGTTGAGTTTTCAAAAAACATCTTCGCATACCTAGACTATGTTGCGTTTAGACTGCGTTTGGAGTGGATAGAAAAAAGAGCAAAAATGGTCATGCATGCGAAAAGAATAAATAAAATGATTTGGGGCTCTGTTTTCTCGCTTACTGCTTCATTTCCTGTTTTTGCAAATGATATAAAGAGTAAAGTAGATGCGTTGGCGCTTTCTGTAGACATTAGAACTGCTCTTGGGTATTTTCTTATTTTGGCGACCATGGTTTTTGCAACCTCATTAAATCATCAGACAAAGAACAGATGGATTAGGCCAAAGGAACGAGTTGTTCAAGCTTTAGATGAGGAGAAAAAGAAGAGAGAGGAAAGGGTGCATGAACTTGTCCAAAAAATACTAAAGGGGGATATAACTCTTTCAGATGCGTTAATAATGATAAAAACCCCAAGAGAAAGACAGGAGCTTACAAAACAATTGAAAAAAACAGAGCCGCCAAAGAAAAAGCCGAAACCAAGAATAGAAATGGACGAAGAAACGAGAAAGATGTATGAGGAAGCGTTAGGTGTGATCGCCATTACAAAAGGAATGGAGTCCTTTGAATTCAACAGAGCCATGCTTGTCGATAAGTATTATTCCCAGAATGTCGGAGCAAACAAATGGATAAACATTCTTATTTTTGGCGATAATACCGCCTGGAACTATCCAACAGCCGATCTGGGAAATTCGCTGGATGAAAGAGAGAGTGTGAATGTCGGGGATATTCTCTTAAACCATGTTGGAAGCGGGTATGTCCTCTCCGATGACTTGGACGGTTATTATCTTGTGGCATACCACGATGCGAAGAATGGATTAAGAATAGTGAAATTTACTTTTGAGCAGATAAAGAGTGAGTTTGATAGGGTTCTAACCACAGAAGAAGCAAATGAATTCGCAAAGCGAAAAATATGTAAGGAATTAAACCTTGATCCGAATCAATACGATGTTGTTGTAAAACCATTGGTATTCCCAACTGACTATAATTGCGATAGGCACTGGGATGATAGTTCGAACTGCTTAATCGGAAACGCCCACGATTATGGAGCCCCAAGAGAAGGGGGGATAAGAACGCATGAGGGAACAGACCTGTATGCCCCATTTGGAGCGCCCGTATACTCGCCTGTTGATGGGGTTGTTGTTGAAGCAGGGTGGGGAGGAAGCAAAGCAGGGCTGAGGGTTTGGATTAAGGGTGTTGATGGATACTATTACATGATGGCCCATCTTGATAGTATAACTGTAAAGCCTGGTCAGTTCGTTACTGCAGGAACAAAAACAGGAAAAAACGGGGATAGTGGGAACGCAGAAGGGCTTGCTGAGGTTGGGGCTGCACACAACCATCAGGAAGTGCATGAAAGAGGAAGGAACAACCCGATAGATCCTGATAAGAGATTGTATGATACCTGGTTTGTTGGGCTTGAACAAAAGCAAGTAGCAAGCTATTTAAACAATTCCGAATAATCTGCTTTTATGGGTGAGATTGAGGAGAAGCTCAGGCAGATATACGGCGATTCTTTTGAGGAGAAGGTTCAGGAGACGATCGCAAAGTATGAAGGTTTGCTCACGCGCGAGGTTGCGATAAAACTCATTGCAAAAGAAAATGGGCTTATAAAGGATGAGCCAAAGAAAATAAGTGAGATAAAGCCTGGTGCAAAAAAGGTTTGGCTGCGCGCGTATGTTAAAGAGGTTGAGCCCACAAGGGTCTTTGGGGATAAAAAAATGCGAGCTGTTGTTTTGAAGGATGAGACGGGCGAGGTGAAGGTAAAATTCTGGAATGATCAGATAGACATGCTTAAAAAAATAAAAATCGGAGACCTTGTGGAGATAAAGTATGCGTATGAAAAGAACGGGCTTTCCCTTTCTTATGGAGCGGAGATAAATGTTGTTGAGGAGGCAAAGCTAACCCCCCTTGCACTCATGGAAGAGGGAAAGGTATCTTTGAAAGAGGTTGTGGATTCTGTAGAGGGAAAGATGCAGACAAGGAAAGGAGAGTTTTTTGTTTTTTACATAACTGATGGTGAGAGGAAAGAAAAGTGCATAATTGTGGAGGGAATAGACAGGGGAGAGAAGATAAAGCCAGGGGAAGAGGTACTCATACAGAATGCAACCTACAAAAATGAAGCAGTGTGGATAAACTCAAAAACACGCCTGCTTGTAAAAAGAAAGGTTGCAAAAGGAGTGGTTGAAGACATGTTTATCGAAAACGGAAAACTCATTATTGTTTTTAAGGAGGATGGGAAAAGGGTTTTGGAAAGGAAGGATGCTCTAAAGTTTTTGGAGGCAGAGGTCAGCGATGATATAAGTTTGGAAACAATTTTAAACCTTAAGAAAGAAAATATTATTGGAAAAGAGGTAATAATCCCCTAGATGCAGGTGATTTTGTGAAGAAGGAAGAAGTAATATTAAAGGTTTCAGAGGCTTTGCAGAACGATGTGGGCAGGGGAATTGCGAGAATAGATTCAAAAGCGAGGAATGCTTTGGGGGTGAGTGCAGGGGACGTTGTTCTGCTAATAGGGAAAAAGCAAACGCCGGCTATTGTCTGGCCTGCCCATCCAGAGGATGAGGGGCTTGATATAATAAGAATGGATGGAATACTTAGACAGAATGCAAGCGTTGGGCTTGGGGACAGAATAAAGGTTGTAAAATCAGAGATAAAGGATGCATCAAAGGTTATTCTTGCCCCCCGCGAATCCATCCGCTACACCCCTGGGTTTGACCAGTATGTGCATAGAAGACTGATTGGGAAGCCGATAATGAAAGGAAACATCCTTCCTGTGGGTGTTTTTGGGACAGCCATCCCGCTCGTTGTTATGCAGACAACCCCACCAGGTCCTGTGATGGTTACAGAAGAAACAAAGCTTTCAATTAAACCAGAAATAGTTAAGGAGCTTGAGAACGTCCCAACGGTTACGTATGATGACATTGGTGGGTTGAAGGATGCGATAGCAAAAATTAGGGAGATGGTTGAGCTTCCCCTTCGCCATCCTGAGCTTTTCGAGCGGCTTGGGATAGAGCCTCCGAAAGGGGTTCTTCTGTATGGCCCGCCCGGAACAGGAAAAACCCTTCTTGCGAAGGCTGTTGCGAATGAGAGCGATGCATCTTTCTTTTACATAGGAGGGCCTGAGGTTGTGAGCAAGTATGTTGGTGAAAGTGAACAGAGATTAAGAAAAATATTTGAGGAGGCAGAGCGCAGCGCACCGAGCATAATTTTCATAGATGAGATAGACGCGATTGCGCCGAAAAGAGCAGAGGTAACCGGAGAGGTTGAGAGGAGAATGGTTAGCCAGCTCCTTACTCTCATGGACGGGCTTAGGGGAAGGGGGCAGGTTATAGTTGTTGCCGCAACCAACAGACCGGATAGCATAGACCCTGCCCTAAGAAGGCCGGGAAGGTTTGACAGAGAGATAGAGATAGGGGTTCCTGATAGGGATGGAAGATTGGAGATATTAAAAATTCATGTAAGGAACATGCCCCTTTCTGAAGATGTTAACCTTGAGGAGATTGCGGATATTACATACGGATATACTGGAGCGGATATCTCTGCGCTTGTGAAAGAAGCAGCAATAAAAACCCTAAGGAGAATTCTTCCAGACCTAAAGATTGAAGAGGAGTTCATCCCCTCAGAAAAGCTGGAAAAAATAAAGGTTACGAGGGATGATTTTTTCGATGCACTCAGGGAGATTCAGCCATCTGCTTTGAGGGAGGTTTTTGTTGAGAGACCCAATGTGCGATGGGAGGATATAGGTGGGCTTGAGAAAATAAAAGCAGAGATAAACGAGGCTGTTGAGCTTCCGCTCAGAAAACCAGAGATTTTTGAAAAGATGGGCATAAGGCCTGTAAAGGGAATATTGATATATGGCCCGCCCGGAACAGGAAAGACCCTTCTTGCAAAAGCTGTTGCAACAGAAAGCAACGCAAACTTTATTGCAATCCATGGGCCAGAGGTACTGAGCAAATGGGTTGGGGAAAGTGAAAAAACAATTAGGGAGATCTTCAGAAAGGCAAGACAGGCCGCTCCATGCATAATTTTCATAGATGAGATAGATGCAATCGCTCCGAAGAGAGGGCTTGGGGAGTCGAGCATGGTTATGGAAAGGGTTGTGGACACCCTGCTTACCGAGATGGATGGGTTGAGAAGTTTGAGGAATGTTGTTGTTATTGCTGCAACGAATAGACCGGATATTTTAGATGTTGCTCTTCTGAGAGCAGGAAGGTTCGACAAGCTTATAGAGATTCCTATTCCAGACGAGAGAACAAGGCTTGAGATATTCAAGGTGCATACAAAGAAAATGCCTTTGGACAGGAGCGTTGATCTGGCAGAGCTTGCGAAAATTACAGAGGGTTACACTGGTGCTGATATTGAGAATTTGGTTAGGGAAGCAGGAATGATGGCTATTAGAACAAACTCAAAAAATGTTTCGATGAAAATGTTCATGGAAGCGATGAAAGAGATAAGGCCTTCTGCTGGGGCTGATGAGAAAAAAAGGATAGAAAAGTTTAAGGTTGAGGGAGCGATGTACGGGTAGGGAGCATGAAAATATTCAGCATAATAAAAATATACGCGGTTCTTATTGCCCTTTCCCTTCTTGTATTTGCAGTTCTGCCCGGTTTGGGGATTCTTGACCTAGTTAAGCTTCTTGCAGGAGCAACCGCCCTCACTATACTGATTGCGTTCTTCTACCCAATGATAAGAGGGGTGAACAAAGGGGATGAAGTTGTTGTTGTTGCGGAAAACATGCCTGTGTTATTCGGAAAAATAGGAAGGGCCCTTGTGAATGCAAAAAAAGGTGAAGAGATAAAGGTAAGGCTTAATGATGGAAGGGAGGTAGTAGGCATACTTGAAGAGTATGAAGGGCTTTTTTCTCCACCTAAGGTTAAGATACTTTTTGAGAAGACGGAGAAAATGAACAGAGGGAAAGGTGAGTACTATTGATAAGTTTTATTGAGCTTCGGGATATTGTAATCTCTATGCTTGCTCTTAGCCTTGCTGTTGCTATAGCTTTTTCAGGCCCTGATATCTTGCTTAATTTTTCGAAGCTCATGAAGTACATGGTCATATTCATAATTATTGTTGGTTTTGGTTTTGTTCTTCACGAACTCGGCCATAGGACAGTCGCCCGTGCTTTTGGTGCCCATGCCAGCTTCAGAATGTGGCCGCTAGGCCTTATTTTTGCTCTTCTCATGTCCTTTGCGGGCTTTGTTTTTGCTGCCCCCGGCGCTGTTTACATATACTCTTACAGGCCCCTAAGCAGGGAGCAAAACGGACTGATTTCAATCGCAGGGCCTCTTGTAAACATTTTTTTATTTTTTGTTTTTATTGTTTCCGCATTATTTTTCACGATTTCTTTCGAAGGAATAAACGCATTGTTCATAGGTGCAAAGGTTAATGCATTCCTTGCATTCTTCAACCTTCTTCCTTTTTTTCCCTTGGACGGTTCAAAGGTAATGGCATGGGACAGGAATATCTGGCTTTTTGCAATAATATTCGCATTCCTTTGTTTTTTGGTGTAGGGCATGTGGCGCGGGGCGGAGGCAAGGGTTGAAAAAGCAAAATTCCTTGGGAAAAACGTAGTTGTTAAAGACAGGTTCGCCCGCAAATACAGGATAAAGGAGATAGATTGGAAGGCAAGGTTTGAGAGGACAAAAATGGAGGCAAAGCTTCTGCACAAGGCAAAGCTTGCAGGTGTAAACGCGCCGGTTGTTTATGCTGTAAGCGAGAACACAATAACAGAATCTTTTATAGAAGGAAAAAGGCCTGAGAAAATAACCCCTCGCTTAGCTGAAGAATTCGGTAGGATTCTTGCAAAACTGCACGCAAACAACATCATTCACGGAGATTTTACACCCGCAAACATAATAAAAAGAGGAAAAAAACTTTATGTAATAGATTTTGGGCTCGGGTTTATCTCAAACAGGATAGAAGATAAAGCAGATGATGTTTTTGCAATGCTTAGGGCAATAAAAGGGTTTGAAGAATATTTTGTAAAGGGATATTCAGCGTATGAAAAAAGCGATGCGGTTCTAAAAAGGGTTGAGGAAATAAGAAAAAGGGCGAGGTATGCTTAGAGTTCCCCAACCCTTCTCTTCATCTTTCTTTTCAGCCTTTTCCTTTTTTTCTTTACCCACTTCCATCGCATCCTATTTTTCTTCTTCCATTTCCTTGGTTTTGAACCCAAAAAATCACCCTGAGTAAGTTCGTGAAGGTTATTCTTAATATAAATATTTTTAAATGTTCTCTATTTTTCTATCCGTATGAAATCCAAAACATCCTACCTTGAATTCAACACAAAAAACAAAATAGAGTTTGTGAGGATTACGGATAGAATCCAGCAGATCGTTTCTGAAAGCGGAGTAAAAGAAGGGCTTGTTCTTATAAATCCCATGCACATAACAGCAGCGGTGATTGTGAACGATAATGAGCAGGGGCTTATATCAGATTTCAAAAGAACGCTGGAAAGGCTTGTTCCCTATAACGCCGAGTATGCGCATAATGTGGGAGAGGATAATGCCGCTGCGCACATATGGAGACAGCTCATGGGCCATCAGGTTGTAATGGCAATAACAAACGGAAAGCTTGATTTAGGGCCATGGGAGCAGATATTCTACTGCGAGTTTGATGGGCAAAGGAGAAAAAGGGTTCTTGTGAAAGTTATAGGTGAATAGCATTTTTAAACTTTTTGACACATAATAAAAACAGGTGTTTTTATGGATAGAATTGTTTTTGAAACAAAACATTTTAGACAGACGCATATCGAAAAAAGCGGAAGAAAAATCGGAATAGCGCACGATGTTGCTGTCGAGGGTAGATACACGCGTTTTGCTCTCCTCGAGAATATATGGAAAAAACTTAATGCTTCAGTTAAAAACAATAAATCTATTGAAGAGTTCTTGAAGAAAGCAGGAGAAGCCACGGGCATAAGCAATGATATTTTTGCATACCTGAGAAGCAACAAAAAGCTTAGTGATGAAGAAAAGTTCATTATTTCCGAGATAAACGACTTTTTGAGGGTTAAGGAGTATGAAGAGCATTTGAAGGATTTTAAGGATATAAGCAAAGGGCAGGAGCCATCTCTCATACATGCATCAAACAGTGAGTATGTTGACCTTTTTGAGATCTTAAATGGTTCAGAGTACGAAGCGAAAAACAGGGTTATGTATGGAGGGGTTTTTGGAACAAGCATAAATATAAGAAAGCCAGAACACTTAACCGGTGTTGCGGATACGGATTTTGCAGAAATATTCTACATGGTTGGGCATCTCTCCCATAGCGGAAATCTCAGTAATGTTCCGTATATACTTTTTGTGGGGAAATATGATGAGCAAACAAAGGATAAGGGTGAAGATAATTTTGAGGATGTCGTTGCTCTTATAGGTGAAAGAAAGAAAAATTTCATACAACTAGCGATAAAAGCCGGAAACTATGTGGAAAAGGATGTGTTGTATTGCGAAGATAGACAGATCCCGCTCCTTTCTGTTGTGTACTTCGCTCATGAGAGGAAGTTTTATGTTATTACAGAAAGCGGCACGGTAGAATTCTCGAAATATATTGAAGAGAATTTCGGAGGGTATGCCGTAGCGAGGAAACATCTCGAGGCCCTCAGAAAGCATTACGAGGATGAGGCATACTCAAAAATATCTTTATTCAAGAGGTTTTCGCAATCCCTGCATTGCGTAGATTCTAGAGAGCAGGAGCTCACGAAGTTCTATTCTGTTGCAAAGGTGATGGGTGCGATACCATCAGATTTCGAGATAGAAAGACTTGCCAGGCACGATTATGCAAAGAGAACAGATATCTACCTCCATACAAACTGCGGGTATTTGAATGTTGCCCAGGGAATACATTATCTCATTCTGGAGATAATCGATAAGGTGAAAAAAGCGGGTAGTCCGGAAAAAGCCGTAATCGTAAATGCTTTTGCAGATGTTGTGCATGGTAAAAATGTGAAGATAGATGAAAGGTATGCAGATGAGCTGAAACTTTCCGCAGAATCAAAAAAACTTTTCAAGGCAATTTTTAACAAGGAAAATCTTAACATGCAGAATATCATGAGGCACATGTTTGAAAGGGGCGTGCTTAGAGAAAGAAAAGTTCTTATCCGCAATGAAATCGCAAACCAGGTCTACATGCCTGCCGTGGAGCAGGTTGAGAAAACCCTCGAACAGCATGGATACAAAAAAGAAGAGTTGGGAAATGAATTTTTTTCTTACCTTGTTCTTGAAGAAATAGGAAGGGAGCAGGCCCATAGGATAGAGGAGAAGACAAAGGGAAAACTGAATTTTGTAATCCTCATACACGATATAAAAACAGGAAGGATATATGATATCCCCAAAAACAGTAGAAAATGGTTTGTTGAAAATAAAGTGAGGAGGGATGCGTTTACCGGCGAAGTTTTGCCCCTTCCCTTATAGCCCTTACCATCTTTTCTATTTTCTCTTTATTTCCGTCCTCTTCAAATGCGGTTCCAACCTGCACACCATCCGCCCCTGCCTTTATTACACCCTTCGCCTCTTCGGGTGTTTTTATCCCCCCGGCGACAATGTACGGAATAGAAATTGCCTGCCTTACAGCAGACACCATCTCCAATGGAACATGTCCTGTTTTTGGGTTTGACCCAGCATCTGTGATGAAGAACCTGAACCCCATGAGTTCAGCAGCCATTCCATACGCAGCCGCAAGCTTTGGTTTTTCCCTTGGAATAAGCTCTACCTCACCAACAACCCCAACCGTCCCTCCCGGCTCAACAACAACATACCCGGTTGGCAATGCCTCTATCCCGTATTTTTTTACGACTGGTGCAGCGAGCATCTGAGCCCGGGTTATCCAATAAGGGTTTCGCGAATTGAGGAGAGACATAAAATAGATGGCATCTGCGTATTTTGTTATCGTTGCGATGTTTCCAGGAAAAAGAACAACAGGAACGCTTGTTTTACTTTTTATTTCTTTCACGACGTTATCCAAAAGCTCTCCCTGCACACCCGTTGAGCCGCCGACAAGAATAACATCCGCCCCTGCCTCGCTAGCGTTAAAGGCTGTCTTTACAGCACTATCAGGATGCTTGTAATCCATTGGGTCTATAACAGCAAACAGCAGCCCGCCTTTTTTCTCAATGTTTTCCTTTATGTATTCCTCAACCTTCCCCATGTCTATCCCCTATTTTTTCTCCACAACTATTTATATTTGTTTTTGTAAACCACAATCATCTCGTCTATTCCCTTCCACAAACTTCTAGGAGCAAACCCGAGTTCGTTGTATGCTTTTGCAAAATCAAAAACCCTATCTGAGGAAAGGATGTCAAAATGCTCCTGAGAAAATTTTATTCCTGCCCATGTAGAAAGCGTTTTTGCGATTCCGGGGGGGAGCTTGAGCCATGGTGGTTTTTTTCCAAGCGCGTTTGCAACATATGCATAAATATCTTTTTGTTTTTCTGCTTTCCCTGAAATCACATATATCCCATGGGCATTCTTTTCATAAGCCAATTTGAATGCATGCGCAACATCCTCAACATGCACAAAAGGAATTCTGTTCTCGCCGCTCCCGAAAATGATCATCTTCCCCTTATCTATTAGTCTTATTATCCTAAAATAGTCTTCATACTCAGGCCCGTACATTGTTGCAATTCTCAGCGCAACATTTTCCTTATTTTTGTTCAGCACTATGTTTTCAGCTTCTAACTTCGCCCTTGCGTACGCAGAGTCAGGTCTTAACTCTGTAAATTCATCAGCCGGAATCTCGGCAAGTTTTTTTCCATAAACCGCTATGCTGGATGCGTATATTATTTTTCCTTCTGGGAGTGCTTCGGTGATGTTTTCCGTAATCTCAACATTCCCCTTTCTCAGCTCGGATTCATTCTCAAAATCCATGCTTCCTGCAGCGTGCAACACAATATCCCCTTTCTTGAAAATTTTTTCAAGTTGGGTTCTGCTGTAGTTTGTGAGGATGCTTTTTCTTCCGATAATCGGCTTTCGTGAGAGTGGTGTTGCTTTTGGAAACGCATCCAAAAGACGCTTCCCAAGCCTTCCGCTCGCACCGGTTATGTACATCATCATAGTTTTTGATTATGGAAATATTTTTATACATTCATTATTATAATTTTACACAATGGTTGTGGTGGGTTGATGAGAGAGAGGAACGGAATAAAATTTTTTGGGAGTCATACTGTTGTTGGCATACTCAATGAGAATAAGCTTTTTGATTTGAAATACATAAAAGAAAATGGAGGAAGGTTACCACCGTACATCATTGCCGTTGGGGATAGGAGGAGGGTTTGGAAGGCAAAGAACCTTCTTGAAGAATTCGTGCTTTTGGATGAGGAGGCAAAAAGGTTTGGTTTGGATTTTGCCGGGAGGGTTGCGGTTGCGGTAGGAAAGTTCAAGGGCGTGCCCGTGTGTGTTTTTGAAACCCAGATGGGATGCCCTGCAACCCAGATAAACGCAAATGAGATTCTTTATTTCTCAGATGATGAAGGGTATTTTGTTGATGGGGATAGGGTAGTTAGCGATGGGATATATATAATAAGGGTTGGGACATGCGCAGGCATAAATGCCGGGGATAATGTTGCGCCAGTATTAGAAATCGGAGATGTTGTCATATCCGAGCGCTCCTTTGGTTCTGTCGGCGCCATACTCCAATCCTACATCGGAAAGATTAACTTTTTGGACGGTGTGGAAAGAAAGGATATTATTTCTTCACGTCTTGTTAAAGAGGCGATCAGTTTGGATGGGAGGGACAGAACGCTTATGGCAGAAGAGTCTGAGGTTATAATTTATTCCCTAAAAGCACATGCTGAAAATAAAAGAATTAGGTATTTTGTTGGCAACGATTTTACTAAGGATTCCCTGTACGCTGAGTTCAGCGAGGAAGATTTCGTTTTTCTTAGAAAGAATTACGGAGTAATTACTACAGAGATGGAACAGCTTTCCATAGACGCCCTAGCGGCAGTTTACAGAAATGCTGGCATACCTGTTCATAGTGGTCTGATATCTTCTGTTGTCGGCGTAATACCGGGAAAATCATTCCCGGATAAAGAAGAAGAGTTCAGAAAGGTTGAGAGAGCCGAACAGAATTCTTTGGAGATAGCACTGAATGCTCTTTACTCTATCGCAAAATCAAAAAACCGCGGCTTATAGCTTTAGTTTTTCAAAAAACATTTTTTTCCTTTCTGCCTTTCTTTTCATTCCGAGCAGGATCTTTCTTGATCGCTGGTCGATTTTATCCTTCAACATATTGTTGCAAAAATGCAGAAATTCATTATAGTGCGCAAGCGGATTTTTGCATCTTGTCCCCCAGTCAAAAACAGCACATTTCATCTTCCTCCCAAGGAATTCCCCATAGTTTTTTAGTATATGCTTTTTTGTTTCTTCGGGGAATAGGACTGTTTTTCCAAAAAACCTCAGGTCTGTACCGTCAGGCATGAGATGGAAAAACTCCTCGCAAACGAACAGGAAAAGCTCTGAATCAGGGAAACTTCTTTTCATTTCTTTTTCAATTTTCCTTATCCTTTTCCCCCCGCTGTAGGAGCATGCTAGGGAGGTTATTATAAGCCTGTTGAGTTTTAGTTTTGCTTTTTTCATTTCATTAAAAAGCAGAGAGGTTGCCTTCTCTAGCGTCGCTGCTGTGGCTATGGTATCTCCTATTATTATGGTAGCGTTGTTCGGGAGGGATTCAAAATTTTTGTAATCCGCATCAGCTACGAATCTTCCCTTTGTTCCTTCTATTTTTCTTCTTTTGATCCCTATAAAACACTGGGGCAATGCCTCACCGTATACTTTTTTGAACCCATGGTTTATTCCGTAGAATAACCCGCCGGAGAGAAGGACAAGCTCGCATGCATTTTTGAGCTTTGAGCCCTTAACAGCCATACCCATTGCTTTCACAAATGTTTCCCCAACTTTGTCCATTCCATCCTGCAATTCTTTTCCTGCCAAATATGGTTTGAACAAAACATCCCTTGCGTATTTGGAAGAGAGTATGAAGGTTTTTTCCGGAAGGTTTCTATCCCTCACTCTGTACAGCACAAAACCATTTTTTGAGGATAGCTTTTGGATCATCGTAATGGATTGAGGTATTCTTTTTTAAAACATTTTGTGCGCATTTCATTTCATGAATGTTTTTAGCCTTTTGAAAGAATACGACAAGAGCTTTTTAGAAGCAAAAAAAATTCTGATTTCAGATGGTGTTATCATCTACCCAACGGATACGCTTTATGGAATAGGCGGAAATGCGCTCAAAGAAAAGGTTGTGGAAAGGATAAGGAAGATAAAAGGGAGGGAAGGTGAAAAACCCATGAGCGTTGTGCTCGGTGGCCTTTCCATGATTTTGGATTTTTTTGAGATCAACGATGAGCAAATGGCTTACATTACCCGCTACCTTCCCGGTCCATACACATTCTTACTTAAACCAAAAAAACCCATGGCTGTTAGTGAGGGATTGGTTGGGATAAGGGTTCCGGAGCATATTTTTATTATAAGACTTGTAAAGGAGGTCGGGTTTCCTATCGTTTCAACCTCTGCGAACATTTCAGGTGAGCCAGCTCCTTATCGGGTTGAGAATATAAAAAAAGAGGTTTTGGATGGGGCGGATTTAGTCATAGATGGCGGGCCTACGAAATATAAGGAGGGTTCTACTGTTGTTGATTTGGTGAATAAAAAAATAATAAGAAAGGGCGCGGGGGAGTTTGAGTTTTAGTTATGGGCATTCCGCAAGTATTGTAATTGTTTGATTGTATGTTCCGTTCTGCTGTCCTATCGGGGTGTATAGTTGCAGATAAAGTGTAAAGAAATCTCCACCTGGAAGGTTTTCGTAAACAAGCGCTGGCGAATTTGTAATTGGTGTTTTTGTTTCATAACTTCCAGAGGTTGTGTTCCATCTTGTTCTTGTAGAAGAGAATGTTGAAGGGCCTACCCAGTTTGTTCCATTTATTGAAAAGTTCCCCGGTATTGTTCCGGAATTGGTTATGGTTATGGTTTTTTCTGCACTTATGACATTTGTTGTAAGCGCGCCAAAGTAAACATCTGTTTCACTGGCATATACGCCGCATGTATCCGGAATAACCTCAACGGTTGTATTTTTCCATTCGCTCCAATATGTTCCATCATACGCCCGGGCTTCGCATGTAATATTATCCCCAGCAGAGCTTTCGTTTGCAGGGAGGGAAACATTCGATTCTATCCATGAATCCCTAATACCAGAACCGTAGCCATCATACGCAGGCAAGTGTACATCATTTACATACCATCTGAACTGAACATTTTCTGCATCATAGGGGTCTTCATGCGTATAGTATGCTCTGCATAATGCGTTTGAGGATTCGTAGACAGGGGTTGGATAGATCTCAACCTCTGTGATGTTTCCGGGGAAACAGGAGCGATTTGTTACATCCGTAGGACCTGAAACATTGACAATGCCATAAAGATTTCCGCATCCTGTATTTCCGCTATCCATTCCAACTATTATGTTTGCAAAATAATTCCTTGAGATGTAGTTTGTTGTTCCGCTCACCCTTATTGCAGACAAGAAAGGTTGGGTTGAGAGAGTAAAGAAGTTTTTGTAAATTATGTTGCCCTCCCCTGAACACATTATGCACTGCCACCCACTGCATCTTCCTGTAAGGTTGTTGTAAGAAACATTATTCTCATTTGCATATATCTGTATCTCACCATCATATATTCTGTTTCCTTCAATCCTAGTGTATTTGGCATTAGCGATGGTTATTCCCTTATCTCCTGAAGCTGTTCCATTTATATCATTCTTGATAACAATATTATTCTCTGCTAGGTAGCCAGCGCCAGAAATGTATAACGTTTGTCCTGTGATGTTCAAACCTTCCACGATATTATTATCAGAATCCCTGTATATGTGAACTGAGCTACCGGTTGTCCCGGTTATTAAGGAGTTTTCAATTTTATTATTGGATGAGAAATCAACCATTACCCCAATCTGAGCATTGCTTATAGTATAGTTCGATATGTTGTTTTCATTGCTTCTCAAGAGATAGGTCATGCTGTAAAGGTTGTTTCCGGTGTTTTCATAAAATTCGTTCCTGTTGCTCAGCACAGCAAGAATCCCCATTTCCCCTTCGTTCCCGTTCATCTCAACATTTCTTACTATAGAGTTATTCACGTCGCAGAGAATCAACTCAGATGCATCATTTATGTTTTCTATAATTATTCCCTCAACATTATAGTACCTCACCATCTCATCTTCATGTGTGACATTGCTAAAGTTTATTCCTCCGCAAAGTGTTGGGTCTGTAAAATCCAAGAATGCCGGGAAGTTTAATAGATTGTGCATTTCTGAATCGCAGAAATAGAGCTCACCGCTGTTTACTACATATATCCCGTATGCTGAATTCTTTATTTCATTTCTGCAAACCGTCCCATTCTTTGCGTTCAGAAATCTTATCCCATACATAACATCGGTTATGTTGTTGTCCAATATTTCGAACTTTGTAGTGCTTCCATATGCAGAAGCAGTTATGTACACTCCCGCCCTTTCCAGCAATCCGGTTCCAAAAACCTCATTTTCATATACTGAAAATTCTGTTGAATAATCCGCGCTTCCGTATGCGGATGAAAAAATAATCCCGCTTCCTGGTGTACTTATTCTATTTCTGTAAACAGAGATATCCTTTCCACCGTAAAAGTTTATTGCACCATTGTTTATGTCGTAGCCGGTATCTGTTAAGTTGTTATGTTTTACTTCTGTATGGTTAGCATAGCTTACTGATATACCCTTCTGGGTGAAATCAGAGAGTAGGTTGCTTTCTATATTTCCATACAGAATGTTGTCTATCTGGACTCCGTCCCGCCCACTTCTGAAATCTGAGCCATAAATATCAACATTCTTAGAATAACCGCGCATCCATACCGAAGCACCGGCGTTCTCAACCCTGCTTTGATTCAAAACAAAGCCATCAACATTGGTTGTGTATATACCAGTACTGGTGTATGTCCAGTCAACAAGCTCGAATGTTGGAATGGAAGAATCGGGAATTGTTGTAATGTTTGCCTTATAAATATATATGCTGTTCGAGTTTTGAATGTTCATTCCTTCAATACGCGCATCCGTGATGGCAAAATCCTCAAAATAAACCCCATCACTTCCAACAACTTTTACAGGAATGTATGCATTGGAAATGTTTATCCTTCTTCCATCCACGCTATCAGAGTAATAAGAGAAAAGCGCATGCTTAATCTCCATATCTGCAAGTGTTGCGGTTGAAACATCGCACATAAAAATCTGCGAGTATGTTCCGGAAGGAGGAGAGAATCCTCCGGATGTTGTGTAAACAACCTCATTTCCATCAACAGTATAGTTTGAAACTGAGATTTCCCCGCATCCAGAACCAGAGACATCCAGCCCTATCGGATACCGGGCTATGTTACTTCCATTCAAATTCTCTACATAAACATCCCTGTCTAAAGTTCCGTAGAATCCGTATGTTGAATCAGTTATTTCCCCATTAAGAAAATCAATGCTTTCATATCTGGGAAGCATAAAGATCGCAGCGCCTGCATTCCTTATTTTAAATTCATCAAAAGTGATGTTTGCTGTTCCGTTTCCTAAGATGTTTATTCCTCCCTTGACCATCGTAATGTTCCTGAATCTTGCGTTGCTTACGTTGAACAAAACAATCTCGGAGGTTTTGTTGTTTTCAAAAAGAGTATCCTGCTGATCTATAAAAACTAAAATTGGGTCTCCATCCTCATTCTCATTCCCCGCGTAGTCATTGTTTTTTCCGTTCGCTTCAAAGTAAATATGCACAAGCCCGGAATCAACAAAAGTATTTTCTGTAATACTGTTGTTTTCAGAATTGACCACGGCTATCCCATACCAATGGGAATGCTCTATGGTGTTTCCTGTAATCGTGTTGTTTGAGCTATCGTAGATAGCTATCCCATTTCTGTATGCATTGTATAGATAATTATTTTTTATTTCATTGTTGTTCGAGTTAGAAAAAAGCACTACGCATGCAGAGCTTGCATCGTATTCACCATTATAGGCGCAGGAAATACTACATCTTGAGTTTTCTATCAGCGATTCTGTTGTGTTGATAAACATAATAGCTGTTCCTGCAGACCCGCATCCTCTACTGTAGTTCACTTCTATAAAAGAGATATTCCGTGAATCCCTCACATATATCGCGTTCATTGAAACTGTTGATGTGGCTAGGTTTTTTATTTTTGAATTTTGCGAATTTACTATATAAATTCCTCCATTAGTGCTATGCGTACTCCCATTTTCAACCAATACACCAGATGTATCTGTTATTACTATTCCCCATCCTCCGTACCCCTGAACATTGTATCCATTGAGGTTGAATGTTATGTTTTCACCAGTAATCCTTATGCAGTTCCCACCGTATATGTTATTTTGAAGAACGTAGTATTCGTTTGGGATGTTCAGTTCCATGCAGCCTGTTACCGGTGTTAAAGAAAATACGATTCCGAACAGAATAGAGAATGTAAAAATGATTTTCGCATTCATGGAGACCACAGAAAAAATTATACAAAAACCTTTTTAAACCAATTCAAAATACACCCGTCTATTATCCTTTCCTTTGTTCTCTAATTTTATTATTCTTATCTTTCCGACCTCCTTCAAATTTTTAACATGCGTTCCACCATCTGCTTGAATATCAACACCAGCGATCTCAACTATTCTAAGAGGGTCTATGTTTGGGGGGAGGGCGCCGGCAAGCTTTACCATCTCAGGGTTTTTCATGGCTTCTGCTCTCGGCATATAGTATGTTTTAACTTCTATGTTTTTTCCTAAGATTTCGTTTGCTTCTGCAACTGCCCTTTCAAAAGTTTCCCTGTCAAAATTTTCAAGATTGAAATCAAACCTACTCTTATCAACATCCAACTGGTTTCCTGTTATTTTTGCATTATATTTTTTGTAAAGCACACCGCCGGCGAGAACGTGCGCTGCGGTATGCATCCTCATTAACTTATACCTTCTATCCCAATCCAAAATACATTTTACCTCCTCCCCTTCCTTCAGCCCTTCTCCATCAACCTCATGGCTTATTTTTCCTTCGAATTTTCCTACAAAAACTACCCTAAACTCCTTTCCATCACTTTTCCTTATTATTTTTCCAGTATCATGCGGCTGCCCACCGCCATTCGGATAGAAGATTGTTCTGTTCAAAACAACATATTTCCCGTCCTTAACGCTCTCAACTTTCGCATCGCATTCTTTCAAATAACTATCCTCTAAGTATAGAGCTTCCATACGATCACAGAATTCTGATTATGAATAGGTTTAAAAAAAGTTTCAGTTAGTTTAAGATGGGGTGAGAGGATGGATGTTTTGATAGCAACATTTGCGAGAATAGAAGAATCAACCGGAAGAAAAGAGGGAATCCTTGTTTTGACAAAAGAGGAAATAAGCTTCTTTGTAAAGGATAAAAAAGACCTTGCAAGGGAAAGGGTAATCCCACTCAGGGCGATAAAAGAATACAAGATAGAAGAAAAAAGGCAGCTGCTTGGCAAGAAGCCAGTTCTTGTTCTTGAGTATGATGCGGATGAGATAGCAAAGATCGTTGCTATAGAAACATTACAGGTTTATGAGATTGCAAGCTATCTGAAGAAAAAGGCGAGAGGGTGAGGGGATACTTAAGCTTTCTTCTTGTTGTAAGCTTCCTTACCATCTCCCTTAATTTTGTGCATTCCTTCCTTTATTACAAGGGGTTTTCTCAGGATAAAGCACTAATGATGGAGAGGGCATACCAGGCTGAGCTGGATTATAAAGCACTCACGAAAGCGTATGCTAGTGGTGCCACGATCGCGGCTACAAGTTTGTACATCGTGCAGGTTACGGAAAAATCAGCATTAGAAGCAACCGAGGAGTCTTTGGAGTGCTTGGAGGGAGCCCCTGCCTGTTTTGCTGCAATCTTTCCTGTTAAGTTTGTGAGCAATTTCAAAATCGATGAGCTGAAATCCTACATAAAAAAATCCGTTGCGTTTTCAACAGCCCTTGTGTGGATTAATGCGATGGAGGGGTTGGAGGAAAGGGGGTTTAAGGTTTTTCCTTGGTGCGGGCAGGTGAGCAAATTCCAGCTTAAAGAAACAGCTAAGAATGCCGGAAATGCAAAAAGCCACCATCCATTTCCAGTACCAGCTGGCGCGGTAACTGGGTGGGGAAGCGATGCCCCCCATCTTACAAATTACTTGGAGTGCGAGGATGGGGTTGATGTTGAGGTAAGCTTTGACCCTGAAAAAGTAAAGAATCTTAAAATCAGCGGCAAAAACGATGTTGAGAGGTATGCAACAGATTTTACAAAGCTTCTCTCCATAGATGTTTACTTAGGTTCTGGAGGATTTGGAGGGGGGAAGCTTTTTGGATATACCATATATGAGCCTTATTATAGTTATGGGAAAGCAACCTACTATCCTAGGGAGGATGTGATTCATATAGGGATGAAAGAGATTGTTGATAATAATATTGAATGGGGGGATGTTTTTGAGGAAGGGATTGGAAAGACCGGGGTTGATATGGAAAAGATTGTAAATTCTACGAGGTGAGAGGATGGGGCTTGTGAGCATTGAGTTTATGCTTGATTTTCTCATAATCCTCACCGTAATCGCCATGCTCCTCTCAACGGCTGTTTATTTTCAGGTAGCATCTGAAAAAACATTGCAATTCGCTATTCTTAAAGCAGAGAGCGAGAATAAAGCAAGATTAATAGATAGCTTTGTCCTTTCAGGATATTCTGGCGGAATATACGCGCAGGATAAACTCTTCGGTGAACCTTATTTTATCGAGCAGGGAAAGGTATACTCTTTCAGAAACGGAACAAAGGTTGAGATTCCGACAATTGTAAAGGGTGCTTGGAATGTCCAGCCGGTGTAGAGGGTTTATTTCAATAGACCTCATGCTTTCGATTGTGCCAATAGTGCTCATGCTTCTTTTTTATGTTCAATATTCTGTGTACTATACGCATAGAACTGTTGAGGTTATGGAAAGGCAATCAACATTCAACAAGCTCGTAACCATTGCGGACTATGTTGTAAAGATGAGGGCGAAAACAGTTTCAGATGAGGTTGGAAACCCACAGGCTGTTTATCCGAACTGGCTGGATGAGGATAGCTTGGGGTTTGATGTTAAAAAAATGCAGGAGGATGCAGGGCTGGATAAGCTTTCCATCGGGTTTAGCAAAGGGGACGGGATATGCATATACAGGATAGTTGTTTACGGAGAGGATAAGGAGATAAGAAGGTTGTTTGTTTGCGGTGAGTAGATGCATACGCTTGAAGCGGTTTTCTCTTTGATCGTGCTCGTTAGTTTTTCCATGATGCTTACGCTCGGTGCGGATGCACCCACAGACTACACTCTGTATCAGTATCAACTGGCTAACGATGTGTGGAGGGTTCTTTATCTTAAGCATGGGGTTGCCCTTCTTTACAACCCTTCCATTGCTGCGGAGGACATGGAAAGGATAACGAGCGAGACAGGTTTGTGCATCCAATCTGATTTTTACACAACCTGCGAGGTTGAGGAAGGGATAACGATTAAAAAACCAACCGTTCTTGGTAATGTTGAAATAAAGGTGGGTGTGTAGTATGATTGCTAAAAGAACAGAATATGTTGAGTATGCAATAAGGGATATAGTAATGGAGGCAAAGAAGCTTGAGAAAGAAGGAAAAAAGCTGCTGTACTTCAACATAGGCGACCCTGTCCCGTACGGTTTTTCTCCACCTGAGCATGTCATGAAAGCCCTTTCCGAAGCAGCTTTAAATCCTAAAATAAAAGGGTATGCTCCCTCAAAAGGAGACCCAGAGCTTTTGAAAGCAGTTGCCGAGATGCACAAAACAGAGGAGGAGAATGTTTTCATAACAACAGGTTTAAGCGAGGCAATAGATTTCCTGTATTTTTCTCTAACAGAAAAAAGCGAGTACATCCTTCTTGAAGACCCGGCTTACCCGCTCTATCTTACAAAAGCAAGGGTTTACAGCAGGGGCCCTCTGCTCGCTGATTATACGAACGAGGATGATATTCGGAAAAAAATAAAAAACAAAAAAATAAAGGCAATTGTAATAATAAGCCCAAACAACCCAACGGGCCGGGTGTATACCGAGAAGGAGCTCAAAGTGTTGGTGGATATTGCGGGTGAGGTGAAGGCACCGATTTTTTACGATGGCGCTTATGATATGCTTTCCTTTGTCCCCCTTCCTGATTTCAAAAGGATTGCAAAGGATGTTCCGTTTATTTATGGGCAGAGCGTTTCAAAAAATTTCATCTTTCCAGGCGCGCGCGTTGGATGGGTTGTTTTTCACGGAGAACTTGGGAAGCTGAAAAACTCATTCGAAAAACTCTGCAACCAGAGACTTTCCATAAGCGCGGAAATGCAGAAGGCAGCTGTCGCAGCCGTAAGAGGGCCAAAGGACCATGTTGAAGAGTTTAAGAAGGAGCTTTTGAAAAGAAGGGATGCGATGGCAAGGGTTATTGAAGACAATCCGGTTCTTTCAGCAGAAAAACCAAACGGTGCATTTTATTATTGGATAAAGTTTGATGCAAAAATGGATGACTGGGAGTTTGTGAGAAAACTCATGAAAGAGGAGGGGATTGTTTCTGTTCCTGGCTCTGCGTTCGGCTCTTCAAAAAAGCATTTCCGTGTTGTTTATCTCCCAACGATGGAGCAGATAGAGGAGTTTGGAAGGAGGATGGAGAGGTTTGCTAACACGTTGGAACGACCCTCACCCAGAGGAGGCGAGAAAGTTGGGTGAGGGCTCTGGTGCGACCCGAAGATTAGATGGGTTGGGTCGCACTCGTTCCAACGTGTTACTCGTATTTAGGTTGGGCCATCGGCTTCCTCGGGATGAAAGAATAAGCACGCATGTAGCCCTTGTTGCTCGCGCTTTCGGTGCTGATGGAATGTACTACTCAGGACAGGAGGATAAAGGGCTTGAGGAGAGCATTAGGAAAATTTGCGAAAAATGGGGAGGAAAATTTTTTGCAAAGTATGAGAAAAATCCAATTAAATTTTTGAAAAACGCAAAGAAAAAATTTACTCTTGTTCATCTCACGATGTACGGAATGCCGGTGCAGAAAAAAATCGCAGAAATAAAAAAACAAAAAAACATAATGGTTATTGTTGGAAGCGAAAAGGTTCCATCCGAGATCTATACTATTGCGGATTATAATGTGGCGATAGGAAGCCAGCCGCATTCGGAAGTCGGAGCGCTTGCTGTTTTTTTGCATGAATACTTCGAGGGAAAGGAGCTGGAAAAAAATTTTGAGGGTGCGAAAATAGAAATAGAGCCGAGCGAAAGAGGGAAAAGGCTACGGAATTTTTTTGCCTAGCAGCCATTTCCATAATGGGATAAAGGTTATTTTCCTTCTTGTTCCAAACCATTCGCTATCTTCTCTACCTTCGTAATCATCCGTAATGACGGTCAAGTTGTTGCATCTCGTTTCTTTGCTTGCTTTTACCAGCGCTCGAACCTCTCTCCTCTTAGTTTTAGCATCATCTATGCTGTAGCATACTTGTATCAATTGTCTAATCCTTGTTCCCTGCTTTAAAACGAAATCCACCTCCTCCTGCGAAGAGGATTTCCAGTAATACAAGTTGATTTTTCCGCTCAGCTCAAGTTTTTTCAGCTCAATGGCTACAGCATTTTCGTAGAGCTTGCCCATATCCGGACTGAGCCTGAAGGCTTTGGCATGAATAAACCCGTTATCAACGCAATATATTTTTTTGTTTGATCCAACCTGTTCTTTGACTTTAAATGAAAACCTTGGTATTTTGAACAAAACAAATGTCTCTTCAAGATAGTTTAGGTATTTTTCAACTGTATGAATACTTTTGCATCCTGTAACCTTTGCCAAAGTGCTGTATGAAAATTCATTGGCTATGTTTGAGATGAGATAAAGGGCAAGGTCGTCCATTCCTTCTATTGAGCGTATCTTATATCTCTTTACCACATCTTTATATATTATAGAATCAAACAATGTGGAGAGATAGGTTTTGGTGTCAAGTTTATTTATGATGGGCTCTGGATAGCCGCCGTTTCTTATGTAAGAAAATAACCTTTCCTTGATTTCGCTTTTTGTCAACTCGCTCCTCTCCATTTTAATGTATTCATTAAAAGAGAACGGGAAAATAACAAGCGCCAGATGCCTTCCGGTAAGATGGGTTGCTAGCTCTCTACTCAACAAGTTTGAGTTGCTCCCGGTGATCACCAGATTGTAACCCTGTCTTTGAAGCCTGTTGACAAACACCTCCCATCTATCTAGGTTTTGAATCTCATCAAAGAGTAGAAGGGTGGGGTTTTGGTATACTGTCTTCACTGCGTTTATTATATCATCATAATTCTTAACATCCAAAAGCCTTTCATCATCAAAATTCACATACCCAAACCGCCCAAGCTTTGCGATACGATGGATGGCAAAGAATGATTTTCCTGCCCTTCGTGGGCCTATTATAACCTTTATCAGGTTGCTCGTCATTCCAGGTAGTTCTGTCTCTCTTTCAATATACCGTTCGGCAAGTTTGCTCTCAAGCTCTCTTTTTTGCAGCACCACGACATCCCGCAGATTTGGCATATTCCTATTTATAATGCACAAAAGTTTAAAAATTTTTGCATTTTAATGCAAAAATAACTGAAAAATCCCAATACCGGGCTACATTATTTAAAAACACTTTCCTTTTAACTTAGAGCGGGTGAGAACCATGCATGAAATAAGCCAGATGGTTTCTTCCTTGGAGCAGCAGCTCTTGTCTGAATTAAAGGATTTGGAGGAAAAAAACCTGTTGTGGAACCCGAGAACACTTGAGAGTGCCTCAACCCCTTGGAGCATCGTTGATGGAAAAAAGGTTTTGATGTTCTGCTCAAACAATTATCTAGGGTTGAGCAACCATCCAAGAGTAAAGAGGGCTGCGAGGGAGGCGCTGAAAAAATACGGGGCAGGAAGCGGGTCTGTAAGGGCGATTGCCGGAAACATGGATTTGCATCTAAAACTTGAAGAAACGATCGCAAGGTTTAAGCACACAGAGGATGCAATATATTACAATACTGGTTTTACTGCAAACTCAGGGGCCATTCCTGCGCTCGCAGGAGAAGGGGATTTGATAATTTCGGATGAGCTTAACCATGGTTCTATAATTGATGGGGTAAGGTTGACAAAAGCAGAGAGGGCAATCTTCAAACACAGGAATATGGATGATTTGAAAAGGATTCTTGAGGAGAGTCAAGCAAAGAATTACAGAAGGAAATGGATAATTACAGATGGCGTTTTCTCCATGGATGGGGATATTGCACCGTTGGACAAAATTTCCCGGCTTGCGAACGAATACGGTGCGCATGTTTATGTTGATGATGCGCATGGAGATGGTGTTCTTGGAGACCATGGAAGAGGGATAGTAAGCCATTTTGGGCTGGAAGGAAAGATAGAAATAGAGATGGGAACTTTTTCAAAAGCATTTGGGGTAATGGGCGGGTTTATCGCGACAACAAAAACAATAAAGAAATATCTTCTGAACAAATCCAGAACATACTTGCTAACAGCCTCCCATCCGCCAGCTGTCGTTGCTGCATGCATAGCTGCTTTGGAGGTTCTTGAAGAGAGCGATAAGCTGGTGAGGAAGTTGTGGAGAAACACAAAGTATTTCAAAAAGAAAGCAAAAAAATTGGGGTTTGATATAGGGGAGAGCGAAACGCCAATTACTCCAATAATGACTTATGATGAGGGAAAGGCTAGAGAGATGAGCGCCAGGTTATGGGATGAAGGCGTGTATGCTCTTCCGATTGTCTATCCGATGGTTGCAAAGGGAAAGGCAAGGATAAGAACCATGGTGAGGGCTGATTTCAAAAAAGCTGATTTGGATTTTGCTCTTGAAAAATTCGAGAAGGTTGGAAAGGAACTTAAAATTATCCAGTAGGTGAGAGAATGGCGGATATGAAAAACATACTGGTTATCGGCGCTACAGGTCAGATAGGGTCTGACCTTGTGCCGGAGTTAAGAAAAATCTACGGAAATGAGCACGTTGTTGCGGTTGGAAGCAAAACACCACCGAGCGAGGAGCTGAAAAAGGGACCTTTTGAGTTTGCAGATGCAACGGATAAAAAAGCATTGGAGGCGCTTGTGAAAAAATATGATATAGATACAATCTATCATTTGGCTTCGCTCCTATCTGCGAAAGGGGAGCAAAATCCGGATTTGGCATGGCATGTGAACATGCAGAGCTTGAAGAATGTTCTTGATCTGGCAAAGGAGTACAAGCTCACGAGGGTTTTCTGGCCAAGCTCTATTGCTGCCTTTGGGCCAACAACACCGCGTGACAAAACCCCGCAGAGAACGATTTTGGAGCCAACAACAATGTACGGTGTTACGAAGGTTTCGGGTGAGCTCCTCTGCCAATATTATTTCTATAAATATGGGGTGGATGTTAGAAGCCTAAGATACCCGGGTTTGATAAGCTACAAGGCACTGCCGGGCGGAGGGACAACGGATTATGCTGTTGCAATCTACTATGAAGCATTGCAGCACAAAAAATATACTTGTTTTGTGAGGGAGGATACTGTCCTGCCGATGATGTACATGGATGATGCAATAAGGGGGACGATTCAGCTGATGAAAGCGCCGGCATCAAAAATAACGGTTAGAACAAGCTATAATTTTGCAGCCATAAGCTTTTCTGCAAAAGAGCTTGCCGAATCTGTTAAGAAATACATTCCGGAATTTAGATGCGAATACAAGCCGGATTTCAGGCAGAAGATTGCTGATTCCTGGCCTAAAACAATAGACGATTCGCAGGCAAGAAAGGACTGGGGATGGAGGCATGAATACACGCTCGACAAGATGACAAAAGTGATGCTGGAAAAATTAAGGGAAAAGCTTGGTGCGTGAGTAGCCGATTGCCCCATTGTAACCATGGTTACACTGGAACCCAGGCCCCCAAACCTTTTTAAATACCCAAAACAATATCTTCTCAGAACGCCAAAAAATACCCGTTTTTTGGCGGGCGGCCGAGGGGAAGGCCGGAGGTAGAAAAAATGGATGAATTTGAGGAAATAGAAAGTAAGGAAGTGGATTTAGAGACCGCGAGTGAGCCAGCACCTGAAGAGAAAAAAGTCGCAAACCGCCCGGATTTTAGAATTCTGCAACCGAGCACAGACAAAGATGGAAAGCCCATCCTAAAAAGCGTTGGAGCGATGTGGAAGGCTACGAGTAAGAGCGGGCAGGAGTTCTATGTAATGAAAATAGGCGAGCTGCGACTCCTTGTTTTCAAGAACGAGCCCAGAGAGTAGGTGGAAGCATGGCAAAGGAAAAGGAGGATAAATACAAAGTAATAAGGGATTTGGAAGACCTTCCGGGAATAGGTGAAACAACAGCAGAAAGACTGAGGCAGGCAGGATACACAGAAATAGAACAGATCGCAACCGCAAACCCACACGAGCTTAGTGAGGTTGCAGAGCTCGGTGTTGAGGCTGCGAAGAAAGCGATCGAGGCAGCTAAAAAAGCGATAGAGGTTGAGTTCGAAACCGCCTTTAGTATGCTTGAGAGAAGGCAGAACATAGGAAGGATAACAACAGGCTCAAAAAAGCTTGATGAGCTGCTTGGAGGAGGGATTGAAACCCAATCCCTTACAGAGTTTTTTGGAAAGTTTGCGAGCGGAAAAAGTCAGATTGGGTTTCAGCTCTGCGTAAATGCGCAGCTTCCTCCTGATAAAGGAGGGCTTGGCGGGAAGGTGATTTTCATAGATTCTGAAAGCACGTTTAGGCCTGATAGGGTAAAACAAATGGCAGAGGCAGCTGGCCTTGACCCAAAAACAGTTCTCGAAAACATATTTGTTCAAAAAGCAGAGAACAGCGACCATCAGATTCTCCTTGTTGAGAAAGCAGACCAGCTCATAAAAACCGAGAATGTCAAGCTCCTTATAATCGATTCCCTCACAAGCCATTTCAGGGCGGATTACATAGGAAGAGGGGCTTTGGGGGAGAGGCAGCAGAAGCTCAACCAGCATGTCCACAAACTCCAAAAGCTCGCGGATAAATATAATATCGCAGTGTATTTCACAAACCAAGTAATGGACAACCCAGCCATAATGTTCGGTGATCCAACCCAACCTATCGGCGGCCATGTGCTCGCGCATGCAGCAACATACCGGGTTTATCTCAGAAAGAGCAAGGACGATAAGAGGATCGCAAGGCTCGTAGATTCCCCGAACCTTCCGGAAAGAGAGGTTGTGTTCAGGGTAACCGCGGAGGGCATAAAAGACTGATTTTTAAATCTTCTTTTTCTTTTTCTTTTATGAAAATAAAAATACTTTTCAACAAAAAAAAGCCATGGGCAAGAATGCTTGCAAAAAAAATAAAACTCTTTCTCAAAGCAAAAGGGTGCAGGTTTGGAAAGGGTGCGGATGCAACCATCCTCATAGGTGGGGATGGAACTATTTTTTATAATAAAAAAAATATAGAGGGAAAAGTTGTTGGGATAGGGAGCGAAAAAAGCAAGGTTTGTCAGTTGAGAAAAGAGGAGTGGGAAAGGGTTTATGGTTTGTTGAAAGGAAAAATAGAAGATAGGATAACGCTCGATGTTTTTCTGAATGGAAAAAAGGTTGGTTGGGCAATAAATGATGCTGTTCTTCGCACAAGAAATTTCAGAATATTAAAAATAGATGTTTCGGTGGATGGAACAGCATTCTCATTTCATGGTGATGGTTTGATAGTTTCAACCCCAACCGGCTCGACTGCTTATGCACTTTCAGAATACGGTGCAATTCTCCAACCTGGCCTGACTGCATACGAGCTCGTTCCTCTTGCTCCTTATATGCGTTCTGTTTTTCCATTTGTTACGGATAAAAAAACAAGAATCACATTTTCAGGAACAGCAAGCCTAGTTCTTGACGGGCAAGAGGTAATAAAACTAAAATCGAACGATGTAATAGAAATAAAAATCGGGAAGAAAATTCCGTTCGCTGTTTTTTAGTTTCCCTTCCACCCCCTATCTTATCAGGAGCCAAGGAGGGACTTAAGCATATTCTTATTCCCCCCTCACGCTTCTACCCCCCTATCTTATACTAGCAAAAATGAGGGGGGTTACGGAGGAGCCTCAAACCTAGGGGGGACACTTCCCCCCTGGGTTCGGGGGGTAGTAGAGTAAGGTGATGCGGTGAAACAAGTGCGACCCAAAAGTTTAGGTGGGTTGGGTCGCACCGAAGCCCTCTGGGTTGTTTCACCGCATCAGGGGGTCTGAGAAAAAGATAAAGCACCCCCTAGTCTAGGGTTAGAAAAAGAAAGGGGGTAGTAGAGTAAGGGGGTCTGAGAAAAAGATAAAGCACCCCCTAGTCTAGGGTTAGAAAAAGAAAGGGGGTAGTAGAGTAAGGGGGTCTGAGAAAAAGATAAAGCACCCCCTAGTCTAATGGACCCAGGGGGATTTCCAAACCCTTTTCCGCTAAAGCGCTTTTAGGCAGCCCAAAAAGGGCTTTTTGAACCCCCAGCCTCCCGAGTGCAAGTCGGGTGCTCTACCGTTGAGCTATAGGCCCATCTAAATGTGAGTAATATGAATAGAAAGAAATAAATAAAAATGTTTGAGTTATGCGATTCTATCTGGCAATGGCTCTACTCCTCTCCAAAACATGTTCGGGTTGCCAATTATAGCAGTGTATTTTGTCTCCCATGGCCATTTTTGTTCGAGCGGTATTCTCATTTTTTTGAAGTTCAGCTCAATTATTAATCTGTTTAGGAGCATCATTAGATGGTCTCTTTCCCCTCTTGCATCGGGCGTTGATGGTACACTCGCCAGTTTTTCTAATAGTTTGATTATTTTTTCTTCACTTGCCAGCCCACCGTTTATCTCTCCACCGGATCTTACAAGGTCTGCTCTCAAGACTATGAGCACATACACGGCGACATCAGGATTTTTTGAATAGTTTTCTTCTAATATTTCTGCAACAATCCCTACAAGACCTGTTTTGTTATAGTTTGTTCCGAGCGCAGAGCATAGGAACGCAACCTTTTTCATTAATTCGTAGTCTTTCTTCTCCTTTGCGTAATTATATATTAAATTCACTGTTGAGACAAGATTATCCGCTTCTGCTTGTGTTAGGAGATTAGCTTTTGCAAGCCATGCGTAATATTCCGCTAAACCAGGATATGCCTTCTTTATTTCCTTATCCTCACTTTCCAACATTTTTTTGATCTCCTCAGGTACAACTGATGTTGTCGGTTTTTCATTTAGATTACCATTTTTATCAACTCCCAAGTTTGGTGAACGGTATTCGTTAGGTGTTGTACCGCTTTCTTTACCATACCTGTTTTTTCCTAGGATAATCAATAGATAGTTTAGAACACTTCCTGACCCATTCCCCTCCTTTTTCCTATATTCTTCATCGGTTATTCTTTTTATCTCCTTTATAGTGACGCCCTCTATCCCACCTATATGATAGGTGAGGGGCTCTTTCTCATTGTAAAGATACAAGGCCTTTGCTGTCCCTTCTCTAAGTTCAACATTCTTGCTGTTTTCAAGTTGATCTATAAATACACCAACGGATTCATCAAAAACATTTCTTCCGAGGGCTTCTGCTGCCGCGTTCCTTACATCTACTTTCTCCTTCTCGTTTTTGTATATATCAACCAGCTGCCTAAGATAGCTTGTTCTAGTATTTTTATCCCCCACACACTCAAGAAGCCTTCCAAGAGCTTTTATCGCTCCTATCTTTTCCTCGTTATTGCTTGAACTTATTCTATCAGAAAATGTTTTAACTGGAAGTTCCCCTCCTTTTACGATATATAATTCTGCAAGGACTTGATTCATAACTCCCTTTGTTTTTTCGTTAGCAGAGTTGTACTGGTTATTTATATTAGTTATCATTGTATTAGCTTCATCAGGAGATATCCTGCCTTTTTTGATTGATTCTATAAGCACCTCTCCCATAAGCTCAGGGTAGTGTCCATTTACTAATCTTGTGAGTGCTGCATCCCTTGTTTCTTTTGATTGTAGGATGTCTGTTTTTTCTATGGATTTTACAATACAAGTAATGATGTCCTTTCGGTGTTCATTCCTTAGCCTATTTAGAAGGATATCTCTCATTTCTGGATCCCCATTTATAAGATAGTAGTTCACTGCGATATCTAGATATGTTTTTATTTTTTCAACATTTCCTTCTCTGTCCATTACACCTGGGAGTGCATAAGGAGTTGACTTCATCATGTAGAGAGATTTATAGGCTTGGTTGACTACATCCTTATCTTCATCAAATATCCTTTTGAGAATGTTTTCAGCAGCCGCTTTCGTATCAACGTAGATTGCTGCATCCATAGCACCTATTGCTATTATTTTGTCTTTGTCATTTATCGCATTCTCAACTTCCCTTGCTGCTTTTTTTGGGTCTACAAGAGCCATCCCTCTTAGAAATTCAACCCTACTCTCTTTTTGCAGTCCCCCGTTCTTCCATGCAGAGTAGAATATTGAATAAACATCATCAGCATTGCTTTTGTATTCATTGGAGTTTAGATCAAGATATCTTCCGCCCTTTGCATCCGCTGCAGTTTTTTCTATCGCTTTTCTTAACTCCTCTATCTTAACGCTTCCACCATCAATTGCTGTCTTAATAATTTTCCAGTAGTATTTTTGCTCGGTTTGTTCCTGGGTTTCGGTAGCTTGTTCGTTTGTCTCTGCGTGTAGTGGAGCTGGAGAAATTAGAGTAGAAGCAGTTAAAATAGAAATGAGAGCAAGCCTTGACCCACCTTTATTCCTAATTCTACCTAGATTTCCCCCCATGTTCTCACGTTTTATAGTTATGCTGTTTAGTGTTTAAAAATGTTTCTATTTTTACTTGGTTTTCTATTTTCTGCAAAAAACAAGATATGCCGTATGGAACAACCCAAAGTGTTGTGGTCGTGTTCCTTTCTCTCTTACCTCATACTCCCTTACTATGTTTTCCAGCATAAAAACCTCTTCAAAAATTTTTTCAGCAGCAAGATAGAACTCTTTTGCCTGTTCTATGTTTGGCAGATAGGCAACAGCGTATCCGCATTTTTTTAGAGAAGAGTAAACATTTTCCAAAAGCAAAACTGCTTCTGGCGTATCCAACGTAATCAAATCAACTTCTTTTTCCTCTATTCCCTCCTTTGCATCCTTTATCTTTATTTCAACATTCTCCAAACCAACCTTTTCGCAGTTTTTCTTAATTATCTCTGCGAACTCCCGCCTTCTTTCGTATGTAACTACTTTTTTTGCTATCCTGGCCAAACTTAAAGCAAGAAATCCGCTTCCCCCGCCGATATCTACAACAAAGCTCTCCCTATTCACGCCGGCATACGCTGCGATCATCCCAAAATCCTTTGGCAGGACAACAGCCGGACCTCTCTTAAGCTTTTTCAGAAAATCGTTAAGCCTTGGTTTTACTCTCATTTTTTCCCGTACTCAATAAGCTTTTTTTCAAGTTTTTTATCCGATAGGGCAAGGATTCTTGCTGCTAAAAGGGCAGCGTTTTTTCCATTGTCTATTCCAACCGAAGCAACGGGCACTCCCGGCGGCATCTGTACTATGCTTAGAAGGGCATCCATGCCCATAAGTTTTGCGCTCACCGGCACACCTATCACAGGAACTTTTGTTTTGCTTGCGATAAAACCAGGAAGTGCAGCGCTCAATCCAGCAACAGCAATTATTACATCCGCAAATGTTGTTTTTACAATTTTATCAACCCTCTCCGGCTCACGATGTGCAGATGCATACTCAACCTTGTACTCTATCCCAAGCTCATCAAGAACCTCTTCTATTTTTTTCACTATTTCTCCATCACTCTTGCTTCCTGCAACGATAAGAATTTTCTCTGCCATAAGAATATCTTCCGTGTTGTTCTTTTAAACTTTTGTTTTGTAACTATAGTTACATTGGAACCGAAGTCTCCCCACCTTTTTAAATAGAGGAAAGCTCACCACTCTGGTGAAAGCATGAAGATAGATGTCTCAAACCTCACCCCCCAAGAGCTTTATTCCCTTTTTGAAGGGGTTGAGCTGGAAATAGAGAATTTCGGAGGGAAGGTTATCCTTTCCCTCTGACCTTTTATTTTTTAACCTCCTTCTTCTGTTAGTTTTTTATTCAACTTATACACAAACTCCTCAAAATCTATCTTTGCCTGTTTGCATGCTTCGGCTATAGTTGTCCTCTTTCCAAATGCCTTCCTTACAACCGGGTTCTGCACTCCTTTTATTCCTGCCTCAACAAAGTCTTCAAGCAGCTGAGGATATTTTTCCAAAACATCATAAAGTTTGTCGCTCGGCTTTATGTATTCCTTAACTTCAACGCGTGGCTCATGTATTCTCTCTCTTTCTCCGTATTCCGGCTTCTCGAAAACAACCCTATGTCTTCCCTTCCCCATTTTTTTGATTGTTTCGCTTACCTCCTCTATTGATTCCTCTTCACCGAATTCATGGTACTCCGGTATTTTGTATTCTTCAGTTTTTGTTTTCCTGAACAAAATTCTGTACAGTACATATGCAATCAGGAGCACACCAAGAGCAAACGATATTACCGCTATCTCGCTTGCCACATAACCACCGCTAAATTTAGACAAACAACATTTATAAACTTTATATATAACTCTTGATTATGTTCAAAAAAATTTTTTTTGCTCTGTTTGTCCTTTACATTCTAGTTTTTGCTTACTCTTTTATGACAAAAGACCTTCTCAGATCTCTTCCTGACTTTCCGGACACTGCGACAAGCATAAAGGTAGTTCGCGACTATGGTATTTTTGGAAATGTCCCAAATCTTCAATTCGGCGATTATCGTTTGTTTGGCTCAACTCCACCCGTGGTTCCTTTCTTAGGTTCACTCATTCCACTCCAGCCTCTCTACTCGGCCGCTCTTCTTTCTATTCTGGCGGAATGCATAATCGCTTTTTTCATTCTCAAAAAATATCCAAACCTGTTTGGCTTCGCGCTTATTGCCATTCTCCTGATAAACCCATTTACCTCCTCATTATTCCCTCTTATGTGGAGGACAAGACAGGCATGGGCTCTAGTGTTTGCCATTTCAACATTTTTTTTCCAAAAACCATGGCAGCAGTTTCTCCTTTCTTTCCTCGCTTTTCTCTCTCAGCCCATGACCGCCCTACTCTGCCTAGGTTTCAATTCTTTAAAATATTTTCTTAACAAGGAGTATGTGAAAGTTTTTATTTTCCTCTCAGCCCTTTTCCTCTCCATCCCGTTTATGTTCAAGCTTTTTACAACCATGCCGCTCCCCCCACACTACTATGGCTGCCAGGGGTATTTCCTTTTTTCTCCGCCCCTTATTCTTTTCTACTCATTCATTCTTTTTCTTTCTCTCCATTCAATAGAATTTAGCCCGGTGCAAAAAGTTATTTTCATTTTCGCTCTTTTCCCTATTATTAACGCAATCCTTTTCTATTCCTCCCCGACACTCTGGCAGGTATTTCAGCTCCCGCTTTTTGCAGACATGTGCATTGATGTTATAATCGTTCCTTTCATAGTTTTTAGCATATTCTCAAACAGTATAAAAAAACCATTCCACCTTGCCTGCCTGTTTCTCATCCTCTCCATCGCAGCCCTTCTCCTCCTTCCACCGGTAGCAGAGCTGAGCCTCCCGGATATAAACAACGCAAAGGTCGGAACGGTTGAATTTTTATCTTCGGACGCCTCCTTCTATCCTATCCACTCCTCCTTCCGCTACCCTTCTCTCCAATACCTTGCTTCAAAAAACATAACTTTTGCATGCACCCCCATTCCGCCGCAAATAAGCAAAGGACCTGTTATGGAAAAGCTCGCCAGACTTGAATGCCCGGAGGAGCTAGACTATGCTTTTTTTGCTTTCTACGGTAGCGCTCCTCGGCCGAACTATTCCTGCTCTACCGCTTCTGATGGAATAAGGACTATTTTCCTCTGCTCCTGTCGTTATGTTTTTAAATAGTTTGTTGTAAAAATTAGTTGTATGGGTAATAAAGTGATTGATGTATGGAGGCGCACCTGTAGGTTTTTTGGAGAACTTCCGCACTCAATTAAAATAGGAGCAGTTGGTGGTACCATCGCTGCTTTTTCTATGTTCAGTCCACTTGAGAGTAGGCTTCATGCCCAACCCGTACCAGAGGATAGCCTAAGGACGTACACCATGCCGGTCATAGAGGTAGTGGCCAGTAAGAAATTTGTTCCAGATACTCTATATGAATATAAGTATGATGCTGTAAAAGGTCCAATTACTATTCCCCGTACATTTCCGGATGTTCAGAAAACGGCGACCGTATTGTTGTACATCCGCGAAGATGTACGTCTACTTCTATCAGACCCGGCCTGTGTTGATAAGGAATATCTACAGAATGACCTTAAGTCATTGGATACTACTATTACCCGTCTTTTGGATTTCGGATACATTGGAGAGGATGGAGTATATCATTTCAAAGGTGAGAATGACTCTGTAAGATTAGCAAATGCTCTACTTGCTCAGGAATATCTTAATAAAGATAAAAAACAATTTGTTCAGAATGCCCTCTCCGCCATGCCAACCCATCCACCAGGTATTAGGATTGTTCCAGAGGGAGATAATGTTCCATATATTGTTAGAATCCCATTCCCGCACTATGTATCCACAAAATATCCAGAAAGTTGGGAGAGGCTTAATAGGGTTGCCGGTTTTTTTAATGTAAAGATGCCTCAACCTACTGAAGGAAAAGAAATAGACCAGCAACTAACTGATGTTCTTCATGCGTGGGAGAGAATACAAGAAATTGTAGATCCAATGAGGCCAAAGATTGACAGTAGTATTACTACTCCCCAGGAGTCCAGCAACTCTACCCTGTTTCTTTGTAATTTTTATAGGCGTCTTTATTATCCTGCTGGAATCCCAGCGAACATTCAACTTGTACTTGCTATAGATTCTGTGCGTTCCATCTATGAGGCAGGAAATGTTGATATAGAATGCGACCCGGAAGGAAATAAAAAAGACAACCTAGAGGCTGTTCTCAAAAGAGAACTTGGGGATTCTGCTATCGTTAAGAGGGTTGTTGCTGCCTATGATTTTTTAAAACATAGCACTCAACAAAGGAACAGAAACGGAGAGTGGGTAAATGTTCCAAATGAAACGCTGGCGATATTTTATGCCCCAGAGGTTTACTCTCTTCTTACAGAAATAATTTTTCCTTATTACAAAAAACGCTATCCAAATAGATTTAAATGATAAAAAATGATTTATTTTTGTTCCTTTTTTTCCAGATGCGCGTTTATTACCGTTAAAACATTGTCATCAGTTGGCTCTATTTCGTATCCGCCCATAACATCAAAATACCTGGATAACTTTTCTAAGACTTCTTTCTTTTTTGATATCTCTGTTATTTCATTTAATCTTGAATATGATTTGGGATAGTATAACTTTAGATTTTTTAGAGTTTTCCAGGCAGGACCGACCTCTGCCAACTCTATATTTTCTCTTTCATCAGCTCCAAATTTTTCAGCGTTTTGGAAGCATCTGAGTGCTTCTTCGTACTCCCCACTTTCCAATGCTTGTGTACCTTTTTCGTGATAGTATGTTGTCGCCGCTGTTATTACTATACTTTCTTCGCATCCTTCCTCATCAGTGTTTCTACTACCTATCCTATTTATTATATCATTTATTTCATTCTCTAAGGATATTTTTTCCTTTAAGTATTCTTTAACAGTTTTTCCAGTTCCTTTTACAGGTCTTTCCCCAACAGGGATTTTTAGATTTTCTATTCTCTTTAAATCCTTTTCAACATTTTTACCGTACTCACCTGCTCTTTTGTAATTTTTCTCTGCTTCCTCATAATTTCCTTCTTCTTCGGCTTTTTTCCCTTTCCCATAATATTCCTCTGCAAGTTTTTCACGTATTCTTTTAATATTATCCTTTTCCTTGTTTCCATATTTTTCTGATTTCTCTAGGAATTTCAATGCCAATTCGTACTCCCCCTGACTTTCATAGTTTATCCCGGCATTATGATAGGCTCTTCCGATATATATTGCGATATCATATTCACTTACTGTATCTTTTTTAACTTCTTCTTGCATCCAGCTTAAAATTGCTTTTCTTACTGTAGTGTCTTTTTTGGTTTCTTCTCCAAAAGGACCTTTTTCCACCCTATCAAATAAAGGGATGTATGCAGAATCAAGGAATTCACCGACAGTTGTAATCCTAATTTTCTTTGCCCACTCCGAGACCGGAATTATTGGTCTTTCCCCAACTAATAATGGGCGCTGGGTTTTTTCCACCTGCGGCGCAGTTTGCTGGTTTTGTTTCTGTCCATCTCTTTTTTCACTTCCTTCAGGCCTTGCTTCAGGTTCTCCTGGTTTTATCTGGCATTCAGTTTGTGTCTTACCACTTCCCGTACCTCCGCTCTGTCCTAAAATAGTGACTTTAAAACCATCTGCGGCTAGGTATGGACCACCATACTTTACTGCGGCTTCATTGTATCTATACACGTAGGGATAGGTGCTCCTGCCGTCATACAATGCAGCCATTATACTATCAACAAGTGGAACAAGCGAATCAGGAAGGTTCTGCCTGAGGGTGTAAAGCCTTTCCACGCTCCCATACCTAGTCACATACTCGCTCTCTCCTGAACTGGCACCTGCAGCTAAAATCCCCCCCAGAATCAAAAGTTTTCTCATAATGTTTACTTTTTTGTTATAAAGTGTTTTTAAACCTTAAGGTTTTTAACTTTTGGCTAAAAAAAACAACCATGCTCCAAACAACCCTGTTTGGAAAAAAGCTGAAAAACCCATTCATTCTAGCATCCGGAATCCTTGGTTCAGCAGCATCCACTTTAATAGAAATTTCAAAGCAGGCAGGAGCGGTTACATGCAAATCCGTAAGCAAAGATCCTATAAAAGGGCATGAAAACCCAACCGTTCTTGCAGAAGAGTATGTAATAAATGCAGTTGGTTTGAGCAACCCAGGGGTGCATGATTTTGAGGAGGAGCTTGAGAAGGCAATAAAGAATGCACACTCACCGGTGATAGTAAGCATAGTTGGAAAAACAAAAGAAGAGTTTGTGTATGTTGCAGAGCGCCTGAACAAACTAAAACCATTTGCGTTTGAGCTGAACCTCTCCTGTCCAAATGTTGGAGGAAAGATAATCTCAACAGACCCAAACCAAACAGCAGAGATAGTTCGCGCAGTAAAAGAGGTTTCAAGGGTTCCTGTTCTTGCAAAACTAACCCCAAACGTTTCAGAAATTTCTGAGATTGCAAAAGCAGCAGAGGATGCGGGTGCAGATGGCATCACTGCTATAAACACACCAAAAGCGATGATAATAGATGCAAGGGCAAGGATGCCCATCCTCACAAACAAATTCGGCGGGCTCTCTGGAAAATACATAAAACCCATCGCTCTTGCAAAGGTTTATGAGATAAGAAGAGCAGTAAGGATTCCGATAATTGGGGTTGGTGGGATTACAACCGGAATGGATGCAGCAGAGATGCTCATGGCAGGAGCGAATGCAGTTGGAATCGGCTCAGCATTCTACTACCGTGGATATAATGCAATCTCCCAGATAGCAAAGGAGCTTGAGGAGTTTATGAAAAGGGAAGGGTACAAAAAAATTGAGGATATAAAGATGAAAACATGATGTATGAAGTTTTTACTCTAAAAAATAAAGTCATGCTGAACGAAAACACAGCGAGGCTTGTTTTTGATAGAAAAATAAAGGCAGAGCCAGGCCAATTTGTCCTCGTTTGGCTTCCTGGCGTGGGAGAGAAACCATACGGCGTTGCGGATGATTCCCCGTTCACACTCATAGTAAAGGATGTAGGGAAGGTAAGCCATTCTCTTGTTTCCTTAAAAAAAGGACAAAGGGTGTTTGTCCGAGGCCCTTTTGGGAGAGGGTTTGAGATTAAAAAAGGAAACGGAATAGGGGTTGTTGGTGGATACGGGCTTGCACCGGTTGGTTTCTTGGCAAAGAAAACAAAGATAAAGCTCCTCATCGGTGCGAAAACAAAGGAGGATTTGATTTTTGTAAAAGAAAAAAGCGCGGAGTATTCAACGAATGATGGGACATACGGCCACAGGGGGTTTGTCACAGACCTTCTTGAAAAGGAGCTTAAAACAAGAAAGTACAGGAATGTTTATGCGTGCGGTCCAGAGCCCATGCTCGTCGGAGTTGGAAAGCTTTCAGAAAAGTATGGAATAAACGCCCAGCTTCTTACAGAAAGGCATATGAAATGCGGGATAGGGATATGTGGAAGCTGCGCTCTTGGTGGAAAGCTAGTGTGCAAGCATGGGCCGATGTTCTACTGGAGCGAGTTGAAAAACAAAGAGGATTTTGGGAAATAAACTATTTTTCTGGAATGTATATTACGGAGTATCTTCCATCGTTGATCATTATTGTATCCCTGATTTCCAAAGCAGAGGCTGCCCTGTAGAAGAGATCCACGCTGTCTGCGGATGAAAAAGTTGCGAATCTGCTGCTCAGCAAAATGTTCGCAAGCCCGTAGTGCATCGCCCCAACTAAAACTATTGGTTTTTCGCTGTTTCTCATAATTTTTTTTACCATTTCTGCCATGTATTCCTCTCTTTTGTCTATAAGCCAAAACGGATAGTTATAAGGAGTCGGTATTTCGTTTGATGGAACATCTATTGCGTAAACCTCCATACCAACAGAGTAAGCGGCGTCTATGAGCACATACATACTTTCCGCGGTTTTGTCTGGATAATGAGACCTTAAAAAGTTTAGAAACATCTCCTCCCCTTGACTTACCTCTCCCCCCATATTCCTAAGCTTTACTATCATTCTCATAAAATGGAGATATTCTTGCCAGTCTGATGGCATCTCTAAGCACAGGCAGGAGTAACCTTTCTCGTGGAATTCCTGCATTTTAGAAGCAAGAAAATACCTTTGGAAGTTTTTCTCATGGTTCTCGCCGAATATCAAAACGTTCGCTCCGGCTGTTAGCGAATCTATGCTTACTTTCCTGCTTTTGTTGGCTATTTCTTTTTTCCACTCCTCAACGATGAGAGAGTCTTGGGCAGTTAGTTGAGTAAAATTTCTGTTCAGAGTAGGCTTCACAACCGGTAAAAACACGAGCATACCTGTTACCAAAACCCCCATGTTTATCTTTATGTAAATAAATGAATTTAAACCTTTGCCCCCTCATTTTCACATAAAACCATTAATATAAACATTTAAAAATCTTTCTCTACATAATAGTTATTAAAAAGGGTTAAAGGTGTAAATATGAAAACAAAAAACCTGTACGCGGTTGAAAGGGGTGAAAACCTGCTCATAGGTGCTGTGCGTGCAGGGGATATACCACAGATAAAAGTTTTAATAAAAAAACAGAAAAACCTGGAAGTAAGGGATATGTACGGAATGACCCCACTCATAGGTGCCGCTCTTGATGGGAATACAGAAGCGGTATCCCTTCTTCTTGAAGCTGGCGCAGATGTAAACGCTCAGGATAATTATGGCAGAACAGCCCTGATATACGCTGCGATATGGGGGCATGCAGAGATTGCAAAAATTCTCCTTGAGCATGGTGCAAACACAAAAATAATGGATGAGTATGGAATGAATGCAGAGATGTGGGCCGTGCATCAGGGAAACATGCTCATAGCGAATCTAATACGGTGGCGAGAGAGATAAAAAATAAAAATAGCTTTCGCCTTTTGCCGATTTGATTTTCGCTAATTTTAAAAACATTCCCTCTAAATACGAGAGCACATGGACTTTTCATTCAAAATAGGAGGGGCTGCTGGAGAAGGAGTAATGGTGATGGGAAGGACAGCCGGAAAACTTTTTACACGAGGAGGGTATTATGTTTTTGGGTATCCAGAGTATCCTTCCCTCATCCGCGGCGGCCATAACTCCTATCAGGTAAGAATAAGCGATGAGAAAATTCTTTCACCCTCAAAATACACAAACATCGTTGTTGCGCTGAACAAAAACGGGGTTAAATTCCACAAGGATTCTCTTGCAAAAGATGGTATTCTTCTTTACGATTCTTTGATAGACATTTCAGGAACAGAGGTTAGGGAGGATATTATAAAATGTCCCCTCCCTGTCCTGGATTTGTTAAAGGAGGCAAACGCGGAACCGAGGATGGCAAACGTTCTTTTTCTTGGTGCGATGATCGCCCTTGTGAAATACCCCATAGAGATGCTCAACGAGATAATCCGGCAGGAGTTTTCAAGAAAGGGAGAGGAGATAGTTAACAAAAATATTTCTGCTGCAAGGGTAGCTTATGAGTATGTAATAAAAAACTTCAAGACCCCAATAGACATAAAACCGATTGGTCAGCCAAAGGTTTACATCTCAGGAAACGAGGCTGTTGGTGTTGGGGCTATAGCAGCAGGGATGAGATTTTTTGCTTCCTATCCCATGACCCCGGCAACAAACCTCCTTCACTTTCTTGTTCAGAAGCAAAAGGATGAAAAAATAGTTCTTGTTCAAACAGAGGACGAGATCACAGCAGCGCAGATGATGATAGGTGCTTTCTATGCAGGTGCGAGAGGGATGGTAGGCACAAGCGGAGGAGGGTTTGCTCTTATGACAGAAAGCGTTGGGATGTCTGCTCTTGCAGAAACCCCATCAGTTTTCTACATTGCTCAGCGGGTTGGCCCGAGCACAGGCATGCCTACATGGACAGAGCAAGGAGATATTTTCCAGGTTCTTGGCGCAGGCCAGGGTGAGTTTCTGCGCATAATCCTTGCACCCGGCGATGTTGAGGAATGCTTCTACCAAACAGCAGAGGCGTTCAACCTTGCAGAAAGATATCAGCTCCCTGTTTTTATTCTTTCAGATAAGTTTTTGGCAGAGAGCCATTACACTGCTGATGCTGATTCCCTGAATGCTGAAAAAATAAAAATAGATAGAGGAAAGGTTGCAAGCAACCTTGCTCCACTTGCAGAAGGCGAAAGGTTTCATCGCTACATGATTACAGAGGATGGGATCTCGCCGAGGACTTTTCCGGGAATGGAAAACGGCGAGCATGTTGCATCGAGCTATGAGCACAGGGAGGATTCTTTCACAACAGAGGACTTTGACATGCGTGCAGAGCAGGTTAATAAAAGGGCAAAAAAACTCGAGAGGATTTTAGAAGAGAGCTGGGAGCCGAATGTTTATGGAGACGGAAGTTTTACCCTTGTTGTTTGGGGGAGCCAGAAGGGACCTGCATTAGAAGCTCAAAAGCTTCTTAAAACCGAGGGAATAGATTTCCGCGTTGTTCATTTCTCCTGGCTCTATCCGCTAAATAAGGATAAGGTTTCAAAAATTCTTGGAAACGGGAAAAAAATAATCGCAGAAAACAATTCAACCGCAATGTTCGCGAAACTTCTAAAGATGGAAACAGGAATTGAATTTGATACAACCATTCTCAAATACACCGGAAGGCAATTCTTCCCCGAGCAGCTTGCCATGGCTATAAAAGAGGGTATGAATGGAAGAAGAAAAATAGTAATAAAGGAAGGGTTTGACAATTTTGAGTTTTACTACCCATGGAAATACGAAGTTGCTGAAAAGAAGGAGGAGAAGAGCGAGGTGAGCGTATGAGTTTTGATGTTCCAGAAAAACCTCAATGGTGTCCTGGATGCGGGAACTATCCCATCCTAACCGCACTTAAACAGGCACTTACAGAGCTGGATAAAAAAACGAGCGAAACGGTTATATGCTCAGGGGTTGGATGCGGAAGCAAAATCCCTCACTATTTAAGATGCTATGGGTATGAGGGTTTGCACGGCAGACCCCTTCCCTTAGCAGAAGGAATAAAGCTCGCTAACCCAAACCTTCTTGTGATTACGATAGCCGGGGATGGGGATGGCTTAAGCGAGGGAACCCAGCACTTTGTGCATTCCGCAAGAAGAAACCATGATGTTAACTATTTTATTCAGGATAACCAACTGTATGCCCTGACAACAGGTCAGGTTTCTCCGACAAGTTTGAAGGGGCTTAAAACAAAAACAACACCCGCAGGGAATACAGTTGAGCCAATAAAGACCATCCCTCTGATGCTTTTGGTTGGTGCTTCCTTTGTTGCTACTGCCTTTGCAGGAGATATCCATCACATGAAAGAGGTTTTCAAAAAAGCAATTCAACATAAAGGCTTTTCTTTTGTAAATATCTACCAGCCATGCGTTACCTGGAACTCAATGAACACCTATGATTGGTGGAGGGAAAGGGTTTACAAACTGGAGGACGCGCATCATGATGTTAGTGATTGGGATGCTGCATTCAAAAAAGCAATGGAACCATACGAAAGCAATTTTACAAAATTTCCGATAGGTGTTTTCTACCAGGTTGAAAAACCACCTCTATACGACCGGGAAAAATGGGCGAGGGAAAATCCTCCAGTACAAGTTGAGAAAAGAGACGTATCCCATCTGATTAAAGAGTTTATGTAAAAACAGAAAAACAATAAAAAACAAAAGAAAAACTATTTTTTCTGCCCTGTGCCAGCCCCCTCTGGGTTCACCTGCTCAGGTGGCGGAAGCTGTATTCTCTTTCCTTTTCCACCGCTTCCAGCCTCATTCGGCTCCACCTCTTCCGGCGGGGGTAGCAGTATAGATTTTGATACACTTACCTCATTCGTAGTTAGCGACTCGCCTGCGTGGTTGTACATGTCCCATGCAGTTATCCTGTATCTGTATGTGTTTCCGCCGCTTACTGTGTCATCCTGGTACGGCCCGCTTGATACGTCATCCAAGAATTCCCAAGGTCCTCCATTCGTGCTCCTTTCTATTCTGTAGAATTGAACAGAGCTTGCGCAATCATACGCTCCAGCGAATGTAACATTTACAACCCCGAGTAGACTATCATAAACCGCCTCTCTGTAAGGGATCACAAACTTTGGCCCAGCCACATCAACCTTTATCTCATCATACCTTATCTCTCCTTCTCCCCCAAGGTTTCTGCACTGCGCAGCAACCCTAGCCGACCCTTCCTCGCACTGGAATGGGCCTATGTTTGAATATAATGTTAACATCCAATTGTTTACTATCCATGGGTTTGTTGTAACTGTCTGCCAGTTGTCCCAATTTATATTATTCGGTATCTTTACATTCCCAACCCTGCACTCGCAGGCTACTCTAACCGCCTGATCCAGGTCGCTGTAAACTTTGAGGTTAGAATCCCATGTATCCGCTATTATGCTAGCCCCATCGTTTATCACCACATTTCTTAGAGGAGGCAATGGTTTTGGAATACTGCTATCACTCGTATAATAGCTGTACCATGCCATCCCAGCATTTCCTGCTACATCAAAAGGAACTGCCCTGTACCTGTACACAACACCCGGTTGAACATTCGTATCTACATACTTTCTTTCAAGCGCTGCGCTTCTGTTTTCGAGGAAGGTCCATGCTCCGGTTTGGTCATCCCATCTTGAAATCTCGTAAACATTCATCCCGCTTCCTCCATCCAAAGAATTTGGCCAGCTGAACTCTATATAGCACGGATACATTTTTATCATTGGGTCGATGGTTGGCATCCCACTCGGCTTCTCATCATCAAAGTTTATACTGTCGCTTACTATCTCACTCTCTCCGAATGCATTCCTGCATTGATAGTACACAGGAACGTTGTACTCATATCCGTAAACATTCGGGTCAAGCGCGGGATAGCCGTCCATTACAAACGTTCTGCTTGCTGTATACCCCTCCCAATCAACGCTCCACACAACAATCTGTTGCTCGCTGTCCCAGTACCCATACCTGCATTCCTGGGCCGAATCAGCATGAAGCGTAAGCTGAACTGTTTCATAGTTTGTCCACACCGTATCCCCGCTATCCAAATCGCTTATGAGGATGCTTAAATTCGTTGGTGTTTGGTTTGTAACATTCACTATGTTTGTGTATGTTGAGTTTGAGTTCAAAACATTATCATACGCAACTATCAAATACTGGTATGTTGTGTTCCATGAGATGTTCATATCGGTTAAATTGCTATCTGCTGTTGTTGCTATCTGAGAGTACGCAGAGCCGTTCACAGACCTGAGCACAGCATATCTCATCATTCCGCTGTGTGCATCGCTTCCATCCCAATCTACATCTATTCTCAATGGGTTTATGTTGAATATCGCAGCCGCATTCTCAACTGCAGGTGGAATCCCATCAAAGTTTATTGTGTCGTTTACTATTTCGCTTTCCCCAGCCATATTCCTGCACTGATAGAATACGAAAACATCTGATTGGTTCATCCCAGCCCCTACACTCTCCCCCATCAGAATAACCTGATAAGTTGTTGTGTACGGAACCCATCCAAAACCATACCCACCATACCATGTAATATCCCCTGCGTTCCAATCCCAGTACCCATACCTGCACTCCTCTGCCAAATCAGCATGGAGAGTAAGGTTTACTGTTTGGTCGGTCCCATTCCCAGCCCAAACAACATTTCCAGTATTCCTATCGCTTATCAATATTGTTAAGTTTTCCGGCGTAATGTTGTACGTAATATTATTAACAACAACTAAATTTGTCCATCCATCCTCTTGATTGAATGCATCATCCCAAACACTAATATAATAACGGTAAGTAGTATTTGTTGTGATGTTTAAGTCGGTCAGATTATTATCATAAGTATAGAATAGCTCAGCAGCAGACCCATTAGTGTATTTTTGTATTCTATACATATAATAGCTGATGCCGCTTTCCAAATCATATGCATCCCATCTTACGTCTATCCAGTTGAATGTTTGGTTTGCGGTTGCGTTCTCAAGAACCGGGTCAATTCCATCATAGTTTATAGTATCGTTCACGATTGTTGAGTTTCCATAAGGATTGCTGCACTGATAGAAAACAGGAACATCTAACTGATACCTTCCTGTGCTTACATTCTCTCCCCTAAGCAATGTTTGGTCAGATGGTGTGTAATCCACCCACGCACCCCATACTATCTCTCCAGATGTCCAGTTCCACCATCCATACCTACAGTACTGCGCCAAGTCCGCATACAAAGTGAGATTTACGATTCTGCTCTGCGCATTTCCTGCCCATACCAAATTCCCATTGTTCCTATCGCTTATTTCTATCGTTAAATTCTCGGGTGGGATTGTATTACTAACGTTCTCAACATAAACAGTGTTGCTTATTGTATAGTTTGAATTCTGCGCGAGGTCTACAGCATAAATTAGATAGGTGTAGTTTGTATCGTTCGTAAGATTCCAGTCAACATAGCCTGTTCCTGTTGTCCAGTCCACCAAATCAAATGTTCCGCTTTCATTTACATCCCTATAAATTCCATAAAGCGCGATTCCAGACCCAACATCCCCACCATTCCAGTTTACATTTATCACAGGGTCGTTGTATACCGCGACCGCATTCTCAACCCACGGCGGAATTCCATCATAGTTTATAACATCGCTAATAATCCCGCTCGTTCCATAGGAATTTCTACATTGATAATAAACAGCCACATTATAGTCATATCCTTGGCCATTGCTTATGTTTTGAGAAACAAGAGTAAATGCTCTTGTTGTTGCATAGTTCTCCCAACCGCTCCACTGCACCTGCGCGCTTGTCCAGTTCCAATAACCATACCTGCATTGCTCAGCATTTGTCGCAGAAAGCTGGAGCATCACGTTTGTTGAATTTGTCCATTGGTCATCATTGTTTATTCTAATAAAGTTCACATTGGGCGGATTTCCTCCTCCTCCACCGCCCCCTCCGCCTCCTCCTCCGCCTCCTCCTCCACCCCCTCCACCACCTCCGCCACCCTGGGTGGCGTTTCTATACTCTATGGAGTCAGAGGCGGTTCCTATACTTTCAGAGTTTTTATCAATACATTCATAATAAACTGTTTTCATTCCAAACCCATCGCTCAGAGTCCATCCCCTTTCTGTTCTGTATGTTTCCCATCCAGTCCATGGAGAATTCTCATTCTTATATCTGCAAAGATGCGCGTCTGTTGCATAAAGATAAAGGGTAACATACTGGGATGTTGTGTAAGGATCATTATTGTTTATCGTTATTCTTATTATCCTCTCCTTCTCTTTCTCTTCTTCCTTTTCCTTTTCCTCTTTTCCCCCTGCTCCTGCATCATACCCAACGCTAGCCTCGTTCCCGGCAGAGTCAACACACCTAACAAGAACATACCCGGTTATTGCATAGGATTTTCCGTTGCTTCCTATCTCCTCATTTTTGTAAACAATCTGGTCATTAGAATAAATATCGCATTTTGTTGGCGTCATATCCTCAACAAAAACCTTTACTCCATTTGTTTCAGGCTCGAGTGTGATTGCTGGTGGGGTTCCATCATAAATAATACTATCGCTAACAACCTCGCTTTCAGATTCATTGTTCCTGCATTTTGCAAAAACAGTTTTTTCTCCATCCCCTTCTGAAAGCACCCAGTACATCATGCTGGAATATCTGTCCCATCCCCACCCTCCCTTTTCATTCCTGAATGCGCACTCACTAGCCTTTGTTGCACTTATGTACAGCACGACATTTCTATTGTTTGTGTACTCTCCATCCCCAATTTTGAAGCTCAGGATTTTTGGCGGGGATACGAAAATAACCTCAACCTTATTGCTCGGTCCGCTCTCCCTTTCTCCGATTACAGCAGTAACCCAGAATGTATAATTTCCATCCTCTTTTAGGCTATAGGTGTATGTTGTTCCTTCAACAAGAATTGGATTAACCTTCGCGCCGTTCATGTATACATTGTACCCTTCAACACCAGCAGTGGGAGAAGGCTCCCATGAAAGAAGGATGTTCGTTCCTTCAGCAACAGCGGTTAGGTTTTTTGGCGGCTCTATCCCTACCAAGGTTGATGCAACAACAGCGCTTATCCCCCCAATAATAAGCAAAATTGCAATCGCAGCCAAAATCAAAAGTATTCTATTGTCTTCTCCTAAATCCGGCCTAGCCGCAGGCCCTTCTCTAATAGGTGCGCTATACTCTGGCGCACTAGGAACTATATCCATAATGCTCACCCCAAAAACTTATCATGTTATTCAATTAGTTTATGTATGGTAACATTTAAAAATCCTTCTTTTACCGCTGATCGCCATAACAAAAGCTTATTAAATTGTTTTTCCCATCTCATGCATATGAAAGCAGAAATAAGAGATATTGAAGGGAAAAAATACCTTCTCCTTCCCAGTGAAATCTCATCGCAAGAGCTAGAAATATTCAAATTAAAAGATGGTTTCTACCTCCTTACATTTCCTCTTGAACAGCCGAAGAAAGAGCCGGAAGAAAAACTCTCAGAAGAGGAAAAACAGCTTCTCATAGACATATCCATGATAAGGTTTGAGCAGAGAACACTTGCGAATGTAAAGAAGATGCTTTCTAAGAAACAGCTTGACCTGCTCAAGAGTCTGATAAAAAGAGGGTACGTAAGCATTTTTAAAAAGGGGAAGTACAAGGATGTTGGCGTGCTCAATTTTACTGATGAGGTTTTTGCAATGCTGAAAGAGGAGAAAAAGAAAATGCGGGAGAGCGCGGAAGCAAAAAAAGAAGAGAAGGAAAAGGCGCCGTACTCAGAAAAGCCGTTCTTTATTCTTAGCAAAGATAGGCAGAATGAGATTGGCGAATTCGTCGCTAAGGGATACTTAGCAGTTATCGGAATGGACAACAAAATATATGTTGCAAGGGCAAAGAATTTTTTGGCGCTTTCAAGCAAGATAAAAGAAGCGCTTAAACATGAGGAAAAAACCGTTGGTGAGATAGCAAGGGAGCTGGGCGAAGACAGCGAGGCAGTTGATGTTGTGCTGAAAATACTTTGGGCGCAAGGAGAGGTAATGGAAGCGAGAAAGGATGTTTTTGCATTGGTGGAATGATGATAAAGGACAGCATACATGGTTTTATAGAGATCAGCGATGAGGAAGAAAAAATAATAGACGTGCCGGAATTCCAGAGATTAAGGCATGTGAGGCAGCTCGCGCTGGCGCATCTTGTATACCCGGGCGCAAACCACACGCGGTTTGAGCATTCGCTCGGAACGATGCATATCGCAGGAAAGATTGCGGAAAACCTTGGTTTAGATGTGAGAAAGGCTCGTCTCCTTGGGCTCCTGCATGATCTAGGCCATGTTGCTTTCTCGCACGAGTCCGAGCGGGTTCTTTTGAAATACCTTGGCTCGCATGAGGAGATTGGAAGAAAAATAATAGAAAGCAGCGAGATTGGCGAGGTTGTTTTTTCAAACTACTCAAAAAAAGAATTTTTCTCGGGGCCAGAGATGGAAATAATAGACCATGATCTAGGTGCTGATAGGTTGGATTATCTTAACAGGGACTCATACTATACTGGTGTAGCATACGGTGTTATAGACGAGGGAAGGATAGTTTCCATGCTTTCTCTTGATAAAAAAAACAAAAAAATTTATTTGGAGAGGGGAGGGCTTGAGGCAGCGGAATCCATGCTGATAGCAAGGTTCATGATGTTTTTCACTGTGTATTTTCACAAAACAGTTAGGATTGCTTCCGCGATGCTCCAGAGAGCAATAGAGCAGTCCATCTCATCCGGCGAGGTTGAGCCGAAAGATTTTATGTACTGTTTTGATGATGAGATGCTTTTCCGGCTATCGCAAAAAAACGAGTTTGCTAAGCGCATCCTCCAAAGGAAGCTGTATAAACTTGCCTATGAACTTCCATTTTCAGAAGAAAACATAAAGTTCGCGGAGCAATTTGAATCTAAAACTATAATCATAGATCTCCCCTACTCAGTTTATAAACTAAAAGGATTTGATGTAGATTTCGAAGGTAAGAAAAAGAAGATTGATGAGTGTTCGGTTCTTGTAAAAGACCTGAAAGAGGCCGAGAAATCAAAGCTCAAAATTTTTATTATATGTGAAGAAAGCAAAAGAAAAAAGGTTGCGGAAGAAATCGAGAAAGCTCTTAGAAAATAATATACAAAATAAATACTTATCCGATAATATAGTGCGCAACCTGTACAATAACTATGAGCGCTACTGTAAAAATAACAACCATCTGCGGAGTAATGTCTATTCCGCCGGTCCTCGAAGTCGGGCTTGTACCTATTATTCCCGCCATTGTTGTTGGCATCTGGATGCTCTGTCTCTTCCAGCTCATGCTTTCATTTTGGAGCAAAAACATTAAAAAGGTTAGCGGGCAAAAATTCTTTATGGATGTTGAGCTTGTTTTTTTAAAAGATCCTTCCAGATTGGGGCTAAAAAACCCAGTTCTTATCACAGGTTTTCCGGGTGCAGGACTTGTTGGAAGCATAGCAACAACCTTCCTTACTATGGGAAATGGGTTTGAGCTTATCGGGTATGGAAAAAGCGAAGGGTTTGCCCCTATCGCGGCTATACACGAATACAGGCCTTTACCTCCATTGAGAATCCTTGCATCAAAACAGCTAAACGCGGTTGTTCTTCTTTCAGAAATGACTATTCCGGTTTCCCTTAATTCAGCGATTGCAGAGAGAATAATGGAGCTCGCTGATAGAATAAAAGCAGGAATGGTGGTTTCGCTCGGTGGAATAACCTTAGGCGAGAAAGAGGATGTTGTGTATTTCATCGCCTCAACACCATCCATGGCAAGGCTTGCCCTTTCAAAAAAAGTTGGTGAGCCGATAAAGGAAGGCGCAACAACCGGTGTAACCGGTGTTCTTCTTTACTCCTCCTTTATAAAGGAGGTCGATACGATTGCGCTTCTTGCAGAGGCAAACCCAGACCTTAGCGATCCTAAAGCAAGCAGCAATGTTCTTAAGGCCCTTCAAAAGCTTCTTGGTGTGGAGATAGACACACGGGCACTTGATAAAGAGGCTAAAGAGATTGCAGAAGCGCTAAAAGAAAAGATTGTGAAATCCAAGGTCCCGGTAAAATCTTCAATGTACGGATAGGGTAGATTTTTAATCTGTTTTGTTTTCTAATTAAATTTGTTTACTCGCAGGGGTCGCCAAGCCCGGTCAAAGGCGCACGGTTGAGGGCCGTGTCTCTTAGTGGGTTCGTGGGTTCAAAAGCCCAGGGGGGCTTTAACTCTTTGTCATCCCCCCTGATGCGGTGAAACAAGTGCGACCCAAAAGTTTAGGAGGGTTGGGTCGCACCGAAGCCCTCCGGGTTGTTTCACCGCATCACGCTTCCACCCCCTATCTGTTTAGGATGTTTTGGAGGGTGGTTTGGCTGAAAATCCCACCCCCTGCATTAGACTAGGGGGTACTATTGCTTATCGCAGACCCCCTTACTCTACTACCCCCTTTCTTTTTCTAACCTCCTTGCTCCTAATAAGATAGGGGGTGGAAGAGGCAGGGGGTTTTAGAAATGCTTAAGTACCCCCTGGTCTCCCTTACTCTACTACCCCCCGAACCCAGGGGGGAAGTGTCCCCCCTAGGTTTGAGGCTCCTCCGTAACCCCCCTCATTTTTGCTCGTATAAGATAGGGGGGTAGAAGCGTGAGGGGGGAATAAGAATATGCTTAAGTCCCCCCTTGGCTCCTGATAAGATAGGGGGTGGAAGAGGCAGGGGGTCTAAGAAATAGTTTAAGTACCCCCTGGTCTCATGCAAATTTAAAAATCCTTTATACCATATTTTTTTGGTGGTTTGATGAAAATAGTTTTTGAGATAAGCAAGGAAAGGTTTAAGGATGCGAAGAAAATATTAGAGGAAAACCCATATGCCGAGGATAGTTTTGCGAAAGCCGGATATATCCTAAAGGAAGGAAAAGCACTTGGCGAAGATGAGAATTATTATGTTTACATTGATGCGAGCGAGGATTTCGTGGAGAAAGCAAAGGAAAAGCTAAAGGGTGTTGCGAAGCCAGCGGATAATAAAAAAGCAGAGAGAATAATAAAAAAGGTTGAGGATGAACAGAATTCAGCGGTGAGCGGATTCGGCTCCCTTTTCGGGTAATCGTATGGATGGTGTGGAAAAAGAAAACAAAAAAATAGCGAGCCGAGGTATTCCATCCGAACTATCTTTCTACCTTCCTCCATACAACAGCCCTGAGCTCAGAAAGTTTGAGGATGAAAACGAAGCTCCTACCCGTAACTTATGGCATCTTGATGAGATTGTTAATTTTATTTTTCCAAAAAAATACCAGCAGACATATAACGAGGTCGCGCTTAAATTTCTCGAGCTGCTTGCAAGTAAGGTTGAGGTTGAGGGAAAGGATATCTCAGAATTTTTGAGGCAGAACAGCATTTCAAAAGCAACATTCTACAATCGAGTTTTTCCAAAACTTAGAAAGTCAGGTTTGATAAAAGTTAGAAGGGAGACGATAACTGCAATAGAGAGCAAAAGGAAATACCGGCCTATGCATGTTTCACTCAGCAAAACATTCGGAAATTATCTTAATAAAATAGGTGAGAGCTGGCTCGCAATAGTGGATGATGCAAGAACAAGAAAAAAATAGGAGTAAGATAAATACTAACTATAATTATTCAAAATCAAAAATTTTTTCCCTTTCCTCTTCTTTCTCCCTTATGCTTTTCGCAATCCTTTTCACTTTCCTTTCTGCATTTTCCTTAGCTGCCTTCAAGCCCTTTGTTTTCTCCTTCTCCCTTAGCTTCGCTGCGAGCTGTTTACTTTCTTTTATCAGCTCCCTTATGCGTGCCTTTGATGCGGCTATTCTTTCATCAATGTCCTGCTCAACCATCGTTGCCTGCTCCATCTCTGTTTCAAGCTTTTCAGCCATCCTGTCCAGCTCTTCAAGATATTTCTGTAGATACTCAACTTCTGCGGCTTTTTTCACTTTCAGCATATCTGCCTCAGCACTTTTTATACTTGCCTCTATATCGCCCATCTTTGTTTCATAATCTTTTATATAATCATGTATAACCTTCTCAACATTTTTAAGCTTCTCAAGGTCTGCAACGAGCGATCCGACCTCCATCATCCTTTTGTCAATAACAACCTTTGCCCCTTCTATCTTTTCGCTTAGGACATACCTTATCTCATTCAATTTTACAAGAAGCTCATTTGCAGCATCCATCTCCATCAGTATTTGCGCTTCCCGCTCTTTAAGAGCCTCCAGGCTTTTTTCAAGTTCTTTTTGTTTGTCCTCTATTTTTTTCGTTTTCTTCTCCAAATCCAGAACAATATCCATCTGGCTTTCAAGTTCCTCTTTGGCTGCCTTAAGGTCTTTTTCAAGCGCCATCTCTACCTCCTTTATCTCATTTTTTATTTTAGTTATCTCTGCTTCTATCATCTTTACAACTGCCTTCCCCTCCTTCTTTATTCCTACAATCGCTTTTACATAAGCATCAGCTTCGCTCACCTTTTCTGGTATTGAGATGAGCTTTTCTTTGAGCGATATTATCTCCTCCTCTATTGCCATTACTTTATCTGATATGTTCTCATAAAGCGCTTCTGCTTCCTTCTGACTTTTCAGGAGCCTTGTTCGGTATATCCCCTCCTTTTCTTCTTTAAGTTTTGCAATCTCAGTTCTAAGTTTTTCAATTTCTTTGAGATAGACATCGAGCTCCTCCCTCAGAGCTTTTATTTCCTTTTCTTCTTCAGTAGGCTCCCTCTCTACCTTTTCCTCCTCAATTTTTTCCTCCGCCTTTTCCTCCTCCACAACCTCTGGTTCAGTTGGCTCGGTTGGTGGTGCTGGCACAACAATTTTTTCTGGTTCTATTTTTGGAACAACTATCCTAACCGGTTCGATCCTTTCTACTTTCTTTTCCTCCTCTATTTTTTCTTCCTCGACTTTCTCAGCTGGCTTTGTTATTCCTTTGGCGATTTCCTCCTTTGGAACAACAATCTTTTCCTTTTTCTCTTCCATCTCAGCCATTTCAGGTTTTTCTTCAACCCTTTCCTCTGCTGTTTCAAGAAGCCATACCACATACACTTTTGTAAGTTTGTACTCGAGCTTCACAAATCCCTCTTCCTCAAGTACATGCACCCATTTTTTCAGAGTTCTTTTATCCACGCCGGCTTCTGCTGCAAGCTCTTCCATCTCAACCCTTTTTTTCTTTGAAAGTATATTTACTATTTTATCCATTTCTGTACTTATAAGCGCATCATCAGATGGCAAATTTATCACCTTCTTTCACAACTATTTTGAAAGTTCCGGTGAGCTTCCTGCTCGCCCTTTTCAGTGCCTCTTTTATGAGCGGAATGTTCTCTTTGTAAGAGTACACGGTCATTATCGGCTGGCCTTTCTTAACTTTCGCAGCTTTATCCACAGGCCTTCCAAAAGAGTTTCTCATTCCCTGCTGAATTCTGTCAGCTCCTGCGCCCGCAACCATTTTGTTCTCTCTTATTATATGATGCGGGAAAACCCTTACTCTGAAGAAATACCTCTCCGGGATTTTTTTCTCAAGATACCCATTCGAGCTTTTCCTTGCGGCTTCGAGTGCGTTATCCCTATGGTAATACTCTTGCTCTGCTACGAGGTCTACCTGTACGTTGAAGTCATTCTGCCTTTTTCCCATCACAAAAGTGTGAATATCCTGGTGCGGAATGGCCTTTATGAAATTTTTCTTTTTTACTTTACTATGCCTTGTCCATGGCACTTTATCTGGATCCCGTATTGTTCTTGCCGGTCTTATTCCCATACTAGCACCTTTTTATCCATCGCCTTCCTTCTTTATTTTGTATCAATATAATATTTAAACCTTACTCTGTTTCGCAGATAACAAATCCCTCAGATGTTTTCTTTATCGTAATGTTCTCTCCTTCAGCAAACGCGTTCTTTTCCATCACAACTATTCCCTTTACTGGCCTACATTCTTCTATTACAACTGCGTTCTCAAAATCAAATATACTGAAACCTTTTGATGATGCGTTGTAAACACAATCGCCTTCGGCTTTTTCTATAGCTTTTATTTCATTTGCTCCGACGCTCGCGAAATAGCACATACCACCTCCTCCAGTATTTTCGGTTTCAACCTCGGCACCCTTCGCAACCTTCTCAACTATCGCAACTCCTATGAGAAGAAGGACAATCGCAAAAAAAATCAAAGCAACCTGCTCGTACGCAATCTCCATACAACTCCCTTACCGTATGATCACAGTATCATCGCTCACCCTGTACCCTATTACAATCGTTCCGCTTATCTCCCTCTCAACTTCAGTAAAGTTGAGCTTGCCGGCAGCCCTCTTTACATCGTTCACATCCGCGCCAACAACAACATAACACTCTTCAACCTCTTTTTCCGGTGTGAGCTGATGCCACCGGTTGTAGCAGCTCTGCATCAGGCCGGAAAGCCCCTCCTCCCCTATATTTCCATGTATTATTTCTACTCCTTCTTTGGTTTTGTTCTGCTCGAACTGCTCGAAGGATATTTTCGAGAAAAGGGTGTTTATCACCCCTATTATCATCGCAAGAACTATAAGCGCAATCGCAAGCCTGATTAGGCTCTCAAAAGCAAGCTCAGCCAACTATCCTCACCCCTCCCTCCACCTTCTCTACTTTTATAACGCTCTTTCCATCAACGCTCGTAACATTCACCTGAAAGTTCAATCCAGCGCTTTCCAGCGCAGATCTTAGCGTTGCTTCGCTGAACCCATTTTCCTTATAAGCGACAAAACAAAGCCCGATTTCTTTTGAGTTGCAGCTTATGGCCATTGCGACAACATCCCCCTCTCCATTAACCTTTATGCTTTCCTGCTTCGGCTGGCAGGATGTTTCCCCTCCAAAAAGCCCGGCGAAAGAGGATGCCTCGCAGTACTGCTCCTCGCCCGCGCTTATTATTTTAGGTATGATGAGCAGCAGCGCCGCTAGGCTCAAAAGCGCAATCGTAATATACACAACACTCCTCAGCGCTATCTCCATGCTCCCACAGAATTCTTATTTTCTTTTCATTTTTAATTACAAACTTTATATTTATATTCATTTTGTTTTTGTTAGCTTCTCTTTTATTTTTTCCGCGACTTTGAGAATATGGTTTAAATCCTTATACACCCTCTCAAGAATTTCTTCATCGAGCGCATGATAGCGATGTGCAACCATATTCCTAAACCCAACTGCGTTTATCATTATTTTTAAGTCTCTATCATCAATTACCCCGATCCTTCTCATGCTCTCAAATACTTCAAAGTATGTTGAAGCATATTGAGATGGGGTTTTTGCTAAGAAGAGTTCTGCAAGTTCTATTGTATAATTTACAACCTGAAATAATTCCATAGTTAACGCGGACGTTAAAATCTGATCAAACCTATTCTCTTTCCATTTACCATATACCTTTTTTGAGATTTCGGCGTGATATTTTATATCTTTCATTATCATATCTATTTTACTCATTCTTTGGCCCCCTGAACCCGGTATAATCTTTCCATATCATGATACTCCATCATGCTTTTTGCTATAATCTCCTGAAGTTTTTTCATGTTTCTAACAAAAACAAGCCTACCTTCTTTTATCACACTAAACTTTATCTGTGGTGGGAATTTGTTAAAGACACCAACATCGATCGTTTCATTCTTATACCCATATATTTCCAAAACATGTTCTGGGTCTGTTTTTTTAAGCACAACGGCGACGTCAACATCCGATAGAGGATGCATTTTTTTTGTTTCATATGAGCCAAAAACAAAAATGGCGAGAACATTATTTATTTTTTTGAGCCTGCTTATAATGTTTGCCAATTTTTCATCCAGCTTTTTCATACCATCACATCTCTCTTATGCTTTGAAAAGTTTATTAGCTTTTCCACGCGGTCACAACAATTGTTCCGTTTTCTCTCGCTATCTTTATATCTGTCGCTCCATCCTCCCAGTATTTTATGCTTATTCCATTCAATTCCAAAACGGTTTTGTTCACATTACCCATTTTCCCAACATAACATTCCTTCCATTCCCCGCTGCATTCCCTCGCAATTCTTAACACATCATCAGTGTTTACGTACTCTGTTGTCTGCAAAATTCCACCAGCTTTTGCGATAACAACAAAAATTAAAATTAGCACCGCGATCACAGCAATTGCTTCTATGAACAATGCCTCTCCGCCACCCTTTTTTGCCATAGCAGCAATTTGTTCCTATCTCCTTAAAAACTATATTGCAATCCCGGAGATCAGCAGATTGAGTAAAGCCCATGAGGCAATGAGCGAAACAATATACACGGTGAAGCCCACAAAGATGTTTTTTGCAATAGTGTAAGCCCTTCCAACCTCATCATACCCCTGTTTTATTCCGCTCTCAAACATCCCCAGTATTATGAGCATCTCCAAAACATAAAATCCAATGATAAACTGCATATCAACAGATGAGAAAGCAGCACCCCCAAAGGAGAATATTCCAAACCCCTCAGCCCCGTGCGCCTTTTTGCTCATCACAATTATGAATTTTGCGATCAGGTCCCCAAATGCGACAGCCACGCCTCCTACAAGCGGCATGATGAATGTGCTCATCATGGAAACAGTGTTCGTTATTTCAGAAAGCATTTCGTTTACCCGCGCGTTGATTTCAAAGGTTCTGTCCAAATACTCTGCTGCTTTTATTGTTGATGCTGCTGTCTGCCTTGGACCTTTCTCTGCACTTTCCGAAATCACGTAAAGAATGTCCGAGATCATCACGCTAGGGTACTCCTTTATTACACCCTCCCTTCCGAATATCGCTCCCTTCAAGGTTTTTCCTTCAATCTTAATTTTCTCTAAAATTTTCCCCCACAGATCCACAGCACCCTTCCTTACTGTTCCTATCTTCCTTCCTTCCTCAACCATCATAGCGATTGCATTCTCTATCGGAATGTTCTGCCTTAGCACAACAGCCAGCTCCTTCAAGCTTGCCCTGAAATCCTTCTCCATCTCTGAGATTTTGCTCCTTATGTCCATAAGCCCATACGACCTTCCGAAATAATATATCCCTATTGCTATCGCGGCGATGTACACGATAAATGCGCTTTCAAAAAGCCCAAAATTTAAGGCAATAACACCTAGCAAAAATGGAACAGAAATAATGAGAAATATTGCTGTCGCCGCAATCGGGCTGAAAACATTTTCCCCAATCCTTATCCCTCCATACTTTTCCCTAATTTCTGGTGTGATATGAACGGCAAGCGTTCCTGGTCTTTTTGCCAAAACAGTAGTGACATAATAGTATGCAACAAGCGGGATGGCTAAGTTAAAAACTATGAACAAAAGCGAGGGAGGAATCTCTCTCCCAAGGAATATCCCGATAATTGGAATCATTATCAGAAGCATCATCGGAAATAGCATAAGAAAAGAGAAGATAAGCTTGACCGGGTTGGATATTGCTTCAACATACCTCTGCATCTTTTCATTCGTAGCTGAAAGCTGCAGACTTAGTCCTTTGTCTATTATATCCTCAAACCTAGCGCTCTGCTTTTCGCTTATGCTCATCTTCAAAAGCTCCAGCACTTTTATAAAAGTTTCATCTAGTTCTCTCAAAATTGAGGCGTGTTTGTCCAGCGCTCTCTCAACATTACTCTCCTCCCTCATCTCCACAGACCAGCTCACCTTCCTTAAGATATCACCCACGATTCCTTTTGCACTCTTTCCAGCAAACTTTACAGCGCCCTCTAAATTTCTGTTTATCCTGATGTATATTGCTAAAAGTAATGATGCAAAAATTATTTCGTTCTGCGCTTCCATCACTACCTGCGTCGCTTCAACGCTTGCCTGGTTATATTTGTAATAAAATCCAAAAACAGCAATGAGAATGGAAAGGAACGGAAACCCAAGGATGAGAAAAACAGGAAAAGAAACCACAAACGAAAATATCGCAAAAAGAACCGCTCCGTTCACAACCGCTTTAGGTTTTTTACCAATAATCCTGCACTCCCTTTCTATATTCTCTTCAAAAATAGTAAGCATCGGAGGAAGTTTTTCCCCAATAGCATAGAAAACATCCATCAATACACCCTCTTCATTTCTTCAAGGCACCATGCCTTCCATCTCTCAAATACCCTAGTTGCATCAACGCTTCCATGCTCCACTCTTTCTTCCTCCATTATTTTGTGCAGCGCAGAATTGCTCGCTACAACAAAAGGCGCTTCGAGGATCTTTTCGTTTTTATAGCTAGCCGCAAAATCAACAAGCGCTCTTTTAACCTTTGCCCTAAGTTTTATGTTGTCCATGATTTTTGAATAATCCGTCCACCCAGCAACCCTTTCGCCTATTGCTTTCAAAACCTCACTCTCTCCATTCAGCAGCACGTCCGTTGGTACAAGACTGTCCTTGTCTGCATCATAAACCATTAAATCCGCAAACCCCATCTCCTCAATCGGGTCCGATTTCCAGTGCTTCCTTACCTCAGTAATTCTCGTCACCCTTCTGAGTTTTTCCAATCCATCTGGTGTTTTTATCGGATTCGCGATCACGATCAAATCTATTGCTTTAAATGATGTTGGCGGGACTTCCAGATCATTTACAACCCTGTCAAAAATCCCATATGGGCTTTCACCATGTATGGTTCCTGCAACAACATTCGCAAGCGCACCTACTCTCATAGCCTCATAAAGCGCCTTTGCTTCTTTGCTTCTCACCTCACCAACAATCAGGCATGAATCTCCGAGCCTCAACGCTGCTTTAATCCCATCCTCAGCGCTCATCTCACTTCCTTCAACGCTCAGCGCGCTCTTTACTTTGAGCGATAGGATGTCATACCCGAGCTCCTCCATTACCTTTACAGGAAGCTCGAGCGTGTCTTCTATTGTTACTATCCTGTATTTTTTCATTATCTCAAGCATGCTCGCTCCAAGGAGGGAGGTTTTTCCTGCGCTTCTAGACCCTCCAAAAAGAATGCACCTTCCATTATCTATCGCGAAGCTGAGAAGGCCTGCGGCCATTTCGTTCATCATCCCTTCCCTTACAAAAAGCGGAAATGTCCATGGTTTTTCTCTATGTTTTCTTATTGCAAACGCAAGCCCACCGGTGCTAAGCGGTTTATGAACAGAAGCAATCCTTGCACTCAGGCCCGGAATGTTTATAGTTGTATCGAGAACAGGGTTTGCCTGGTCCAGAGGTCTACCACTCTCCAACTTAAGCTTTGTCGCCCAGTTCACAACCTCCTCAACATTCGGAATGATATTGCTGTCGCACTCCTCCCATTTCTCATGGAATATTGCTATTCCCCTTTCACCTGGATTTATGTTTACATCCTGAACATATGGGTCGTGCAGAATAGATTCTATAACACCAAACCCGATCGTCGCCCTTGTGATAATGCTCGCTAATTTATCCGCATCCTCAACCTTCAAATTCAATTTCAGCTCCTCTATTTTTGCTATCACCCTATCCCTTACATACTCATATATCGCTTCCCTTGCTTCTGTGCTTTCAAGTATCTCAGCTCTTGGGTCCTTTATAACCTCTTCCCTTATTTCACTCACAAGCCTGTGCTCCATGTCCCCAAGCATGATCTCCGGCGGAGTCAGGTGATAATAATATTTTATTTCATTCCCCATTTTGAATATCCTAACCTTTGCCCCATCCCTCAGCTCATACTCATCCACAAGCTTTCCATTCGCTGGAAATGTTGTTCTGAACCTAGTTAGAGAAAAAGAAGGCCTTTCTGTTGGCGAGAAAATTTGCAGGTATATCCCTCGGTCCCCTGCTTTGTATCCAACGAGCTCCTTCTGCACTTTCTTTATTATGTCTGTCTCTTCCAATCTTTGCAGGGTTGGGTCTATGAGCTCATCAATAATCCATTTTTTGCAGGAGCAGTTTCCTATCACAACCCTTTGCTTAAGCCTCTTCATGAAAACATAAACCCCTACTGGGTCGTCTGCAATCTCCCTTATTTTATTGAAAAATACTCTTATATCTTCACATGAGCAGTCCTTTGGTGGTGTCTTTCCCTTCAGCTCTGCTGAAAGAGTCTTTATCTTCCTTGCTAAGTCCTTTATCAACCGTGTATCCTCCAAACCATACTCCACAATCGTTTTTCCTTCTATGATTATTTTTGTTGCCCCAAAATCCTTTGCAATCCTATCTACAACCTCTCCGAACAATCTGGCGTCCTTTTCTATGGTTTTTCCGCTTTCCGTTGCTTTTATTACTATCTCCATTCCCCCACCTTTTCAAAACCACATTGTTTTAGCTATTGCAATATTTTGATGCCAACTTAATTTAAATGTTTCTAAGTAAAGACAGGGCATCATTGATGTCATTCAATAAGTTTCCGTTGCTTTCTCTTGATGCGATTTCAAGAAGAGTAATGATGCGTTCTTTGGTATTTTCATCCATCTCTGAAACTTCTGTTGAGAATACATACCCGCACAGGATTCTTGGATAATGGATGCTCGATAGTGGCACATTTTCCATAAGATTTTCAAAGAGCTTTTTTGCTTCCTTCCTTCTTTCCATATCTTTTAAAGCATACGCCATTATAGTATTTGCCAGGACATATGTTTCATCTGTGTATACTTTGAATGGATAGGTCTCTAAGAATTTTGAGATTTCTTGGACTACAGCCCATCTTTTTTCCTTCTGTTTTCTTAGAGCCTCCATTTTGATCAAAAATATTTTGGGATTTGTTTTTATATGGTGCGGTGCTTTAGATACTACATCCTCAACATCCTTGAACCTGTTTAGCAAGTAATAAAGCGAGCAGATCGTAGTGTAAGTTACAACATCAGCAATCCTATTCTTCACAGCTTCCTCAAACACCTCCCTAGCCTCCTCTACCATTCCCCTCTTCCCATACGCATCAATCATAGTGTTATAGGTTACAACATTAGCAATCCCCTTCTTCACAGCTTCCTCAAACACCTCCCTAGCCTCCTCTACTCTTCCATTCTTCCCATACGCATCAATCATAGCAGTGTAAGTTACAACATCAGCAATCCTATTCTTCACAGCTTCCTCAAACACCTCCCTAGCCTCTTCTACTCTTCCATTCTTCCCATACGCATCAATCATAGCAGTGTAAGTTACAACATCAGCAATCCTATTCTTCACAGCTTCCTCAAACACCTCCCTAGCCTCCTCTACTCTTCCATTCTTCCCATACGCATCAATCATAGTGTTATAAGTTACAACATCAGCAATCCTATTCTTCACAGCTTCCTCAAACACCTCCCTAGCCTCCTCTACTCTTCCATTCTTCCCATACGCATCAATCATAGCAGTGTAAGTTACAACATCAGCAATCCTATTCTTCACAGCTTCCTCAAACACCTCCCTAGCCTCCTCTACCATTCCCCTCTTCCCATACGCATCAATCATAGAATTATAGGTTACAACATCAGCAATCCTATTCTTCACAGCTTCCTCAAACACCTCCCTAGCCTCCTCTACCATTCCCCTCTTCCCATACGCATCAATCATAGAATTATAGGTTACAACATTAGCAATCCTATTCTCCACAGCTTCCTCAAACACCTCCCTAGCCAAGTCGATGTTGATTTTGCCTAAGAGTTTTATTTTGTAGGTTATTGCAAAAACATTGTTTGGATTTGATTTGAGAATCTCATCAATTTTATTCAATGCTTCATAGATTCTGCCCTGTTTTTCAAGGTTCTTCGCTTCTCGCATGAGTCGTTTTGGGTTTTTGTTTTCATCGAGCGGGTCAGGCCACTGACCCCGACCGTGATGGCTATGCCTTGCATTTCCTGGCTTTCTGAATCCCCTCATGATTTTATTGTGTATAAAAATGTTTAAAAATATATATACTTTTTTCCCATTAAAAAGATTTTTAAACACTTTCTACTACAGCAATAGGGGGAGAGATGAAAATAATAAAAAACAATGTGGTTCCGTACTATTCTTCTTACGATCAGGATAGAGTACCCATCAGCGCATGTATTGCTATGATCAGAGAAATAAGAAAAAGAGGGTATGATGTTGAGATAAGCGAAATAAGCAAAAAAGCGGTCGAGAGGATAGCATCGTGGGATAGATGGAAGTGGTACGAAGAAGCGGCCGCGTTAGGTTTTTTTTATATTCAGAAAAAAGGAGTTTTTCAAATTTACGACGAGATTTATAAGAAAATAAAAGAGCGATATAAAGAAAAAAGAAAATTTATGAATATAGTAGGTTTGTATTGGTTAAAATATTTTTATTCCAAGTCTGAGGATGGCTATATTCTAAAACCAAGAGAGGAGGTAATCGAGATCCTGAGGTCTTTACCATGCAATGTTTATGATGATATAACAAAAAGAGTCTTTCCAGAAACAGAGAAGCAAAAAAAACTGAGAGAAATCATTGCAGAGTATCTGGCTTTGGGAAACCGATACATTCCTTTACACAAGCTTTTTGAGATGTTTGAAGCAGCTGGTTATTCTGGTTCCACCAATTCCCGTCTCCATATCCGCAAGGTTATACGCGGTATTAGTAGTAGAATTGGCACGGAAATTTTGATACTTAACAAAAATGAAGAGTTAAGGTTCTTACTTGAAAGGGAGCTTGCTGAATACTCAAAAAAATTTGGCGCGAAAATTACAAAGAGAGAACTTATGAAGCTTTCCGAGAGAGTAGGATACTCAAGGTATACCTTTCAAAAGGCGTCCTATACCCAGCTTAAAGCCCTCTGCCCCATGATCGGTGAAAAAATAATCCTTGTCAGCCCGGAGGTAAGACGAAAAGAAATCATCCATCTTTTTGAAACCGGGAAAATCACTCCTCAGGAAGCTGCAGAGATTCTGTCCACAATATTCCTATTCAATGAAAATAGAATGAAAATTCTTGAGTATCTGCTTGAGTATAAAAGGTTAAACCGTGCGTTTCCCCGTCATCCCACATCAATGGAAAGAAAAATAATTCATTCTGTTTTGGTGTCATAATCGGATAAGATATGTTTTAATATCTTTCTGCGCATAATATTGTTCGGTGAGCAAATGGCCGATCTGTTTTCATCTTCGAAGAAATCAAAGTATGAAGACCCATACCTTAGTTTGAAAACAACTGTTGAACTTCTACTCGACAGGATAGCAAGCTGCGAAAAAAGGATAGAGGCGATAGATGAGAAGCAGGAGCTTGTCTTCCGTGAGCTTTCAAGGCTTTCAGAAGAAGTTGATGCTTCAAAGAGGCAGAGCGCAAGCAAGCATGATGAGCTAAACGGGAAGTTAAAAACGCTCGGCCTGGAATACGCAAACCTAAAATCCACGATTCTGGAGCTTAAAAGGGAGCTTAACGAGAAAGCGAAAATAGATGACCTTGCGGAGATAAAAAACTATATAAGTATAAAAAAGGGTGAGAGAGAATGATAGAATTAATTCTTGCAGGTGTTGCGGTTATAGGTGTTGGGTATGCGCTTTATAAAATATCAGAAATAGATGCAGTTACAAAAAAGATTGCCATGCCTGTAAATGAAATGGAGCAACTTGAAAAAAGGCTCATAAAATTAAGGGAGGACTTCAACAACCTTCTTGCTGAATACGGGGATGTAGGCCAGGTTTCCGTGAGGCTCAAGCGTCTTGAGGATAAGCAGCTGGAGATAAGCGCGGAGTTTAAGGAGTTTGATGGAAAGCTGAACTCTTTTGGGGATGAGTTTTCAAAAGTTGAGAAGATGTTCGAGAATTTTGGTGATAGGCAGGGCGAGGCAGAGGGAAGGCTCTCTGAGCTTGAGGCTGACATCGCTCAGCTCAGCCAGATAGCAAAAAGACTCACTGCATTTGAGGAAAGCGTGATGAGGCTTGAGGCTTTCAACGCTCAGCTTTCGGACGAAGCGAAAAGAATAGACTCGGATATGAGAAACATGAAGGACAAGCTGGAAGAGATGAAATTTATAGTTGGCAGCTTGCAATCCTTTAAGAAAGAGCTGAGCGAATCCACAACAGCAATCGGGAACAAAACCGGTGAGCTTGAGAGAAGGATGCAGAAAATAGAAGCATTCTTTGAATACGCAAAGGATATCGAGAGAAGCGTCCGGGCTATGAGTGCGAAGTTTGATGCATTCGACAAATCAAAGAGTTTGATGTTTGACCTTCTCACAAAAACAAGGGAGGAGGTAAAGGAGATAAGCGAGCAGATGAAATCCGTGCGCGCCCCGGTTGTTTACAAGATTCTGAAAAACATAGAAAGCGATGTTTCAAAACACGAGAGGTCTGTCAATGACCTCTCCTATGAAGTTTCCCTCCTAAGGGCAAGGCTTCAGGAGATGCAGGCAAAATACTCAGAACTCGTGAGCCCTGATGCATTCCAACTGCTCACATACGAAAAAGACATCCAGCGCCTAAACAGCAGGCTTGATGAAATCCAGCAGACGCTCGCCAATATAGAAGAGGATGCGAAAGAGCTGTAAAACAAAAATAAAACACTATCTCCAATTTTTTTCCTTCAGAATTTCCACAGCTCTCTTTATCTCCAAGAGCTCCTTTCTTGTGCTCTCAAGCTCTGCTTTTAATTCTTCTATCTTTTTGTTTAGGTCTTTTTTCTCCACCATTCTCTCGCCTTACGTTGCTATTTCTTTCCTCTTTTTTTCTCAAGTTTTTCAGAGAGGATTTTGCTCACGCTTTTTAACTGGCCGTTTATCTCGCCCAACCTTTTGTTTATCTCACTCAGCTGCTCTGCAGAGCCAATCTTCTGTTTGTCCATGAGCCTTTTTAACTCAGCCATATCTGCTTTCAGCTCGTTCTGCGTTTCTATGAGTTCTGCTTTCAGCATCTCCAGCTCACTTATTCTCTTATCATACTCCTTGAGCTTCTCAACGATCGCAAGCTCTGTAATCCTGTATATCTCATCCTTAAGCTCCTCCCCTATAAGTTTCTGTAAATCCTTGTCTGCCATATTTACACCCCGTGTTAAGTTTTATAACAAAACTAATTTAAACCCTTTCCTTTGCTCTAATAGAAAAATTTATAAATCTTCAATGTAAGTTTAAAAACGATCCCCATGCCAGAAGCCGGAAAGGAGTGCGAGTTATACCGGCTAATTGTTATGCGGTATAAGGAGCTAATAGAAAAAAGCGAGGATAAAACGATAACTGAAGTACGTGCTATGATTTCGCCGTACAATGAATTTATACAGAAAAAGAAAGCTGAACTTCTTTCAGATTTCCCTTCGTATGATCCAGAAAAGGACTTTTTCTCAATTGCGCAGAAAGCAATAGAATACATAAAAGGTATAGAAAATATAGAAATGCCGGTGAAATTCTGGTTGAGTTTTGAGGAGTTGGATAGGCTTAGGGCCGGTAATGTTTACAACCAATCCATCCTTCTTGCATCCCTTTTCCGCGCTCTTGATGGAAAGGATGTTCTTGTGTACGCAACAGAAAAAGGGAATTTCTATGTTGGCTTTTCCTGGCAGGGATTAAGGTATGCCGTCAACCCGGAAAACGGAGCGATGTTCATAGGTGAGGATGTCTCAAAACTTTTTCAGGAAGACAGGCCGATGTATGCATTTTCTGATTTGGTTTTTGAATCATTTGATTAAAGATCTGAAAATATCTCTTCGGGCTCTTTTCTGAATTTTATTCCTTTATCGATTATGATATCTTTCCTTTTTACCGCCCTCTCAAATACTTTTTTGTATTTCTCGAAATTGTTTTTTCCTACTAGTACAACGCCATCCTTTAAGCATTCCCAAACAATCGGGTTGTACTGCTTGAGTAAGGATTCAAATTCTTTTGTGGTGTAGCAAATCGGCTCGATAGAAGTTTTTCCCTTCCAAAAGTCCATTACAGAAGCTATTCTTTCAAAGAAATTCTGCCCAAAATCATCCGAAACGAAGAGAATGTCATAATCGCTTGAGATAAGATTGTCCCCCCTTGCCCTAGACCCAAACAAAACAGCAAAATTCAGTTTATATTTTTTATCAACTTTGTTTACGAACTCTATAATTTTTCTTTCGACCATTCAAGCACCTTTTTTGCTTTTTTCAACAAATTTTTTGCGGTTTCTTCTGTGTATATCTCAAAGGGTGCCCCTCCGATCGCATCCGGGTAGCGGGATGTTATGTAATGCGGGGTTAGGTCTCTGCATGCAAGCGATATATCCAATGGCGCATTCAATAGTTCAGCATACTCGCGGAGGTTGTGGGTCTTTGGAGGCATCTCTTTTAGTTTTTCGTATGCAACTGCTTTGAGTGCTTTTTCAGCAACCTGATGGGAAAGGAAAGAAACAAGGTCATATGCCTCCTCCTTCAAAAGTTTTTCAGCATTATGTAAATCAACCTCGGCCTGCTTTATCAGGTATTCGCTCTCCTTTCTCATACTCCTTTTTCACAAAAAACAAATATAAACTTTTCCTTCGAATTTTTGGTGATGAAAAGCCTACCTCTTTTCTTGATCGGCTTTATGTTTCTTCTCCCCTCCCTGTCTGCTCAGGTTATTACAGAAGGCGGAAATGTAACAGAGGTTAATCTGAATGTTACAGAATTCCCCACGAGCCGATGGGCTGGGATTGTTGGGTGGATGAACCATTCCGCAACCCCTAATCCTGACCTTTCCATATATGATATAAACATCCCATCATCCGGTATATACACCGCCTGGCCAGAGGGAAACTACTATGACATGCCCCTCATTGTTACACGGCTTTCTGTGAAACCAGACCCCGCGTATTTTCAAACTCCGGTTCTGAGCGATTTTCTTGAATACGGGATGTTCTGGAACTTTACTGTTTTTAACGGGTGGAGCTTTTCCATCGCAGACAGCCCGAACGCAACCCTCTGCAACCCATGTACGTATACAACATGCGAAATCCTATACCTCTCAATCCCGTGCGTATACATAAACCTTGCGCAGGATTTTCAGATGAAGGTTTTGAAATTTAGCAATGGAACGGATGTTGAGCCAATATTCATATGCAACATCTCAAACGGAACCGGTTACAATGGAACGGTTTATGAGTTTGAGTACCTTGTTCCTGCAAAAGAGGTTTACTCATTCTACATCTATCCGCAGGAATGCAACATCACTGTTTACATAGATGGTGTGCAGACAACCGTTTTCCCAAATACAGCTAATGTTTATGACCTCCGTGCGGTTGTAAGGCACAGAAACCTTTCAATTGCCCAGAACGCAACCGTTTATTTGGTTGAAGAGAACGGGAGGAACATTCTCCTCCCCATCCTCGGTTTAGGAAAAGAATACAAAGAGGTCTCTGCGATGAAAACAAACTCAACCGGAGAGGTTAGGTACGCGGCAGCACCAACAAGATACAACATTCCAGATTCCTATGGCTACCGAATCTATCTTCTCTCCCTAGACCCCTACTGCATCCAAAACCTCTCGATTGCCGATTACTCCTCAATCTCTCCCCGCTACCGTTCTTCCCTCATAGACAATTCCTACTCCAGCCAAGTAAAAAGCTCTGTTCAGAATATGAACGCGCTTGCCTCCACAACAACAAAATGGATAACCCAGCAGAAAACAAAGGAGCATTACATAAACGCAACAACCTCTGGCTATGCAAATACAAGCACCCTAAAAGTTGGTGCGCCGAACAAAATAAACATAACCCTCCGCGATGGAGGAAATATTGTAGAAGGCGAGCTTAGGATAAGCGATAGCGATGGTTACATAATTGTTGCCCCCCTCCAGCCAGAGAAAATTTTCTACTCAAACAACGCAACCTTCTCAACATACGAAGAGTTCACCATCATCCCTACACGCTACAACAATAACGCAAATTTCACGATAAAAGTTTTTTACAACTACATGAATGTTGCAAATGTTACATTCACATACGATGAGCTTCTTGAAGACCCGCAGCCATCAGACCCTACCATGGACCCAGCAACCCACTCCGCTTTTTCAGCCGGCATCCAGAACATAAACATCGTTCTTATAAACATGGGACGGAGCATCTCAACCGTTCCATGAGCAAGGTGATAAAATGAAAAAATTAATTTTGTTTTTTGTTTTTCTTCTAATCACAGCCACCGCGTCTTCAAAATATTATCTTTTAGACGGTGCGGACCTTACATACACAATAAATAATGATGGAACAGTCCATGTTACAGAAAGAATAACGTATGAGCTTAATGGATGTTTCAAAGAGTTGTATCTGGAAAAACCAACCGACCTTATAATTACAAACGCGCGCGGGTACTGCGAAAATGCGAAATGCACATTCAGAATAGATGAGCCAAGTGTCTCTATTTCCGGCTACAGAGAGCTGATTCTTTCGCTGGATTCCGGCGGATGCGACAACAGGGTAACCGCTGTTTTTGATTACGATATCTATGCCATAAAAATTTACAAAGACACTGCTCAGTTTTACTATAAACTTTGGGGCGACCATTGGGATTCTCCAACCCCTCTAATCGCAACAATAAACCTTCCAGGACCCACCGCCCAAACAAAATATTTCGTTCATTCTTTTTCGGATTACGGTGTGGATTCCGCAGGAAGTTCTATTCAAATCTCTGCGTATCAACCCGCAAATCAATACCTTGAAATAAACCTTCTCATGCCATTGGAATGGTTTGAAGACCGCGAAAGCAGTATCTACTACCATGATTACAAACATTCAAAATCAGATATACTAAAAATAGAGGAACAGCAAATGAATGAGCAGAAATTCTGGAAATCCATTGCTTGTTTTGTCTTTTTCTTTTCCATTCTACTTGTGCTCGTTCCGTTTTTCACCTTCCCACTCCTTTACTATTTTTTCGGAACAGAGTACTCACCGGAGCAGGTTGGGTATTCTGGGGAGTATGAGCGCGAGCCTCCCTCTCCCAATCCACCAGCAGAAGCACCGTTTTTTATAGAAGCCCAATTCTCTTCAGCATCCCTGCCCGCAACCATCATGCACCTGATTTACAAAGGATATTTGGATATTATAGAAGATAAGACAAAAAACGATATTCTTCTTGTTCCTGGCAAAGGAAAAGGCGAACTTAAAGAGTACGAGAAATCCCTTCTTGATTACATGCTATCAAAGATGGAAAACAAAAAGCTCAGCATGAAAAAGTTCCGCGATAGCGTTACCTCTTCCTATGCTTTTTACGCATGGTTTGAAAAATGGAAGAGCAATGTTGAGAGAACCGTTGATATTGAAAAATACGCCGAGTACAAAGGGTATAACATTGCGAAATGGGTTTTCGGTACATTTATTTTAATAGATATAGTTATTTTCTTTATTTCCACTTTCGTCCTTTCATCAAATCCGTTTGCGGTTGAAGCATCCATATTCCTTTCTTTTGGAGCAATGTTTGGTGGTATAGTATCATTCTTACTTGCTGCCGTCGCCGGAGGAAAGAAAATATGGTTTGGAAGATGGAAAAAGGAAGGAAGAGTTCTTAATCTGAAATGGAGCAATTTCAAAAAATATCTTAGCGATTTCACGCTGCTTAAAGAGCATCCTCCGAGTTCGGTTAAACTATGGGACTATTACATGAGCTATGCTGTTGCTTTTGGTGTTGCTGAAAAAACGCTTAAAGCAATGAAGGTTTCTGTTCCAGAAAGAGAGCTTCGCACGAGCCGGCTCTATCCACTCTACCATCAACCGGTTTATTTCAGCACCATGAGAAGCTCTTTCATACCTTCCTACTCCCCTCCCTCCCGCTCCTCAGGTGGATATGGAAGCATAGGTGGGTTTGGGGGAGGTTTTGGTGGCGGAGGCGGTGGTGCGCGGTAAGCGAAAGGTTTAAATCCATTTCTTTTCAATTCCCGCTAGAAATGGGGGAGAAAATATGATGAAGAAAGTACAGTCGTTTGGACCTTTAGCATACATTGTGGGATTGGTGATAGCAATAATTGCAGGAGTAGTGCCTCTTGGTGCGAACCTTGTTGTGTGGGTAAGCCTGCTGCTTGGTTTGATCGGTATCTTTGTCGGACTGATGAACATAAGGGACAAAGAAGTGCTTCTGTTCCTTGTTGCGGCAATAGCGTTCATGATATCAGCATCGAGCCTTGCTTCAGTATTCTCAACACTTGGCGCTCAGTTCGGTGTAGACTTCCTCGGGCAAGCGATATCCCAGATACTCGCAAATGTTGTTGTGCTTACAGCACCGGCAGCAGCAGTCGTTGCGATAAAGGCACTCTACGACATTTCGAGAGAATAATCTCCAATCCGTTTGTTTTTCTTTTTTATTTTGATCTCTTTTTCTTTTCAAAAAACAAAAACCAATTTTTATAAACTTTCCCTTCAAATTGTTAGCGATGAAAAGATTGATCTTGCTTTTGTTTCTCTCATCCATAGTTTTTTCTGCTTATGGAAATATAGTTGACAATTCAAACATAATCCGCAATGTTACCTCTTCAATCTCATACAAGGTTTATGCTGATACATTTGGCGTTAACCCTGATTTTGCGCTCATGCTCTGTGGGGCAAGCGGGTATGCGGGTGCTGTGTATTCCGCGAATGTTTCGGGCGCTCCTGTTTACATAACCATAAGCAAAAACCTGAGTGCAGGGGCAAACTCAACACTAGTCTACACCTCTCAAAATGTTAACTCAACATGCAACCGCACACCGGTTGATCAGTTTGCATTTTCTCAGTTTCAAGACATCACCCGAACCCCAAGGGTGTATGTTTCTGCCTTTCCCGGCAGAATTCACATTCTTTACTCTTCAAGCGTAGATGGCTCAAACCCTGAATTTGCAAAGGTTAATTATTCAAACGGCTGGCTGAAGGGCGACTACTCTGTTACAAGAATTTTTGATGAGAACATCGCCCGAGTAAACGCAACGGTGAGTACGATTACTTTTGAAACAGATATGGGAACAATTACTCAGAGCGCAAGCGACCCGGAGTGGGGTCTAAACTCCTCAACCGGAAGGAGCATGTTGATTGCTTTGTGCGAGGATGACTACGGTGATGTGTGCAGCGATGCAGTGGTAATAAACTCTTCCTCTCAATTCCCAGCACGCTTAAACCTCAACCAGCCCATAGGGGATACCTCTCACTATGACAGATATGTTGTTGTGGATGGCTTAGGCTATCCCATATGCATCGGTGCAGACCTTTATGTTTCCATCTCCACCCCAGGCTCTCTTGGATATGGAGAATCCGGAAATGTAAGTATTACGATTACAAACATCGGAAATGTCCGGGTTACAACAGATTTCGTGATCAACCTTTCTGTTTCAGGGCCCGGAGGGCACTACAATTATACCGAATGGACAATTACAGAAACCCTACTTCCAGGCCAGAGCACAACAAGAAACTATACTTTCTTTGCAACCGGCCAGAGTGGAACATATACATTTAGAACTTTTGTTGATACGACGAATGTAATAAGCGAGTGCAACGAAGGGAACAACAACGCAACCGGGACAATTACCGTTGTTCCGAGAAGAGTTCTTCATGTTAAAATAGATGACAACGAAACATACTATTTCCCTCAATGGGGATATCCTTACAATGTAACCATGTGGGTTACGGACAGCGACAACAACACCCTTACCGGATTAACCTTCAAAATTACAGAAACAAACGGCTTAAATCCATTTGTCCCAACTCAACTCTGGAACAGCTCCGGAACAGTGGTTGGGCTTAAGAGCTATTCCATAGGGGAATTCGGTTCAAACTCTTCTGGTTATGCCATGTTCACAATCATCCCAACCTGCAACAAGCTCTACACAACCTACATAAGCGAAAATGTGGATGTTTATGTAGGCAACTATTCCATTACTGTGAATGTATACCAAGGCGGCTCTCCTGTTCCGCTCTATTTCAACGGCTCAACAGTGTATGACCACCCACTCTTTGTTTCAAACACCTCGTGCTCTGTTCCTCCATGGACAAACAACAAGGAGCTGGTGAATAAAGACAGGTACGTTCTTCCAATATACGACTGGCTGTATGAAGTTTATTCAATAATGAAAAGAATAGCAAACCCGTGATAGGATGAAAAAAATTTTTATCCTTGCCTTGCTTTTCTGCCTTACTTTTGCCCAGTACTACCAAGTCTATCTTGTTCTTGAGAATGAAACCATCCACTCCCTTGTTTATGATAACCCATCATTTTCTTATGCAGATAACTCCATGGAAAACCCGAACATCTATGTCCGCGTTTGCGCCCTTAATGCGAGCGAGCTTCAGAACAAATGGGTCGCGCTTGTTTACGCAGACGGAACAAACGGCCAGTACATTGAAATAGACAACGGGCCCGTGCAAATAACCTCTGTTCCTCCAAGCTTGTGCGTTAATCTAGATGTGGACATTTCTTCTTTCAAAGCATGGTACCCATCCATCCCATTTGTGATAATTGCAGATAACAAAGCCCTTACCTCCTCGCCTACTCGATGGAAGCTTTCCCAATCTCGCGGATGGCTTGTTGGCAATTATACCATGAACGCAACCAGAATAGGAAATACTGTTTATGTTAATGTTACCGGCGCTGTTGATGATTCTTTTGCAACCTACATTGTTCCTGTTGTTGACTATCTTGTTGTTGGGACCGTTCAGAGCGATGGACTTACAACAACAGATACAAAAATAGTTAGGTTCAACCAAACAGCAACCCTTTCGCTCGGGGCTTACACAGGGAATTACACAATAATGATAAACGGGATAGGAGGAGAATTTCCACCTTATGTAAGAATAATTTCCCCACAGCCAACAACCTACCCACCCGGCGATATTCCTTTTATTTTTACAATAATAGAATTCGAGCCTTTGGATTCCTGCTGGTATGTTTTAGATAGCCGCGCCTACACCCTTCCTGATTGCCATGCTTCCTACATCCTTTCCGGCCTTTCTGCCGGCTCCCATTCCCTTTGCCTGTATGCAAACGACACCTCGAACAGGATAGGAAGCGACTGCGTTTCCTTCTCAATCTCAGCTCCTCCTCCTCCTCCACCACCAGGTCCAGGAGGAATCGGAAAGCCACCCAAGCCACCTCCTCCACCCATCCCTCCTGCACCAACATTCAGAATAATTCCTGAGGAGCTTTTCCTCTACCTTGAGCTCATCTATCCTTATGAAGCTTCGGACACTTTCTCCCTTTGCGCCGATTATGCTCTCTCCAATATTGAATGCGAAATTTCCGGTCCATACGCAGAGTATTACTCCGTGGAACTCTCATCACATTCCCTTAACAACTCCTGCATTAATGGGACTGTTTCTGTAAAATTTCCAGTTTCGATTGCGCTTGATATTGATGAAAACGAAAACCTCCTATACTGCTATGCACAGTACGACAGCATTTCCTCTCTTGTTGCAAAGGGAAATGTGTATACTATTGTTCTAAAACCAGAGCTTGAATCCACAAACCTCTCATACTCTCTTTACATAGGTCAGGAGATAAACGCAACCCTCCCCATCACAAACATAGGAAAGGCAAACGCAACAAACATCACGGTTGAAACCTCTCCAAAATATGAAGAGTGGCTTGGTGCCTACACGATAGGGAATATAGGGGTTGGAGAAACCCATTTCCTCTCCATCCATATTAAAGTTCCAGATGACGCCCAGCCAGGAAAATACAGAATTCCGATTACTATTTCTGCAGAGAACGCGCGCGCAAAAACATATTATATAGAAATAACAGTAAAGCCAAAACCAGAGCTTATTACTTGCGCATTTGATTTCAATCTTCTCGCTACTATCTGGCCATTAATCCTAGCAATGCTCCAGCCCATTGCTGTTTTTGAGTATTACCGGGAAGATAAAAAATGGAAGGAAAAATCCCTCCGCCTCTCCTCCCTGAATGCCCTCATCCTTCTCATTGTTTGGCTGGTTATTTTCTACTTCATTGCCTCAAAATGCCTCCCTCTCTAAAGTTCTGCTAAAAGGGAAAGATTTTTATATTTTTTTCCCTATTAATTGTACATGAATTTTGAGGAGGTGAAGGAGTATCTTCTGGATTTTCAGAAAAGAGAAATGCCTGAGATGGTGGAGAGAGAGCTTAGGGTCGATGGTTCCGGAAGGATAGTTTCAATAATAGGACCAAGAAGGGCCGGTAAAACATTTTTTATGTACCAGAAAATGAAGGAGCTTATAAATTCCGGAAAGAAAAAAAGCTCCATACTTTACCTAAACTTTGAAGACCCGCGGCTTGTTGGAGTGAGTTTCAAAGACATCAAAGAGATAGTTAAATTACACTGGCAGCTTTATCCGGATTCGACGAATGAGCAATTATACATTTTTGTAGATGAACCGCAAAATGTTGAAGGATGGGAGGTTGCAGTAAGGGGGCTGCATGATGATGGTTTTGTTGTTTTTCTGAGCGGCTCAAGTTCTAAACTATTAAGCAGAGAAATAGCAACCTCTCTACGCGGCCGGACGATCTCTTATACTCTCCTCCCATTTTCTTTTAGAGAGTTTATGAGAATGAAAAAAGTTTCTTTTGATACCAGTAGACTTGGCTCTAAAGAAAAGGCACTGCTAAATTCCCTCTTCGAGGAATATGTCGTGTTTGGCGGGTTTCCTGAGGTTATAAAAGCAGAAAAGAAAGAAGAAAAGGAAAGAGTACTGAGCGAATACTTCGATCTGGTTGTTTACCGCGATATTGTTGAACGATACAAGGTGAAAAACACCGCGCTCGTTAAATGGTTGATAAAGTCAACTCTTTCTTCTTTTTCAAAGGAGCTTAGTATCCATAAACTTTATCTCAATTTGAGATCTCAGGGGCTAAGCTTAAGCAAGAATACGCTGTATTCATATTTTTCGATGCTTGTAGACTCTCTTTTTGTTTTTCCAGTTTTCAGGTTTTCTTATTCAATAAGAAAAAGAGAGCTTTCTAAAGCAAAGGTTTATGCATGCGATGTTGGGTTCACAAAGCTTGTTGAGATCTCTCCAGAAAGAGGAAGGAAAATGGAGAATATTGTTTTCTTGGAACTTATGCGAAGAAAAAAACCTTTGGAAGAGATTTTTTATTGGAAAAATCCTCAGAATAAAGAAGTCGATTTTGTCGTTAGAGAAGGAAGTAGGACAAAAAAACTCATTCAGGTTTGTTCTAACATTAGTGATATGGAAGTGAAAAAAAGAGAGGTGGGTGCTTTAATAAAGGCATCTGAAGAGTTGAGATGCAGTGATCTATCCATCATAACCGATAGATATACAGGGCAAGAGAGAGTAAAAAGAAAAAAAATAAGTTTTGTTTCCCTGCCGGAGTGGTTGCTTTCATAGTTAATCTTTTAAACAGTTCTGTACATACTTGGTTATGCGGGTGGGCATGAGAATAGAATTCATCGTCCTGTCTTTACTTGTTCTTTTAGCCAGTACGTATGCTATCTCAGACTGTCAACAAATAACCGGAGAAAACCTTTCTCTTACTCTGGATAACAACATAGACGCACAGGGGAATGATTGTTTTTACATACAAGGAATAAACATAACCCTGGATTGCAGAAACTACCTTATTTATAACGCTTCCACTGCAATTTTAGTAAACAACTCCCACATGATAAATATATCCAGGTGTAAAATAGAAAATTCAACAAATGGTATCATTCTTCAAGTCCAGACCCCAACAGGCTATCCCGAATACCAAGATCAGTTAGTAAGAAGAAATACTTCGGCCATTCTAACCAGCATTACAATAAACAATGTAACAAATGGAATTCTCATGAACAGAACCCATCAGAATACGATAAGGTTCGCAAACATAAGAAATTCCCAGAATGCCATTTCCTTATTCTATTCTTATGCAAACATTATAGAAAATTCAACAATTCAAAACAACCAGCTTGGTATTTTCATATATGATGCTGCCGCCAACGGCTCGCAGGCAAACGCAACCCCAATACTCGCAAAAGCAAAAGGTAAAGGAGTTAAAAGCGTGGACCCAGAGCCAGTAAACGACACTACTGTAATCCGAGGAAAGTACGGAAGCATAGTAAGGCACTGTACTTTTCAGAACAATTCTATAGGAATAGTTTTGAATCAAACAGCAAACAATTCATTCTACAACAATCTATTCAACAACACCCAAAATGTTCTTTCAGATTCGTCTTCCAGCAATTTTGTTAATTACTGGAACTCTTCCTATGACTGCTCTCAAAGAAGCATAATAAACGGAATGTGCAGAGGAGGGAACTATTGGAATGATTATTATGGGTATGATGATGGAACTGGTTCTCCTCCTCATGATGTTTATTTTGATGATATTGGCGATACCCTTCTTCCATACATTCCAAACGGAGAAATTTCTGGGGATGAGCTTCCACTAACAAAAAACCTCCCACCAGATTGGGTTGCGTATTGTAGACAGATTACCCAGCCAGGAACATATACACAAAAAAGAAACATCTATGGTGTTATCTCATCCTCAAACAAGAAGTGCATAGAGGTTTTGGCTGACAACGTTACCCTCAACTGCGCCGGCTTCAACATCACAGATAACACGACCTATACAGATAGTTATGGAATTTACATTTCAAACTACAACAATTTAACAGTTGCAAACTGTACTGTCCTTAATTACACAACCGGCTATTATGACAGAAATTCTTTCTATGGTGCCCTTTACAGAAATAACTTCTCAAACGACAGATACAATCTTTATTTTGATGTGGACACCTCGCCCTACCCAAACCAAACAGAACCATTCCTTAAAACGATCACAACAGACAACTATGTTTATGGAAGAAAAGTATATTACTTCATCAACGGCCGAACTCCTGATGGCTACACTTGGCCTCCTCCTTATGATGCAGGATTTGTTGCACTGGTTAATGGCCAGAATATTGTTGCAACCGGCTACGATCTATACAACAACAGTCCAGAGATGATTTTTGTAAATATCTCCAACCTTGAAATAAAAGAGAACAAAATATGGAAATCCGGCGTTGGTGCATACGTTCTTTTCAGCGAGAATGTTTATGTAAAAAACAACAATTTCACAAACAACAGCCTATACGAGATTTTCATTACCTACTCAAATTACACAAACATAACCAAAAACCTTTTCTACAACACTTCAGGATATTCAATACTACTTTACAGATGCGACAATAACGATATTTTCCTAAACAATGGAACAAACTCAGGGTATCTAATTTCAGTTGCGTATGCAAACAACAGTTTAGCTCACGATAATTATGCAAACTATACGTCAGGCGGAATATGGTTCTCATATTCTACGTACAACAAAATATATTCAAATGAGCTCTGGCTTGTGTGCGGAGGGCAGGCAGTAATAGGAAGCTCAAACGTTAATTACACTTTTGTCTTTTCTAATACCGGAAGCAGCCGATGCACATCCACACATCAATTTATATATATAGTTGGCACCAACCCGTCCCCTTCATGGGCGTACTACGGTGAGGTATATAACAATACAATCAAAAGATATCCCGGCGGAGTTACGTGGAATTCTGGGATTCATATAAACCGGGCGGGGTATTTAGTTGTCCATGATAATTACATTGAGGATGTACGGTATAGTGGTAATAGCGTTGGCATTCAGTTTCCATACGGAGCCGGTCATATTACTTATAACAACACAGTGATAAATGCCAGCAAATGTATGAGGGCGTTCATCTCAAATTCCGAAACATCAAACAATACGTTCCGATACTGCGATATTGGTATAACGCTTGAATTTGCTACAGGCAATAGAATATACAATAACATGATACTGGATAGCATTACATATGGTTATGATGATTATATCAATGGCAATTGGTGGAGCCTTGGTCATATAAACTGCTCCCGTGGGCCGAATATAATCGGTGGTCCATGTTGGGGAGGAAACTTTTATGGAAACTATTCCGGATGCGATTCTAATGGCGATGGGATAGGAGAGACGTCCTATCCAATAAATGGTAGTGCTTATGCCGTAGACCCATACCCTCTTACAAACACCCCATGCAAATCTCAACCTCCACCCATTAAAGAACCAACCGAAATCAAACCCATTCAACCATCCCCAAAGCCTCTTCCCGCTCCGTCTGAGAAGAAAGACAGAAAACAGAACTCAACCTCTATTTCTGTAAATTCTACTGAAATTTCTTTACCAAGTTCCATCCCCATACACTAAAATAGTTCATATTTATGTTTTTTTGTATTTTTTCGAGAGAGATTGCGCGAAACCTTTTTAAACTTTATGGTAGACATTTCAGCAGGTGAAAAGGATGAATGGAAAATATCTCTTGATAGGCTTTATGGCTCTCTTAGTCCTAGCAGGAATAGTGGCGGCCAGTACACCAATAAACGCAAGCGTTTCGGCAGGACCGCAGCAAAGATACGCAATACCACATGGTGCAGCAGGTTCTGTTACGACTGAAGGTGGAAACGTAACACAAGTAAACCTTACGGGTACGAACTCCTCTACAGAAAGATGGGCTGGCTTCTACGGAAACCTTACGGGTTCCAACTTGGTACTCGGTGACAGCTCCGGCAATGCATTCTACGCATGGGCAGTTGGTAATCCAAACGAACTTTGGAAGGTCTACGCTTCTACCCAGAATGATGTTAACTGGGCAAACCTTGCTGCTGGTCAATGCGAAGCGGGTACGAATGTGTACAATTGGGTGTTCAATGGTGCCTGGGCAGACAACTATACAAATACATTCACACATTCAGGAGCAGACACATTTGCAGATGCTACAATAACTGCAAACTATACATTGACCTATGAGCATAACGGTGCTGAAACTTGGCCGACATACCATCTCCAGGATGGTACAGGAACTGATGATGATGTGTGGGCAGCAAAAGTTTTAACCACTGCAACTGCATTCAATGACGCAGCAGGTGTTGTGTACCAGCTCATGGTTCCTGCAAACCCAGCGGATAACACTTACGTGACCTATTACTTCTTCCTAGAAATAAACTAATCCGAGAGCCATTCTTCCTCTTTTTTCTTTTTTTCCTTCTTGATGCTGCATTTGTCGAAAAAATGAACAAAAATATTTGAATTCTGTCCAAAATTTCGACAACTTTTTAAACCTTTCCCCATCCAAATCTCTCATGGAAAACGAACGTATTTTTGAAAAATTATCGCTTGTCTTCACAACAAACCTTAGGATGGCAGAAAGTTTAGAGTACAAGAGATTTCTCTACCCTGTTTTAAAAAGCAAGATAGTAAAGAATAAGCTTATTCTACTTTATGGAGTAAGGGGGACGGGAAAAACAACCCTTATGCTTCAGGTTGCATCTGAACTAATGAAAGAGGGAAAAAGAGTTTTTTATTTTCCTCTTGATCATTGGGTATTCTCCCTTTCAACTTTTTATGATTTTGTTGAGTTTCTATATAAAAAAGGAATAGAATATATTTTTGTCGATGAGGTGCACAAATACCCGAATTGGGTTCAAGAGATTAAAAATATATATGATGGGTTGGATGTGAAAATTCTTGCTAGCGGCTCAAACCCCTCTTTAATAATAAAGGGAAAATATGACCTTTCTAGACGGGTAATAGATCTTCAACTCCCCCCGCTTTCTTACAGGGAGTATATCGAAATGAAAACAGGAAAAAAATACATACCGCTTACGCTTGAAAAAATAGTAAATGAATGGGATTCTGTCCAGCGGACGTATCCATATGTTGATATTAGCGAATACATGCAGTACTCTATGCCATTTTTCCTAAGTACTGAAAGAGAGGAGTATGAAAAGAGTGTGATGAACATAGTTGAGAAAGTTGTCTATGAAGACCTTCTCTCGTATAATTTCAACACTACAACCATTCTTCATGCAAAATCGATCCTTGGGTACATAGCTTCCAACCCTGCTGGTGAGGTTAGCATTTCTTCAATAAGTGGAAGAATTGATGGTATGAGCAAGGGTAGTGTTGGTGAAGTTCTGAAAGCATTTGAAAGTATAGGGCTTATTCATTCTGTTCCTTCTTTGGTGCATGGTAAAGGTTTGCTTAGGCCCAACAAGAAATACTATCTTTCTCCTCCGTTCAGATGGTTTATATGCAAAATGAGTGGAAGGGATTCAGATATAGGTAGCCTGAGGGAGGATTTTTTTGTTTCTCATCTTTTCAACAGGAAGGTGGAGTATCCTTCTGAGAAGGGTGAGCCTGATTTTATTGTGGATAGAAAATATGTTTTTGAGATTGGAGGAAAAACAAAGACAAAAAAGCAAATAATTGGAAAAAAGAATGCGTTTTTGGTAAAGGATGTAATGTTTTCGTATGATTCTATTCCGCTGTTTCTGTTTGGCTACCTTTATTAGTCGAAAAAATGAACAAAAATATTTGAATTCTGTCCAAAATTTCGACAACTTTTGGTATCCCGACCCTGAACGACGAAGAACAAAAGCCAACCTTTTTATACCTATCCTCGCAATTTTCCTTGGGTGTGATGCATGAATGCGAAAGTGCTATTAGTTATATTAGCGTTGGTTCTGACGCTGGTTAACCCTACGCAATATGTAACCAACTCGAAGGATTGGAGGGATGTCTACCTGACCCTGCATTTTGCAGACCTTTCCGGAGAACAATCATTTTTTATCCGGAATGAGCTGCACGGAACAAAGGTTCTTCCTTACTTTATAAGCAAAAGCGAACCGGTAGTAATAGTTGAATCAGAAACAGAACCATACGTACCAGATTACGAATCCTACCTAAGAACCCTCGGATTTAAAAATGTAACAACATTAAAGACCCAACACCCATACATTCTTCAGGAACAATTTTTAGAAATGCTAAAAAATAACAGCGTTCCTTTAACAGGTTTTGTTCTTATTGATGATGCTTATGGATATGATGCGGTAAGCGTTGCCCAGTATGCTTTCAAATACAAAAAATGGGTTTTGTTCACAACCAAAGAAAACAGGAACAGGATTTCATCTCTTTTGGAAGCAAACCCTGGCTATTCCATTCTTTTCTACGGACACATGCGAAGAGAAATCGCAGATACCCTTTCAAAATTTAATGTTGAAAAAATAGACAACCAGAGCAGGTTCAAAAATAATATGGAGCTTGCGGAAAGGATGGTTAAGACAATAAATAGCCAGCAGATTCTTCTTACAAGCGGCGAGTACATAGAGCACGAGATCATGACCGGTGGGGATGGGAACGAAGTAATTCTTTTTGTTTCTTCAGACCGCTACCCGGAGGATATAATAAATTTCATACGAAAGCACAACATAAAATATGTTATCGTAGTTGGAAATGAGCTCATAAACACAGCAAGGGAGGTTAGGGAAGCGATGGGAGGAGAGATTACAGTAATAGCAAAGTATGGAATGGGTTTTGTGGGAGTTGCAGAACTGCAGGGCCAGATATATGCGTTGGACCTTTTCTACCTACCAAAATATCAGTTTAACCTTACTCCCATATCCGCAGTGTACAATCCTACTGCAAAAGAGCTTTACATCCGATTCAAAAACAACGGAAATGTAGGGAATTATTTCTACACTTCTGCGCCCATTGTTTTTGAGGATAGAACGATCACAACTGTAATAGATAAAGAAAACCAATACCTAGAGCCAGGTGATGAGAAGGTAATAGTCTACAGCGTGGATCTAACAGATTATATCAACAAAAAAATGTATGCACACCTTTATACTAAATATGGTGAGTCGCCTTATGATATGATGTATTATGTGCTTGAACCGGGAGCGGTGAGACCACCGTATAAACTACCGATTCTTGTTCAAGAATTTGTTGATAATTCAGAGCTTGAGATAACAGATGGTTGGTACGATGACTTCTCAAAAGAATACATAATTCAAGTAAGCAACGTAGGTCCTGTTGATGCATACGCTAGAGGAGAGCTTAGAAATATTATAATAGATGGTATTCCAACAACAAAAATCCAGAACGGCACGACTTTTATAAGAAAAGGAGAGACCTCTTCCATTCCAATAAAATTAGAGTTAACGGAAGAGGATAAAGAGGTCAATAAGGTTGTCCATACCGTAGTCTACTACGGTGAAAAAGAGGATACTTTGATAAAAAGAGCAGAGAAGGATATTGAGCTAAAAGGAAATCCATGCATCCCGTCCATATTGTTGATAGTACTGCTGTTGATAGCTCTTATCATCGGCTACTATGTATGGAGAAAGAGAAAGGGGCATCATAGGGCAAAGGCTCACCACGAACACGCAGAAAGTAAGTAGTGGTGGAGATGAATAAAAAAACAGCTGTTGCTCTGCTTGTTGCGATTGCGCTAGTGTTTGCTCTAACCAGCGAATACTCTATTTCCATCGACCGCTCAGAGTACTATGTTGGGGAAGCAGTAAACATTACAGTTACTATGCCCCTGAAGGTTTATGCAGTAAAGCTTTACATAACGCTTCCCTCAAATGAGACTGAGGAAACCCCTGCTATAAGATGCCGTACCGGCCTATGCCTGTACCAGTATTTCCCGGATCAACCCGGCCATTATATAGTTGGTTTGTTTGACAGAAACATTTCGGTTGAGTTTGATGTTCTGCGGAATGAGAATGAAACAGCTCCTCCCCTGATTAACATCACACCCACCCTCCCCAGACTTTCTTACTATGATGAAAGAACAAACCTTACCTTCTTCTACTATCTCATCCCAACAGAGGAGGGATACGGAGACCTTATAATAGAAAATATCACTCCCCATCTTCCAGCTCTTGTTCTTAACAATTTCTCTCTAAATTCTTCGCTATTCATCCATGCCTATGAGCTTAATATTTCAGAAAACCAAACCATTCTTAAAATAAAAAATTATTCCCAAAACATAAGTGAAAATATTTCTACGGAAGCAACCAACATTACAGAAAATCTTACGGAAAACATAACCGAAAATACTAGTGAAGAAATCGCGCTGGAAATAACGGAAACAAAAAACACCACAGAAGAAAACTTTTCTGAAATCATCAACGAAAACAACACAGGTTTAAACGAGACAGAAAATATCACTGAAAATTTAACTGAAATAGAAAGCGAGACAGAGATCAGGAATCTTTACAATGTTATTTTTGTGAATCTTTCCGGCACGAACTTTTCCTATGCAGAATACTACATTCTATTGGAATACGATACTCTTCTTTCCTGCGTCAATTTTACAAATGAAACCTGCGCGCTCTGGGAAAAAGCAAACTCCACACAAGATGGAATTTTTGCAATTCTAAACTCAACCTCAGATTTCCTCGTTGCCGGTCAGCTTAACATATCCTATCCATTAGACATATCCGAGAATATTTCCTTGAATGTTTCGGAAGAGAATATCTCTGAGATAAACATCACTCCTCTTGAGGACGAGGTATACAAACAGCTTGAGATTGTTTTCATAGATATGGGTTTTGATTATTATGAGGATTTTTGGACCTATGATTCTGTTGAAGAGGAGGTTCAGGAGCTTTTAATACAGAATGCATTCTTTGTTGTTTATGATGAAAAAGGAGAGGGAAGGATACCTGAATACATCATCTCTATGGTTGATGAAAAGCATGCGAATGTTGGTATTTTTAAACCCATCCAATCTGTTCCAGTCATCACATTTTATTCACTCTATTTAGATAAAGAGTTGAAAATGAGCGCCTATGATATAAACGACTCTGCGTTTGTTTTAGATACATATTATCTCTTTTATCCGTACGGCATAGTTTATGCTGAGAAAAAAGGCGAATATCTCTATTCCTGCGAAGATTTTTCCTATGACTACACATGTAGGACAGGGTTTAAAGAACTCAACTATACGCTACAAAAGGGCAAAGCGGTATTTAACATAACAAAGGAACAAAAACTATTTTTATGGACAGAAAAACCACTTACTATTCCTGGTGGGGAACAAAACGCCACAGAGCTCCTTCCCTCTATCAATATAAACATTTCAGATACTCGTGGAAAACAAAAAAATTATACCTACGAAATTTTAGAATACACTGGAAGATATGCCTCAGTAACTTTCTATTTCTCACCAGAAGAGCGGATTCATTCTATTACGCTTTACAACCTTTCTCTAAGCGGAGAGCCTTTCATATTGTTAGATGAATTTAGTAATAGTATTCTCTTGGTTGACCTTTCTAACTCTGATTTTGATTATTCTGTTGTGATTGCAAAGGATTATGGAGGAGACCTGTACAAGTGTAAAGAGTTTGATAAAAACTACTCCTGCTCAGGTGGATGGGAAAAATGGCCTTATTTTGCATCCGGTGGATACATAGTATTTAAACTCCTTCCTGAAGACCCGCTCTTTATTCAAACAATAAATCTATCCACAGTAACTACTCTTAACATAATTGATCCGTTCGGCAATCCTGTAAACGGCTCCTATGAGATTTTGGACAATTCAACCGGTCTTGATGTCCAAATAAATTTCAACTCCGGCCAGGTTTTGCAACTAACTATTTATGATATCCCAGATGATGGATATTCTCACACAATAGTTGTTGGGGATACTTTTGTAAATGATTCAGAAAACAACATGACCAATACTTTTGTAATAGACCTCTCAAACATTTCCTATAATTATTCTAATGTTGTTGCGAGAAATTCTGGAGGAGATTTATATAAATGTTCCACATTTTCTTCAAACTTCTCCTGCCTTTCTTCCTGGGAGCTCTATCCATACACAAATAATGGAGTAAATCGTTCGTTTAATTTAACAGAAGGAGATCCGATGTTTGGATATGAAAAAGAAGGAAACATTTCTATTTTTGATATTACTTCATGTACTGCGATTACAACTTCGGGCTATCACACTCTTGATAATAACTTAGTAGGGAATACAAGTAATTCGATAGGTGGCTATTATTATTGTATTGCTATAAGGGTTAGTAATGTTGAGCTTAATTGTCAGAACTACGAGATAAGAGGAAACTCTGCAGGGAGTACTGTCGGCATAATAATATACGACCCTCCCCTTGCTATCAATCCTTTAACAAATGTTACAGTAAGGAACTGCAATGTCTTAAACTACTCAAGAAACCTTATGATAGATTCTGCTTTGACAACCGATCATTCTCAAATTACCATCCGAGATTCTAGGTTTAACCTATCTTCTGGCAATTCAATAAGAGTTGAGGATTGCGATGATTCTAATTTTACGAATTTGGTTGTTGATAGAACAAGCGATGGGGGTATACTATTCCTGACCGATTCTACTAATAATAGAGTAGTAAATTTCACTGGCTACAACTCAGCAAATTTTTTCATCATGGACTACAGCGGTTCAAACAACTTTACAAATATAACACTAAGAAACGGTGGATGGGCAGGGATATGGATAAGAGGAGTGGATAATTCAATAGTAGATGGTTTTGATATTCAAAACATAACAGAAAGCGGCGGAGTGGTATATGGTGGTATTTATGTTTCAAGTGGTGGCGATAATAATATAATAAGAAACGGAAAAATATACGATTTGGTTACCTATGGAATTCAAGTTAACGGAAGTTATAATAATACTATAACAAATGTTACAATATATAACTCTACTTCAGAAAGTGGAATATTCATTTATGAGGATACCGCAGATAACAACAAAATATACAATTCAACAATTTATAGGAATGCAGATTATGGAATATATGTAAATGGCGCAGATGACCTCCTTATATATAATACCAATATAGAAAACCATACCTCAGGATACGAGGTTTATCTTTATGCTCCAAGCAGTCTTGTTTCTGTAAGCAATATTTTAATTCAAAACAGCCGGTTTGTAAACAACAAATCCATAAATACGATGGGAATTAATGCAATATATGGCTCCAACATTACAGTTGATAACTCAACCTTTACAGGAATTTATATTGGTGCGTATTTCAACCAATCAAATACAATTACTATTAAAAATTCAACATTTTTGAGAAACGGAAAAGCAGGGATATTTTTTGATTCCACAACTAGCTCTTCTGTTTTGGATAACGATATAAACGATACCTATTGGACTTCTGATGACCCAGGAGGAATTTATCTAGGATTCTGCGATTGGAATTCAGTAAATTTTTACAAATTTGAAGGAGGAATAATTCTCTGCTACTCAAACTATACCCAAATTTCTTATAATTATTTAAAAGGAAATGGAACATGCACAGACAATTGTATCGCTAACCACAATGGCTGCGAAGCAGGAATTTTTACTTACAACTCAAAACTAAACAATATTACTTATAACATTTTCAGAAACTCAGGAGACAATTACGATTCTTTATATTTCTACTCTTACGATACAAACTATTGGTATAACGATCAAAACGGCACAGACCCATTAACAGGAAACAACAATGTAAATGATGGAATAAAATTAGACAATTCAAGAGGATTTAACATTTCTCACTCTAATTTCTCAAATAATCGTGAGTGGGGAATTTTTTTGACAAACTCTAACGATACTTACATCTACAACAATACTGCAAGTTATAATACCAATGTGGGTATTCGTTTAGCTAGCTCAGCAAACAACACAGTAATCTACAACACAGCATTTAAAAATCAACAAGGATTTAGAGTTGAACAATTAGAAGCTATTAATAATATTTTCAAAGATAATACAGCATATAGCAACTCTTACTACGGTTTCTACCTTTACTTTAGCTCCAACAACACCCTTTCCAATAACACAGCATATAGCAACTCTTACTACGGTTTCTACCTTTACTTCAGCTCCAACAACAACACCCTTTCCAATAACACAGCATATAGCAACTCTTACTACGGTTTCTGCCTTTACTTCAGCTCCAACAACAACATCCTCTCCAACAACACTGCATATAATAACAATATTTATGGAATTTATCTTTATCAGAATGCAGACAACAACACAATTGTCAATAACACAATATATAACAATTCAATTTATCAACTACTTATTAATGAAACCTATCCTTCTTATGATAACAAAATATACAACAACATCTTCAACGCTTCAGCGGGCCAAGGAGTAGTCTACGATTCAGGAACAAACTATTGGAACACCTCCTATGACTGCACAGGAACAAACATAATAGGTGGAGACTGCATAGGAGGAAACTTCTACTCTAACTACACAGGAGCTGATGATGGTTCAGGCGCAACCTATCCTCATAATATTGCAGGGGATGGAATTGGAGACAATCCAGATGACTACTATATCTATGGAGGAAGCAACATTGACTACCTTCCATTAACAAATCTTAGAACTGCATGCTTCTATGCTGATACCTCAAACACAGTCTATACTTTAACAAGAAACCTCTATGGAAACAAATCAGACAGAATCTGCATTACAATAAATGCCTCAAACATTACTATAGATTGTAATGGCTACAATATTACAGGAACATACCCATACACAGGCTACACAATAGGAATAGGAAACTATGACTCAAGAAACAATGTTACAATCAAGAACTGTTACATAACCAACTACACATTTGGGATATACGCAAACTTATCAAACCAATACAACATTACAAACAACTCATTAGTAGCAAACGGAAAAGCAGGAATTTTCTTTGATTCAACCGAAAACTCCACAATCTGGGATAATGATATAAACGATACCTATTGGACTTCTGATGACCCAGGAGGAGATTACTTCCAATTCTGCAACTGGAGTGCAGGGAATTTCTCAAGATTTGAAGGAGGAATAATTCTCTGCTCCTCAAACTATACCCAAATTTCTTATAATTATTTAAAAGGAAATGGAACATGCGGTGGTGGCGGACCTGGCTGTGGGTCTAACCACAATGGCTGCGAAGCAGGAATTTTTACTTACAACTCAAAACTCAACAATGTCACCCACAACACATTCAGAAACTCAGGAGACAATTACGATTCTTTATATTTCTACTCTTACGATACAAACTATTGGTATAACGATCAAAATGGCACAGACCCATTAACAGGAAACAAAAATGTAAATGATGGAATAAAATTAGACCATTCAAGAGGATTTAACATTTCTCACTCTAATTTCTCAAATAACTATGAGTGGGGAATATTCTTTACATGGTCAAATGACTCCTACATATACAACAATACTGCAAGATATTGTGTAGGCTCAGGTGGAGTTGGTATTCGTTTAGCTCGCTCAGCAAACAACACAGTAATCTACAACACAGCATTTAAAAATCAAGAGGGGTTTAGAGTTGACTACTCAGAAGCTATTAATAATATTCTTAAAGATAATACAGCATATAACAACTCATGGTATGGTTTCCACCTTTCCTCCAGCTCCAACAACACCCTCTCCAACAACACTGCCTACAGCAACTCTTACTACGGTTTCCACCTTTACTTCAGCTCCAACAACACCCTCTCCAACAACACTGCATATAATAACAATATTTATGGAATTTATCTTTATCAGAATGCAGACAACAACACAATTGTCAATAACACAATATATAACAATTCAATTTATCAACTACTTATTAATGAAACCTATCCTTCTTATGATAACAAAATATACAACAACATCTTCAACGCTTCAGCGGGCCAAGGAGTAGTCTACGATTCAGGAACAAACTATTGGAACATTTCCTATGACTGCACAGGAACAAACATAATAGGTGGAGACTGCATAGGAGGAAACTTCTACTCTAACTACACAGGAGTGGATGATGGTTCAGGCGCAACCTATCCTCATAATATCTATGGAGATGGGATAGGAGACAATCCAGATGACTACTATATCTATGGAGGAAGCAATGTTGACTATCTGCCATTAACGAACAACCAAACATTGTGCTTCTATGCTGATACCTCAAACACCGTATATACTTTAACAAGAAATCTCTATGGAAACAAATCAGATGGAAACTGTATTACCATAGTTGATTGGACTACAAACATTACAATAGACTGCAATGGGTATAATATTACTGGTTGGGGTGTAGGAAAGGGCATATTCTCTGCCTATTCAAGCCACAATACTATAAAGAACTGCAACATAAGAAACTATACCTATGCGATGGACTTAAGGGTAGGACAAAACATTTCAGTTTTCAACAATAACATTACAAACAATACAAATGGAATTGCATTGATTGTAGACATAAAACATTCAAGGCTTTACAATAACTATTTCTATGATAACACTGGAAGCAGTTTTTACATGGTATATGGTTGCGATAATGTAAGTTTTTACAACAATACGATTGAAAAAAGTGGTGGTTGGGCTATTTCTCTCAGGGATACTACTACAAATTCAAGAATAGAAAACAACACTATTTTTAATGGAGATAATGTTGGTATTGGTCTTTATCCCAGCGACACTCTAAACAATACAATAAAAGGAAATAGCATATATAACCAAGGTTCATATGGTATATATCTTAGTTCTGGCACTAACAATAACACAATTTCAGATAATATTGTTTATAACACTACAAACTACCAAATTGCTATATCTTCTTCTAGCGACAACCTTATCTACAACAACATCTTCAACGCTTCAGCGGGCCAAGGAGTAGTCTACGATTCAGGAACAAACTATTGGAACATTTCCTATGACTGCACAGGAACAAACATAATAGGTGGAGACTGCATAGGAGGAAACTTCTACTCTAACTACACAGGAGTGGATGATGGTTCAGGCGCAACCTATCCTCATAATATCTATGGAGATGGGATAGGAGACAATCCACCAAACTATTCTATATACGGAGGAAGTAACTGGGATTATTTACCACTTACCAATAACATAACTTATGCAAGATGCTTTTATGCAAACATTTCAAACACTGTTTATACGCTATCAGGAAATCTCTATGGAAACAAATCAGACAGAATCTGCATTACAATAAATGCTTCAAACATTACAATAGATTGCAATGGATATAATATTACTGGCAACCACTCGCTTACTGAAAACACTATAGGAATAGGAAGCTATGTTGGATGGGAAAATGTTACGATACAAGGCTGTCATGTGAGTAATTATACATACGGCGTATATGCGTATTCGTTTAATAACACGCTAATTGATGAACTGAATTCTATCAGAAATCATTTTGGAATTTACCTCAATCAAACAACGAACTCAAACATTACAAACAGCAAGATAGAAGTTTATAATGAAACCGCATGGAGTAGAGGAATCTATCTAGTAAATTCAAGCGGAATAAGAATTTCATCTTCTCATATAAACCGAACAGGTTTAACCTCTGCGCCATGGGCGATTGGAATTATGCCGTGCGCTACAAACGATACTATAATTGAAAGTTCAAACTTTACAGATAGACTAACAAGGTCTATATTTGTAAGCATATGCAGAGAAGTCGACGGGACAGAATTCCAAGCACCGACCTATAATCTTACAATAAAAGATAATCATTTCTGGAATACAGAAACTGTTATAGCCCTATGGGTTAATTATAACACTTCAATAATCAATAACACAATTGAGTATTACAGAGGATATGGAATTGTTTCTGGGTATTTAGGTCTGCCAGGTGAATATTGGGATTTGCTCATAGAGAATAATACAATAAGGAACGCTACTAATTGTCTAGATGACCCATCCTACTCAGGCCATATGACCGGGATATACATAGATACAAACAGCGGAGGATGGACGGTTAGGGGAAACAGAATAGAGTACATGCCTACATTGGGAATAGATTTGGATGGAGTTGGAGGGTATTCTTATGATATGCTTTTTGAAAATAATGTGTTCAATCATACTGGAGAGAATGATTATGGAGCGGGATGTAATCCAACTCCAAATATGGGTGGCGTTTATTTTGGAGGGATTGAAAATTCAACAGTGCAGAACAATATTGTTGAGAATTTTGGTTCATCGATTGGAATAAATTTTTGGTGGAGGGAAAACCAAAATGTTTTGGTTCAGAATAATACTGTTTTCAATGGGAATGCAACGGGAATTGGAGGGTCTGGAACTCAGAATAACATAACAGTTCGGAATAATACTGTTAGTTTTGCCCGAGCAGGTATTGGATTCAGTTCTACAAGCAATTCAGCTTTTTATAATAACACAGTACACGATAATACTAAAGAAGGTATCGCTATTTCAAACGGGTATAATAATACATTGCAGGACAATCTTGCCTATGCGAATATGTACGGCATTTCGTTGAACAATGTTGTTAACCATACTTTGTTGAATAACAATATGACCAACAACCGATATAACTTCTATATAGAAGGTTCCAGTGTTCCACACTTTGTGCATAATATAACTACAGACAATATAGTTAGAGATACGGTTCTTGATTCTTCTGACAAATATATATATTATTATGTCAGGAATGTGACTGGGGACGGTTTGTATGATACTACAGAGCCAATACCTACAAATGTTGGTTTTATTGGAGTTGTTAACTCATCAGATTTCTTAGTTGAAAATGTTTCCCTGCACAATAACTCCCATGGGTTGTTATCTGTTCTTGCTAACAATGTAACTGCAAATAATGCTACATTTTACTATGAATACATAGGAGCATATCTGCTTTATTCAAGTAACCATAATATAACGAACTTAAATTCTTCTTCTAATGGTGCAGGTGGATTTAGATTATACTATTCGGATAAAAATAATATAACGGATTCAGAGATAAAAAATAATGGCTTGTTTGGCGTTGATTTAAGATACACAAACAATACAATAGTCGAAAACAATCAGATTCACAATAATTCGTACTACGGTTTTAGAGGTTATGCTTCTTCCTATAGTAATAAAATTATTAACAATACGATAGGGTCGTTCCATAATATCAGCATTTATCTAAACAATGCGCCCTATACACTTATAGAGAACAATACAATTTATGAAAGTAACATTGATGGAATACATCTATTCATGAACTCTAATTGCAACATAATCAACAATTCCATTACTTCAAACACACAATATGGTGTTAGCATCCATTACCAGTCTTCTAATAATACAATACTCTACAATACTATAACAAATAATGGCTACTCAGGACTCTACATCTTGATATCTGTAAACAACACTATTGCAGGTAATACTATTTCTGACAACACCCAAAATGGAATATATTTATTTGGGTATGCCAATGAAAACAATATAACAAACAATACTATCTCGGACAACTTTTTCAATGGAATAAGGATAGAAGCTGGGTGTAGCAACAACCTCATCTACAACAACATCCTCAACAATACCTATAATACATATGACGATGGCACTAACTATTGGAACTATTCCTACTGCCCAGGCGGGCCTAACATAATCGGTGGACAATGCATAGGTGGAAACTACTATTCTGATTATGATGGGATAGATGATGGAAGCGGCTCCCCACCCATTCATAATATTGCAGGAGATGGAATAGGAGATAATCCGGACCAGTATGCGATAGGTGGAGGAAGCAACATTGATTACATGCCTTTGACAAATAACCAACTAGGAATGAATTGCATGTATATAAATTCAAACACAAGCCTTCTTGCGAACTTGGTTGGAAACAAATCAGATAGGGCGTGCATTACGTTTAATGCTTCAAATATCTACTTAAACTGCTCCGGTTATAATATCACAGGAAATGTCTATGATCCTGAAAACAAAACATACGCAATAATGACAAACGGATTTGAAAACATAAGCATAATAAACTGCCCAAACCTAACCAACTATTCTTTTGGAATATATGTTAATGGTACAAAAAATGCAACGATAAATAATGTAACCTCTTACAAAAATACCGATAGCGGGATAGGAATAGTAGACAACAGCAGCCAGATAGAAATATCAAATACAACCCTTCCTTTCAACACGGAAAATGGAATATTCATAAACTCCTCTTCCCAAGTGAACGTTTACTCAACAGAGATATACAACAATCCCTACTCAACCCTATTCAATGTAGGGATATACTCTCTAAACTCTTCCAGAATTTTAATCTCAAATGCTTCAATATACAACCATAGCACCTATGGAATTTTGGCTTACGACACGTCACATATCAGCATTTCTGACTCCTACTCGATATTCAACCAAATTGCAGGAATGTATCTTAATGCAGGGAATAACCTTACGATGCAAAACAGCAACTTCTCAAACAATACAATATACGGTATAAGACTTAATGCTTTCGAAAACATTACAGGAAACAATATCACAATACACGGAACCAGAGGGGATGAGGCATTTTTAGCAGACTATTCCTACAATGCAACCATCTCAAACTCTTCAATAAGCTTTAACTATCTTAACGCTATACGATTATTCACTTCTGCAAATTTCACATTCAATAATATCACAGCAAACAATAATACAAGAGGGATCTACATAAACGACTATACAAACGGAACAAGAATACTTAACTCTAACATAAGCTTCAACAGTGATAAAGGAGTGTTTTTCACACAAACAACAGATAATAATAGAATGGAAAACAGCTATATTTGCTTCAATACCCAAAAGGATATAGATAATCAGGACGGAACAGATAACAACGGCTCATTGAACACATGCGACACATACTATCAGTGGAAGGATGATGAACTGCCAGATGGATGCGCCATGACATGCACTTCTATATGGCATTATTTCTATGGAAATATTACTGGTTTGATTTTGCTTGGAACAAACTGGACAGAGCCAAAATTCATGTCCAACTGGACTCCTGCAATAGTGCACATGTATGTATTCCCAGAAGGAAATACAATAAGCTGGTTGGAACTTCAGGCATTAGGAAGAAAGGCAGATAATACAACAGCAAGCAATGATTTTGAAGAGGCGGACATAGCTTTGGGAATAGACCCTGCATTAGTGGATAGCATAAACAAAACATTCAGCATAGATGGAACACTTCCAATAGAGAACACGACATATAGGGTATGGGGTAGGGATATTGCAAACATTTCCATCGCAAACTCAACGGATAACAAGAATTTCAAGACAGGTATTTTGTGGGACACGAGCGATGGGGGAACAGAATTTACTTCTGCAGAGCATCAGGATTTGGTGTTTATGACAAATATTACATGGGACGGAGAAGGAAAATGGGGAACATATGATTATGAAATAAGAGTGCCTTCCCAGTTTGCCACCTATAATGGAGGAGCAGGTAGGGTTATAATTTATCTAGAGGTTCAATAAACGAAACCTTTATTATTCTTATCTCGGAATTCTTAACGATGTCCATAAGGGTTTTGCGTTTTGCGTTTGCACTATTTCTACTTTTATCTATCTTCAACGCTGTTGATCTGAGTACCTGCGGTTCTCTCTCTTCAAATACCTACTACGAAGTAACTCAAGACCTTAATACTGGAGATTCCCAGACACCATGCCTTGTTGCATACGGCGTGTCTAATGTTGTGGTAAATTTGAAAGGGTATTCTGTTAGAGGAATAAAAATACAAAACTCTGCAAATAACATTACAATAGAAAACGGTTCATTAGCTCTTCCCGGTAATTATTTCGGATCTTTTGCTTACCTTAAAATATATATCCGCGATTCTTCAAATATTACTATAAAAAACGTTTCCCACTATGCCTATTGTACATCCCCGGGATGTAGCGGCCCGGAGATAGCCAATTCAATGAATGTTTATTTCTACGAAGTTTCCTCCACCCTTCCATCTGATGCAAGAGGAGGCAACCCAAGCGTTTTTTTTGGTATTCAAAACACAACAAACGCTACATTTGAACGGCTTAAGTATTCTTTCCCGGACTCTCTCGGCCACTGCACAGCCTTGGCTTGGACAGCGATTCTTATAGATTCTTCGGGTTCTGGTGCTAAAAAATCAAACAATATTGTGATAAAACAATCAGAAATAACAGGTTCTTGCAATGGAATACTTTCATATACAGAAAATTTGACGCTGTATAACAATATTATAGATACATACGACGTACAGATATGGCCGAAATATTGCAATAACAACATCACGAGCAACATGGGAAAAAACTCGCTCTACCCGATTGTTTACATGGAGCACAACTCCTCCCAAACCTATTCTCCTGGGTCAGTTTCTCAGCTTATTTTCTGCAATATCTCGAATTTTCAGGTCACAGGCCCAACAGCAATATACGGAGGAATTCTTCTCGTTAACTCTTCGAACAATACATTTAACGGATTCTCAACAAACACGACATACACGGGAATAGTTTTTGACAGGAGCAAAGACAACAAGTTCTATAATGGTGGAATGCATAATGGAGTTTATGGGGTTTTGTTCTATGCAACAGATGGTGTTGCGTCCACAGGCAACTCATTTGAAAATACCTCGTCCTCTAATATCACAGACCGGGTGTTTGGAGGATGCGGAGTAAGAGGAGAGTGCGTGTGCAATTTTTCAGTAAAAAACGCCTCTTTGAATGGATTCCCTGCTTGGTTTAATACAACAACAAACGGAATTACTGTTTCGAATGTAAACCTAAATGAGCTTACTTTCTGCGATGTTGAAAACTCTACAGTGAGCAATGTCAATATAACAAACGGGACTGGCTTTTGGAGCTTTTCAAGCGCAAACATCTTAGTTGAAAACTCAAACATTTCCAATGCTCATTATCATAATCTTTTCTCATACCTTGATGATAACATTACAATAAGAAACAGCGATTTAAGCTATTTCAGGGTTGATCCCTCAGCACAATGGGCATACAGCCACTCTACTATGTTTTCGCGTTCTCAAAATATCACCGTCGAAAACATAACCTCATATGAAACGAACGGTTTCGCAGTTTATATCGGAACTAATGCAAATGTTTTCAACTCAAAAATCATAAACACAAAATCTGGCGGATGCTACTACTGCAGTTTTTCCCTTGGTTTTTCAGGGACGAACGCATGGGCAGAAAACAATACCGTAATTTCAGATGAAACCAATCTCTATGGTATTGTCCTTGGGATAGCGTATAATTATTTGGGCGGAAACATAACAGCAAGGAATAATACGATAATGGGAAAATATGTCGGCATCGCATTGAGCAATCATCCAGGATATCCCCAGCCAAACAATAATATCGTGAACATTACGAGGAATCTAATCCAAAACTCTTCCTATGGGATTATGATAAACCCGAGCACAACAAACATTACAGAAATAAGCTTCAACAGAATAGAAAATAAGATCGCATCCCGTGGAAGTACTGCATGCATGTACTCTGTCGGCTCTTCATACAGAGGAATGAATGTATCCATATTCAACAATACAATGTACAATGCAACATATGGCTACTATGCCTCGTATGGGATAAGAGACCATATATTCAATAATACGATATGCAATGTAAATACAGTTTTCTACCTCTACCACTCAACAGAAATATACATAGGAAACAATTCTATATGCGATGATATATACACCCCCATAGATATAGTGAGCGATAATTCGCAGGAGTGCGCGCATGGAGTTAATTTCACAGTAAACGAAACAAACCCAGTTTATTTCAGTAACATAGATGATGTTGTTTTTGAAAACAACGACAGCATTGCGCAGATATTCTTGTGTAATGTGAGTAGAGCGCGGGTGCAAAACATCACGATGAGAAGGGAAAATGCCCAGTATGGCGTATGGGCCGTCCTCACACGATATAGCAACATTACAGATTTTAGATGTTATAACATGAACTCAAATGTGTATTGTGTTTATTTCAAGCATTTGGATTTTGAAAATAGAGTAAAGGATTCTATCATCGTGAACAATACATATGGCATAAGGATTTCTGAAAATTCAAACACCACGCATGTCTATAACAACACCTTTGAAAACAACACCTATTCAGTTTATTTGGAAGGATACCTAAACAATATTTCAACCAACTCTTTCAAAAACCCAAAATCTGAGGGTGTAGAAGTTTATCTTTATGCCCTAAATTCAAATAATAATACAATAAGTAATAACACATTTACACAGTTAACTAATGGGTATGCTTTTAAGATCGTATATAAGTCAGCCTCCGGGAATGTTTTTGAGTGGAACACTGTTAATGGCCCGGGTGAATACTATAGCCCGATTTGGATATCCGGCCAAAGTAATACATTCAGATTTAATACACTAAACGGCACAAAAACCAGCTCTGGTTTCCTAAACAGAGCAAACGGCTCTGTTTTTTACAACAACACAATAGAAAACTTCAGTGTCGGAATATATAATGACTACCGGCCAGGATGGTATGCTGGGAACAATTCTCTCATATACCACAATTTCTTTAGAAATATTACAAACTATTATGTTTGGTGGGATTCGCACCTTACAGTATTTTTAAACACTTCAGTTTCAGGGGTTGCGCAGGGGAATTATTATGACGACATTCTAGAGTATCAAATATACGATTCTGATGATAATAGCTACTGCGACTATGGAGACCAATACCCATACGGAAACCCGCCAACTGCAAAACTTCCTGCCACCCCGCCTTGGAAGGACTATGGACCCATAATCCTAGGAGGAATATACGATCATCCTAATGGAGAGAATGAATCCGCCTATTCAGCATTCTACCTCAACAAATACATCTATGATTTGGAAAGGCACTACACTACTTCCTTTATTCGCTATAACCACTCAACCCAAGGATTAAGACTTATGGTAAAAGGCCATTTCCATTTTGGGGACGTAAACATAAGCAATGCGAGCATATACACAGGTGCTTTGGAAACTGGCGGAAACTACACAGTTATAAACGCCACCTCTGCGGCGGGAATAAACGAAACCATCTCATTTTTTGTTCCAAACTTTTTGGACCAGGGGGTTTTTGTCTGCCCGAATGCAGAATCCCCGCAGGAGCTTACTTACAACTGCGAAGGATATACCTCTTTTGACATTACAGAATGCGAGGCAGGAACAACAAAAAATGGAATAACAGTGAATTTAATAACTTTCCTAGGTCAGGAATACTACAACATTACGCATGCTCAAAAAAGGGGAGGGGCAGGGGAGGAGATAGGTGCGAACCTTACGATATGGGACACGAGCGATAACGAGACAATTTGCCCAGGAGAAAACATTACATTTTTTGCAAACTATTCAAACGCAACTTCTGGTGAGCCAATCCTGAATGCAGACTGCAACATAAGTTTTGAGGATGGGGTTTCTGCGATGATGTGGTACAACGACTCAAGTTTGCTTTATGAATACAACAGAAGCTTTGATAACCCAGGAATATACTACTACAATGTCACATGCAATGCGACCGATTATCCAACGAGGTTTAGAGAGGACCATGCACAGGTTTTTATATGCGGGGTGTATCTCTATGGAGTAAATGTTACGGTTATTAACATAAGCAAGTATAATTATACTTATGAGGTAGGGAGATATCCTCTTAGGCCAGGAAATATTACGAACCTTAATATAGACATGAATGTTTCTACAGAGAAATGGGCAGGCTTCTATGGCAATATCAGCAATGGAACATACTTAGTTTTAGGGGATGCGGTAGGAAATTTTATGTATAAATGGCCATGGGGAGGGGAGGAAGGAAAGGGAAGGGTTGTGTGCACAAGCACAAACGGAAGTTTGTACTTCATCAACCTTACCGGTGCTCTTGGAAGCGAGATAGATACAGCATGGAATTTCCTTCCGAACGCGGCTGATTCTGGAACGAACACATTCAACCAGCAGTGCGACATTACTTTTGGCGCGTATACAATACAAAATGCTGCATGCAGGCCTACAGGGTATTGGAATTTCTACACCCGTGCCCTCAAAATCTATCCGTGGCTTGGTCATAAGGACCAGATGGTATTCTGCACAAACATCACCTCTGCAACAAGCTTTGTGGATACTCCAGTTGATTTTGAGCTTATCGTTCCTACAGAATACGGAATGGGCAGCGGCCCTCCTTATGAAATATACTATTTCTATGTATCCATAGAGTAACCATAATGTTTAAAAACATATGTATACATAAAAAATAACCATGAAATGGGGTAAGAAGATTGCGCTCGCTGCTGGAATTACTCTTCCTGCAATTGGTTTAGGAGCAAAAGAAGTAAAAGCAGATCCGTTTCCAGGTCAACCCCTCCAAGTTTCACACTTGGATCAACAGGCGATGGATTATCTTTATGGATTACGCCTTCCAATGATTATAGATAGTTTAAACGAAAGAATAACCATTTACAAGAAAATGTTACAGTCCGCCGAAAATAGATACCCTGACCTTACTTTTATTTCTCGCATCCTCTCCCAAAGTGGAGTTGCCATGGACCGCATAGGAGACCAATCCACTTTAATAACAGGAGTAACTTCAACACCAACAACAGCAATTGTTTCAGTAATGGATATTCTAGATATAAATAGTTCTGGTGTTGTTCAAGGCGTGAAGTTAAGACCAGAATATCGCAAGAAAGCAGTTTGGCTTTTCGGAGAGACAGAGGTATGCGAATTAGAGAACGCCCTCTCCAAACTTTTCACAAATACCATGGACGAGTACAGAGTTGATTATATAAGTCCGGGAGGGACGAGTAAGGGCCAGTCATCTTCCACTGTTCCAAAATGGTTAGATGCTCTTGATGGAAAGTATGTTTACATGCTTGTTAAAATAGTTATGTTGGTTAATGGAATTAAACCGGAAGATGTTGCTGCTTACAGTAAAGACCTTGATACTGCGTATAAAGAGATTCTATGGTTAATGTTTCAGATCAATTGCGCGACCAAGGCAAAGAGTTTGGCAGAATGGCTATCAGAACACGGCGCTGACCCAAATATTCCATACGAAATAAAAATGCAAAAGTATGATGAATTAAAAATATTACTTAAACAGCTGGGGATATACATCTAGTTCCCTCTTTTTTCTTTTTTATCCATTCCCATAAGCTTTATAAATATTAGAAGAGTAAGTAAATAACGGTGAAAACATGTTTGTTTTTCAGGCAGGTAAAAAAGCGCAAAAAATTAGGGAAGAGGAGATTTCGCCGAAACAGTATGTAAAAAATTTTTTAACTACAAAAGGCGTTTCTCTTGAAGGTGCTTGGGAAGATTTTTTTAATTTTATTGAAAAAAAAGGGAAAAGTGCAGATAATCCATACCTCGATATAATAGTTGTGCAAGGAGAAGAAAAAGCAAGTAAGCTCGCAGATGCTTTAACCATTCTTCATGATTATATTGCTCAATACTTCGGTGTAGATATCAAAATAAGCCGACAAGGAAAAGTAGTTAGTTTAGAGAGAGTTGATGTTATACCTCAAAAACCGGAAATCGCAGGTGTACCTTCAAAGCTCCCTCAAGCCCCGGCCCCGGCATATCAACCACCCCAACCCTGGGAAGAGGTTGAGAGGGCAAAGGAAGAGCTCGGAAAGAAATATCCTACTGTTGTCGAGTTCCATTCTTCGCAGGAAAAAGACTACTGGCTCGCTCAAAGAGACCCTAACAAAGAAGAGTGGGAGGTTGTAGGCCCATTTAGAAGAGAATTTGACGATACCCTTCATGCTGAAAAGATAAGGGTTTATGCCACGAGTATGGGTAAGTATACAGCAATCTTGTGGGTTGTCCCAGACTACATTCATGCCCTCAAGTTTTATATTGATAATGCAAGAACCTACAATGCAAAGGACGCCTCAGCAGTGAGAGATAACTTAGGAGCGCCCGGTGGTTTTCTTGCAGCTCTTTTCAATGGTCAAGCAGATTTTTTAACTCACAAAAAAAACGGGGAACTTGTTAGGAGCTTTAAAGGTGATCCGAGAAAGTTGGCAGCATTTTTAAGCAGGGGATGGACAGGAGTGTTGTATGGTAGTGAGAAAAAGACGATATCCAAACATTCCGAAAAAATAGACGAGCTAATGAACTTTGCTAAAGGTTCATTTGATAATTTAAGAGGAGTTCTTCCAGATGATAGTTGGGTTGCTTTTAAAGTCGGTGGAGAGGCCATGGCCGAGTATGCAATTCGACTTGGTCTCATAAACGAAAAGATAAGGGATGATTATGCGAATGCGTTTGCATTCGGAATGCTTGAGATCTCTTATTTTGAATCAGGTTTGTCACTAAAAGACTTTTTTGCTTGGTATAGAGGAGAAGATACAGGACGCATAGATCCTGATACAGTAATAAGAAATATAATCAAGGTGAAGGAAGGAAATAAATATAGGCTTTTTTACGGTGGAGAGGAGATAACCGAACCTACAGAAATTGTTTTTAGCCCGTATAAAGATTTGATGATAACAGATAGCAGCGGTAATATGCTTGCCCATCTGCGCATTACCCATTCAAACTGGTTGTATAGGAGAAGTGCGTGGGAGGGAAATAAGGATTACAGTGAATTAATTCAGAAAGGCGTGTTTAAAACATCCGTTGACAAATGGTCCTGGCTTGGAATAGGAGTGACCGTTATTTACCATCCAGTTAATAAAGAGATTAGTTTTGATATTGTTCCTGGGATTTCAGAAGAGGTTTGGTTGGGCGGGGTTAAACCTAAGCCAGAAGAAATTAGACCTCCAGAGGAAAGAATGGCAAACGCTTTTAGTATAGTTGGCGATAGAGAATTTCGGATTGTTGGAACCGGATTTAAAACAAACGGAAGGATAATAGCATATGGAGAAACAGATATAAAAGATTTGAGGGATGATCCTAATTTCTCTCTTAACTATATCGCATATTCTTCTCCTCTCCCAAAACAGGAGATGTGGTTCCCCGGGTTAAGAGGAAAGAAGGAGAGGTATGTTGCGTATATTCTCCTTCCGGCTGGAGAAAGCATTCAAGACCGACTACCTTCCTGGATTAAAAAGTGTGAGAGTGGGATACAAAATGGAGCCTTTGTTTATGAGGATTACAGGTATGATCTCATTCTTACTACAAAGGACGGAAAACAGATGAACGTTCTACCGGGTGTTTCTGTAAACCTGATACAAAAGGGTCTTAAGCCAGAGTACCTCCAGTATGAAATTAATCCAGACGGTACTTATGATATTTATGTTTGCTTAAATAAAGATGGAGAGATAGTTAGACGGCCAGACCCTGAGAAAATTAGGAATAGAGAGTATTACATTGAGACAATAGCTACGGGGGTTAACACAGGAGGCTCTGAAATTGTGAGCGCTTCGTTTGTAGATAATAAAAGAACCGGGCTTGATATATATGCGGTTGTTAAATTAGACAAGGATGGCACAGCAACCCTTCAAGACGCTGCAAGGATCGTTGGCCATGAGTTTGACTACAAATGGTTGGATGAAAAAGGATACAGAAAAGTGTATCTTGGTTCTCTTCCATCCTCCAGGGTTGTGGAAACCGCACCCGGGGAAAAATCATACCATATTCTCCCAACAGATATTAGTTCAGACTGGCAACCCCTTCTAGTTGGAACGATTCCTCCTGAATTGATAAGAGTAAGCGCAGATGGAAAAACAGGAGAATTTACAGCAGAACTTTATCCGACTGTTGCGGTGCAGAAAGGAATAAAGAACTATTATGTAACCTACTACATGAATTATAAGGGGAAGCCGCCTGTTTCTTTTGATTTTGCTGGCCTGCCTGTTTCTGTTGAGACGCTCGCAAGTAAAGACGCCGAAACAAGAAAAGCCGCGATAAGCCAACTTCTTTCACTCTCTCAGAATCCAATGTCTTCTACTGAAGCATCAGACTATATGGGACTTATTTCAGAAGTAGAAGGAAAATGGAGGGACAGGCTTGATGAGGAAGATAGGAAAAACTTGGCAGCAGCAAGGGCTAACTTTGAAAGATACTCTGGAATAGCAAGAGGAGGAGAGATTGCGGCGGGGGTGAGCGAGAGACTACCTACGCTTCCGGAGCCGCAGTATACACTCTCTATGAATCAACAGAGTATTACTGGACTTACCACTGCAGATATTCCTTCGCAGTGGGATAGGATATGGGGGATTCAGGATGATCAAGCAAAACTCCACCGATTTAGCGAAGCTGTTCATGCTCTTGGGGTAGGATTAATGTTAGATGTTGGGGAAGAGCGAGAAAAAGCAAAACAGTTTGGTTATGAATTTTTAAAGGCCTTCATCCCAAACCCAAAACCCTCATTTGAGGACCTTACCGAGGAGGAAAAAAATGCTATTGCTGCGATGGTTTATGGAAAAGACTATGGGCAGCTTGGCTCTGTTCAGAAAACAAATGTTGCGAAGATCTATTCATTGCTGATAAATGGGAATATAAAAGAGCTGTTCGAAACACCGGGTTTAATAGAGGCTACAAATTTAGAAGGTATAGTAGATCCGATTTCTAAGATGGAATTTCTTTCTAAAATAAATGAGAATGTTATGAGTGTGGGGGACATTATTCTTGATTGGAGAAGTGGTGGTACTGCTGCAGGCGAGCTCGGTGCTCCGACAGCCGGGTTGGCTGCAAACCTAGGTGCTTTTGTTGACTTTATAGATACAGAGTATAAACGCGGGAGATTGCAGCTTATTAAAGTTGAAGAAACAGACCCAGAAACTGGAAAGAAAGAAATACACTATGCTTACGGTGGGCTTGATATTGCTGATAAAAGAAGGCTTGGTATAGAACCAAGACTGAGAGGAGAGATAACAGCACGTCTTCCAAGCGGCATTAAAGCAACCATAAAAGGCGGAGTTGGATACAGAGCAGAATTTGAAAAGGGTGAGCGAGGAAGAGGGAGATGGACTTCAAATGTAGGGATGGAGATTGGAGACATACGAATTCCACATACTAATGTTGTTCTTTTAATAAATGGCGATTGGGGAAAGATACCTGCTCTTCGCGGTATGGAGGAACGCACTACTGTGAGCGGAACTGCATCCTTTAATCTTTTAGTTCCCCACTCAGCAACGATAGGTTTGAGAAGAAGCGTATACACACGTGAGGGCGAGGTGGAAGAACTTTCTCCTACTGGAGTGGAAAGGACAGGTTTTGCAGTACTTACATCCACGCTATACGAGACTCCTGAAGGTAGGAAGCTCTCATCCAATCTCTCTGCTGAGGTTGATAGATTGTCAAGGCAAGGCTGGAAGAGATGGGAGATTGGAGGGGAGTATCAGGTTGCTCCTGGTAAAACATTCTATGCGGGGATTGGACGTGTCAACACACAGCTAGGAATATATAATACTTTTAGGATTGGTTTTCGATTGAGGATCTGAAAACATGAGAAATTTGCACATCTTAATATTGCTTTTTCTTCTTTTGCTTTCTCTTTCTTTTAGTTCAAAAACTTCAGATACTACAGTTTCTACATCGCTTTACAAATGCAACACTGTAGAAAGTAGTTATTCAGTAAACACAAAACTCTATTTTAAAAATGTTTTCAAGGTTTCACCAGAAAGCGGCGTCGTGGTTTTGGACCCGGGGGAGGGAGGCACGCAATCAGACTTAGGAGATAATGCCGTAATCTGTCCAGGTAAAGTTACCCTCTCAAGCAAGGTGGATGGGGAATATGCTCATGGATCTCAATGGAGCGCAACTGTTGATGTTTTATCTGGTGATGACTCTGGCTATGCTGACTACAATCAGGTATCGCCCGGAAGGTTTAAGTTTTCTTCAAATTTGTATCAGGACTACTACACCGCAACATGGGAATATGGCATTATTCCTGATTTCAATAGAGTAAACGAAAAGGTGAAATTTTGCTGGAAAATAAACGACTGTACAGATGATACTACAAAAGGTGGGAGCGGGGGCGCGGTTAAATCAAAAATTAAGTTTTCTGCAGGTAGTCAAACCTATGAGACACCATGGCTAGAAAGTGATTCTTCTTCTTGGACGGTTTCTCTTAGTGAAGGTTCATATGAACTAAGCTCTGTTTTGAGTATAAATGGAGCAGTAATTGGAATAGCTCGGGACAATACACAAAATGATAATTATGATAGCACACATTTTTTTGCATTTACAAAGTTGGGTTTTTGTAATGATGACGGCGGTGCGTTCTCTACTTCCCTTCCTAAGGCCAGCATCCGCATACAAGTCCTTAACGCCAACGATGTGAGTATGGAGCTTGTCTCGCGACAACCCGGTGATCCAGTCCCGCTTCCAACAGACATGACAATCGTGGTAAAGAATACAGGGCCCATTTCAATAAAAGTTACTTCAGCATCCATAACGCCAGGCTATTCGATTAGAGAAATCTCAGGGTTTGGCGAAGAGATTCAAGCTGGCCATCAGCACACCATTAAGGTTCATCTTGAAGCAACCCAAACCCCTCCACCAGCGTCCGGAACGATAACTCTTAAATACCAGTCAGTTGGACCGACATGCGATGGAACAGTTAAAACAAAAGACCTTAACTTTGGAATAAGCACTGAAGTAGGAAAGCCAGACCTTTCCCCCAAAATAACCTGGCGCCTTCCCTTACCTTTCTACGAGGGTGATGCTGCTGGGATCACAATACATGACTGCAACCAACTCATTAAAGCAGGAGCGCACGACTCAACCTATTCCATCAAAACCAATGATGGCAATAATATTATAAAAGAGGAAACGGTTCGGGTTGGAGAGCTGGATGCTGGCAAATGCCAACAGTTATATAATGGTAATGTTGTGTGTACAAAAAACATCATTGTTACGGTTTGCAGTGATGTTAAAAATGAAGTGGATGAAGGGGGCAATGAGGGTAATAATTGCATAACAGAAACGCAGGCATGCTCTGGAGCAGAAGAAGCAGGCAACTGTACCATCACTCCATCATACGCAACCTTCATCCCGCCTTCAAGCAAATACTTTAAGCTTACCTGCGGCGCTGCTTACTGCACTGAAGCAAAATGGAAGCTTGAGGATTTAGATGAGCACGTTTCTGCTTCGGTTGATAATTATGGGGCAACGGTCTATGTTGATGCAGAGGCGCCTCCTCAAAAAGGAAGGCTCGTTGCCGATGCAAAATTGAATGAAGAAAAATACACATGTTCTTCTGTTATAGATATTATAGAGAGCGAGTGCGAGGATTATATATAAGCAATTGGCATTACCAGTGAAGGGTTGGACTTTGGGCAGAAAGGGGTAAGCTTAGCGCATGAAAATTACTTACCAATGGTAAGTAACTTACCAGGGGTAAGTTTTTAAACCTTTTGAATAACTAAAACCTTATGTACTTTGACCCTGAGCCAAAGGAGAGTAGAAAGGACGTTTACAACTTTGAGCAGGAATACGATGCGTTAAAAAAGTCAATACTTGGGCGGGATAGGATAATAGTCATAAAGGGACTGAGGAGAACAGGAAAAACTACGCTGATGAAGGTTGTATACAATGAGTTAAAAGAAGCAAAATGTTTTATAGATGGTAGGGTGGTTGAGCCAAGACAGAGCGCAGTTTATTCTGCTCTTCTAAATGCCGTCGCAGGAGCAGTAACAGAGAAGTACGTGGGTGTAAAGGCAAGAGAAATAATTGAAGCGATAAGATTTGAGTTTATGGGTATTAGCCTTTCGTTAAAAAAGGAAAGAGCACTACGTTTCTTTTCGGATGTAGATAAGGTGCTAGAAAGAAAAAAAGAAACCCTGATCGTGTTTATAGATGAAGTGCAGAGAATAAATCCTGGAAATATAGATGGTATAATAGCGCATGTGTTTGAACACACAAAAAACATAAAATTTGTTCTTGCCGGTTCAGAGATAGGATTACTGGATCAGGTTATAGGAACAGATGCTAAAAGCAGCTTATATGGTAGACCAAAAAAAATTATTCAAATACAAAAGTTAACTGAAGAACAGGCAAAGGGATTCCTAAGAAGTGGCTTTAAGCAAGCTGGTATAAAGATGGAAGAGGATGAAATTGAGAGAGTAGTTGAGGTTCTTGATGGGGTAATAGGATGGCTTACGTTATTTGGGTACTATGCGATTGAGGAGGGAAAGAAGACCGCACTTAAGAAGGTTATAGAAGAAGGTGCAAAAATAACTGCAGAGGAGATAGAGAATTTTTTGAGAGGGAGGGAAATCGCAAGAAGGAAATATCTTAGGATTATGGAAGGATTGGTTGCTGGGCTAAGATGGATCGAGGTGAAAAGACTTCTCGAAGCAGAAGAAGGAAAAAAAGTAAACGATAAAATGGTTTCAAAATATCTTGCAGAACTTGAGAAATATAGTTTCATAGTAAAAACAGATGGAAGGTATTTCCTTTCAGACCCCATGATACAAAGGGGCGTGAAATTACTTACCAATGGTAAGTAACTTACCAGGGGTAAGATATAGGATACCATCTACTCGCTTACGACCCCATAATAACTTACATTCATCTTTCTTATCCCTTCAAAGGTTTCCACATCGTTTCCTTCGCATGTTATAGTAAAAATAATCTCTCCCGAACAGCCCTGCATGCTTCCAGGATGTGTGAAGAGCCCGCACCTCTCGCCATGGGTGTTCAGCCAATTTACCTTTTCCTGAATGTTGCTGGTGTTCCATGTTATTCCGTAGAATGCGTACTCTATTTTTTCACTTATGTTAAATATTCTATTCTTCACCCAAACATCCCCAACCTTCACAGAGTTTCCGTTTATTTCCGTGTAGTTTAGGTTTGAGTTTAAAAAAGAAACCGGCGAGCGATAGTAATTGCAATAGAGTAACATTCCGCTCTTTCCAATGGCATAGCTCTTATTCTGAAATTCATAAACCTCTCCTAATTCAATCCTTCCGGCTTGCAGCTCATCCACATTCTCGTGAACAAGAAGGAGAGCCAGGAGTATGGAGGCAATGATCAGAAAAATAAAAACTATCGCAGCCGGCGCGAATCCCTTTACTTTACCCATATCACCCCATTCCCTCCATCATAAAGCTCTATCTCAAACATGATTCCATCCTTTTTCGCATTCGGAAAATAGTTTGTTTCTATGTTTATTTCTCTTTCTTTGCATAGCGTATCAACATATACCGGAGCGCCATCCAATATTATATAATTCTCCCCCTCTGCGATGCTATCTGCAATGAGCAAAAGAATGCTCCTTCCATTATAGGTTTCTTTTTTTGCTTTTTCTATGGTTTGCAGCGCACCGATGTATTTATACGAAATCTCCATCTGCTTCTCAACTGCGCTTTCCCTTTCGGCCCCAACATACATAAGGGCAGATGCCAAAACACCGAGTGCAACGATCCCCATCACTATACCTATTACATCATCCATCATTCCAACACCCTTACCTTCCCATCCTCTTTAATTACAAGGATATGGTGCGCTCCCGGCAAAAGCATTGCCTCGGTTGCGTTGCACGCTAAATTATAGCAAGTCTCCTCTTTGCATATTTTTTTTCCGCTTATGTTTATTCCACTTTCCACATAAACAGTTTCAAAAATTCTTTTTTCATTTAAGCAGACAACATCCATCGCTCCCTTAACCTTTGCTACATCCTCCCTTCCAGAATGATAACCGCCGACAGAAAACTCTTTTCCTCCATACCCTAAGAATGTCCAGTTTTTTTCTGCATTTATTTTTAAAATTTGGAGGGCGTTCAGCATCTCCCTCTGTTCCCAATATTTATCATAAGCATTTACAACTAAAACATTCGCGAAGAAGACTATTGCGGCAATAAGAAAAACAAACATTACTTTTGGAAAGATATTCAGCTGCCCCCGCATGTAATCCTCTCCTTTCCAGAGCAATGGACCTCCTTCGTGAAAGTAAACTCACCGCTTGCGTTTAGTTCAAGCGGGTAGGGGAAGTAGCTCTCCTGCCCATCCACACCTGCGAAAACAACCCCTTTCCCTATAAACACCTTCCCCCCATACTCAAAACTCGCATTGCTCCATCCTTTTTCATAACTCTCCATTATCAAAAAGCTAACCTTTTTCGCAATATCATTTGCTAAAAATTTTTTCTGCTCGTTTATCTGAAAACTTATTGCGTTCCACATTATGGCAATTACAATAAGAACAGCTACGAGAGAGCCAACATTCACTATAAAGTCGGTTGTTGCGGTCATCCTACCATTCCTTTTAGGCTCACTACACCATCCTTCTTCTCAAAAATGAATGTATATTCGTTTTCCACACCGGCAGGAACAAAAAGCGAAGTTACATTTGTTCGACAGGTAATATTTTTGCACAACTCATTCTTTCCGCTTATGCAGAACTCATCATTATACCCGGTCATAACCAATTCCCCATAAACTTTTTTCTTAAAACTAAAACTGCTTTCGTCCGGCATGGAGCAGAAGGTCTCAAGCTTTCCGGAAAGCTCATCAAACAGTCTTTTCTGCTCATTAGAAATAAAATTTTCCTTAAAGGAGCCGAAAGCGTTCCAGTATGCCATTATCACTATTGAAGCGAAAATGAAGCTTGCAAGGATCCATATCCACAAACTCGGCGCATCTCCTTTCATTGGCATCTGAGCTCCCCTCTATCTGTTTGGGGGAAAGCGATCGTAAACCAATGATATGCCAAAAATTTATCATGACATTCTCCGGGGTCGAGAAGCTCATTCAGCCTTGCATTCAGCGCGCTTCCGCTTACACCCAAGCCAGAATAATAAGAGCAGACTGCCTCGCTGCATTTTTTTGCATCAACATTAGGGCATTCTACAAGGATAAAGCATGGAACCCTTTTCTCGCATGCCCCAACCCCTCCGAGAGAAACCTCTGCGAAAACAGAGCTGTCCGTATAGTCGTTTTTGTCCCCATCTCCGTTTAGGTCTATCTCGTTGAATGAGGTGCAGAATTCCACAAGGTTTTTATTGCTCATGGATTTTTGATAGTTGCTGCATTTTGTCTCGCAATTTTGAACAATTTTCTGAACAGCCATCTTCTGCTCTTGTGTGAGCTGGATTCCCTGAAGCTTCTCGCTTTCCTGAGCCATGTATTTTGTGAATATATCAAGCACTACATAAACAACAATGACCAAAACAAGCAGAACGAGCACAATCTCTAATGCCTTACTCTGTCCTTTCATAAGAATCCCTCACGCTTTTATTTTTGCTGTTTGTGTTTTTAAACATATTCTTTTATTTCAGCAAAAACCTTCTTTTTCGTCTCCCCCCAAAAAAGCACCCTCTTTCCAAGCCCCTTGGCTTTTTCGATATCCTCCTCGCTGGAAACAACAACATCATTTACAAAATCAATCCCTTCAACATCCTCCCAATTTTTTATTTTTCCAACAAGGAGTTTTTTGCCATCTTTAAAATTTTGAAGAATCCTGCATGGTAGATCCACAACAACCCTTGCCTTTACGCCGAGCAGTTTTTTTATTATCCGTTCCTCGCACGGTACCTCAACCTGAATGTTTATTATGTAAGTAAGCTTATCGTAGATATCAAAATTCTTCATCGTTTTTATATCCAGATCCTTTATGTGCAGAAGCTTTACTCCGCTTTCCTTCATTTTTTTCGCGATAGCGAGCGGGTTTCCGACAAGCCTTGGTTGCGAATAGCAAAAAAATTGCTTATCCTTAAGAAGAAAAGCAAAGGCGTTCATACAGTAGACATCAAGCAAATATTTATAATATTTGTTATCTATTTTTTTTGGGTGAGAAATTGGCCGAAAGAGAGGTTGTAGTGGAAAAGAGAGGGGGTATGCTTACAACGATTCTTCTTGTTCTCATCCTTATTGGACTGGTTGTTGTGGCATACTTCCTATGGAAAGGAACGGCGGTTGGGAAAGTTGTTTATCTGCCGGAAGGGGAAGCAGGAAAGATTACAGAATCTGGTGGGAACACAGTGATAGCTGTTGATTGTTGCGGATGTTATGATGGCGGCAAAACAATCAGAGGGTATTGCGATTGCGACCTTACATTCAGGCCTGTTTGCACAGAGGGCGGAATAACGTACCTGAACCCAGCAGCAGCGCAACAAGCAGGAGCGACCGTTGTTCACTACGGAGTGTGCGAAGAAGAAAAAGAAACATGCACGGATACGGATGGAGGAAAGAACTACTATGAGTACGGAACAACCTATACATCAAAAGAGAGAGCTGCAGATTTCTGCGAAAAAACAACACTTGTAGAGTACTACTGCGAAGGCACTGAAATAAAGAAAGAAACATTCAAGTGCGAGTATGGATGTGAAAATGGCGCATGCGCAAGGCAGGGCTGCACAGAGACGGATAAGGGAGATGACCCGTACACATATGGAATAGTGTATTTCGGAAACGTGAAGTATGAGGATTTCTGCGAAAAAACAATTCTCACTGAATACTATTGCGAAGGGAGTACCGTAAAAAACAAAACATACAGATGTGAAGGAATGTGCGAACGAGGCCAGTGCATTAAGCAGACATGCACAGAAACAGATAAAGGAAGGGACTATGAGACAAAGGGACAAACAACCGGCTACCTTGATGGAGTATACGGACTGTACATAGACTACTGCACCCAGCAGACAGGAATGACAGCGCTCGTACCATCAAGACTTGTTGAATACTACTGCGATGGAAATGTTGTGAAAAAAGAAACAGTCGAGTGCGAAGCAGGAAAGGTTTGCTCTGATGGTAAGTGCGTTAAGCAGGAGGGATGCACAGAAACAGACGATGGAGATGACATAGCGCACAAAGGTACAACGACAGGCTACCTTGATGGAGTATACGGAAGATATACGGACTACTGCACCCAAGACCAGTATGGCTATCCTATGCTTGTTGAATACTACTGCGATGGGAACGTTGTCAAATCCAGAACAGAGCAGCAGAACTGCCCAATGTGTGAAGATGGAGCGTGTGTTACTGTTGAAAGGTACGCATGCAGCGATAGCGATAAAGGGAAGGAGAGCTACACAAAAGGGACCATAACATACACAATATACTACAGCAATGGAAGGCGTGAGAGCAGCACATACACAGATTACTGCTATGATCAGAACAATGTTCTTGAGTACTATTGCATAACTGATGGATTTAGTTCAGAGATAATAAAATGCCCATATGGATGTAGAGACGGTGTGTGCATTGTTGGGTAGTTAAAATTTTCCTTTCCTTTTCTTTTTTATCCATGTCTTAATTTTTCATAAAAAACCACTCAACATTTCAATGAGCAGCCCACATAATTTTAAAAGAATTATCTACCAAATCGATGAGCATGAATATTTTTGAAAACAAAGTGTTTTGGCTTATTTTTATTGTTCTTACAGTTTTGGTTGTATCTTCATATATAGGTTTTGAGGAGAAGCAGATAATTTCCATTGTAATCCTAAGCTCCTTCATTTCAGGTACGCTGCTTTTCTGGGACCAGAGGCTTGCATTTGCTTTTTTAGGTGTGAGCACTCTTCTGGTTTCTGGTGTTTTGGATGTGGAACATTTTGTCCATTTTGCATCACTGGACATTATCGCATTTCTCATTGCAATGATGGTTTTTATAGGCTATCTAGAGAAAAATAAACTTTTTGAGTTTATTTTGAGTGAGCTTATCCCGCCGCTATCAGGAAAGCCGAAATTTATGCTTGCCTTCATTCTTTTTATCTCCGCAGTTTTTGCAGCAATAGTGGATGAGGTTACCTCCATACTCTTTATGCTCAGTATACTACTCGCTCTTACAGGAAAACTTCGCATAAATCCGGCCCCATTTATAATAATGGTTGTTTTTGCAACGAATATAGGCAGCAGCGCAACAGCCATAGGAAATCCAATAGGCGTTATGATAGCATTGAAGGGAGGTTTTTCTTTTTCTGATTTTATTGCGAATGCAACCCCCATAAGCATATCCGTGCTTGTTGTGGCAATCCTCCTTTGTTTTATCATATTTAGGAAAGAAATATCCGAGATGGAAAAGCGCGTTATCGATATGAAAAACGAAAAATTGTTTGAAAAGGTTTATATGGATTTTTCAATTTTTAGGTCCATTCTTGTTTTTTTGTTGGTTTTTGCGCTTCTCGTATTCCACCATCAGATAGAGGAGATGCTTCATCTGCAGAAGAACAACATGCTTCTCGGCGCTGCGTTTCTCGGCGCTGGGCTCGCAATACTCTTTGAGAGAGAAAAGGCTAGGAGCCTTGTAGAGACAAGGGTCGACTGGTGGACCCTTACATTCTTTATCATGCTTTTTTCATCCGTTGGTGCGCTGAAATATGTTGGGGTAACTTCATGGGCTGCGCAGAGGATCATTGCGCAATTTGGAAATGACCTGGAGGTCCTTACCGCAGTTATTATGTTTTCCTCCGGTCTACTGAGCGCCATGCTGGACAATGTTCTTGCCGTTGCTTCATTCATTCCTGTTCTTGAAAGCATGAAGGAGCTGGGCATCTCTTCATCAGTATTCTGGTGGGCTTTGCTTTTCGGTGGAACTTTGTTCGGAAATCTTACCGTGATAGGAAGTACCGCGAATATAGTTGCGGTTGGAATTGCAGAAAGAAACTGGGGTATAAAAATAGGGTTTTTGGAATGGCTGAGGGCAGGGTTTATCGTTACCTTATTTACTACCTTTGTTGCACTTGGTTTGGTTTATGTTCTGAACGGATTATGGGTGGTATGAATGGATGTTATAAAAAGAGATGGTAGGATTGAAAAGTTTTCTAAAGAAAAGATGGTAAGGGCGATAGTAAATGCTGGTGCAAAATTAAACGATGCTAAAGCTATTGCGGATAGGGCAGAAAAGGAATTCGGCAAGCGTGAAAAAATTAGTTCTTCCGAGCTCAGAAGATTTGTGATCTCAGAACTAGAAAAACTTGAGAAGGATATCGCTAAAAGATTTGCCGAGTTTGTAAAAGTAAAGAGAGAGATTGCTAAGACGGAGGAGTTTGACAAAAAACTCGTTGCACTTTGCGGTGAGAGCGGAGTGGTTAGACATGTTTATGGTGGGTATGAGATAGAGATCAATGATGAGATAGTTTTTGATTATTCAGCCGTATTTCTCGAACTCATAAGGATTAGAAAGATGAAAGTTTCCATCGAAGAGAGGGATGGAAAGATCGTCATCATTGCTCGACCATAGTTTTCAGTTTTTTTATACATTCATTCAGGCTAGAAAACTCCTCCTTCCCGCTCTCCATGCTACGCAGTGTTATCTTTCCTTCTTTCTTTTCCTTCTCCCCAACAATCGCAACATATGGGATCTTAAGCGCATTCGCGTACTCAAACTGTTTTCTCAGATTCCTATCGTTCAAATCGACTTCTGTACATATTCCAGCTTTTCTTAATTCTTCTGCAATCTTCAAGGCATAGGGATAAAACTCCGGTTTAACATTTGCAACAAAAATTTTTGTTGTTGTTTCACGTGCGTTTTCTTCACCCCTTTTGTTTATTAAATATATCAACCTCTCAATCCCAAAACTTATCCCCGTTGCATACTCCCCGCTTCCGTACAAACCAATCAATCCATCATACCTTCCGCCAGCAGCAACGCTTCCTATCTCCTCGCTCAGCTTCACCTCAAATATCGGCCCTGTGTAGTACGCAAGTCCCCTCACCAAAAACAGATCAACCTCTGCTTTTGGGAAATATGTTAAAATCTCCTCCAATTCCCTTGCCCCTTCTTCACTATACCTCGCCGCAAATTCAAGTTTTTCCCTATTCTTTCCCCCAACCTTTAAACTTTCTAATATCTCCTCAGTTTTTTTCATCCCAACTTTTCCTTCGAGCTCTTTCCTCACACCATTCTCTCCTATTTTGTCTATTTTATCCAAGCTTCTGAAAACATCCTCTCTCTTTTTTTCATCTATCCCCCAACTTTCAGCCAATCCATTTAGGATTTTCCTGTTGTTTAGAAGGAATTTTGCATTCTTCAATTCAAACCCCAGCCCTTTCAGTACATCGTAGGTTAAGTTTAGAAGCTCCCCTTCTGCCCGCATGCTTTTTGTCCCGACAATGTCTGCATCAGCCTGCATGAATTCTCTGTACCTTCCTTTCTGAGCCTCCTCATTTCTCCACACCTTTGCGATCGCATACCTCTTAAACGGTTTTGGAATCTCAAGATTGCTCGCAACGAACCTTGCAAGCGGAACGGTTAAGTCAAACCTTAATCCTATCTCCTCACCCTTTATTCTGAAAATCTGCTGCTTTATCTCTTCGCCGCTTTTTGCGGTAAGCACATCCAAAAATTCCATGGCTGGCGTATCCAGGGGTCTGAACCCGTATAGCTTGAATTTCTCCTCTATTTTCTCCACTACCCATTCTCGTATGAGCATTTCCTTTGGGCCAAAATCCCGCATTCCTGTTGGTGTTTTCATGGGTTTATTCTTTCTTAAAATATGCTTTAAACCTATCGGTAGAGGAACCAGGGGAACCTACGGTTCCCCCATTTCCTTCTAATCTCCCACCCCCTCCCTTGAAACAGAAAATAAAATTTATCGCCAGGGAGGAGATTTGAACTCCTAAGCCCTTACGGGCACCAGAAGAGGAACCAGGGGAACCTACGGTTCCCCCATTTCCTTCTAATCTCCCACCCCCTCCCTAATTTTGTATAAATTAGTAGACGAAATATCATCGTTAAGAAGCGCTCTACTCTTTCTTAAAATATGCTTTGAACTTGTCGGTTAAATAAAGTTTTTTGCTCCTTCCTGCCTTCACCTGCTTCACAAACCCTTTTTCTGTTATCTCTTTTATGTATTCATACATCTGCGTTCCGAGCACTTTCACAACTTCGCTCTTTAAAATTCCATCATGATTTGCAATATACGCGAGCACTTTCAGGGCACCTTTGCTTAGCTCTGTTTCTTTTGCAAACTCTTTTACAAAAGGCAGATATTCCTCCCTTACGCGCATTATGTACTTTCCGGCAATCTCCTTTATTTCAATCGCACTTCCCTTCTGTCTGTACTCCTCGCTAAGCTCATTTATTAGATTTATTATATATCCCGGTGCATCTATGCCTGTGATTTTTTTCAACTCCTCGGGTGCGATCTCCCGGGAGGACATAAAAAGGGCAGCCTCTATTACCCTTTTTTTGTCCAGATCTTGCTCACTCATGCCTTCATCGCCTCGGGCAGAATTTTTATGAAAATTTCTCCGAAATACTCATCCTGCCTTAGGTCTAGCTTCTCTTCCTGTGAAAGATGCAGAACTGGAAGAAGCTTTCTTACAATCTCCTTTGGTTCGCCGGTTTCTATTATTGAAGAAAACATCACCCATCCCTCGCTGTCCATTTTTGCTATAAGGGATGACAAAACAGCATCTATTTCCTCCTGCATGTTTCTGTGCTCTATTTCATAGAAAACCTCCTCAAGCTGGATTGTTTTTACAACATTTTTTCTCTCGTATTTCATTACCCTCTCCATTTCTTCAAGAAGCTCATTAAGCGTAATCGGTTTTTTGGGCGGTATTCTTGAAACCATCTCCAGCTGCGGAATCACCCCGGCATCTGAAATCGCCACATCTTCATTTCCGTTCTGCTCTTCCGCAGTGATTGGGAGGTACAAACTTTTGAATTTGAGAAGAATCGCGCATGCGAGAACGATGTTTGCCGGGAGCTCCAGCTCAACCTTGCGCATCTCCTTTATCTTTTCTAAAAATGCGTCTGTAAGTGCAGAGATGTCAATATCCCATGGGTCAAGCTTTTTCGTTGTAATAAGTTCTACGAGCACCGTTCTCCATGTGGGTTTTTCCACTATTTTCTCGATGTTGAGGGAGGACATACGTAGGTTTAATAAACTGTTCTGTTTTTATACTTTTTGGATGGTTAGTTTTCGGGTGATCAGATGGCACTTGTAAAAGCGACAATTCTTGATTCAAGCGAACCCCTCTCAAAAGCACTGGATGAGCTTTTGACAACCGGGACCGCGGTTGTGATAACGAAAGGCGGAAAATATTTTGGAATAGTGGATGACAGAAACATCCGGGCTGGAATAAAGGACCCGAACAATGTTAAATGCGAGTCTGTTGCGGTTAAAGCACCAAGAATCTACCTCGACCTTTCTCTGCCAGAAAAGATTTCTAGGTTTTCAGCCGGATATTTCAAAGCCCTCCCTGTTGTAAACAAGGATGATATTGTGCTTGGATTGTATACCATTGATATGCTGCTACTCGATATGCTAAAGGAGAACGTTTTTTCCTCGCTTCCTGTTTCAGAATTCATGGCAAAGCCGGCCTATGCAATAGAACGAACAGAAACATTCGGCGCTGCAAAAACAAAAATGAAAAAACTAAAAACACATCATCTTGTTGTTGTTTCAAAAGGAAAGGTTGAGGGGGTGGTTTCAACGCACGATTTTCTTGCGTTCATCGGCCATTCCAGAGACAGGCAAGGTTTTCAATTGGTTAGTCAAATAACTAATGAAAACGACCTTCCTATATCTGACTTCCTCCGGGAACCCGCGGTTCTTCTCTCCCCTAACATCAGCCTGAAAGATGCAGTAAGAGAGATGGCAGAGCGCAAGGTTTCCTACGCAGTGGTTGTGGATGAAAGCAGAAAACCTCTTGGTATACTTTCTGCGTCTGATATAATAAAAGAAAGCACGAAGGTTTTCTCATATGTTCCTGAGGTTGTTGTTACCGGGCTTTCCGGAGAAGACCTCTACCACCATGATGAGATAAAAAACGCAGTTGCAAAAGCCCTTGAAAAATTCTCAAAATCATTTGATATAAGCAAATGCACTGTGCATGTAAAAAAAGGAAAGTCAACCTACAAAATAGATGCAACCATTATAGTTGATCAGAACCCAATCCACATTACGATGGAAAAGTACAACATTGCCGAAACTACGCGACTGCTTGTAGATGAAATACTAACTGTGCTTAGAAAATTGAAGGATAAGAAAAGCGAAAAGAAAACAACCATCATTGAAGAGGAGGAGTATCTATGATAAGAAAAGGACAGGTTTCAACCGAGCTTATTGCTGTCATTGCCTTTGTTTTATTCCTATTCATTCCGGCGCTGTTTTTTGCGTACAGCAAATCCGGCGAGATAACAAACGAGCTTGATATGAGAAAAGCCTATGTTTCTGTCGAGAGACTTTCCTCCCTTGCGAACTCCGTCGGCTATTGCGGTCAGAATTCATCCATAGTTGCTGAGATAGATGTTCCAGGGAGTGTTGAAAAAATAGAGTTCAGGTCATACGGAGATGGTGGGGAGGTTGTTGCCCATCTTTTAGATGGCGGGGACATCGTGAAGCCGGTTTCCTTCCGGATAGAAGGTGATCCCCTTACTCCGGGATTTTACAGGATTGAGATATCCTCAGATGGAGAAAGGGTTTATGCAAAGAAATTCCCATCTTCATAGATTAATCTTCCTTCTTTTATTACTGCCTTAACCTTCCCCCTAAGCTTCATCCCTTCGAATGGGCTCCATTTGCATTTTGTGTTGAGCTCCTCTCCTTTTACAACCCATTCCTTATTCAAATCCACAATGGTTAAATCCCCAACGAACCCTTCCTTTATTCTTCCAATCCCATTCAACCCAAATATTCTGGCTGGGTTCTCAGCCATTTTTTCTTCTATCTCATCCAAAGTAATCAATCCTTTACTGTATGCTGTTAGCATGAGCGCAAGCGAAGTTTCCAATCCAGGATACCCCTTTGCTCCCTCTGTTTTCTCCTTTTTAGTGTGGGGTGCGTGGTCTGTTGATATACAATCAATCTTGCTGATTATCCTCCACAGTTTTTCCACCACTTCCCTTTCCCTTAAAGGTGGGTTTACCCCTCCCCATTTTTCTGTTGCGCTCTCATCCAAAAACAAATAGTGCGGGGCTGTTTCAACACTCGCCCCAAACATTTTTGCTAGCATCACCTCTTCATACGAGGTTGCGTGCGCGATATGAATCTTTGCGTTTGCAATCTTTCCAAGAGCACATGCCTTCGCTATTCCAACAATTCCAGCAGGCCACCTTTTCATCTTTTCCTTTTCCATCGCATTTATCGTTTCCTCATCCTCCGCATGAAAAACAATTGTTTTTTTGAAATTTTTCAAATGTTTTATTATATTTTGTTCATCATCCACTAGCAGATCCCCAGTCGTTTTTCCCATGTAGATTTTCAGCCCCCTTACCCCTTCTATTCTTTCAGCCTTTTTTACTTCTGCGAAATTGTTCTTTGTTGCTCCGAAATGAAAATACACCCTTGCAAGAGAGCTTTTCGCAAGCTTTATCTTTTCCTTAACCCTCGGAATTGTTATCGTTGGTTTGGGATTGTTCGGCATGTCTATGATGGTTGTTATTCCACCAGCTATTGCGGCCCTTCCTCCACTTTCAAAGTTTTCCTTATGCTCTGCTCCCGGCTCTCGGAGATGAACGTGCGCGTCCACCAAGCCCGGAAAAACAAACATCCCTTTTGCATCAAACTTTTCTTCCCCCTTCCCATCAAAAATTCCTATCTTTTTTATTTTTTTATCCACTAGAATATCCTTTTCAACTACTATCTTGCCATCATAAAAGAACCTTGCATTTTTTACTATCATCCTTTCCCTCTAGTTTATATAGGAATCGGGACGTACATCCCAATGTATCTCATTAATTTGTACAAAATTTTCCACCACCACTGGCTCCTTGTTTCTATTACTTTCAGAAGAGGTTTGAATGCTTGCTTCTCCTCCAGCCCCATCTTGCTCTCGGTTATCTTTACATGCTTTTTTCCATCCACCAGTGTTATCTCCTCCTGCTTTCCTATCTGCTTTTTTGCTTGCCCGTACCATGGCGGTAGGGTGGATTCTATCTTCTTTATTGCTTTAATGTAATCCCCTGTGTTTATGGGCCTTTCCTTTCCTGTTTTGAAAGCGATCCTCCATGGGATCGCAGCTGCCTCATCGCATACTGCTTTCAGGTCAGCAGAAGAATAACCATATGTCGCAAGCCCCAATCTCCACCACGGGATGTATTTTTCAACTGGTCTTTTTCGTGAATGAATCTTCAGTATCGCCACCCTTGACTTCAAATCCGGCTCAGGGATGTAGATTGTTTTGCTGAACCTTCCACTTCTCCTTAAAGCAGGGTCAACATCCCACGGTGCGTTTGTAGCAGCAATAACAAGAACATTCTCATTGTTCGCTTCTATCCCATCCATCTCAAACAGAAGTTGGTTTATTGCTGTTCTCATGTACTGTTGTCCTTCCTGCTGATCCCTCCTTCCCCCTATTGCGTCAACCTCATCAAAGAAAATTATGCATGGCGCATTTTTTCTTGCAAGCTCAAAAACCTTATGGATGTTCTTCTCAGTGTTTCCAACATACATGTCCAATAGATCAGAGAGTTTTGCATTTATGAAACCCGCCTTACTCTCACCAGCAGCTGCTTTTACGATATAGGTTTTTCCGCATCCCGGAGGCCCATACATCAAAATTCCTCCTCCCCCAAGCTTTCCATACTTTCTTGCGAGGTCTGGTTTTAGCATTGGGTAAACGATCGCCTCCCTTATCTCCTCTTTCACCTTTTCCATTCCTGCAACATCCATGAATGTCATGTTTGGCTTCTGAAGCATCTTTATGTCTGCTTTTCCTTCCCCGCCCGCCGTCTGCTCCTTCTTAGCTTTCGCTGCTTCAAGATGCGCTTTTGCCTCCACCAGTTCTGGGTTCAATTCAAGTGCCTTTTCATAATCCCTTATTGCTTCCTCCAGGCTTCCGGCATACTCATAAGCCAATCCTCTTAGATGCCATGCCTCTGCAAAATCAGGCTTAAGCTCGATTACTTTTGAAAAATCTTCAACGGCTTTCTCATAGTTCTCAAGAGACGCATAACTGAGCCCCCTATTATAAAATGCCTTCATGTAGTGCGGGTTTAGCATTATCGCCCGGTCATAGTCCTTTATCGCATCATTGAACTGCTGCTTTCTGTAATACGCATCCCCACGGTTATTGTATATTATCGGGTTTTTTGGGTCAAGCTCAGCTGCTTTCGTATAATCCACGATAGATTTATCATACTCTTTAAGCTTGTAATAACAGAGCGCCCTGTTGAAATATGCTTCTGAGAATAGGGGGTTTAGGAGGATCGCCATGTTGTAGTTTTCTATCGCCTTCTCATAGTCCTCTTTTTCATAGTATTCGTTCCCTATCTGATAGTATGTTCGTGCGTCTACATCGCTCCTTTTGGCTGGCATACATTTTCTATTAAAACATATACCTTTAAAATTTATTCCTTCCATTCTTCATTCATGAAAGGACAAGCAGCCATGGAATATCTGATGACCTACGGATGGGCGATACTCCTTTTGGTGATAGTTTTGAGCGTTCTTTTCGCCAGCGGCATTTTCACCCCCTCTCAATTTGTGAGGGAGGAATGCTCGTTTACCCCTGACCTTACCTGCGTAGCGGCGCAGTTGATAGATTCCGGAGCAGAGACAACTCTCATCGTGCGCGTAAAAAACAACTTCGGTTATCCTATAAAACTTGATAAAATAACATACAAGACACAAGATTTTAGGGTCGATGGTGAAAAGGAATGGAGGCTAGACCTTTCAAAAAGATTAAACCAAGGGGAGACGTACGATATTACTTTCAGCTTTAGAGGGAGCAGAAGGCCCAGCGAAGGAGAAATAAAAAAGATAAGCTCTCTCCTTACATACTACACCTGTGCTAACGAAATAAATCCAACGTGCGCAGAGGATCCGGGTTATGCCCATTCCCTAAGCGGGAAAATAGTCGCAAAAGTACTCTATAAATAGTTCAGAAAACTCTCAACGATAATTTTTTTCGCCATTCTTTTTCCGATCCCTCTACTCCGCAAATAGAATAGGATTTCTTCATCCATCTCTTGGATGGATGCGCCATGCCCAGCACGCGCATTCTCTTCGTATACCTCTATTGCAGGAACAACCTCTATCCTTCCCCCATCACTAAGCCCTTTTATGATCAGATTCCCTTCGCTTCCATCTGCACCCTTCTCAATCCTAAGCCTTCCGGCGAGATTTACTTTTTTTCTCGCAAACCCTTTCAAAACAACATCGCTTTTGCTATTCTTCCCTCTGTGAAAGATCTCAATGTTTACATCTCTATCCTCAACCGCGAATCTCGCTTTCACCTCAGCGTTCTCCATAAGAACGATCCGCATGCTTTTCTTAGATGTTATCTCTTCTTTCCCGTAAATAACCCTCTCCTCCATTCAACCACCTTCTATTTCCATCTTAAGGATTTTGTAGAACTCAAGCGCAAACTCTATCTTCAGCTCTTTTATAAACTCATCCACAAACCCGTTCACAATCAACCCAACCGCTTCCTTTTCACTAAACCCCCTATTCTGCAAATAAAGAAGGGCCTCATCACTCACCTTTCCGACCTTTGCCTCATGGTTTATGTTTGCTTTTCCCTCAGCAACAGGAAAGCTTTTCGCAACCCCATCATTCACTATGAGAGAATCGCATTTTACAAAACTTTTCATTTTTTCATGCGGAGAAAAAACATACCCACGGTATATTGTTTCCCCACCATCCTTTGAGATTGATTTTGAGGTGATGTTTGAGCTTGTATTCTTTCCGAAATGCAAAACCCTTATTCCCGTGTCCTGCCGTTGATCTTTTCCTGCAAAAGAAACACTTACCCCATCTGTTTTTGCCCCATCCCCGACGAGCTCTATTGTTGGGTACGCCATGGTAAGCTTGCTTCCAAGCATTCCGCTTACCCACTTTGCGTACGCGTTTTCCTCCAGCCTGGCCCTTTTGTTTGTCAGATTAACAACATTCCTGCTCCAGTTTTGGATTGTTGTAAATTTAAGCCTCGCATCTTTTTTCACAAAAACCTCGACAGCACCTGCGTGCAGGCTGAACCTGTGCCACACGGGTGCGGTGCAACCTTCTATATACTCCGCCTCCCCTCCTTCCTCAACAATTATCATGCTTCTCTCAAACTGCGCTATCCTTTCCCTGCTTATGTAAAAAAATCCTTGAATCGGAAGTTTTACCTTTTTTCTTTTTGGAATGTAAAGGAAAACCCCACCGCTCCAGAGTGCGGTGTTTAGGGCAGATCCCAGATTGTTCGGTTTTATAAGCTTTCCAAAATGTTTTTTCACAATCTTCTCATATTTTTTTACAGCGGCATTCATATCCTCTAGGATTATCCCCTCTTTCTCAGCCCACTCTTTTAGATGGGCGTACACGACCCCGTAATCGTACTGCGCACCCAACCCAGCAAGATATCTTCTCTCTACCTCAGGTATTCCAATCTCCTCAAATTTTTTCCTTATCTCCTCTGGTACATCTTCCCATCTCGCTGCTTTCGGTTTTTCTTCTATTTCCTTTATCATCTCCCTCCAGCTTATCGGAAGCTCTATTTCTTTTACTTTTCTCAGCGCCTCGACCCCCTCCATTCTCTTCCTTACCATCCACCTTGGCTCGCCATGCTCCTCGGAGATTCTTCTCGCAACCCCTTTTATCCTCTCAAAAACATCCATGCGTTGTTTTGTTCATAGTTAGTTTTTTAAACCTTTAAGTTAAAAAAATAAACCATGCTTCTGGACAGAAAAGACACGATAATAGTTAGAATGCTTAGGGAGGATTCAAAGACACCTCTAAAGAGCATGGCGCATGCGGTTGGGATGAGCGAAACTGCTGTAAAGAAGCGCATAGAGAACCTGAAGAGGAAAGGGGTAATAAGAAGGTTTACTGCTGAAATAAATGAGAGGATTATTGGGCTTGCGAGGGGGATCGTTTTTTTGGATGTAAGGGATGTAGAAAAAGCAACCGCTTTTATTAAGAGGCTTCCTTTCGTTTCTGCCATATTCCTTTCTTCAGGCTCTTCAAACCTGGTTGTTGAGATAGAATGCCCAGAAGGTTTAATCCAAAGGATTTTTGAGCGGATTAAAAAGATGGCGGGTGTCAGGCGTGCATCCTGTTCGATCATAGTGAGGCGGTTATGATGCTAAAACTTGAGGGGTTGAGCGTTTTTGTTGATGGAAAAGAGGTTGTGCGAAATGTGACCGCAGGGTTTGAGGGCATCAACATTCTTATGGGTCCGAACGGCTCTGGGAAGAGTTCCCTTGCGTTTGCGATCGCAGGCCATCCGAAATACAAAACAAAGGGAAAGATTTTTTTGGATGGAGAAGAGATTTCAAGTTTAAAGCCGGAAGAGAGGGCTAAGCTCGGTATTTTCCTCGCATTCCAAAACCCGCCGGAGATTGAAGGGGTTTCTATGAAAAAGCTTGCAGGTATGCTTTCAGAAAAATATGAAGAGGAAGCGAAGGCTTTGGGTGTGGAGGACCTGCTTGAAAGAAGTCTAAATTATAAATTTTCAGGAGGAGAAAAAAAGAGGAGCGAGCTTTTTCAGCTCCTTCTCTTGAAACCGAGGTTTGCAATCCTGGATGAGATAGATTCTGGTTTGGATGTGGAGGGAGTAAAAAAAGTTTTTGAAGCGATGGAAAAATTGAGAAAAACATCATTCCTTTTTATAACCCACCACCCGGAGACTGCTGAGATGATAAAAGCGCAAAGGGTTTTTGTAATGGTGGATGGGAGGTTTGCACACTCCGGCGGAAGTGAAATAATTAAAAGGATTAAGGAGGAGGGATATACATGGCTGGAATGAATGTAAATAAAATAAGAAAAGATTTTCCATTCTTAAAAAGAAAAATAGTTTACTTTGATAACGCCGCTTCTTCCCAAAAACCTAAGCAGGTTGTGGAAGCGATGAGAAATTTTTATTATGAGCATTACTCGAATGTTCATAGGGGGCTGCATACACTCAGCGAAGAGGCAACCTCCATGTATGAGAAGAGCCGTGAGATAATCTCAGGTTTTATAGGTGCAAAACCGCATGAGCTTGTTTTTACAAAAAACTCTACAGAAGCCATAAACCTCGTTGCCTACTCTTGGGCTCTTAACAGTTTAAAATCCGGTGATGAAATAGTTGTGAGCATTCTTGAACACCATGCCAACATAGTCCCATGGCAGTTTGTTTGCAGGAAAACAGGTGCAAAACTTGTCTACCTCGATATAGATGGGGAAGGTGTGATACCAGAAAAGGAATATGAAAAAATAAACAGAAAAACAAGGATCGTTTCTATTACGCATGTTTCAAATGTTCTCGGAACCATTCTTCCTGTTGACCATATCGCTAAGATTGCACATGATAACGGAGCATTGTTCTTGGTTGATGGAAGCCAGAGTTCCCCCCATATGCCTATCGATGTTAAGAAAATTGGTTGCGATTTTTTTGCGTTTACAGGCCATAAGATGCTCGGTCCAAGCGGAATAGGAGGGCTTTATATTAAAGAGGAGATCGCCGAGACCATCCCCCCATTTTTATACGGAGGGGATATGATAAAGGATGTTAATCTGTATGAAAGTGTTTTTGCAGACCCTCCACAAAAATTCGAGGCCGGTACCCCGCAGATAGCCGAGGCCATAGGTTTGGCAGAAGCGGTTAAGTATTTGCAGAATTTAGGAATGAAAAATGTGCGCGAGCATGAGAAAGGACTCACCGCTCATGCCATAAAAAAACTTTCTTCCATTTCTTATGTTGAGTTCTACGGACCAAGGGATGTTGAGATCAGAGCAGGTGTAATTCCGTTTAATGTACAGAATTTCTCTGCAAATGATGTTGCGATGTATTTAGATGAAAAAAACATAGCCGTTCGTTCAGGCCTTCACTGCGCCCATCCCCTCCACAGAAGGCTTGGGCTTAAATCAACTGCAAGGGCAAGTTTTTATATTTATAATACTGAAGAGGAAATAGATTATTTTGTTGAGATGCTTGAAAAATTAAAACGGTGAAAACATGGGCACGTTTGATGAACTTTTGAAAACAGCCGAGAGCCCAAAGCACTATGGAAAGATGGATAATGCTACAAAAGAGGGGATGGCTTTAGAATGCGGAGAGGCGGTTAAGGTTTTTTTGAAAATCGAAGGAGAGAGAATAAAAGAGGCAAAATTCTATGGCGCAGAGTCCATGCTCTCAAAAGCAACCGCAGAGATTCTCATGGAGTATGTAGAAGGAAAAAAGGTTGAGGAGATTAAAAAAATGCAGAAAGAGGATATGCTTAAACTGATTACGTTTGAGCTTACACCATCAAAGGAAGCGCTTGCTCTCCTTCCTTTTAACGCACTCAAAGAAGCGCTTAAATAGAACCATCACATCTTTTCCACAACTTCTATTCCGAGCAAGCCCAGACCGTCTTTCAAAATTTCAGAAAATTTTTTGACAAGAAGGATTCTTTTGAGCTTTCCTTCCTCTGCCTGCAAAACCCGGTATTTTGAGTAGAATGAATGGAATAGCTTTGCCAATTCTAGAAGGTAGTCGGCAATAACATGAGGGTCCATGTTCCTTGCTCCATTCTCAACAACCTCATCAAACCTTCCAAGCTCTTTTATCAAAAACCTTTCATCTTCATTGTACCTATACGCATCATCTTTCGGCATTTTTCCGATCTTGTTCAAGATGTTTATGGCACGCACATAGGAATACAAAAGATATGGGCCAGAATCTCCCTCTGTGCTCAATGCCCGCTCCCAATCGAATAAAACCTCTTTTTCAGAGTGGATTCTTAGAAATGCAAATTTTATTGCAGCATTCACAATCGCCTTTGCAGTTTTTTCATCTTTTGTTTTTTCTTTCACCCTTTTCATCCCTTCCTCAAAAAGCTCATCTGCGGTATACCCCACCCATATCCCCTTTCTTCCCGAGAATCTCTCGCTTTCCAGTCTAACATGTGCATACGCAAGATGATGGTAGTGGCTTATTCCAAATTTTGCAAGAATTTCCTTTATAACCTGCTGCGGGAATTTTTGCTCTATTCCAATAACGTTTATGACAGTATCGGCATTCCCAAACCCCATTTCCTTTCCTTTTTCACTGCTTTTGTAAGCGGTTTTCCCATTTGGCTGTTTTATGAATTTCTCAAACTTTATTCCTTTTATCTTTCCAAACTTCCATAACGCGAATATTACATCCTTTCCTGTGTAGGTTGCTGTTCCATCGCTTCTTATCAGAATTTTTTCTCCTTGACTGCTCTTGAAGATATAGCAGCCTGCATTCTTTCCTTCCCTACAATACTCAAGAGCGTTGCTTTTCTTAAGCATCTCCATTCCATTCTCAAAAATGTTGCGCATTATGTTGCTTTCAAAAACGAGCACGTTATGGAATATCCCAAATTTGAATGCGGTTTCATACTGCGCCCTTACGCATTCCTCAGCCAGCCATCTTGCCTCTTCTATCTCTCCCATTTCCATTTTTACCAATGTTTCCCTCACTTTATTTTCAACCTCTTTATTTTCTTCCATGCTTTTAGCAATGTTCACATACTCCTTTCCCAACCAATGGTCTATCTTTCCCTCAACTTTTTTGTTTATCTCAAGATAGCTGTACAGGCTCTGCGCAAACTGCAATCCCAAATCATCTATATAATCCATCCTTTCAACATCATACCCTAAATACTCGTATATGTTCGCAATAGAGTTTCCCAATAAAGCATTTCTCAGATGGCCAACGTGCCATGGCTTGTTCGGATTGACGGATGGAAATTCAACAATCACTTTTTTTCCTATTTTTTTTCTTTTCTTTACCCTTTCTTTTACAACATTTTCGTAATATTCGTCCGATACATAAAAATTAATGTACCCATTCACCACCTCAACCCGAGCAAAAAGTTTGTTTTTTGTTTTGAATTCCCCAGCGATTTCTTTAGGATCCTTTCCCAATTTTTTCGCAAGCATGAAAGCGATTGTTGATGAGTAATCACCCATCCCTTTTTTTGATTCTACAACAGTTTTTTCTGCGCTTTCTTCATCTATTTTGTAAAACTTTGCAATCTCTTTCGCTATCTCTTTTTTTATCTCCATCTACTCACCCAACTTAAATTCCTTTAATTTTTCGTATATCGGCCCTTGCGGGGTAAGGGTGCTTTTGTAGAGCACAAAACTCTTTGCGGTAAATTCTCCAAAATTTTCCTTTTCATACCTTTCAAAAAATTTTTTTGCATCTATTTTTCTCTTTACCCTTGCAATGGTTATATGACCTTCAAACCTTTCATTTCTCATCTTTAATGCATTCTCTATTTTTCTCACTAGCGGTTCAAGGTTCCCTTCTGCGCCAACCCACACAACGTTTATATACTCTCTACTCGGAAACGCACCCACACCACTCACTTTTATTTCAATCGGTTCGTTTTCAACCTTTTCAAGCGCAGAAACTATCCCGCTTTCATCTTCTCTCTCGCCAATAAATTTTATTGTGATGTGCAGGTTCTCTTTTGCAACCGGTTTTATACTTTCAGCTGGAAGTTCCTTCTCAATCGCAAAAATTTTTTCTTTTATCTCCGCAGGCAGGTCTATGCCTATGAACAGGCGCATGGTTCTCTTTCTCTTTTTGGTTTTTAAAGATTTGCTCCCAACATCTTTTCATGAATTTTGATTACATCAAAACACTCCATTCCCTCGGCGTAAAAGACGGAGAGACATATTACGAAATCTCGAAAAATGTTAGCTTAGAAATTGTTGAAAAGAAAATAAAGAAAGAGGAGAATACAACTGAGGGTGTTGGGATAAGAATATGTGAAAATGACCGTGTAGGGTTTGCGTTCGCCGAGAAGGAAAAAATTCTACAGGGAATAATCCAAGCAAAAAAGAACGCAAAACTATCGCGCGAGATAAAAAATTTTTCCTTTGCTCCGGGCGGAGATGTAAAAAATGAAGCGGGCGAGAGGAGGATCGAGGATTTTGGAACAGAGGAGCTTTTTGAAATATACGACAAACTAAAATCAATCGCAAATGTGCATGCAGCAAACATTGTTGCAAACACAACCCAAAAAACAATAGAAAACACAAACGCTTTTCATGGAGAATTCAAAAAAAGAACATTCTCCATGTATGCGAACGTGATCCATGGAGCAGGAATGGCAACTATGGTTTTCGATTCCCTGAAACCTGAAGGGTGGGAGAAGGAGGCCGAGCTGCTAGATGAAAATGCAAAGATGATGAGCAGGGCTGAGCGGGTTAGAGGAAGATACAACATCGTTTTTTCTCCTAATGCTTTTCTAAGCTTTCTTTCCATTCTTATTCCTTCCTTTTCCTACGAAAACATAAGGAAAGGGGTAAGCATCCTAAAAGGAAAAATAGGAAAGAAAATCTTCACTGAAAAACTAAGCATCTTTGTTGCGCCCGAACTTGAGCTTACGGGAAAAGAGCCTTTTGATGATGAGGGCGTAGTTGCGAAAAGAAAAGCGATTGTTGAAAACGGAAAAATTATCGATTATCTGTACAATCTAGAAAACAGCGAGAAGGGAAAGTGTGGGAACTGCATGAGAATGGACTACTCCTCTCCGCCAACAATAGGTGTTAGCAATGTATTTATTGAAAAGGGAGAGGGATTTGATGAAAAATATCTATACATAAAGCATGCGCATGGGTTTCACACCGCAAACACCCTCACGGGTGAGTTTGGGATAAAGGTAAGCGAGGGATATCTTATGAATGGAGAAAGTATAGAAAAAGGGGTAAAAAACATCTCATTTGCAGGAAATACCTTCGAATTCCTTAAAAACATTGAGGTTGGAAATAAATATTATTCCTACTCGAACTATCAGGGTCCGCTGATACTCTTCAAGGAGGTCTGGGTAAATTGAAATACAAAACAACAGAGGAGATAGAAGTCCCAAAGCGCATAATCGATCAGGTTATTGGTCAGGATAAATCCGTTGAAATAATAAAAAAAGCAGCAAGGCAGAGGAGGCACATCCTTCTCATAGGCCCGCCGGGAACCGGAAAAAGCATGCTTGCGCAGGGAATGGCTGAGCTTCTTCCTGTAAAGGATTTGGAGGATGTTCTCGTCTATCCAAACGAGCTTAACGAAAACGAGCCGATAATAAGGACGGTCCCAACCTACCCGACGAAGGAATGGCTTCAGAAAAACCCACAGTTCATGCGGTACTATTCTCCACAGGAGCTTGCAACCATCGGATTGCTCAGCGATAAAAAAGACTATGCTTCACTGGCAAACATTCTCAAAATAGGTTTAGGAAGAAGGATTGTTTCCATAAAGGAAAAAGAGGAGGAAAGAACAAACATTACGCCATACATCTTACTTCTTCTTGCGCTCATAGGAATAGGGCTTCTTGTCTATCCCTTGGAAGAGAATGTGAAATGGTTTGCGCTGGCCCTTCTTCTGGGTTTCGGCTTTCTTTACATATTCTCTTCAATGTTCGCAAACATAGGGAGGTTTCCTTTCAAAAGAGATATGGGGCCAAAGCTTATCGTTGATAACAGCGGAAACATAAAAGCGCCTTTTGTGGATGGAACCGGCACAAAAGCAGGTGCGCTTCTTGGGGATATTAAGCACGACCCGCTCCAGAGTGGTGGGCTCGGAACCCCTCCCCATCTTAGGGTAGAGGCGGGTGCTATCCACAAAGCAAACAAGGGAGTGCTTTTTATAGACGAGATCGCAAGCTTAAAGTTGAATTGGCAACAGGAGATTCTTACTGCCATGCAGGAGAAAAAGTATTCCATCACAGGGCAGAGCGAGATGAGTTCAGGAGCTCTTGTCAAAACGCTACCTGCGCCTACGGATTTTGTACTTATCGCAGCAGGCAATTTTCAGGATTTGCAGCACATCCATCCGGCGCTGAGGAGCAGAATACGTGGAGCCGGGTACGAGATATACATGGAAACAGATATGGATGATAATGAACAGAACAGGGAAAAGCTCGTTAGGTTTGTGGCGCAGGAGGTAGTGAGGGATGGAAGGATCCCTCACTTCACAAAAGAGGCTGTTGACGAGATAATAGTTGAAGCGAGGAAGATGGCAGGTAGGAAGGGGAAGCTCACGATGAACCTCAGGGAGCTCGGCGGGCTGGTGAGGGCTGCCGGCGACATTGCAATAGAAAAAAACTCAAAGTACGTCTTACCCGAGCATGTGATTGCGGCTAAGAAAGTTTTCTCTCCAGTAGAATTCCAGATTGCTGAGAAGATTGTTGAACAGAAAAAAGAATACCAAGTTTTCCTAAACAAAGGATATGCAACAGGAAGGGTAAACGGGCTTGCCGTCATAGGCCAGAGCTGGAAGGGAATCCTTCTCCCGATAGTTGCAGAGGTTACCCCAGCCTCCTCAAAGGAGGAGGGGAAGGTGATAGCAACCGGAAAGCTCGGTAAGATTGCGAAAGAAGCTGTTGCGAATGTTTCAGCAATTCTCAAAAAATACGCCGGAAAAAACATAGCAACCGAAGACATTCACATACAGTTTTTGCAGACATACGAGGGTGTTGAGGGTGATTCCGCGAGCGTGAGCGTTGCTGTTGCGGTGATTTCTGCATTAGAGGGAATACCCATTGACCAGAGCATAGGGATGACCGGGAGTTTGGATGTGCGTGGTGAGGTCCTTCCGGTTGGCGGGGTTTCTGCAAAGGTGGAGGCAGCGATAGATGCTGGGATGAAGGCAATAATAATCCCAGAAAAGAATTTGAATGAGGTGTATCTTCCAAAAGAGAAAATGAAGAAGATAAAGATTGTTGGCGCAAAAAACATTGTTGATGTTATAAAATACGCTCTTAAGCAGTGCGAGAAGAAAGATCAGCTCTTAAAAAGAATGAAAAGGGGTTTCAAATCCTAGGATTTTACAACTATTTTTTCTGTTATCTCAACTATTTCTTCAGCAGGTATGGATTGCTTTTTATTTACTGGACTGAGCACAAGCAGCTCGTTATGTTTTTCATCAAGCCTTATTGCTTTTCCTATATAACTCCCCTCCTCATCATAAACTTCCTTATCTTCTAGTTTTGAGCTGGAAATCACTTCTGTTTTTAGCATCCCTATTACATGGGAGCTTGCATACCCGGCCACGCCAGCAATAACTATCGTAAGGAGAAAATCAGCGAATGATACATAGGGCGGGCTTATGTTAGTAATCCACTTTGCACCGACCCTTATTATCATTGTGCTGAGGAGAACAACAGATATGTAGAGTGCGTTGTTTAGTACCTCGAATTTAAATCTCTTTATGAATGCGTCAAACATTTTTATCACAAAAAGAATGATGAGTACCCATGAAAACATGAGAACAAATGCATCCAACGTGTATGCATATAGGCTTATTCCTATAAGCCCATACGCTACCCCGTAGATATATGCTTGGTACGCCATCCATAGCGATATGAGAAATAGGGCGGAGATCCCTGTGATGAATATAAGGTTTATTGCCCGGTCCTTTGAAACCTGCAAACCACCAAAAACCTCTGCTATTCTTTCATCAACGCCAAACCCCTTCAGCACCAAATATGTTCCGATAACTATTCCCAAATACTGCCATGGGATATTAAACAAAAACATTATAGAGATGAGGAGGATTATCAGCGCCGGTATCCCAAAAATTATTTTCGCGTAGTAAGGGTCTTTGAGCTTTTCGAGAATTACAAAATAGGTTTTTTCAAGCTCCTTAGCCTGCTTAACGAAAACAACAACGTTTCCCTCCACTTTCATTCTACTTTTTATGACATGCATTATTGTTTCATCTCCCGCGCCATCAGAAACAACAACACAGCTTTCAGATGGGTGGGTTTTCAGAACCTTGTCCAGTTGTTTTGCTATTTCTCTGCTCGCCCTTATCCCCAAACTCTTATCCCCGGTGAGGGTTACTATCTCAACATCCTTTTCCCTCTTTTTTATTTCATCGTAGATGTTTATGGCTTTGAACATCACGTTTGCGTCTGGGTCCTCAGGGTCTGCAAGTGCCATTCTCGTTGCTGCCTTTAGATTCTCCTCCCTTCCAAAAACTGGCCCCTTCACCTTTGCCTTTTCCCATAAATCATTGTCTACATCAGTGGCTATTACGAGCATAGCATAAATTTATAAATATCAAGTTTATTAAACTTATCCTTTAAAAATAAAAAGCAACGGTGATGGCATGCAAGTGGAAATTATAAAACATTCAAAAGAAGAGCTTGAGTTTGAGATAAAGGAAAGCGACTCAGCCATTCTTGAGCTTCTTACAAAAAGGCTAAATGAATATAAGGAAACAGAGTTTGCAGCGCAGAAAACAGAACACCCTCTCATAAGCAAGCCGAAGATGCTCCTCAGGGTAAAAAAAGGAAATGATGCAAAAAAGGTTCTTCTGAATGCAATAGACGAACTTCGGAAGGAGTTTGAGAGCATAAAAGAAAGGGTAAAGAAATTATGAACTGGGAAGATACCTTCCAGAAGTTTGCGAAGAGCAATGTTCAATTCTCGCTCCTTGTTATTCTTTTGGTTCTCTACCTGGTAACAAAGCACATATTTTTTGCAATTCTTACCCTCCTTTCATTCATCCTCATGCTTGCATCTGAGGTTTATTTCGGGGTGAAGAAGCATGGGATCAGGCATGAGATCATAGATACGATAGTTGCCATAATTTTCGCCCTTGTTGTATGGTATGGTGCTTCTTTTCTTCTCAACACCTCCTCTCCGATAAGCGCTGTTGTCTCCTGCTCCATGCTACCCGCGATCCAGAGAGGCGACCTGATAATTGTTCAAGGAGTTTCAGACTATTCTGCATACGAGCTCAACATCACGCAAGCAGACTACTCTGCTCTTTTAGGCCATTCAGAGGCGGTGCATGGGGATAAAATCCTCTCGGTGAAAGGTTCTGTTTTCTCTTTCTGCCAGGCTGCTCCGGATGATCCGTTCTGTTATGAGTTTGCAACTAAACCCGAGGAGTTCAGCGAGAGCAGAGGAAATTTTGTATTTCAGTACGGAAGATGCCAGAGGAGAATAGGGGCTGATGTTTATAAGGAAGAGCCTTGCATAATGAATGTTTCATACAAAAACAAAACCTATCCCATAAAACTCTCTCATGATATAATCGTCTACCAACCAAACCCAAACGATGTTTTTGCCTTGTATGGAGATATAATCCACCGCGCATACTTTAAGTTGAATGTAGATGGAAAAACCTACTACCTTACAAAAGGAGACAATAACAACCTGCTGGACATTCAGTACTATTCATATTATTATGAGATGGGAAACACGCCTGTCCCGGCAGACCGTGTAAAAGGAAAGGACCTTTTTCAGGTTCCTTTCTTAGGCTACTACAAGCTTTTTCTCTCTATGATGTTTTCAGAAGACCCTCAGTGCAACACGATTCTGATCTATCCGCATGAATAAAACGCTGGCCAACGTACTAAAACTATAACCTAACTCCATAAGTTCTCTCGAAGCGTTTTGCAATCATAAAAACCTTATTATTATGCCTCCATTCAATATTATTTTTATTTAGGTAGTTTGCCCTCCTAACGGTTTTTCTAGCAGATTGCATCCATTGTTTTCCCATTTCAAGCATCTCTTCCTTATTTCCTTCGCTTACACACGCAAGCGCCCTTATTTTCCACCCCATATTATACTCGCTATAACCAAGAATTGGAGGGAAAGAAAGAACAAGTTTTTTTACTTCTTCTCTAGTAAATTTAAGAACAAACCCATTATGGAAGGTCCTTTCTTTCTCCAAATTCCTAAGCTTCGAATTTACAGACTCCTCAGAATTACCCAAAGCAGCAGAACTACCAATCACTATCCTCCTTACCTCCTCTCTACTAAACCCATAATTCTCCAAATTCCTAAGCTTCGAATTTACAGAATCCTCCGCATAACCTAAAGTAGTAGGCAATCCAATCACTATCCTCCTTACCTCCTCTCTACTAAACCCATAATTCTCCAAATTCCTAAGCTTCGAATTTACAGACTCCTCAGAATTACTCAAAGCAGCAGAACTACCAATCACTATCCTCCTTACCTCCTCTCTACTAAACCCATAATTCTCCAAATTCCTAAGCTTCGAATTTACAGAATCCTCATTGAGACCTAATACAGCAGGCAATCCAATCACTATCCTCCTTACCTC